>JAIXMX010000009.1:740-57565 GCA_020328155.1 Candidatus Endomicrobiellum agilis | reverse complement strand
TAATAATAGAAGTGCATCCGCGTCCGGAGGAAGCGCTTTCAGATGGTCCGCAAAGTTTGCTGCCTGAACAGTTTAGGAGTTTGATGAAAGAGTTAGACCCGATTGCGAAAGCGGTGGGAAGGGAATTATTAGATTGAAGACGAGAGTGAGCATAATAGGATTAGGACAGATAGGCGGTTCTTTAGGCTTGGCTTTGAAGAAAAGTTCAAGATATTTAAAGAACCGCTATCTTATAACAGGCATAGGGAGAAAGAAAAGTACTTTAGACGCTGCTCTTAAAATTAAAGCTGTAGACGAAGTGTCTTTGTCTCTGCAGACGGCAAGAAATGCCGATATTGTTGTTATATGCACGCCGGTGGATACAATAGTGCCTTTGTATAAACAATTGTCAAAAATAGTCCGTAAAAGTACAATAATTACCGATGCCGGAAGCGTAAAATGTTCTATTGAAGAAGAAATTAAGGATTTTCTTAAAAAAAGCAAAGGTGTTCCTTTTGTCGGATCTCACCCCATGGCGGGACGGGAAAAAAACGGAATATTTTCAGCGGAAGCAGATATGTTCAAAGGAGCAAACGTTATTATTACAGGCGCGGTGAGACAATCTGCAAAAGAAGAATCGCTTATATCTCAAATGTGGAAAGATGCTGGAGCAAATATAGTCAATATGCCAGCCAAAAAGCACGACGAACTTGTTGCTTTTACAAGTCATTTTCCGCATGTTATAGCTTTTTTATTAAATAAAATTTATAAAAAGATAAAGAAAAAAAAACCACAGATTGATGTGCTTACGGCGGGTTCTTTTAAAAGCATGACGAGAGTCGCAGTTTCAAGCGCGGATATGTGGGCGCCAATTTTTGCCGCGAATAGCAAAAATGTTGAAAAGTACTTAAATGAATTTATAAAGGAACTTAATATTTTTAAACAAAGTCTAAAAGATAAGCGGAAAGTCAGAAGAGAGATTTTAAAAACGCAGAAATAATGCGAAGCATTGTTTTCCAAATGTCTCAGCTTTGTTGTGCGCAAGAACAGCGCGGAAATTCATTTTGTTATTATCATTAAAAAGGTAAGGTAAATGGGTTACATAAGAGTAAGATTTGCACCGTCTCCAACCGGCGATTTACATATCGGAGGAGTGCGTACAGCTCTGTTTAACTGGCTTTTTGCAAAAAATAAAGGCGGAAAATTTATTTTGAGAATTGAAGATACGGACGAAGCCCGCTCGACTGAGGAGTCCGTAAAAATTATTTTAGATGCTATGAAATGGCTTGAACTTAACTGGGACGAGGGACCGGGCAGCGAAAATCCGAAATATTCTCCGTATTGCCAGATAGAACGCAAAAAGCAAGGCGTATATCAGAAATACGCAGACAAACTCGTTGCGAAAGGACTTGCATATCCTTGTTATTGCGTTCCGGAAGAAGTTGACGATATGAGGAAAAAAGCGCGCGCGAACAAACTTCCTCCGAAATATGACGGCAGATGTAGTCGTCTTACGACAGAACAGAGAAAGCAAAAGGAAAGTGAGGGGAAAAAGGCTGTTGTAAGATTTAAAATGCCCAGCTTGGGAACCACTGTTTTGAACGACCTTATAAAAGGCAGAGTTGAATTTGACAATTCTCTTCTCGACGATTTTGTGATAATGAAAACAAGCGGTATACCCACGTATAATTTTGCATGCGTCGTTGACGACTATCTTATGGAAATAACTCATGTTTTAAGAGGCGACGACCATATTTCAAATACTCCGCGACAGATACATATTTATAATGCTTTGGACTGGAAAGTGCCGGAATTTGCGCATATGTCTATGATTTTGGGTCCTGATGGAGTAAGACTCTCAAAAAGGCACGGACATACGTCTGTTTTGGAATATAGAAAAGAAGGATATTTACAAGAAGCGTTGATAAATTATCTTGCATTACTAGGGTGGTCTACAGAAGATAGTCGGCAAGTTTTTAAAATAGAAGAATTAAAACAAGAATTTTCTATAGAAAGGTGCGGAATAAGCCCGTCTATTTTTGATCCGGTAAAACTGTTGTGGCTTAACGGCGAAAAAATCCGTTCAAAATCGCCGCAGCAGGTGTACGAATTGTTTATTGACTGGCTGAAATGTACAGATAATGAAAAATTGACAGAAGGCTGGGATGTCGAGCTGCTAAAAAAAGCTTTAGTTTTAGAACGCGATAAAATAAAATTATTGAAGGATATTCCATCTCTTGTTGATTTCTTTTTTACAAAAGAGGTAGATTACAGAGAGGAAGCGGTGAGAAAAATATTGCTTTCCGAGAAATCAAAAGACAGCGCAAAACTTGTTTTAATCGAAAGTGCGGTAAGATTGCCAAATCAACATGATTTTTCAGCTGAATCTTTGGAACATTATGCAAGAAATTTAGCTGTAGAAAAAAATATTAAAGCCGGACAGGTATTTCACCCCATAAGAGTTGCAATCTCAGGGAGAACACAAGGACCTGGTTTATTCCAAATGATGGAAGTTATGGGAAAAGAGGAAGTCGTTAGAAGAATAAATGCTGCGATAAATAAATTTTTCCAGCAATAATATTGATTGTTTTAATGACAATTTTTGATACGCGTGGACTATATGCGTATAAAAAGAAAATTTACAATGGCGCGCTAGCGAGCATTGTTAAACGCATGGTAAAATTTCTTTGCTTTGAGATTCTAAGAATATTGAAAAAACAAAATATATAAAATTTCTTAAAACTGATGGTACATTATCTATAGTATCTAGTTTGAATAAAAATATAAAGTTAAAACTTCACTTTCCACAAATCGCTTTGTTTTTATGGAGATAAAATGTTAGAAAAAGAAAATTTAGATGTTAACCCGCATTTATTTAATCTTATAACTATGTTTGCTTCTTCGGCATGGTGCCAGCTCGGCAAAATGCAGAATCCAGTTGACGGTAAAATAAAAAAAGATTTGCAGGGCGCGCAAGCGACTATTGATATGCTTCTTATGCTTCGCAATAAGACTAAAGGCAATTTAACTAAAAAAGAAGAAGAGATATTAACTTCGACGATTTCTGATTTGCAAATCAATTATGCCGATGAAGCTGCAAAACAAATTGTCTGTTGACATAAAAAGGAAAGAAGAAAATGTAAAAACAACCGAAATATTTGGCATTTAAAATAATTTAAAAGAACAAAAAAGAAATATATGTGAATATATATATTATTTGCGGTAAACTGCCAACCAAAAAAGAAGATAATCAAGAAAGAAGATAATGTATATGATAGATGTGTTTAAAAATAATTTTGAAAGCTGTGAGACTAAGTCGGCAGAGTTTTGATAAATCTTTTTATAATCTCTCTTCTTTTTTTTATTTTCAGGTTCTTCTCCGACGAACATTTTTCTAAGATATAATAGCGGAGCAGTTCTGGGAACATCGCCTTCGCCGAGAATGACAACAACGCTTTTATATAATGAGTGTTTGGTAAATTGGTCTTTACCAAGAGAATAGGTAATGCCTCTGCTCTATTCGGTTATTTTCAACGTCCTCGCCTAGCTCGTGGCAGTTTAATATTGACAAGCATTTTGTGTCTTTAATTATTTTGAGCTTGCTTTCGAATCGGCGATTCGGTTGAAAGAATTTGGGAAATGTAGTACAATTTTTGAGAAAAGACAGATTTTATTGGTGGGCGGATGGCGGAACAGGCAGACGCACAGGACTTAAAATCCTGAGACTCGCAAGAGTCGTGAGGGTTCGATTCCCTCTCTGCCCATTCTTTTGTTTAAAAGCGAATTTGAACCGGGATAATAGTTAGTCCAGACGTATAACAAAGTTGAATGTTAAAGATAAAAAGGGATACAGATAAGGAAAATAATAATTATATAAAATGTCTTATTAATTTTTTGTCAATTACTTTCTAAAAGAAGTTTTATCAAAAGAAAAAACAGGGCTTTTTAATTCTGGATTTTTCTATATATTTTTAATATTTTTGTGTTGTAGTTCCCTATCAACCTGAAATATCGCCGCTTTATTTCCTGTGAGTCGAAGTCTGTCGCAGTGTAATTTGCCCCCATTGCATTATTTGTGTGTTTGCCTTAAACGACTGATTCCTACCGGGAATTAATGGGATCCGGGTTATTGGGAAATCAAGAAAATATCATTATAATGAATAAAATATCTCGGAATAAAAAAATACAAAGAGTGGAATTCCTATACTAAAACCGCATTTCAACGGTACCAGAAAGAAAAGACATTGAAAAAAGAGATAATAGTTAACATGGCGTTTGAAGAATCAAAAGTTGCCGTACTTGAGGATGGCAGACTTTTTGATTTATTTATTGAAAGAAGAGAATCTAAGAAGATATTGAACAATATTTATAAAGGTAAAGTGCAAAATGTTGTACCTGCGCTGAATTCGGCATTTGTAGATATAGGTTTTGGTAAAAACGCATATCTTGATATTGGCGATATAGTGAGTGCGCAACATGATGAGAAAAATGTTGAAAAGATGATTAAATCTGGACAGAACGTTATGGTTCAGGTTTATAAAGAACCAATACACAACAAAGGTCCTAAAGTGACGATGGATATTTCTCTTCCGGGAAGACTTTTGGTGTATATGCCTTTCGGCAATGGCACAGGCGTGTCAAGGAACATTGGAGATAAAAAAGAATACGACAGACTAAAAAGTATAGTTACAAAACTCAAAAAAGATATTACTGGCGGCATAATAGTAAGGACTGAAGCGGAAGAAGCCACAAAAACGGAAATTAAAAATGAAATAATATATTTAACAAGGCTTTGGGCGTCTATACTGGAGAGATTTAACGATGCAGAGTCAATGAATCTTATACATAAGGACTTGGACATAGTTTTTCAAACCGTGAGGGATTATTTTTCATGCGATGTCATGTCTATGTATATAGATTCGCAAAAAACACTCAAAGACGTTACAGATTTTGTTGAAGTAATATCGCCTGAATTTCTCGACAGAATTATTCTTTACAACGGTGAGATTCCGATATTTAAAGCGTATGGTATCGAAGAGGAAATAAAAGGACTTAATTCAAACAAAGTAAAACTTTCTTCCGGCGGTTATCTTATAATACAAGAAGCAGAATCTCTCTGCGCCATAGATGTCAACAGCGGAAAATTTATGGCAGAATCTACTCAGGAAGGTACTGCAGTTCTTACAAATCTTGAAGCCGCGCAAGAAGTTGCAAGGCAATTGAGGATTAGAAATATTGGCGGTATAATCGTTATTGATTTTATAGATATGAAAAAAGCTTCAAATCGGCAGAAAGTTTTGGAAACGCTCCGCGAAGCCACGAAAGGCGATAAGGCTAAAATAAAAATATGGCCTATAACAAAGCTTGGTCTTATAGAAATGACGAGAGAGAGAAAAAGGAAATCGTTGTTTTCTCTACTTGGCGATACTTGTCCCGTGTGTCACGGGCTTGGTCTTATTCTTTCAAAAGAATCTATTTTTACTAATATCTGTTATGAAATAAAACAATTGAAAATCGATGGTTACGACGGTAAGATAAAAATAAAATTGAATCCCAATGTAGTTGGATATTTTAAGGAAAGAGAAGCGAGACTTAGAAGATTGTTCAATGTTGAATTTGATATCATATCAAGTGCGGAAATGCTGCACGGAGATTATACTATTGTATTTGAATAATTAAAATCCTTCTTCTGTGCTTAAATCCTGTACTTTATAGTCTGGAGCAACTTGGTTGCAGTATCGCGTCGGTGCGGTTCCTTTTATGAACGCTTCCAAGAATGCCTCGGATGTTTTACTTAGAGCAAGAAGTCCTGTGGACGGATCGATTAAAACCCATTCGATATTTTCAGGCTGACTGAAATCTAATACCGGTTTTCCGTCGAGAGCTCCTTTCATGAACTGCGTCCAGACGGGGCATGCAATTGCTCCTCCTGTAGCTTTTTCGCCAAGCGATATTGAACGATCATCGTAACCTATCCATACTCCGGCGGCAAGCTGCGGAGTATATCCTATAAACCATGCATCGCTCGAATCGTTTGTTGTGCCGGTTTTTCCAGCGCATGGTCTTCTCAAGTTTTTTGCGTACCCGCCACTTCCTTTTTCTACGACACCCTTAAGCATATTGGTTATAATAAAGCAGTCCTGAGGGGAAAGAACTTCTTTCTGCTGGGGAATGTTCTGCTCTAAAATTTTTCCGTTTCGGTCAGTTACTTTTGTTATAATATAAGGGGTGGTTTTAATGCCGCCTGAGGCGAAAGTTGCAAAAGCCGAGACCATTTCCTGTAAAGTTACATCGCTTGATCCCAAAGCGAGAGAAAAAGAATTTGCAAGCGGCGTTGTTATTCCTAAGTTTCTTGCAACCTGTATAACTTTTGCGGGAGTTATATGCATGATTATCTCGACGGCACAGATATTGATAGACAAAGCGAGCGCCGTTCTTAGCGTTACGGGACCTCTGTATTTTTTATTGTAATTTATAGGCGCCCAAATTTTATTTGTGTCGATTAAATCTTTTTCAGACGCGGTTTCTGCGATAGTTTCAAGCGTCGTTATGTCTCTTGAAACTAAATCCCACGAGTTTCCTCTGCGGACAAAAACCATAGGCTTGTCATTGAGAACTGTTGCAGGCGTAAATCCTGCTTCAATCGCTGCAAGATATACGATGGGTTTAAAAGAAGAGCCGGGCTGACGTTTCGCTTGAATTGCTCTATTAAATTGAGATTCTTTAAAATTACGTCCGCCGACCATTGCTCTTATTGCGCCGTTTTTCGGATCTATGGCTATTAATGCACCCTGCACTTTTACGGGTTCTTGCTTTGCTTTTTCAAAAACTCCTGATTTGTTTTTGTCAAAGTTTGCAAGCGCTTCTCCAATTGTCTTTTCGGCAGCTACTTGCGCTTGTATATCAATAGTTGTATAAATTGAAAGTCCGCCTTTAAATAAAGCGTTTGTTCCATATTTTGGTTCAAGCGCTACTCTTAAGAATTCTAAAAAATAATGTCCCATGTTTTCTTTAAGAGCATTTTCTTTTGCCGGCAGTGCGGTCAAGCGCGCTTCTTCTTCCTGTTCTTTTGTAATATAACCCAACTTTCTCATTCTTGATAAAACAAGATTTCTTCTTGCGAGGGAAGCTTCTTTATTTTTAAACGGATTGTAATAATTTGGGGATTTTGGGATTGCGGCAAGCGTTGCACATTCGGCGAGATTTAAGTCCTGTGCGTTTTTATTGAAGTATATTCTTGCCGCCGACTGAACTCCGTAAGCTCCGCTGCCAAAATATATTTGGTTTATATAGAATTGTAAAATTTCGTGTTTTGAATAATTTTTTTCAAGCTGTATCGTTAAAAAAGCTTCTTTAATTTTTCTGATTAACGTTTTTTCGCAGGTTAAGAATATGGTTTTTGCAAGCTGCTGCGTTATTGTCGAACCGCCTTCTGCAAGTTTCATTTTCAGCAGTATTCTTGAGAAAGCGCGCATAATTCCTTTCACGGAAATTCCCCAATGCTTGAAAAAATTGTTGTCTTCAATGGCTATAAAAGCATTTTGGAGATTGACCGGTATTTTGTTTATCGGTATAAAAATACGTCTTTCGGTAAAAAGTTCGGCTATCAAATTGTTGTCTTTGTCATAGATTTTAGTTGACAAGTTGGGGGTATAGTCTTCAAGTTGTTTTATAGACGGTAGATTATTTATAAAATTTGCCGTAATCTTGCCGACTGCAATTATTAAAAGAGCAGCGGTAGCCGCAAGTGTAAGAAAAGTGAAAAAAGAATTTTTTTTTAGCTTCTTTTGTTTCATAACTGTTAATTGTACTCTAAAATGGAAACTATGTCAAAATAACATATTTTAAAACAGATTAAAATCGATAAAATCTGCTGCAGATAGATTTT
The DNA here is from genome assembly GCA_020328155.1 of Candidatus Endomicrobiellum agilis. GTDB lineage: Bacteria > Elusimicrobiota > Endomicrobiia > Endomicrobiales > Endomicrobiaceae > Endomicrobiellum > Endomicrobiellum agilis. Next base: position 49,698 of record JAIXMX010000009.1, on the reverse strand, counting down.
GCTATCGCTCTAAAATCAATTCGAGGTTGGCAGCTAAAGCTTTCCAAACCTCGATTAATAATTCCTAAATTTATATTATCTTTTTCTTATAAGTAAGATTGTTGAGTTTCTTTTCCTGTTTTAACAGATAAAACCTGAAACGGCATAGCATATTTTTTGAAAGTTTACAGATTTTACAAATATGGTCTTTTTCCTTCTAATGATATATAGGATTATAGACAATATATTTTTGTTTTTTTGTGCCTTTTAACGATATGGTTTATTTTTTGCTTTTAAATATTAAATTTAGTAAAATTCTTCATAAATCGTTGATTTTTTGTTTTGGGGAAATTTTTATATGCGAGTAATTCGTCTAGGTTTGGTCTTAAGCTGATGATATAGGTTGACAGCGGAAAATTACTTGGATATGTGCTGAAAAATAAGGAAATGGCAGGAATAACGGCGGCAGTCGGGATATTTAAAATGGAAAAACAAGCTGAAGTCTGTCTGTTATCGTGGGAAAATCAGTGTATTTTTGCAGTTTTTATGGCATTCCTATCGTTATATGTAGTTGCGGGCTTATGATAAAAAAAATTAGCACAAGCAAGGAATCGTGCGGATTTGGACTTTCTATGGACGTCGCTGCGGACAGATTTGGAATCATAGATTCTAACGGAACTTTTATAACTCCAAATCAGGTTATACCTATCTTGCTGTATCATTTAAATAGAACGAGAGGTTGGACGGGGATTGCGGTAAGAAGCATTATGACAAGCCATCTTTTGGACAGACTTGCCGCAAAAATAGACGTTGAAATTGAGGAAACTCCGGTAGGGTTTAAATATATTGGAGACGCCATGGTAAATAACCGCGATAATTTTGTGATTGGTGGCGAAGAATCCGGAGGTCTTACTGTAAGAGGGCATGTTCCCTGAAAAAGATGGAATTCTGGCGTGTCTCTTGACGGCGGAAGCTGTTGCAATAAGCAAAAAATCCGTGACGAGTTTGCTTAGAGACATTAAAAAACTGACTGGTGAAGCTTTAACCTCAAGACTTAATTTTTATTTGCCACCAAAAACTATGGACATTTTTAGAAATGCTCTAAAAACAAAACCTCCGAAAAGTATTGCCGGCATGAGAATTCAAAAAAACATAACTATTGACGGATATAAATTTATTTTAGACGATAATACATGGATAGGCTTCAGATTGTTGGGTACGGAATCCGCGATAAGAGTACATGCGGAAGCCGATTCAGAGACAAAACTCAGTAAACTTTTAAAAATAGGCAGGGATTTCATTTATGGAAGATGAAAAACAGATTAAAAAAAATTTAAAAGAGCGAATCAACGTTTTAATTAAAACGTATTTGATGACGGGCTTAATTGTTATCATTCCGCTCTGGTTAACATTCACTATAGTAAAAATTCTTTTTAAATGGACGAGCAGTTTTGCTTTTCCCGTCGTTAACTCTCTTGTTGCCGACGCATATTGGGTGCATATTATAGCAAGAATTTCAAGTTTTTTTATTTCGATCATAAGTATAGTTATTCTTGGATTTGTCACAAACAGGGTTTTCGGAAAGACTGCTTTAAATTCAATAGAAAATCTTATTAAAAAGCTGCCTATTTTGGGAACAGTTCATTCCGCGGCAAAGCAATTTATAAATTTTATATTCGGCAAAGATAGCGCCGAAAAGTTTAAAAAAATTATTTTTGTGCCTTATCCGAATAAAGGGACTTATAGCGTTGCTTTTTTAACGGGTGAACAGATGGTTAAAGGAAAAAAATATATTTGCGCTTTTATGCCTACAACGCCGAATCCCACGTCGGGTTTTTTGCTGTTATTTGAAGAAAAGGAAATAATCTATACCGACTATACGGTGGAACAGGCATTCCAGTTTATTATTTCGGTCGGAGTGATAAAGATGGATAGAAGCGATAAGAAAATAGAACTCAATGAAGAAATAAAGGGAATTAAGAATGAATTATAAAGCCCCGCGCGGGACGCACGATATTTTTGGAACAAACGCTTTGGCTATGAGTTTACTAGAGCAGCAAGCAAGAGTAATTTTTAAAAAGCACGGATTTGAAGAGATTAGAACTCCGTTGTTTGAAGACGCCGCTCTTTTTATGCGCTCGATAGGACAGACGACTGATATTGTGGAAAAAGAAATGTACATTTTTGAAGATAGGAAGAGCAGAAAACTTGCGTTGCGTCCTGAGGGAACTGCTTCTTTGGTAAGAGCTTTTATCGAGAACAGGTTGGATATTTCAATGCCTGCGGGCAGATTTTTTTATATAGGAGAAATGTTTCGCTATGAGAGACCTCAGACGGGAAGATATAGACAGTTTCATCAAATAGGCGCTGAATTTCTAGGCAATCCATCGCCCGCCGCCGATGCGGAAATTATTATACTTGCGCAAGATTTGCTTTTTTCTGTCGGTATAAAAGAAATGGACGTGCGTGTGAATTCTCTAGGTTGTGAAAAATGTAGATATCTTTTTAGGGAGGCGTTAGTTAAATATTTTTGTTCTGTGCGGGATTTGTGCGAAGATTGCGTAAGAAGGCTTGAAAAAAATCCTTTAAGAGTTCTTGACTGTAAAACGGATTCTCATAAGTTTACTGGAGTGCCTCGTATATCGGACTATCTATGCGATTATTGTAAAGATAGTTTTAATTTAGTGCTGTCCCTGCTTGAAAGCGCCGGATGCAATTATACCGCTGATGAAAAACTTGTGAGAGGATTGGATTACTATACGAGAACTGTTTTTGAAATCCGTTCAGATGCCGTCGGTTCGCAGGACGCTCTTGTCGCGGGAGGGAGATACGATAATCTTGTCGGAGAGCTTGGAGGACAAAATACTCCTGCGGTTGGATTTGCTTTGGGTTCTGAAAGAGTTTTGCTTGCTGCTCGAAATACAGGATTCTTCGACAGTTTTCAAGAATCCGAAAAAATCTTTATAGCTATTGCCGATCAAGAACTTTTTAACGAAGCTTTTTCTTTTGCGGTAAAAATGATAAGAAACGGATTAAAAGGCGGTAAAGATATTTCCGTTTTCGGTCCTGTAAACGGTAAAAGTTTAACAAGTCAGCTGAAATTTGCAGATAAGATAAAAGCCGTCAAGACGATAGTTTTTGCCAAGACTGAATTTGAAAACGGTAAATTTTTAGTGAAAAATATGAAAGACAAAACTCAAGTAGAAGTTCTCATAGACGAGCTTTAAGGAATAGAATAGAATAAAAAAAGACGGCAGGAGCAATTTTTTGTTCCCGCCGTTTTTTTAGTATCTTTTTCTTGAAGTTTCCTTTCCAATTGCAACCTAACCTATAGAACTTATTATGTCTTCACACATATCAATCAGGTCTCTGGGAGGCTCGTCAAACCTATCTCATAACCGCCTTATTAACGACTGTGCGGAAATGTAGATACTGCGTGTTTCCTTTAAAATGTCTTCTGTAACGCTCTCAACGTTTTCAGGCATTCTAAGCTCCTATTAGTTAGGTATTAAGCTTATAAAAATATGTACCAAGCTTCCTATTACCATCACACAATTCATAAACAGTTATTTTACTATCAATTTCCTCATTCTTTCCACCTTCATTAACCCAAAAACAGCGTTTAGTTACCATTTTATTTTTTAGCAAGATACCAAGATACCAAGTATAAGAAACGCTCTCAACATCATTACGATAACAACGTCTATAAGCGGGATAGTTAGCTTGGTAAGTAAAAAAAGCGATATCACCTGTAGGATTAGGAGCAGGAATAATAACTTCTATGGGTTTGAAATATCTAAACACATCATAACCGCCAACAATAACAGCAAGAGCAACAATACAAAGAACAACATTCACAGCGTATTTCCTAACTGAGCTGCCTGTATCAGCCGTATCAGACGCAGGCGGAGCAGACTTACTCGGCTCAGGTGTTGGAGCGGAAGCATTTGAAGTATTTGACGTCAGCGAATGCGGTGCCTTGCTTCCTGTATCCTCAGCAACAGCATTCGCAGGTCTTCCATGACTAAGCGACTTATCACAGCCAGACGTCAGGCATATACATATACATATACATATACATATACATATAATTTTTTTCATTTTCATATTGCATACTTTAAACCATGATAAGTAACTCACCAATACGCAAACTCAATTCATGGCATGGTGTACAGCCTCTCCATTCGTTAAGGGGATATTCTGATGGTGCGCCTCGTTACCAAAGTCATAACAGGGTCTTTTATCTGTTTTAGTGTTTCGGCGATATCGTACATGTATCCCACCACATCGGGAATATAATGTCCGATGTGGTGCCATTTAATTTTGGGGGCGTCTTTCAGCACGCATACAACAACCAACGCACAAAAAGACCATTTAAGAGGGGTGTAGATAAAATCAAGAAAACACATTTTGAAAGCCGCCTTTATTACGCTGGACTGTTGTGGCTCCTTTTTTGGTTCTGCCGTCGGGGCTGGTATCGGTGTCGGCTGAGGTTCAGAAGCGGAAGCATTTTGAGACTGTGGTGCAAGAGCGGGAGCATTTAAGGACTGTGGATGCAGAACTGACGTTGTCAGCCGTTCTATTACAGTCAGATATTAGGACTGCGGTTAAGAACAGCGAGATTACTTTTTTCTTTTTTTTGTATAATATATCCGATGTTGAAATCAAATTTAAAAAAGGTGCTGAGGATTAAAAAGTTGTTTATTCTTTCTCGTCCTTTTGTGGTGAATTGATTTCGTATCTTTCTTTTATGTTTACCCAATTAACGGAGTGAATCAGGCTGATATTTTAATTGTCATCTTCTTACCTTAATACTGCACCTAGTCCTGTAAAAAAGGTTAATCCGTATAGAATATACATTATTATTTTCTCCACAGTATTTTCATCAAAGTCAAAATTACATACTCTATCTCTAACATGATAAGTTATGAACAACACTGATGCGGCCTCTACAACAGCCACCGCAGTTATCATAATCCTTCCCAACGTCCATCTTGACGGATACACATACTCTATTAATACTGGGTCTTGTTCCTTGCTTTCCTTCGCTGGCTCTAGTTTCTGCTCCTTCTTCTCCTTCTTCTCTTCTTGCTTAGCTTCTTGTTTGACAGGGAGCAATGCGTTCTTTCCACAACCTATAAGAAGGAAAAGCAATAAAACTAATGATAACGTTTTTCTCATTTATTTTCTTCCTCATTTAATTTATTTCGTGTTTACCTAATTAGCAGAGTAGTCCTCTTTTCTTTTGACTTATAATTATCCTCTTTGTATTATCTATCTTGGAATAATAGTATTCTTTTATATCTTTTCCTCGCCACTCTTATCTTTGTCGTCATCTTTATGATTCTCTGTGTCTTGTGAGCCATGCTCTGAAGTATGCGTTGACTTAGCAGGCTCAGGCTTTGCCCTCCAAGCTTTAATCCCGTTCCACGCTCTGCCGTGCAGGTTGTACTTGTAATCGCACAAGGCAAATATAAAAACCGCTATTGTAGTAGCCGTAATTATTGCTATAGGTTTCCAATGAGCAACAGTCCAATCCCACGCTGGACGCAGGTACCCGACCTCTTCGGGAGCTTCTTCCTTCTTGTCCTTCTTTTCTTGCAGTCCGGAGGCAGACTGTTTGCTTTCCTGCTTGACTTCCTTCGGCGCTTCTGGGGACTTCGTCTGCTGTCCACAGCCTAACATTGTTATGCATAATAATATACTATTAATACCCTCTTCATAATTATTTCTCTCTTTTTTACGCATTTCGGCGACGGTGACGATGATGGAGCCGGCGACTGCGACGGATTGTTGTTCTGCGTTACTTCTTTCTTACCTTCTTCTTTAGGTACGGACTGTAAAAACTTCCCGCAGCCACATGATAATAACATTACACATCATACTAAAACTAATAGTTTTTTTATTTATAACTCACTTATTATTTTTTTATCGTGTAGATAACGATTTCCTATACATATATTTTTGTATAGCGTAATATAGTCACTTCTCTTTTGCGCAAGCGACTTTATTTCTGTTTTTAAGGAAAGATACTCTTCTATTATGCTTTCCCCTAATGCTTCACAAGCTTCCCATTGCTGCTGGGTCATATCTTACTACCTCCCACTGCTTTTAATTGTGCTTCTGTAAATCTTATGTCCATATTGTTCTTTCTCACTGTTGATATACACGCTACTGCCGTAAATAACGTAGCCGCTATCCCTATTCCAACCAAACACCACTTATCAAGAGCATGCTAATGTTACTTTTTTGATTCGCTGTGCGAATCCTGCATAAGCATATCAAGTATAGCTTATGCGGTTTTTTTGAGACTTTGTTGTTATCTTTACATAAGCAGAACAAGAGCTACTCATGTTTTCTTCATCTGCCGCTAAAAATATATGATAGCATATTTGACATAATTTATTTATCACGCACGCACGTAATCGCGCACGCGTGTTTTGTGTTTTTAGTGTGTAATAAGCGTTAACAGTAGTTATCACTAAATATTTTACTACCGCACGCCTTCGGCGTTTGGTTAAGCCAAAATTAACGAATATTTTGGCTTTTGTTTACTTAGCGGCAAGATACTTTTCTACACTAATTTTTTCACCGATATAAATATATTGTTTTTTTATCTGCATAACCTCGTATTTTAATCCAAGAGCTTCACAATACGGGCAAGACTTAGCAAATAGTATATCGTTAGTACTTTTTATAATTCTACTAAATTTAACATGCACACAATTATTTTCACACGGATATTTTGCAGTGTAAGTTAATCCGCAATACTCTTTCAAACAGCATTCTCTTCCTTGTGTAAGATTGTAATAATTTCCATCGTAGTCAAACACATAAAATTCAAAATAAATCTGATTTCCGTAGCAATCAACTCGCTCGCTTGAAAGTGTTTTTTGATTACAAAAATCCTCAGGATAATCAACGTGGCAGATATTTTTATAATCACTTCTTCCAATCATCAAAGTCACCTAAATTCTCACGTCGGTAGTTACCAAACATCTGCCGTATTTGTTCGCTTTCTGCATGCCTACGAGACGCAAGAGCAACGGACATTTGTTGTACATCAGTAGGATTTTCGCTCCCATTTTTCTCATTTCTTCAACGACTTTACTCCTGCGGAGTTCTTTAATTTCTTGTACACGGCTAGGCGGAAAAATCTTGTTCAAATAGTAATCAGACGCAGGTATCTCAACTGTCGCAGGACGATATCCACGAACATACTTTTCAAGAGGGTCATATTTAGAATATTTATCTATAATTCCATTGGACTTATCAATCTCATTTTTATTATCAATAGCGTATCGCAAGCCCATACCTAAACTACCAAAGCTAAAGGTTGGCATTTGCTCGTAACCAAAAGGCTTATCATCTTTGTAACGTTTCTCAACATATTTTTCTAAATACGCAATTCTCTCAGGAACAACCTGAGCAACATGAACGATACCTTTGCCCCAGCAATCTTTTATCAAAGCCTTAATTTCAGGGTCTATATTCAGGATAATACGGAAAAAATAGTTCAGGGTGATGTCTGCGATAACTTTCGGAATAATACACATTTCGCATAACAGATAAACCGAATATAATAAGATGATAATGTACTCGTCTCTGTTTTTCCATACTCGCCACAAACGCGATACTTAAATTTCTTAGGTGCAATACGCTTCCGCAAGCGATGAAGAAAATTTTGATAATCGGACTTAAGAAACACGCCCTGAATAGGATTGTAATACGTTATTTTGTTATAGATTTTACGACCAGATTTTAAACTCATCTTTTTGTTATATTTGTTAATCGTAACCTTATGCGGTAGCGTTTGACGGCTATAGGTAAGCGTGATAAAACAAGCTTCATCTTTCCAATACTTCAACTCATTTTTCATTCTACCAATCCACTGAGCAGAACGAGCCTGCATACAGGGCAGGCTCGTACGTTTTCTACATGGCACAATATTGCCATTAATGTTAATAGGATGTAAACAAGACATATTTTTTTCCTTTTTCGCTTTTTAAAAAATGTAAAAATATAAACACAGCGATTTTTCAATTATTTTTTAAATTTTTTCAGGTCGCCTATCAACGATAGGCTCCCACCTGTGCTGTAGTTTTTTTAGAAACAGCACAGATGAATATTGCGATTGATGTGCGCAATCGCAATATTCTGGGCGTGTATGTTCGGCAACATACGTTTTATTGAGCAAATGTTTGTTATTTGATTTGTAGCCTTACGGCTTATTTGATATGTTTTCTGTCTCGTAGTGTTCCACTCGGTCAGTCCCGCTGGCGGGAGCCAGCCATCTGCAACACGTTCAAGGACGTGCAATACACCTCTATAAATCAATATTATATCATTTTTCTGTTTAAATGCAAATTTGAGCCATTAGCGGACATTCTGAGGGCTTAGCCAATTGCTTGTAAGCCGAGACGTCCGACAAGCAGCTCCTCAGCTGGTGACGATATCTCTTTCGGTTTTGGTTCGCGGTAAGCTAGTGCATAATATCGCTTTCCCTCTTTAATTACCTTTGCTTTTAGTTTATAATTTTCATTTAATTCAAAACCGTCCAATTCACGGAACGCAGCGCGAAGAACGGAAGAAACGTTTAAAAGCATTTTAGAACTCATCTCTAAATCTTCAGCGATATCATGCATTCCAATTTTAAGAGTATTGCCTTTAATTATTTCTTTGTCATAACACAATAAAAACTTGAAAGCAGTAGGATTTTTTATCCGATAGCAATCGGAATTTCGCAGAAAAGCTCGGCGATCATACAACTGTCGCGAGATAAATGGACTAACCATAATTCTGAAAACAGTGCGATTGTAATTACCTTTATCATCATCACCCGAAACACTTGTAAAAAAGGAAAAACTATAAAAACGCTCCTGATTGGACAGGCAGAACGGACAAGAAACAAGGCTTTCAATAGCTTTCACTAAATAACTAAAAATCTTACCGCCAAATTTACGATATCCTAACCGCTTAGCAAGCTCACGAATTGGAACATTAACAGCAGAAAAATATCCTTTTTCATCAACGTATCTGCTACCTTGTTCCTGCCACATATGAACAATAGCTAAGAAAATTTTTGCGTGCGTTGTAGTCAGCTGTCCACGACCTTCATCAGCAGGCGTAATCTGTCCACGTCTTAACTCCATTTTGACCCTACTTCTGTCTGCAAGTTTCAGCGTGAAATTAACTTCTGCCTTTTTCCTTTTATCATTTGGATAGGTAAAAAAAATACTGTCAAGGAGCGAAAACGTAGCGACATCATCAATACCATATTTGCAAGGCATTGGATTAAGTTCGGTCGTATTTTCTGGAATTTTTTGCTCTTTGACATCGCGAATAAAACTATTAAAATCGGAGTGATTTTTGAAATATGGACTTTTATTAAAAGTACCTTTTTCAAGTTGTGGTTCTTCTTTTTTTATAAACAGAGTTCTATCTTCTTCTATTCTCTTAGGTTCTTCTTCAATCTCATCACCAACGATGAGCAAAATTGAAATAGTCATATCAAATTTTTGTTTAGCGATAGCTTCCATTCTATCACAGAAATAATCGCTGATACTTGTTACATAATAACTATTAGGCACAACAAGAGTTAATTCGCTACATTTTCTATCAAACTTAGCTTTCGTAATTGGCTTAATCCACATGTCAAATTTATATTCTTCGTCAGGCTTCTCGTCAAACTCCTTCTTAAATTCTGCTTTTATTTCTTTCCAAAGGTCAATTTTGCCTAATTCATTTTTCTTTTTTAATGCATTTTTAGCCTTTAGCTCTTTTTTAATCTTTTTACGCATTACTTATTCTTTTATCCTCTTTTTCCATTATTAAAGGCATGTCGTTGCCGTTTTTTAGTCTCTAAAAATTTGGGGAAAAACGTCCGACGGACGCTCGTCGGACTTAGATAATTAGTATATTAGATAATTAGACGGAAGTCAAAACGTTGAAAAATCAATGCGTTTTTGATAAAAATAACTATGAAAGTACATAAGTCCACAATACAAAAAAAAACACAGCGGAATTAACCGCTGTGTTTTCTCTCAATAGGCAAACTCTAATTTTAACTATTAATATCCTGTGCATACGACAAGATTAGTTATTATTATATAAGATTTGCCGAAATTTGCAACTATTTAACCGACATCAACCTCTTATTCCGCTGGTGGGTCTGGGTTGAGATCGCTTTTATCTGGTGATTTGACGTCCGAACTCTTATCGCTTTCATCAATCAAAATTTTAGGTTTTATCTTTTTCTTCTTTGCTTCGTTGCTCGAGCTAGAGCTAGGGCTTATATTATACTTTTTATTCGAGAGACTTGCTTGGAACGTACCGTTCGCATTTGCTTGAAACGCACCTTGCGGGACTGCATTAAAGTCGCCGTTCGCATTTGCTTGGAACGCACCGTTCGCATTTGCTTGAAACGCACCTTGCGGGACTGCATTAAAGTCACCTTGCGGGATTGCATTAAAGTCACCTTGTGCATTTGCTTGGAACGCACCGTTCGCATTTGCTTGAAACACACCTTGCGGGACTGCATTAAAGTCACCTTGTGCATTTGCTTGGAACACACCGTTCGCATTTGCTTGAAAACTTCCGGTTGGAGTTGCGGTGACATTACCTATAACGTTAACAGTGTCTTTGTGCCAAAAGTTCCACGATCCTTTTATTATTAATGCGATAATCACCGATATCGTCAGTAATTTAACGGGGCTTATTTCATACACGCCATATCCGAACGTAGGACGCGGCAACCTGTAACCTTTTATCTTCGGCTCGTCCGTCATCTTGCCCCAAATTATCGGATAGGGAATACTAAAATTATCAGCTTTTTGCTCAACTACTGCGGGCATACTCTCAGACGCTGCGGGTGCGCGGTCAACTACCTGCACAACAGTCTGCGGTTGTTTTGTACAACTAGTCAATCCAAGCAAACAGATAATCAACAAGCATATTATTTTTTTCATACCTATCCTATCCTATCCTATCCTATCCTATAAAGGCGGATAGATTTTTTATTTTTTTATAAGTGACAACATATGACATAATTACACTTTAACATTATATCACGCACGCACGTAATCGCGCACGCGTGTTTTGTGTTTCAGTGTGTAATAAGCGTAACAACAGTCATCACTAAATATTTTACTACCGCACGCCTTCGGCATTTGGTTAAGCCAAAATTAACGGATATTTTGGCTTTTGTTTATTAAACAATCAAACCAGAAAGCTCAACTTTTGAACGATGATTATTATCGCCGAACAATTTATTAACTGCTTTAATTTTAGCTTCTTTACTCTCGGCAACTGCAATCATTTGCTTATCTAAATAATCTTCCTGTTCAGCCAGCGTTTTAAAAGTTTTTAATTTTTCAGGAGTAATATAAAGATTATAAAACTGACGAAGTCTGTCTTTCCTCCTTCTTTTACAGTGTTCCTCAGATAATATTTTTTCATGATAATAATCGGGATACGAAATATTATCAATGCCTGCCTTTACCTAAACTAAGCAACTCAGGCGGAATATAAATTGTGTAAGCGCCGTGCTTGACAATCTCATCGGCGTGTTTCACAGCGTAACTATATCCAAGCCCTGTCCTGTTGCCGGCTTGGTTGAATGCCGGCACTCGTCCAGCAGGTTGAATAACATCTAACCCAAAATTACTCGGTGCAAAATACTTCCTGCACAACACGAACGTTTAATTATTCTCGAATTACAGATAAAATTCTATCCTTTCAAAGCAGTCTCTAATCTATCAATGCCGGTTTTAATATTCTCAATGGAAGTTGCGTAAGAAAGTCTTATATATCCGTCCGCTCCGAAAGCCGATCCTGGGACGACTGCAATTTTAGCTACATCAAGCAGATAATCCGCAAGTTCAATATCCGTGCTGATGTTTTTTCCGTTAAAACTTTTTCCTAAAAACGCTTTGATGTTTGGGAAAACATAAAATGCGCCTTCAGGTTTTCTGCATTCAACGCCTTTTACTGCATTAAGTCTTTCAAGTATGTAATTCCTTCGTTTTTCAAATTCTTTTCTCATAAATTCAACGTATTGCTGCGTGCCGTTTAACGCTTCTACAGCAGCTTTGATTGAAATTGACGAAGCGTTTGAAGTTGATTGACTTTGCGTTTTTGTCATTGCCGAAATAATGTTTTTGGATCCTGCTGCATAACCTATCCTCCAGCCTGTCATTGAATAGGCTTTTGAAACCCCGTTTATTACGACAGTAGATTCTTTTGCTTCAGGAGAAACTTCTGCAATAGACGCAAATTTAAAATTGTCATATACAAGTTTTTCATATATGTCGTCTGAAATTATGAGGATTTTGTTTTTTACGCATACTTGCGCGATTGCCTTAAGTTCGTCAACAGCGTATGTGACACCGGTAGGATTTGACGGAGAGTTGATTATAATGGCTTTTGTCTTCGATGTCAAAACTTTTTCTATATTTTCCGGAATTATTTTGAAATTCGTCTTGTCGCTTGTATTGATTATTACAGGTTTGCCGCCTGCAAGAATAACTATATCGGTATAAGAAACCCAGTAAGGAGCGGGGATTATGACTTCGTCGCCGTCGTCGATTACCGATTGGATAAGATTGTAAATAGAATGTTTTGCGCCGCTTGAAACTATAATTTCATCAGGGGCATATGTGAGTCCGTTATCTCTTTTAAGCTTGTTTATAATTGCGTTTTTTAATTCGGGTGTTCCAGCGACGGGACAGTATTTTGTAAAACCGGCGTTTATCGCGGTAATTGCCGCTTCTTTTATATTTGCGGGCGTATCAAAATCCGGCTCGCCTACGCCAAAATTTATAACGTCGACGCCCTGCTGTTTAAGGGCTTTTGCCTTTGCGTCTATTGCCAGTGTCGGAGACGGCTTAATTGACAGCACTCTTTTTGAAATACACATTATGCTCCTCCGTTATTTGCAAAAAAGCAGTCTTTACGCCGCAATTTGTTGTCTGCTTTAGTTTGACAAATTTTTTTGATTTTTATAAATTATATAGATTATTAAGGAGCATGTCAAATGTATGCAATTATTAAAACCGGCGGAAAACAGTATAAAGTGGAAAAAGGCGACAATTTAGTAGTGGAGAAACTTAAAGAAGCGGGAACAGGTCAGGAAGTCGTTCTCAATGAAGTTCTTTTGCTTGCTGAAGGCGAAAAAGTAACAATTGGAAAACCCGTAATTGAAGGTGCGAATGTAACAGCGAAAGTTATCTCACAAAAAAGATCTCCTAAGGTTCTGGTATTTAAAAGAAAACCGAAAAAGGGATATAAAAAACTTCAAGGACATCGTCAGTACGTAACAGAATTGGAAATCACAGAGATTAATGCTTAGGCAATTTATCAGGAGATAGTAAAATGGCACATGTCAAAGCACAGGGTTCATCTACCAACGGACGCGATTCAAACGGTCAAAGACTAGGTGTAAAAATATACGGAGACCAAAAAGCCTCTGCAGGCGCGATTATAGTTCGCCAGAGGGGAACAAAGTATCATCCTGGCGTAAATGTAGGGATGGGAAAAGACAACACCATTTTTGCAAAAGTCGCAGGAACGGTTAAGTTTATTAGAAAGTCTAGCAACAGATGTTATATAAACATTGAACAGTAAAAATCAGGAGTATATTGGTCAATGTTTATAGATAAAGTCAGCGTTTCTCTCACGGCCGGACGCGGCGGGGACGGTTGTATTTCTTTTAGGAGAGAAAAATATGTTCCTTATGGCGGACCGGACGGCGGTAACGGCGGTAAGGGCGGCGATATCTACTTTGAAGGTGATCCACACAAAGCAACTCTTTTAGATTTATCCTACCGACCAAAATTTAAATCAGAAGATGGACATAAAGGTTTGTCAAGCGGGAAGTTTGGCAGATACGGCGAGGATTTAATAATAAAAATTCCTTTGGGGACTCTGGTTTTTAAAAACGGAGAATGCTTTGCGGATTTAAAAACTGCAGGCGAAAGAATTTTAATTGTTAAAGGCGGCAGGGGCGGCAGAGGAAATGCTTCCTTTAAAACGGGAAAATATACGGCTCCCAGAATAGCAGAAAAAGGCGCTCCAGGAGAAACCGCAGAGGTAAATCTTGAACTTCGTTTAATTGCAGACTTAGGGTTTTTAGGACTTCCCAATGCGGGAAAATCTACTCTCTTGTCACAAATTTCTGCTGCAAAACCTAAAATTGCAGATTATCCTTTTACGACATTGTCCCCTAATTTAGGCGTTGTTAACTATAAGGGCAAACATTTTGTAGCCGCTGATATTCCCGGCATAATTGAGGGCGCTCATAAGGGAAGAGGACTTGGATTTGAGTTTTTAAGGCATATAAGGCGTACAAAAGTTCTTATACATATAATAGACGTAAACGGTTTTGACGGCAACGACCCCTACAAAAATTATAAAATAATCAATGACGAATTAAAGAAATATTCAAAGTATCTTGCAAAAAAGCATATCATAACGGTTTTAAACAAAATTGATTTACCAGATTCCCAAAAACATATAAAAAAATTCAAAAAACATTTAAAGACTAAAAAATTGTTTGAAATTTCCGCAGCGACGCGCGTCGGCGTTGACAAATTGCTTAAAGAGATAGTAAAAATGCTTGAAAAGTCAATTGCTTTTAATCCTGAAGAAGAAATAAAAACTGTGCCTGTAAAAAAATATGTTTACGAACCTGAGTTTAAGGTCAGTGTTGAAGACGGCGTTTTTGTGGCTGTGGGTGCTAAAATTGAAACGCTTACGGAAATGACGAAATTCAGCGAAGACGAAGCGTTGAGGCGTTACCAAAACATACTTAAAAAAATGGGTTTAGAAATTGAACTTGAAAAGATGGGCGCTAAGCCCGGCGATACCGTGAGAATCGGCGGTTTTGAATTTACTTTTGAAAAGTAAATTGATAAAAATGCCAAAATCTAAAATGACGACGCTGTCTTTTTTCTGCCTCAAAGGTCGGAAGAGTAAAGTCGGAGCGGGAGATGAACTCTGGATAGAGAAGAAAAAGCGGTCATATCTGAACTTAGTTTAAGACTGTTTAAAGAGCGGACTCTGTCAGCGGATTGCCTTTCAATACATTACCATTTAGCGTGGTGCTTTTTCTCATTCCTTTTCTCTCAAGACTGCTATTCACCGCGTAAATGTGCAAATCGTATAAGACCGACGTTAGACGTAAGGATGCAGATGGTTCATATGACTTTTAGCGGCGGCGTTTGAAACCGTCGCAAATTGTTTTCCTAGACGGGGCGAGTTTCTCATTTCCGAATTTATAACGGATATTATAATTGGACAGGAGGTTTGAAGTGACAGTTAATATAGATGAGTTGAACAAAAAAATAGTGCAAGATAGTGTTTTTGTTTCAAAACTTTTAAGTGAAATTTCAAACATTCTTGTCGGGCAGAAATACATTTTAGAAAGAATGCTCATAGGTCTTCTTTCAAATGGACATATTCTCTTAGAAGGTCTTCCCGGTCTTGCAAAAACGCTTGCTGTAAAGAGTTTAGCGGCTGCAATACAAGCGGACTATAAAAGAATACAGTTTACTCCCGACCTGCTACCTGCCGATATTGTCGGAACTTTAATTTATAATCCTCAGAAAAGTGATTTTGCTGTAAAAAAAGGTCCTGTTTTTGCAAATATAGTTCTTGCGGATGAAATCAATCGCGCGTCCGCAAAGGTACAAAGCGCATTGCTCGAAGCCATGCAGGAAAAACATGTTACAATTGGCGATACTACGTACGAGCTTCCAACGCCCTTTTTAGTTATGGCGACGCAAAATCCTATAGAACAGGAGGGAACGTATCCGCTTCCTGAAGCGCAGGTTGACAGATTTATGCTTAAACTTAAGGTTTCTTATCCGGATAAGTCCAGCGAGAAAATTATTTTGGAGAGAATGACGCGTGCCTTGCCGAAAGTGAGTTCCGTAATTAGTTTGGGCGATATTCAAAAAGCGAAAAATTTAATAGAACATATCTATGTTGACGATAAAGTAAAAAATTATATAGTTGATATTGTTTTTGCTTCCAGAAATCCTGAAGAATATGGACTTAAAGATTTAAAAAATCTTATTGCTTACGGTGCATCTCCCAGAGCTACTATCAATTTAGCTCTTGCGTCAAAAGCTTATGCCTTTCTTCAAGGTAGAGGGTATGTTATACCGGAAGATATAAAGGTAATCGGACGCGACGTCTTGAGGCATAGAATTTTAATTACCTATGAAGCGGAAGCCGATTCTGTCAGTTCAGATGATATAGTTGAGAAAATATTTGACGGTGTCGAGGTCCCTTGAATGGCAATTTAGAATTTGAAATGATAGTTTCGGGACGGAAGGCAACAATATATTGCGGATCATGTCCGCTATGAAGTTAAAACAAGTTTATTAATGTAAGCTTAATTACAAACTGCAATGTATCGTTGTTTTTAATTCCGTTCTCGACTATTTTTAGGTGTGTGTTAATGACAGTAGATGTTTTGGATCGTTATGTATCGGATAAGGATATATTAAAGAAGCAAGTACGGCGACTTGAAATAAAGTCGAACAAGCTTGTAAGTGAAATATTCGCCGGAGAGTATCAAAGTGTTTTTAAAGGGCAGGGAATAGAATTTGCCGAAGTCAGGGAATATCAAATCGGCGATGATTTTAGAAGTATTGACCATAATGTTACAGCTCGCTATGGCAAACCTTATATAAAACTTTTTTCGGAAGAAAGAGAACTTACCGTAATTTTCCTTATAGATATTTCGTCATCACAGTGTTTTGGCAGCGCAGACAAATTAAAATCTGAAATTGCCGCCGAAGTGGTGGCTCTCTTGGCGGTTGCTTCTTTAAAAAATAACGACAGGGTCGGAATGCTTTCTTTTACCGATAAAGTTGAGAAAATTATCACGCCTCGTAAAGGCAGAAACAACGTTTTGAGAATCATAGATGAAGTACTCGATTCAAATCCATCCGGCACAAAAACTTCGATATCGTCAGCATTGAAAGCAATAAATGAAATATGGCGCAGAAGAGCGGTTGTTTTCCTCATTTCAGATTTTCAGGACGAAAACTATGAGAAAGATTTGGCAATAACTGCAAAAAGGCACGATTTGATATGCGTGAGAATAGAAGATGACAGAGAGAACGACTTACCGTCAGTGGGTTTAGTTGAAATGAAAGATCCGGAAATAAAAGAAATGATAACAATTGATACTTCTGCTATGTCCGAATCGTTTAAACGGAAAAGCAAATCTTTTAAAAAGAAAACTGACAGAATATTTCAAAAAGCGAAAGTTAGTGTCATAAATTTGAATACAGACGGGACTTATATAAAACCGCTTATAAGATTTTTTAAAGAAAGAGAGAGACGAATACGTCGGATATAGTCATTTCGGAAAACCTTTGATTTTCGTAACAATATACAACTTTTTGATGCACTAAAGGCATAATAAAAATGTGTAAACATTTTAAATATATTATTGTTAATGTTTTGTTTATTCTCTGTACTTATGTGTCCTTGCACGCGCAGGAAAGAATAAACGTTTCATTAGATAAAAATAAGGTTTTTATCGGCGATATAGTAAAATTTACCATAAAAGTACAACTACCGCAAAATGCCCAGATAAGTGCAGCGCAAAACTTTGATTTTGCCGACTTTGATATTATAAGCTCAGATATCGATCGCGTATCCGATGCGGAAAATAGTTACGAATTAAAATTTAATGTCGCGGCGTATAAAATCGGAACTCTTACATTAAATCAACTGGCGGTTTTTTACATAAATTCTGACGGAACTGACAATTTGTTTTTTACGCCTGAAGCGCAGATTGAAGTTATAAGTATTGTCGGAAACGAGACAGTACAAGATATAAAAGATATAAAAGCTTTAAAAAAATTAAAAGTTAAACCCATATATATTTTTTTAACGATTATTGCGTTAGTATTGCTTATCATTTGCGCCATATTCGTTGCAAAAGCCGTTGCAGGACTCATAAGGAAGCCAAAACGGCTTGAAACTGACTCTAAAACCAGAGCATTAGACGCCTTAAGCAATTTATATAAAAACAGAAACGGCGTAAGCGCAAGGATTTTCTATTATAAAATGTCTGAAATTTTAAGGACTTATGCGTCTGAACGGTACAATTTTAATGCTATGAGAATGACGACGTCGGAATTTTTCGGCAAAGTTAAGACTTTTATTCCTGAAGAGATAAATGTTGAGTTTGAAAATTATTTGAAAATATTTAATTTGGCGAGATATGCCAATTTTACGCCGAGTAAAATTGAAATAGAGAACAATTATAATTTTACAAAAAAACTTTTGGAGTTGTTATGAGATTTGCAAGTCCTATATATCTTTTAATATTTTTTCCAACGCTTGTGTTTGCGTATGCGTATATTAATATTACAAAGAAAAACTCTTTTAACTCTCATATCAGTTTTCCGCGTGTAAGTTTACTTAAAAATAGTGACACGGGATTTAAAATAGTACTTTTGAATATCTTGAAGATTTTAAGATATGTTCCGCTGATTTTGATTATCGTCGCGCTTGCGAAACCGCAAGTTGGGAAAACTTTTGAACAGTCAAGCGATCAAGGTATTGATATTATGATAGCGCTCGATACTTCAACGAGTATGCGTTCTCTGGATTTTAGACCATTAAATAGAATGGAAGTCGCAAAAAAAGTTACGCAGGATTTTGTTAAAGAAAGAAAATATGACAGGATAGGGCTTGTAATTTTTTCAGGGCTTGCTTTTACGCAGTGTCCGCTTACGACCGACAAAGGTTCTCTTGCCGAATTTATAAAAAATATAAATATCGGAGATACTGGACTTGATGGTACGGCGATAGGTTCTGCCATAATGACTTCCGTCAATAGATTAAAAGACAGTCAGGCTAAAAGTAAGATTATAATTCTTGTTACCGACGGCAATAATAATGCGGGCGAAATTGATCCAGTAACCGCTTCAGGAATAGCTCAAAGCTATGATATAAAAATTTATGCCGTAGGAGTGGGAAGTCCTGAGGGCGCGATTTATGAGATAGACGATCCGTTTTTTGGTAAAAGAAAAGTTAGATATACGCAGGATGCGATTAATGAAAATGTTTTAAAAGAAATAACGCGTAATACCGGCGGCGAGTACTTCATGGCGCGAGATGCAAAGTCTTTTGAAAACATAATGAAACAGATAGATAAGCTGGAAAAATACGAGATTGAAGTCGTGCAGTTTACTAATTACAGCGAGCTGTATAAATATTTTTTGATTCCAGCTTTTATTTTGCTGCTGCTCATAATTATTTTAGAGAACGCTTATTTGAGGAAACTTCCTTGATGGCAAAATGGAAAACTAACGACGGAATAAACGGCAAATATCAGAAAGCGACATACTGAGAGAATGAAGTTCTTGAAATATCCGGACTTATAGGGAATTTTTAGAAGCTTCTATCTGTCCAGAAATGACAGGCGGGAAAAACGGAAGGAAAGAAATATGTTTGCGGATAAAATTTATTTACTGCTTCTTTTGTTAATACCGGCGTTAGCGGTTTTCCTTTATATTGCATTTGAAAAAAGAAAAACTGCATTGAGGCTCTTGATATCGCGAATAAATATACCAACGCTTGCGGTCGTTAATTTAAAAGCTTATGCGATAAAGCACGTTTTGTTTCTTATCGGTCTTTTTTTTATTATTCTCGCGATGGCGCGTCCGCAGTATGGGAAAAAAGCGGAAACAGTAGTTAAAGAATCTTCTGAAATAATTATAGCTTTGGACATTTCAAGAAGTATGCTTGCCGAAGATTTAAAACCGAATAGGCTTGAAAAAGCGAAGATGATGATTTTAGAGATTGTTGAGAAAAACCCTGGCGAAAAAATTGGTATTATCGTTTTTTCTGGGACAGCGATGTGGCAATGTCCTATGACTTATGACTTGCAGGCGTTAAAAATGTTTCTACAAAACGTTGAAACAGACAATCTTCCTTTGGGCGGTACGAGAATAAGCGATGCGGTTGCGCTTGCTTCAAAAGCGGTAAGCAGTAGAGCAGCAGGTGGCGGGATAATGTTTCTGATAAGCGACGGCGAAAATCGCGACCCAAAAATAAAAGAAGCTATGTGTACGGCAAAAGAGGCGGGCTTAAAAATTATTTCTGTTGGAATAGGAACACATGAAGGCGCTCCTATTCCAATTAGGGACGAAACGGGCGCGGCAAGAGATTATGTAAAAGACAAAAGCGGGAAAATAGTTATGAGTAGATTAGATTCTGTTTTATTGAAAACTGTTGCCGAAGAAACGGGCGGAAGATATTTTAATGTCTCAGATGAAGACAATTATCCATTGCTTTTAAAAACTATTCGCAATTTGGATAAAAATAACAGCGAAGTCAGCGAAAGAAACAATAAAATTGACAGGTTTCAAACATTTTTGCTTCTTGGTTTGATCGCGCTGTTTGCGGAACTTTTCTTTCCGCTGAGGCGTAAGATATGAAACTGAAAATATTTTTATTAGCTTTATCGACGGCTTTGCTAATTTTTCTTTTGATTTTTTCGCATAAGGATATAAAAGGGAACAATAAAGCCGTTAAGTGTTTTAATGACGGAAATTTTAAAGCCGCCTCTGAAAATTTTAACAGAGAACTTGAAAAATTACCAAGTAATTACGATATATTAAACAATGCCGCTGGAGCAGAATATAAACTGGGTAAATTTGACGAAGCGCAAATGAAATACAACAGTGTATTAAATTCTTTAGATGCCGGCGATGATAAAAAATTTACAGCTTTATACGGCTTAGGAAATATAGAGTACAGTAAAAATGATTTTGAGAAAGCCGCTGATTTATATAAAAAATCGTTAAAATTAAACCCCAGCGATAAAGATGCAAAATATAATCTTGAAGCAGCGCTATTGAAGCTAAATGAAAAAGACAACAGACAAAATAATAGTAAGAGTAACAGACAGAAAGACGATTGGCGGAAAAAGCAAAGCCGCGGAGAGGAAGGACAAAACGACAGCGGCCAGCGGCAGAACAATGAAGAACAAAATTTGAAGAGACAAGTGGAGCAGAATGATAAATCCCAAAAAGAAAACGAGAAAAAGCGGCGAGAATTAGATAAACAAAAGGGACAGAGCGCTGGAAGACAGAATTCTCGAGGCAAAGATGAAATTCAAAAACAGCAGAAATCACGGGAAGACATAGAGAAAGAAAAGCAGGAACTTAACAAACAAAGGCAGGAAATAAACGGTAAAATAAAAGCATTAAAAAAAGCAGGACTGACTGGAGATAAAGCGCCTAATGGAAATATATCTCGAGAAGATAAATCTCAAAAAGAAAAACAGATTGGGACTCTGAAAATGCGAAAGCAAGAGAAAAAGGAAGATAAAAGGAATATGTCTGAGACAATGTTTTTGAATTACTATGACGAAGCCGACAAAAAAGCCGGTAAGTTAAGAGGTAAAAATAAAAAATTAGCATTAAATCAACCTCAAGAGGATTGGTAAAATGTTTAAGAAAATATTGTTGCCTGCCGCATTGCTTTTTTCATCTGTTACGGCATATGCCGATGCCGTTTATTTTGAGGCGTCTGTAAATAAGAGAACCGTGTCGTTAAACGAGTCTTTTGTATATTCGATTACAGTAAATGGAGGGGGCGTAAATCTTCCGGAGCATAAAATGGACGCTTTGCCGGATTTCAATAGGTTTGGAAAGTCTGCTTCGCAGAGTATATCTGTAATCAACGGCAAGACAAGCGTTAGCGTAACGCACAGCTATACTTTAGCTCCAAAAAGAACAGGGAAATTTACAATACAGCCTGCCGAAATAGCGTTTAATGGTAAAACATATCTGACGGAAAGCATAGAAATTGAAGTTATCCCGGCTCAAAGCGTTCAGAATATTCCTGTCGGCAATAATCAACAGCAGCCGTTGCAAAATACATCGGGAAAAGCTTTTGTAAAAGCTTCTGTAGATAAGAAAACCGCTTATGAAAATGAGAAGCTGGTTTATAAGTTCAGTTTTTATACAAATGTTGATCTAGCATCAAACCCTGAATATTATCCGCCGGATTTTTCAGGTTTTTGGAACGACGGTTCAAAACTTAAAAGTCATTTTGAGGTTGTGGACGGTTTAAATTATCGTGTCGATGAAATGGAAACAGTTTTATACCCTGTCGGAACTGGAATAAAGACAATTTTACCTGCGAAATTGAAAGTATCTGTTATGGATTTTTCAGCATCTTCCATCGCGGATGATTTTTTCAATTTTTTTGCAGATATGAAAAACGGACAAACTAAAGTTTTAGAAACCAATGCAATAGAAATAAAAGTTATCCCCGTACCTCAGGAAGGTAAACCATCTGATTTTTCAGGGGCTATAGGCGATTTTAAAATTAAAGCTTCTATTGATAAAAAGGACGTTAATACGAACGAACCTGTAACTTTGACCGTGATTGTAAGCGGCAGCGGAAATATGAAAAGCGTAAGCAATATAAACTTTGGCGTTTATGACAGCTTTAAGAAGTATGATACTATAATCGCGAATGCTTCCGGTAATTCAAAAAAATTTAAAACGATATTTATTCCACTTATGCCGGGCGAAAAGGAAATACCTGCGGTAAGTCTTTCTTTCTTTAATCCCGTAAAGAAACAATATGAAACCATAAAAACATCTCCGCAAAAAATTACCGTAAGCGGCATGGCTGTATATCCTAAAGAGAATGTCGAAGATAAATCAAAGATAAACATGGTGCGTAAAGACATAAACTGCAATAAGCATATAAAAACTCTTGAAATGTACAAAGGATATCTTATAGAAAAACCTGCGTTCTATTTAATATTTGCTCCTTTTATTATATTGCTTGTTTTGAGTGCGTGTTATAAAATGTATGTAGATAAAATATCCAGGAATCCATTAAAAAAATTAAAAGTTTCTCATTTTGCTGGAATACAGAAACTTATAAAAAAAGCCGAAGTTGAAATTTCCGAAAACAATTTTGAAGCCGCAATGAATTTAGTTTATAAAGCTTTGATTGAAATCATAAATATTGAGACTAGCGTAGTATCGGATAATTTACAGAGAGACAAGATAGCGTATAATTTGCGGGTGAAAGGTGCGAATGATGAAAAAATTGCGGAAATAATAAACATGTTGGAGAGGTTTGACTTTTATAAGTTTGCTTCTGTAAATTTAGACAAAGATTCCGCGAACGCATTATTAAATGATGTTAAAACTCTGACTCTAAATTTAAAAAAATGAGAAAGGTGAAAACATTTGCAAAAAAAGCTATAAATTAAATATAGATAATTATCAAAGTAATCAGTCGCAGATTCAAATAAGGAGAATATTATGGAAAAATGGAAATGTTCGGTATGCGGTTATGTTTATAATCCTGACTCAGGTTTTTCTGACGAAGGTATTGCTCCGGAAACTCCTTTTGAACAGCTTCCCGACAGCTGGATATGTCCGGTATGCGGCGCTCCTAAAAGTGCTTTTGAAAAAGAGTAGCAACTTATGAAATATATATATCTTGATAACCAGTCGAACACTAAACTTGACGAAAGAGTATTTGACGCTATGAAGCCGTTTTTTATTGAGCATTACGGAAATCCCCAAAGCATTTACTCTTTTGGTTCTTTTTCCAAAGACGCTCTTGAAACAGCAAGACGGCAAGTTGCAGATTTAATCAATGCAGATAGCGAGGAAGTTATTTTTACATCCTGCGGTACGGAATCAAATAATTTAGCGATAAAAGGTCTTGTCGCCACTTTAAAAACTAAGGGGAGACATATTATTGTCTCTTCAATCGAACATTTTTCAGTTTTAAATCCTGTGAAAAGACTTGAAAAAGAAGGTTTTAAAGTAAGTTTTATTCCGGTTGATAGTAAAGGCAATGTAAGCGAAGCTGAACTGAAAAGAGCGTTGCGAAAAGACACGATTTTAGTGTCTATACAATATGCGAATCCAGAAGTAGGCACAATCCAAGACGTAAAGAAATTAGTTTCTGCAGTTAAGCAAAGTGGCAGCGCAAGCGACTTTATTGCTTTTCATACAGATGCAGTCGGTGCATGCGGAACAGTTCCCGTAGATGTTAAAGATTTAGGGGTTGATGCTTTAACTTTCTCGGCTTCTTCTATGTACGGACCTAAAGGCGCGGCAGCGCTGTATCTTAAAAAAGGCGTGAGAATTAGTTCTCAAATAGAGGGCGGAGTTCAAGAAAATTCTAGACGTTCCGGAACTGAAAATCTTCCGGCCATTGTCGGTTTTGGAAAAGCATGCGAAATAGTTAAAGGTGAAATTACAAAAAACGCTAAGACTGTCCAGAAATTAAGAGATAAAATTATTGACGAGCTTCCTAAGAGAATAGAATATATTTATTTAAATGGTGCTCGTGAAAACCGCCTGCCGGGAAATGTAAATTTTTCAATAGAATTTGTTGAAGGGGAAGCGCTGTTTCTGCTTTTGGATGCCAAGGGAATCATGGCGGCAAGCGGTTCTGCATGCGCCAATAAGAATCTTAAACTTTCGCATGTCTTAAATGCTATGGGTGTTGACGTTGCAGTTGGGCAGGGTTCAATTCTATTTACTTTGTCAAAATTTAATACGGAAGAAGAGATAGATTATGTTGTAGAGGTGTTCCCGAATATCGTTAAAAGACTGAGAGATATGTCGTCTCTGTATTCGTATTTTCTGCGGACCGGCAGCAGAAAATCGGCGGGACCGGGCGCTGATTTTGATGATCACTGTGATATAGAAAAGTAAGTCGGGAGTGAAATGAAAAATGAACTCTCCTCGCAACCACTATCTTTCTTTACTTCTCTACGCTTTGGAGAGGGAGAAAAAGATTTGGGTCACCGCACGCTCCTACGGAAGAGATAATTTTTTGACGAATTTGAGCAGTATATTGTTGTTGAGATAAAAATAAGCGGTAAAGAATATTGCTGGAGGATATGAATGGCGTTTTATTCAGAAAAAGTTATGAATCATTTCGCAAATCCGCGAAATGTCGGAGAAATAAGAGACGCCGACGGCGTCGGAGAAGTGGGAAATCCGGTATGTGGCGATATGATGACTTTTTATATAAAAGTTAAAGACAATAAAATTGAAGATGTGAAATTTAAAACTTTCGGCTGTGGCGCGGCAATAGCTGTTTCTTCAATGGTTTCAGAAATGGTTATGGGAAAAACGCTCGAAGAAGTCATGGATCTTACAAACGCGGACGTCGCAAAAGCTTTAGGCGGATTGCCGTCAAATAAAATGCATTGTTCCAATTTGGGAGCAGATGCGTTGCATAAAGCCGTTGAAAACTATAATGCTAAACGGAAAAAATAATATTCTTGAACTTCAGATGCCTAAATATCAAGATCCTTCCTGTTTTCATTGTGAAACAAGATTGGAAATAGCTTTGCCATTCCTTTAGATTCTGCAAATCTTTCTGTGCCAACAAAGAATAAGAGATATTTTAAAAAATGTTCTGTTTGCAAGACTAGATATACAAAAAGATATCTGTCTTTTTACGGCAAAAAAGTACGGTAATTACAGCGTTTTTGTCGGCAGGCGCGATTTTCTGTACTATAAAAGAGGAGTTTTTTTATGGCGGCTAGATTAATAAAAGACGGGGTTTATGCAGTTGGTGCAATTGATTGGAATGAAAAGCATTTTCACGGACATACTTATGTGACAAGAAGAGGCGTTACTTATAATTCTTATTTAATTGTCGATGAGAAAGTTACTTTAATTGATACGGTTCGTAAAGGTTTTGAAAAAGAACTGATAGAAAATATAAAGAAAATCGTGGATGTTTCCAAAATAGACATAATAGTTATCAACCATATTGAACCGGATCATTCCGGAGCGTTTCCTGAAATATTAAAATTGTGTCCAAATGCAAAAATTTACGGAACCGAAAAAGCGAGACAGGGACTTTTAAAATATTACGGACTAAGCGGCAACTGGACTGCCGTGAAATCCGGACAAAGCTTAAATATCGGCAGAAGAACTTTGGACTTTATAGATATGCCGATGATACACTGGCCTGACAGCATGTTTACGTATTCCGCTTATGACAAGATTTTATTTTCAAATGACGGTTTTGGTCAACACTACGCGACAAACAAAGTTTTTGATGACGAAGTCGATTTTGCCGCTTTAATAGATGAAGCGCAAAAATATTATGCAAACATACTTTGGCCTTTCAATACGCTTATTGCCGCAAAACTTTCCGCAATAAGCAAACTAAATCTTGAGATTGAGTTTATTGCTCCCAGTCATGGACTTGTATGGCGCAGACATATACCTGAAATTATGCAGAAATATCTATATTGGTCGTCTCATTCCTGCCAAAATAGAGTTGCAGTTGTTTATGAAACGATGTGGAACTCTACTAAAAAAATGGCAAAAAAAATTATTGAAGGCATAACTTCAGAAGGTGTTGAAGCCATTTTATTTGATGTAACAAAAAATGACAGGACGGATATCGCCTCATATATGCTTGATGCGAAAGGCTGGATTTTTGGTTCGTCGACGCATGACGGAGAAATGCTTCCTGTTCTGGCGGGGTTTCTGCATTTTCTTAAAGGATCGAAAGCTAAGGGACGTAAATCTTTTGCATTTGGCTCTTACGGTTGGAGCGGGGAAGCCGCTGGAGATATAGAAAATACAGTTTCCAGCATGACCGCTTTTGAACCGTCTTTGCGGGTTGTTTTCAATCCGACTGGCGACGAGCTTGATAAATGTTTTGAGACTGGGAAAACTTTTGCTTTAAAAATAAAAAACGAAAAAAGAAAATAGGAGAAAGTCGTTTGTTTTTTGATAAATAGTCTAATACTCTTTCTGGATTATATTATTCAAAAATGTTGTAGTCTGAGGTATGTCGCTAAGTTATTTTCTATCGCTCTATGGTGGATTGAAGCTTTTGAAAAGTCCCCCAAAAATAAAAATCAACAGGATATCTGAAGGAGGTATTATGAAAGGATTGGTTTGCAAGGTGTGCGGTTACATAGCTTTAGATGGAAACAGGGAACAGTGTCCTGTTTGCCGCGCAAAAAACGTATTTGAAGATAAAGAAGACGCTTACAAAATGACGGATTTTAAAGCGATTTCCGGCGAAACGGAAAAAAAACACATACCTTCATTTGCGGTGGTCAGAAAACGCGGTTTAATTCCAGGTGCAGACTATATAGACGTTCGCGTAAAAATCGGAGAAATTCTCCATCCTGCTTTGCCGGAACATCATATAATGGAAATAGCTTTTTACATTGATAATAAATTTGTTGAAAATATTATGCTTACATCTGATATTAATCCTACTGCGGTTATTCGTTTAAAAGACGGTACAAAAGGCAAGGTTCAGGTTATAGAAAGTTGTAATGTGCATGGCAAATGGTTTAATGAAGTAAAAGTGGAATAATGTAAAGCTTTAAAGTATGATATGGATATGGTGATAAAGTCTTTTTTATCTATTGCCTCTGGAATGTTTAATCGGAAAATTGTCGTTGTCATACCCTTACAATCGCCGCCACAGTAAACAGGATTTTGTTTTTTATTGTGAAAAAGCAGAGTCTTTGAAAAGAATCTTAAAAAAAAGAACGATAGATACGGGATTTTAAAGGATAAAATCTTTTAAAAATGCGATTATTATATCGTGACTGTCTCGATAGCGTTATTAATAGACGTCTTTTCCCGTATCGTCAATTACTCAAATGTTTTGAGCGGGGGCGGCAGTAGTGATTTGTTGTTGTGAGTAGTTATTATTCTATATGGAGGATATAAAACAACTATGGCAAAATCAATTAAAGGAACAAAAACAGAAAAACGTTTGTTAGAATCATTTGCAGGTGAGTCTCAAGCGAGAATGAGATACGCTTATTTTGCTTCAAAAGCAAAAAAAGAGGGATTTGAACAGATTTCTGCAGTTTTTGCGGAAATTGCAGATAATGAAAAAGAACATGCAAAAAGATTTTTTAAATTCTTGGAAGGCGGCAATCTCGAAATTACAGGGACTTTCCCTGCCGGAATTATAAATAACACCGTTGAAAACTTAAGACTCTCCGCTGCGGGCGAAAATGAAGAACATTCAAAAATTTACCCGGAAGCGGCAAAAATTGCCGACGAAGAAGGTTTTCCTGAAATAGCTGAATGCTTCAGAAGAATTTCTATTGCTGAAAAACATCATGAAACAAGGTATTTGAAACTTCTCAGTAATCTTGAAAGCGGCAAAGTTTTCAAAAAAAATATAACTGTCAAATGGAGATGCCGCAACTGCGGTTACGTATATGAAAGTAAGGAGGCTTTAGAAAAATGTCCGGCTTGCCTTCATCCTAAAGCATACATGGAAGAATTAACCGATAATTTTTAAGCATACTTTGTACTCTTTAGATAAAGCGTGTATGAGAAAAATAAATGAAAAAGATTAAAAGATAGAAACATATGAAAAATCTTCGCAATCAAGCAGGAGAATAATAGTATTAAAACAACAATTAACTTTTCTCAGAAATGAGGAAAAAGTTACTCCAAGAAATAAAGGAACAAGCTAGACTGCGATCGCCTTTTTGGGGAAATATTGTAATGCTTCCAAAATTAAATTAAAGAACAAAAAAGACAATGAGCGACAAACTAATAAAAACATCACAGAATATACAACAATGGAACGCTCACTATGTTCTAGTTTATAGTTGAGGACGCAAAGGAGAAAGGGCAAGCAGAGAACGAGAAACTGTAGTTGAAGAAGCAGGTTGAAAGTCTTACAAACAAAAACAAACAGCTTAAGGAAAATATTAAACCTGACTCCACGATGGCAATGAATATCAAGCTTCTGGGAGAAAAAGCTCAAGTAAGAAATGACCTTCTTACAGCGAATGATGTTGTTAAAGTATAACTGTTTTTTTAAATTTAAAATACTATTAAAATGCTGTTTTTTTCTCTTTTCTTTCTGTTATGTTCGTTTCTGAGATGTAGAGTTATTCTTTTTGGCATTAAATCCGCCAAAAGTTAGAGAGTAAGAAAGTAACAAATAAAGTTTTTGTTATTTTTATTATTTTGTGTTTCTGTTTTTCTTCTTGCTTTCCTTATTTTTTTGCCGCGTGCTGAACCTTCTAGAGAAGCGTTCTTCCCTATATTGCTTCCGATAACGTCCCTAAAAGAGTATTGGATATGGTTTCTTATTTCGTTTATCGTCGCGCTTCTTATGATGTCTTGGGTCTTTTCCCTTACAATTTTTATCTTTTAAAAAATAACTGGCGCTTTTTTTTATCTCTTTTTATCTACTCGCTTTTTTGTCGTGTTTTCATTCTTATCGGTGTACGCATGTTCTTAGTCGGACTTCGGTGGCTACGACTGTTTTTGTTTATTCTTATTTTAAGTATTTTAAATATTACAAGTATTTGTGTAAAAGAACGTGAAGGCGTCTGCCTCCCAACATTGAACTCGCGCATTCTCTTGAGCCTTGTTTACAGCGTTCTGACATATTGTTATATTGCTTATTAAGTCGCGTTATGCCTTTGCCTTTTTTATAGGAAACTTCAGTTTCTTTTTAAAATAAAAATGGAGCGGCTCGCGTTTAAAGCTGCTCCGTAAAAATATAATATACAAAAAATTAAAGACTTAATACTGTTGCTTTATTATAATATAAATTGAAAAAGGAGCGACGAGAGAACGCTCTAATTTCTTGATGAACTTGCTGTTTTGCACTCAGCAAATACTTTTCAATAATCAGCTGAAAGTTGCGATGTTACCAATCACACTAGATATATTAGTCCAAATAAAGTTGGACTCTCCTTATCTGAGGTTTAACCACTATTTGTATTTCTATTATATTATGAAAACAAAAGGTATGCGAAAATAAGCGAGAAAGATGTTAAGATTTGACTATAGCATTTCATATGCTTTATTTAAAAGACAAATAAGAGAGGAATTAAAAGAAAAAAATACCTGCAGCGGAGTTATGATTGCTGGTTTGAATCTGTAAATATGGAAACAATAGGCGAGCGGAGACATTCATAGACGCGAAATATCTGTTAGAATACGCTGGCTTGAGTATTTGAAAAAAAACAATTCACCTATAATTGACAAATCTATGGGCAAAAATTATCCGCTAACAACGTCTCAATTACTATTTAAAGCCACCATAGACAGAGATAAAACTGCAAAAGATATGCGGAGCAGATTAAATAGGCAAATACTTTATGGATTTCGCATCAAATGGAATTAAGAAAAACGGCATTTAAATTGTCGGTAAAAATTTGTAAAATTATAACCTCAAAATATACGCGTAAACTTGGAGTTACAGTCGCTGCAATGCTTCATAAGCAGTAATTTTCTCAATGAAAAAATTTTTATTTAAGGGAATCATAGTTTTTACAGTCATATTATTATCGGCTCTGAGTGCTTTCGCTTGTGAGATTGATATATTTGCAGATAATCTCGAATATGATGAACAAGTCGGGAAGCTTTTCGCAAAGGGCAATGCTGTTTTTAACTGGGAGAATAGAAAAGTATCTGCCGATTATATAGAATTTGACAAAAAAACTGTGAAAGCTTTCGGGAATGTTAAGGTTGAAGAGTCTGGAACTATAATTTATGCAGAGAGCGCTACATATAATTACGACGAAGAAACCGGACATATAGACGAAACTTTTGGATATTCTTCTTCTACATTTATTCAAGCAAAATCTATAGAAATGCAGAACAAAGATATATATGTAATAAAAGCTATAAAGTTTTCAAAATGTGATTTAGACAACCCTCACACTCATTTCAGGGCAAAGCACGGAAGACTTGAACTAAATAAAAGATTAACCGTTTACAATGCCGTTTTTTATATCGGAAAAGTTCCCGTATTTTATCTTCCAATATTTACAAAATCTCTCAAAGATGATAAATCTTTCGGATCAGATTTAAAAATTGAGTTTAATCCAAAATTTGAAAATAAAAGTATGTATTTAAATACGGTAATCTCATGCGCGTTAAGCAAATCTTTAAAAGGAAAAGTCTTTGCTGATTTTTTTAGAAAACAAAAAAATTCTTACGGAATAAAAATTGATTACTTAGCGGAAAATGCAAATGGAGATATCAATATTAATGAAACTAACAATTTTAAAAAGTGTGAAGTAACGTCTGATTACTTACATGTAGTAAACAGTACGTGGAGCATGCGATGGATGGCACGGTTTAAGAACAATATAGATATAGAACTTGATAACCAGAAGCGTAACGATAAGTTTAATAAGCAGAAGCGTAACGATAAGCTTAATAAGCAGAAGCGTAACGATAAGCTTATAGATTTATCGGTTTTGGAGGAGAATCATCCTCCTTATGATCGTAATTATGATAAGTGTATAGATTCATCGTTTTTGCAGGGGAATTATCCTTTTTATAATCACAATCATTATGCCTCTGTGACAAGACAAGGATCTGATACAAATTTAAATATAAGTTTCATGTATCGCAGCACTGATAAACCTACGAAAAAATTAAATGCAGCTCTTCCCAAAGCGGAGTTAGCGTCTTATTCTAGAAAAATTTTTTTAGGAGTAATACACAATTTCTATTTTATGTACCAAAACGTTTACAGAACTCTTTCTAAAAATAAGGAGCCCTTTTGTAAAAATGACAGTTTTTTCTATTACAAACTGATGAGAGATTTTAAATTTGGAAACCAGTTTACATTAGTTCCTGCTCTAAAAATAACGGTACAACATTTCAATAAAGATGATTTTGGAGAAGAAAAATACGGCGGTTTTTTCATAAAATACACATATTCTTCAAATGCGAGATTTAGAGTTACAGACTGGATGGACTGGAATGTCAATTATGCAATAACAAATGCAATAACGAAAACGAAATTCTTAGGCACTAAAACTCTGAGAAATAAAAAAAACTCTCTGTCTTTCAATAATAACATGTATTTCGGAGAGAGCGTTGCAGTTCAAAACTTTTTTGCGTATAATTTAAACAAATATTTGCCATTGCCTTTTGTCACAGAAATAATGTGGACTCTCAATTCTGATATGACTGTATTCATAAGACAAGAACAATTCATAAGACAAAAACAATTTCTAGATACGTTTAAATTCAATTCTCTCAAGCTAGATTTAATAATCGGCAACCTAGAGAAAGTATATTTAAATTTTGGCACTTTTTATCAAAGATATGATAAATTCTTGAATCTTTACAGAAACCGCGAAATTGATAATATTTTAGGAGTTGGAATATGGTTCACTCCCAAATGGAAATTAGATTTCAATGTAAAAACAACAATCCCATTTGACTCTATATCGAACAGTAAAATAAATGAATATGAATTTAGGCTTTACAGAGATTTGCATTGCTATAATTTCAGTATAACGTGGAAAAAACAAGCGGACAAAGAAAGCGAATTCTCTCTTAAACTCAACGCAAAAACAAGTACGTCTTCCGACAAAAAAGCAACATGGAATCCTGATAATGACGAAATTTTTCACCCATGGCAATAGATAATCCTTTACGAAATTCTGAAAGTATTCTTTATAATTCAAAGATTCCGGAGAAAATTGAACCGTATTGCTATTGCCAAATAAGGCAAGGCAAACAAGTTTAGAGGTAAGCGCGAAATTATGAGCAATCACGGAACATAGTTATGGTTAGGTCTATATAGTTTGTCATATTTTATTAAGCTTGATATCTAGCCGAATAATTGGAGAGGTGGCCGAGTTGGTTTAAGGCGTCAGTCTCGAAAACTGATATACGGGAAACCGTATCGAGGGTTCGAATCCCTCCCTCTCCGTTTTTATATCATTCGCTGTTAGCCTAAAAGAATAGAACCACTTGCAAACCTTTTTATATTGATATGAGCATAATTCAAGACTCAAGTTGGAAAGTAATATCTATATGGAATATTTAAAAACTAGTTTGATAGTCTTGATAATATTTAGAAGATTGAATTGAAAAAGCATGTCAGGCACAAAAAAATGGATATCTATTTGGTTTAAAGTTTAGTATATGAATTCTTGACGTTTACCTTTTTCAAGGTTACTTAACACTAAAATAAGTTCCATCTTTCACCGGGAATGCTATAAGTTTTTTATAATCAGCTTTAGCAGCTATAACAAACAGCTGGATTCTTTGCTTTATTTACAATGGCAAATAATGACAATATAAATTTCTGTTCTTATAGAAACGGAACAACTAGAAAACTTTATACTCTCTTTTTTTATATATTTCCATTTTCATACATCAAAAGAGGTATTTAATTCTTTTCTATTTTTTCAGACGATGATAGAGGTTAAAACTCGCGTCGTGCATCCTTTTACTTTTCTCAGTTGCACTAAATGTCGACCAACTTTCTTATATACAGATTATTTAATTTTTCAACTAACTTATTATTTTTGGCACGCAGTTCTTCGCTTTCGCCAGTCAGTCTCTCATGTTCGTTAAGCAACTTCTTATCGCGAAAAATAAATCTCTCATAATCGGCAGCTTCTAAATTCTCATTAATCAGCTTAATGTTCTCTTTAAACTGTTTTCTATTCACATTAAACCGTTCCGCATTCGCCTTAATCAGCTCGGCATTACTTTTACACCGTTTTATCTTCTCATCAAACACTTTTACATTCTCGGCGTACTGTTTTAAGTTCTTGACAATCTGTTTATCGTTTTTGTCAGCTAGTTTTTCGTTATCAACCCTCAACTTCTTATTTTCATTTTTGAGCTTCTCATACTCGGCAAGCAGTTTTTTTGTCTCTGCAATACGCTTCTTATTTTCGACAGTTAGCTCCGCGTTCTCATTAACCTGCTGAACGCTCTTATTAGCCTGCTTTACGTTCTCGGTATATCTCCTTATGTTCTCGCTAATCTGTTTATCGTTTTTGCCAGTCAATTTCCTAGTCTCATTAACCAATTTATAGCATTCAACACTTAACCTTTCGCACTCGGCAACCAACTTATCGTTCTCGTTATATAACTTTTTATTTTCGCAAACCAACTTACTATTACCGTCAATCAGATTTTCATTCTCAGTAGCCAGCTCCTTATTCCAACTAACTAACTCCTTGTTTCCGCTGGCAGTCAGTTCCGTTCCCTCAGCATAAGCGTTACAACACAACATCATATAACACAAATATAAGGCGGCATAAAAATAAAAAATTTTCTTCATTTTCCCACCTAAGTAAACGAGATTTAACACATTACCTGCAAAACTTCACAAAAACAACTTTCAATTTCTATTTTAACAGTATAATATAAAATTGTAATAAACTCAATTTTGGGTTTCGTTAGAAACTTCTGAAATCATCTTTCGCGTTGACAAAACAATTTGAAAATTGATATAAATTTTGATTATGACAAAAAAAATTTTGGCAGTTTATCCAGGAAGTTTTGATCCGCCTACAAAAGGACATTTAGATATCATAATCAGAGCTTCACATTTATTTCCGAAAATAATAATTGCAGTGACAAAAAATATAAATAAAAAACACATCTTTTCTTTGCAAGAAAGAATTGATCTGTTGCAAAAAATCACAGAAAAGCTGAAAAATGTAAAAATATCATCTTTTTCGGGACTTCTGGCAAATTACCTCGAGAATATCAACTCTTTTGTTTTAATAAGAGGATTGAGAGTTCTTTCTGATTTTGAATATGAATTTCAAATGGCATTGATGAACAGAAAGCTAAATAAAAAAATTGAAACAATATTTTTAATGACGGATCAGTCTTATACATTTCTTTCTTCTAGCATGGTAAAAGAAATTGCAATGCTGGGGGGGAATATTAAAAATTTCGTGCCAGAATGCGTGGAAAAAGAATTAAAAAAACGCGTTGCCAATTTGTCAAAAAGCAATTGAGTAATGGACGATTTCAGTAAAATAGAATAAAAATGTTAATAATTGCTGTTATAAACGAATTTTCTACCTTTTTGCCGCCCTAAAATTCTCAGACATTTAAAAAAAATCTGAAAAAACAGCTATAAAAACAGATCTTACTTATTTGAAAAACGTAATATTTACTATGGAGACAATGCTGAAAAATACTACGGTTTATTGTTGCAAAAGACTGCATATAGGAAATTCGTATGTTTATTGTCCACTGTAAAAAATCAAATTCAATATCAATTTACGCGCGATAATGAAAACAATACCGACAGCTTAGAGGCGGCAAAGCATAAAGCTGGCGATACGTCCTGACTCTGCAGACAGAATAAAATAACAAATTCGGATAAACTATTTTTATGATAAACTGAGTAAATTGTAAACAATGATATTTTTTTATTTGGGATTACTTTTAGTTTTTTATATAGGATTTAAAATCGGAAATGCCATATATAAAACATCTTTTGTCAAATTTCTTTCGGCATTTTCTTTGGCATTTCTTTTTTATAAATTTTCTTTTTCATTTCAATTCATTTTATTTGCTTTTTTTACATTCTCGCTGATTTTCGTTTCAGTAGTAGATTACTTCCATAGAATAATACCCGTAATATTTCCAATCCTTTTAATTATTACAGGCGTTATATTTAGTTTTATGAATTCAGTTCTAGGCGGAACATATCTACCAAGATTTGCTAATTCTATTTTAGGTATTCTTACCGGCGGAGGCGTTTTGCTCATCGCTGGATTTTTAGGGCAACTAATTTATAAAAAAGAAGTTATGGGCGGCGGGGATGTTAAACTTATGGCAGGCGTTGGCGCTTTTATCGGCTGGGAAAAAGCGCTTTTTGCAATTTTTCTTGCGGCTATTACGGGAAGTATAGCAGGCTTAATACTTCTGGCTGCAAAGAAAATCGAAAAAAAAGGATATATTCCGTTCGGTCCGTTTTTGTCGGCAGCGTCTTTCATAACTATATTTTTTCCGCAGCCGTCGTCATTTCTCAATACGTTTTTCATATGGGAAATGCATTGGCTAAATAAAATTATAGCTATGTAAGGTCATCGGTCAACGGGACATAGAATGTTTTTGTCTCATATCACGAAAATATTTTAACTTTTGGCGGTTGACCCGCACTACTTGCCTTTTGGTGTTTTCAGCTTTTTATTTTGAAATTGAGATTTTTTTATTCCAATCGGCAGACTTGCAAAAAAAAATCAAAGTTAACACAAATACAAAACCCAAAAAAACTGCAGACGGCTCTGCCATGCAATATAATTTTGTATAATATGACTAAATTATACAGGATAAATTATTGAACTATTTAATCGAAACAATAGGCTGCCAGATGAACATGTGCGAATCTGACGTGCTTAGTTCTGTTTTTTCAGCCTACGGAGCGTCAAAAGTAAGCAGCTTATCAGATGCAGACGTAGCTATATTAAACACCTGTTCCGTAAGAGCACAGGCAGAACAAAAAGCTTTCTCCTACCTCGGCAGAATAAAAGAGTTTAAACAGAAAAACCCCGATATAAAAGTAGTCGTTATCGGCTGTATGGCAGAAAGACTTGGTTCTAAGATTAAAAAACGTTTTAACAGCGTCGACTTAATTATAGGCGCAAAAGATATTGACAATGCCGCTTTAAGAATTATGGATTTGTTCCATATGAGCGACTTTGCAAAAAAAGTAAATTCTGAAATAAAATCTGAAGTCACAAGATACGTTACTATTATGAAAGGCTGCGACAACTACTGTTCATATTGTACAGTGCCTTTTGTAAGAGGAAAGGAAATAAGTGTAAACTTTGAGAAAATAGTAAATAAATGTTCCTCAATGGTAAAAAACGGTGCAAGAGAAATAACGCTTTTAGGCCAAAATGTAAACTCGTATAAATATGAAGACGTAAATTTTGCGGCGTTAATTAAAAAAGTTGCGACAATAGAGAATCTTAAAAGAATAAGATTTATGACAAACCATCCTAAAGATTTAAGCGACGACTTGATAAAAATTATGGCGACAGAACCAAAAGTATGTTCCCACATTCATCTTCCTATGCAATCTGCATCCGATAAAATCCTTAAAGCAATGAACAGAAAATACTCTCACGAACATTATCTGAAATTAATCAAAAAATTAAGAGCCGCCATACCCGCCATAAGTGTAACAACTGATATTATCGTAGGTTTTCCCGGAGAAACCGACGAGGATTTTGAAGATACTTTAGAAGCGGTAAAGACAATAAAATTTGACGGACTATATGTTTTCAAATATTCTCCTCGTCCGAACACAAAAGCATCTGGAATGATCGACGATGTGCCTTTACAAGAAAAAAAAAGACGTCATGCGGTTATACTTGAAGAGGCAAATAAAATTTCTATTGAAATTGTTTCGGAGATAATAGGAAGTACTCAGCAGGTCTTAGTCGAAAAAATTAAAAATGGCATTATAAAAGCGAGAACAAGAGGCGGGCGTAAGGTTTTCGCAAAAGGCGACAAAGAGGAGTATCTTGGCAAACATATTAATGTTAATATAAAAGAAGCAAAGGTAAATTCGTTATTTGGCAACATTATATGAAAAGAATTATCGGATATACTCTTTTAGCTTTAACAATATGTCTTCTCTTCAATCTTGAAAAAAAAATTGGATTATTTGATAAAAATCCGTATGAAATTTACGTAATTAAATATTCTAAACGTTTTATCGTAGATTCTCTGCTTGTAAAAGCTGTTATGAAAAAAGAGTCAAATTTAAATCCCAACGCCGTTTCAAATAGAGGCGCTGTCGGCCTTATGCAGATAATGCCTAAAACCGCATTGGAAATTGCAAATCAGTTAAATATTAAGGATTATTCCGATAAAAGCCTTAAAGAAACTGAAATAAATATAATGTTTGGGACATATTATTTGCGAAAGCTTTTAAATTATTATAACAACAATCTGATTTTGGCTTTAGCAGCGTACAATGCAGGAATAGGAAATGTTGAAAGCTGGTACAACAAAAATCCTGAAATAGGTCACAAAATATGTAAAATACCCTTTAAAGAAACAAGATATTATGTCCTGTCTATAATATTTACTTATAAGATATATCAGGGAGTAGAAAAATTAAAAAATTTTCTGAAAATCTAACGCCGTTAATGAAACAATACTGGGATATTAAAGCCAAATATTCAGGTATGGTGCTGTTTTTTCGTTTAGGAGATTTTTATGAAATGTTTGGCGGCGACGCAATAAAAGCAGCTCCCATTCTTGAGGTTGTGCTTACGCAAAGAGCGGGAACGCCGATGTGCGGAGTTCCTTACCATTCGATAAATTCTTACATAAGAAAACTTATAACAAAAGGTTTCAAAGTCGCCATTTGTGAACAGCTTGAAGAACCAGGAGCTGCAAAAGGCATTGTAAAACGCGGAGTTACAAAAGTTATAACTCCCGGAACAATTTTAGAAGATACTCTTTTGGAATCAAAAGAAAATAATTTTTTAATGTCAGTTACTTTTGATGAAATTACAATGTGTGCAGCATTTGCGGCAGCCGACATATCGACAGGCGAATTTTTCACTTCTGAGGCAACATTAAAATCTATTGAAACGGAAGTATCAAAATATAATCCTGGCGAACTTATTATATCCGCCGGCAATATGCAAAACAAATATATATCGGATTTCATGACAAAACTCAAACTACCTGTTTCGGATATAAACAATTCTTTTTTTGATATTGAAAAAGCTAAAAAGATAATAGCGGAGCTTTTTGATGCCACCGCTGTAAAAAAGTTTGGGCTTAATAAAAAAGAAATACTCTGCGCTTGCGGAGCACTGCTCGCTTATATAAAGGAAATGCAGCCGCAAAGCGTCGATATCTTTTCAGATATAAAATACACAAGAAATTCAGACTTTATGCATCTAGACACCGTAGCAATAAAAAATCTTGAACTTCTCAACTCTATGGCAACTGGAAAAACTGAGAATTCGCTGCTTTCAATTATGGACTCGACAAAAACGCCCATGGGCGCAAGGACTATACGACAGTGGCTTATAAAACCGCTTTTAGATATTCCAAAAATTGAAACCCGACAAAACGCTGTGAAATTCTTTATAGAGAACTCAAATATACGGAAAGAAATTGTTGAAAAATTGAAAACTGTTTCCGATATTGAAAGAATAATTGCAAGAATTTCTTCAGGCAACGCAACACCTAAAGATTTAGCGGCATTAAAAAACTCATTAAAGATAATAAATAACATTCTAAAAATTATAAAGTCCACAGACGGATTGGATTTTGACATTCCTGATAACACCCAAGCAATAGATAAAATTTCGTTATATTTATTTGATGAACCGCCTATATCTTTGAAAGACGGCAACGTAATTAAAAAAGGCGTCAACGCAGAGCTTGACGAATTAAGACAAATGTCGTCTGATGCAAAAATTTACATATCCAATCTAGAAGCTAAAGAGAGAGCTGCGTCCGGAATAAATAATCTAAAAATAGGTTACACTTCAGTATTTGGCTATTATATAGAAATCAGCAAATCAAACATTGTATCGGCGCCAAGACATTATGTGCGTAAGCAGACTGTTGCATCTGGCGAAAGATATATAACCGAAGAATTGAAAATCTTTGAAGAAAAAATATTGTCCGCGCAGGAAAAAACTTTAAGACTTGAAAGCAACATCTTTAATACTTTAATACGAGAAATATCTCTTTTTACTACAAATATTCTAAAGACTTCGCAGACCATTTCAGAAATTGATATTTTCTGCGGATTTGCCGCAAATGCAGCGGAATATAATTACGTCTGCCCTAAAATTTCAGACGGTAAAGAGCTTTCTATAAAGGACGGCAGACATCCTGTTGTGGAAAAGATATTAAAAAACGGCGAATTTACGGCAAACGATATTACTTTTGATGAAAACTCAAAAATAATGATTCTCACCGGACCAAATATGTCGGGAAAATCCACTTATTTAAGACAAACGGCACTTATTGTGATAATGGCTCAAACCGGATCTTTTATTCCGGCTCACAGTGCAGAAATAGGGCTTATCGATAGAATATTTACAAGAATCGGAGCTGGAGATAATCTCGCGGGCGGAGAATCAACGTTTATGGTTGAAATGTTGGAAACCGCAAACATTCTAAACCAATACACACAAAGGAGCCTTATAATTCTCGACGAAGTGGGCAGGGGAACGTCAACTTACGACGGAATGTCCATAGCTTGGGCAGTAATAGAATTTTTTGCAGATGAAAAAAGAAAAGCAAATGCAGGCGCAAAAATACTTTTTGCAACGCATTATTTCGAACTCACAGGGCTTTCAAAAACACTTAAAGGCGTGGCAAATTATAGCGTCGATGTTAAAGAATGGAACGGCGACGTCATACCTTTACATAAAATAGTTGAGGGCAGCGCTGATAAATCTTACGGAATACACGTTGCAAAAGTTGCAGGAATACCTCATCAGGTTATAGAAAGAGCCTATAAAATCTTAAATAAACTAGAAGCAAATACCATTAAGTTGCCAAAACGCAATGAAAATCCGCAGATTGAATTTTTCAGCAAATACAAACCTCAAGAACCCCAGATTTTATTAGAATTAAAAAATATTGATATAAATTCTTTAAGCCCCATAGAAGCATTTAATATATTACGCGATTGGAAAGATAAATATAAATAAGCGCATCATATTTTAATTTCGTACTTTGCTATGCGGCAACTTATGTACTTAATTGGACTTTACATCACTTATGGCTTGGCTCCATTTTTGGCGACGATATGCAGGCTTATTTTTATCTCAATTTCAGTAATATATATTTGATAGCGTATATTCCACGCAGCGGAAGAAATAAGGGAAAACTTTATGAACAGTTTTATGAGGAAATTTTTTTAGATTACTTGCATGGCTAAAGGATGTAAGTGATGGAATTAAAGGTACATATTATAGGCAGGCATTACATAGACACAGAAATGGGCGAACATGCAATAACACATGTTGCGCCAAGACTTAAAAAAGTTATAGATGGAGAACAAGTCGGCATAAGCAGTTTCTAAAGCCGGGAATATACCGGTGTCTTCCTTAGCAGGAAAAAAGCAATGGCAAGTGTTTGTTTTTACTAATATCGAAAGAAAATTTATATCAACAAATTGTTAATAAAATAAAAAAAATAATACGTAATTTATTATGTAATGAACAGGCGCAAGGAAATAAATATGCCGATAAATATTTTGCCGCAAGAAACAATCAATAAAATAGCTGCCGGCGAAGTTGTAGAACGCCCGTCAAACGCCGTTAAAGAACTTGTAGAAAATTCTTTAGACGCTTTCGCGTCTTCCATAACCGTTGAAATAGAAGAAGCAGGCAAAAAGCTTATAAGAGTTTCCGACAACGGCTTTGCTATGGACAGAAAAGATTTGGAACTCTCTATATTAAGACATGCAACAAGTAAAATAGACGATTTTAACGACTTATCACATATTCATTCTTTAGGATTCAGAGGCGAGGCTCTTGCCTCCATAGTAGCTATTTCAAACTTTGAAATGAAAACAAGAAAAAAAGGCGAAGCTTCCGGATGGAAACTTTCAGCTGACGGCGGTAAAGATGTTAAAATAATTCCTTGGGCAGGCGCGGAAGGAACAATAACGGAAATTAAAAATTTATTTTTTAATACTCCGGCGCGGCAAAAATTTTTAAAAAGCGACTCCACCGAACGCTCAAGAATTATAAGTTCTCTTGAGGAAACAGCTCTTACAAATAACGATATAGCCTTTAAAATGATTTCTGAAAATAAAACTATTTTTTCTACATCTCAGACAGACAGCAAGTTAGACAGGATTGCGGATATTTTAGGCAAAGATTTTGCAAAGAAGCTTAAAAATATAAAAGTAGATCATCCTAAAGCTTCATCAGATATCTATTTTACAGGCAGAGGTGATTCTTTGTCTAACAGAAAATACCAGTACCTTTTTGTAAATTCAAGACCTGTAAATTATCCAAAATGGCTTACGCATTGCGTCTATCAGGCTTACAAAGAATCAATCCCTCGCGACAGACACGCGGGACTGTTAATTTATATTACCATTGACCCATCAGATATTGACGTAAACATACATCCTGCAAAA
The DNA here is from genome assembly GCA_020328155.1 of Candidatus Endomicrobiellum agilis. Classification (GTDB taxonomy): domain Bacteria; phylum Elusimicrobiota; class Endomicrobiia; order Endomicrobiales; family Endomicrobiaceae; genus Endomicrobiellum; species Endomicrobiellum agilis. The sequence goes on along the minus strand of JAIXMX010000009.1, from coordinate 7,788 downwards.
AGAGAAGTAAAATTTGCGACTGAAAACGGCATGTATGACATTATTTATAAAGCGCTAAGAAATGCTCTTATATCGTGCGCTTACCCGGAAATTAAAATAGCTTATCCTTCGTCTTTTGCGGAGCCGCCGCGTGATAAATCAGAGACACAACTTCGAGACGCGAGCATTCAGATGACAAGCAAAACCGAAAATTTCAACTTGTTAGAATTTACAAAGCAAAAGAGTAAAGATCGCAATGCTTACTCTATTTCTAAAATACCGCAATCTGCTATTTACGTTAGAGAACCCAAACCAAAGCACAACTATGTCCCTTCAAAACAAAATCATAATATAGACAGATACGCTGACGTTCTTGTAAAACAGGAGGAACTTACGCCTGAAAACTTTGACAATAACATAAAAATTCTCGGACAGGTTTTCGGCACATACATTATTGCTGAAAATAAAGGCAGTTTATATATCTTTGACCAGCACGCTGCTGCAGAAAGAGTGAGATACGAACTCTATCTTTTACAGATGAAAAATCAGACTGTCAAAATACAGCAAATGCTTATGCCTGAAAATTTTGACCTTTCTCCAAGTGTTTCGGAGCTTCTTAAGGCAAATCTAAATCTTTTTAATGATTTGGGAATAAGCATTGAAGAATTCGGGCAAAATTCTTTTAGAATCACAGCGTATCCGGCGCTGCTTGGAAATATGTCGATGGAACAAATAGTTAAGGCAATAATTTCAGATATTGAAGATGATAAACATGTGGAAATAGAACAAAAAAGAGATAAAATTATTCGCTCAGCCTGCCGCGCAAGTATAAAAGCAGGCGATAATGTTTCATTTATTGAAGCCAAAAAATTGATAAACGATCTCTTTAAATGCGAATGCCCTTTTACATGTCCTCATGGCAGACCTACAGCATATAGAATCTCATTAAGCGAATTAGAAAAATTTTTTAAACGCAAATAAGTTGACAGAAGATAATTATCGCCACCTTAAAAGAAAAAAATTTGAAGAACTCACAGAATAAAAAATAGATGTTGTTTACTTTGCACAGGTATAGTTTATTTATTTTAGACACTTCAAAAAATTCATCTTTCAGTATGACGGATGACGGCGCAAAAACTATGGATATTATTGTTATTTCAGGACCAACTGCAAGCGGAAAGACAAAAAAGGCTGTTGAGTTTTGTAAAGCAAAAAACGGCGAGATAATTTCTTGTGATTCGAGACAGGTTTACAAATACTTAGATATCGGTACAAATAAAGAGGGATATCTTTTGCAAAACGGACTCCGCAAAATTGACGGAGTTTTGCAGCACTTAACTGATATTATAAATCTTGACCAAACATACAACGCCGCAGCATTTGTACACGCTGCCGATTTAAAAATTGCAGAAATTTTAAAAAAAAACAAAGTCCCCGTTATAACAGGTGGAACGGGATTATATATTAAAGCTTTGCTTTACGGACTTGACGACATGCCTAAAGCAGACGAATTTTTGAGAAAAGAACTAAAAGCTCAATCTAACGAAGAACTTTACAATAAACTTTTAAAGTTAGATCCGGAAGCTGCTGAAAAGAATAAAAAAAATCCGCAAAGACTGCTTAGATCGCTCGAAGTAAATATTCTTTCAGGAAAAACTCTTAAAGAACATTTTAAGCTTAAAAGTCCGAGATACAATTTTAAACATTACAGTATTTCTGTTGAGAGTAAAATCTTGTATAAAAGAATTAACGAAAGATGTAAACAAATGATAGACAGTGGTATGATTGAAGAAACACAAAAAGTTTTAGACATGGGGTTTGATAAGAATTGCCCCGCATTAAGCGGCATAGGCTACAGACATATAGTACAATACCTAGATAAAAAGATTCCAAGAGACGATTTAGTTTTGGAGTTCTCAAAAGATACGAGACACTATGCCAAACGACAGAATACTTGGTTTAAAGCTCAGTCTAGTATCGAATATATAAAAGCTCAGTAATTAACTGTTCAAGAGCGCATAAGTCGTTTAGCTAAGCGTTTTATCTGACAAATACCTAAACAATTGAAATCATTGTTACCGAGCAAGAAGATAACGAGCGCATAAAAAAGATAGTGATAATGAAAAACTTTAACTTTTGTTTGTCATGCCGAGAGAGCAAACTCCCCAAAAGATTCAGTTTCTTATTTTTTCTGGACTTTCCAAAGGCTTCGCTTTTTCAGAATAACAAATAAGACCAAAAACCATTTACTGCAGTGAAAAAATTATGCAAAAAAGAATTGTTGGATAATTTGATAATAAAATAGAAATAATACGGAGATGGAATTATGATAACAGAAATTATAATGGATAAAGCAGCCTGTTGCAAAAAGTCCGTTACATTGTCAACGGACAAAAGAGTTAATTTTATCTACGGCTTAAACGGAACAGGAAAAAGTATAATTTCAGACTATTTATACCATTATAAGTCAGAGGAATCAAAAGAGAAATATCGGCATTGTGAAATCAAAGGATTATCAGACGAAAATGTACTTATTTATAATCAAAATTTTATAAAAGACTATTTTTATGAATCCGGCGCTCTAAAAGGAATTTTCACATTATCAAAAGAAAATAAAGAAGCTGAAACAACGATTCGAAAAATTGAACAAGAGATAAAAGAACTTAATAATGAAAAAGATAAACTAAACTCACTTAATAAGAAATTACAGACAAAGAGAGACGAAGTATGGAAAATTAAGACTGAATATGCATTACAGCATTAAAACATTGTTTTAAAGACTTAAATAAAAAACAATTATTGTCTCATTTATTAAAAATTGCCAAACCGCCAACGCAACCCGCCGAATCAATTAATCAACTTAAAAAAGAAGCTGAAATACTTCAAAAAGACGAGGGAACTAAGTGTACAGAATTGCCTGTAATAAATATGTCTATAAACGATATTGAATCAAATAAACTTTTTCAAAAAGCCATTGCGGGAGATGAAAATAGCGCAATTTCTGAATTGATAAAGAAATTGAATAATTCCGATTGGGTAAAAAAAGGGTTGGATTACATTCCTACACAATAGGTATAACAAGGATATCGCTGGTGCGTGTTGGCAAGAGGCAAAAAAAGGGGTGCGTTTTTGAATTGATTGCCTCTAATTCGCCTTAGAGGCACCGCAAATCACGCGCTTTTTTTTACTCCTTTTTTTTGCACGCACAAACCAAAATTTGACTTTTTTGCAGCTTTTCGGCTAAACTATAATTACCATGTAAAGCGGTCTCAGGTTTTGGAAAAAAAGGCGACCTTCGGTTTTTGAATAATTAATTATCATGGTCTCAGCCGAGCGTGAGGCTAGAAAAAAGCAATATGGTATAATCTCCCGCCTGTCCGCATAGGATAGGATAGGATAGGATAGGATAGGTATGAAGAAAGTAATATCAGCTGTTTTAACGCTGTTGCTTATATCGGGTTGTGTTGCTCCGCCTCGTCAACTAGTCACGTCGGACGCTGTTGCAGATGTCTCTGATTCGGTACAACCAGAGCCGTTACAAAAAGCACCTGCCGACATATGCCCAGAGCAGAAAGAATGCCCTGTATTGCAACCAAAGACCAACTGGTGGGCATTTGCAGGATGGAGCGTTGCTCTGCTTGCCATAGCTTACAGCGTTTACATCACTTATCATCATTTTAAAATGCACGATAATTTTGTTAATCAACTGCAGCAAATGCAACAATCAGTAGGTTGTAGCGAAAAATGCAAAGACGAAAAAGCAAGTATAAACAAAGAAATAAAACGATTAAGAGATGTAATAGAAGCATGGAAAAGGAATGAGCAAAAAATCCTTAACCAACTAGCCAATCCTTCCGAAGGCGTGCCACAGTGGTGGGCTACGGAGATGGTTAACAACAGGCAAACGATTGACGCAATGCAGAGAGAAATAAGTAGATTAAACGGATTACTTGAAGCAAAATAAAAGAGTCCTGTGTGGTATAGAAAGAACTTTAGATTTCGTTATTGCTTCCGAAGGATAGATATGAAAAAATTAGTATCGTTATTGTTATGTATAGTCTTAATCTCAGGCTGTGGTAAACAGCGTAACAATTCTCAACCTGCCAAAACTGATACCAAAACTGCTAATCAGGTTAGTCCAAGTCCATCGCCATCACCAAACCCAACACCAACGCCCAGACCAATACCATCGCCGTTACCATTACCTGAGGAACAGTTCTCAATCCCTGAATCCTCTGGCTTTGGTATATCAAAAACTCAAATCGGTATCGGTATAGTTGTTGCTCTTATTGCTCTTGTTATATTTTGTAAATGTGGTTGCTGTTGCTGTTGTAAAAAGGGTTCTGATAAGTCTTCTAGTAGCGGTCATGGTTAAATAAAGCACCTCTAAACAGTTTTCCTCTTATTGGTGGCCAAGCCCAATAATCAAAGAAAGATTTAAGAGGTTCCGACCTCACTAAAAAAATGATGTAAAGAAATTTATTATTACTTCCGCCTGTCCTGATAGGATAGGATAGGATAGGATAGGATAGGTATGAAGAGATTAATATCAGCTGTATTAACGCTGTTGCTTATATCAGGTTGTGTTGCTCCGCTTCGTCAACTGTCCAAGTCGGACGCCGTTGCAGATGTCTCTGATTCGGTACAACCAGAGTCGTTACAAAAAGCACCTGCCGACATATGCCCAGAGCAACAAAAAAGCCCTGTATTGCAAGAAAAAAGCACAAAAGGATATTGGGCGGCCATAATTGTTTTATCTGTAATATCTGTAGCCGCCGTGTACTTAGGTATCCGACAATATAAACAGATACAGCGGCTCAAAAATGATTATACCGCAAAGACACAAGATTGGTTTAAGCCCGAGCAAAAACAGCTGTATATAAGACGGATAGCAGACTTGGAAAGCGACATTGAAAAACTGCAAAGCAGGGAAGCAGAACTATTGCTGGAATTACAAAATATTGCAACGGATAAAGTAGTTCAGTCTCTGACTGTAGAAAACAGAACCGACATGGCACCCTGCGAATGGGCATTGAAATACGCGATTGCAAAGAGGTCTCTGAATGCGAACGATATTGCAATGCAGCGGCTAAAAGCGGAAATTCACCGCCTCAGTGTACTGCTCGAACAAAAATAAAAACCGCCCGTGTGGTATAGAAAGAATTTTAGATTTCGTTGTTACTGCCAAAGGATAGGAATGAAAAAAGTAATATCGTTATTGTTATGTATAGTCTTAGTCTCAGGCTGTGGCAAACAGCCTAACAAATCTCAACCTGCCAAAACTGATACCAAAACTGCTAATCAGGTTAGTCCAAGTCCATCGCCAAACCCAACGCCTACACCTACACCAACACCAACGCCCAGACCAATACCATCGCCGTTACCATTACCTGAGGAACAGTTCTCAATCCCTGAATCCTCTGGCTTTGGTATATCAAAAACTGAAATTGGTATCTGTATAGGTGCTGTTGTTTTTGTTTCTTTGGTTGTTCTTAGCATAATTTGTAAATGTGGTTGCTGTTGTTGTTGTAAAAAGGGTTCTGATAAGTCTTCTGGTAGCGGGTAAATAAAGCGACTCCAAACAGTTTTCCTCTTATTGGTGGCCAAGCCCAATAATCAAAGAAGGATTTAAGCGGTTCCGACCTCATTAAGAAATTTATTATTACTTCCGACTGTCCCGATAGGATAGGATAGGATAGGTATGAAGAAAGTAATATCAGCTGTTTTAGCGCTGTTGCTTATATCGGGTTGTGTTGTCCCGCCTCGTCAACTATCCACGTCGGACGTTGTTGCAGATGTCTCTGATTCGGTACAACCAGAGCCGCGACAAAAAGCACCTGCCGACATATGCCCAGAGCAACAAAAAAGCCCTGTATTGCAACCAAACAACAACACAGGACTTAAGATAGCTTTAGTCTCTTTCATTTTTCTTTTTGTGGTTGCGTCAGGTCTGTGTTATTATTTTTTCAAATGCGAAAAGTCGTCCACATTAGTGGCTATCGGAGCGAAGGCTAGAGAAAAAGTAGCCTTACAAAGTAATGATAGCCTCAACAAAGAAATCCAACAGCTTAAAGCAAATAACTCTGGAGGCGGGGAAAAGGACGCGTTGACTAGGGAACTGGAACAAGCAAAATACAACTATCAGCAAGCCTGCATTGCACGGGGACGATTGGCAGAATAAATTTAACACAATGAAACAGAACCTGTTAAGCACTCACTCCAGCGGCATGGCAAATCCTGATAATAGCGTGGACAGAGGACAATACGAACGTGAGATTAACAGGCAGGCGGCGCTGATAACAGACCAGCAGAGACTCTATAACAGCCTTCAGCATGAAATCAAAGCCCTAAAAGATAGACTCAGCAAATACGAAAAAGTATAAAGCAAAAAGACCCTTTGGTCTAGCGTAAAGACTGCTCTCTGTGTCATGTCCTCTCAATAGTTGCAAAATTTTAGTAAATGCTTATATAATAATGACAGGTACTCTTGTTCTTACAATATGACAAGATTACGCTAATAACCTTTTATTATTATTTCAGAATAGACGCAGCAGGTAATTCCGTTGCGTTTATTTTTTTGGTCGCGCCCGAGCGGGAAACTCGGAAAGAGCTAAAAGAAATAATAAAAAGAGCGATAGCTGAGAACGAAGACTGGGAAGACAGATATAAACAGGTGTCTCGGGAAAGCGGATAACACTGCACGAGGCAGAATGCGAGGTATTGAGAGCGAGAGAACGGGAACTGATGAAAGAGGAAATAATAGAAGGGGCGGACAACAGGAAAGAGTTTGAGGAAGCGATAGAAGGTGCGAAAAAACAGGCAGAGGAAGCGAAAGAAGAATAGAGAGCGGAATTGTTTTCGTTTGTGGATATGTTTTTATCGACGCAGTTTGCCAATCCGTACGATGTTGTTTTGGCAATGGGAATACTGACAAAAGAATATAAAGGCAGTAAAAATCTGAAGATAGTAGAAGCGGGAACAAACGGGTTTTAAACGGCGGTGATTTAAATGATAAATAAAATTATGAGCAAGATGTTGGAGGGTGCGGGTTACGCTGTGGTATATATGA
>JAIXMX010000009.1:0-730 GCA_020328155.1 Candidatus Endomicrobiellum agilis | reverse complement strand
ACTGTAAAAGCGTACAAATACGAATTAATTCACTTTGCAAAATACCTGGCTGACAAAAAAAAACCAACACCGACACGGGAAGATATTATCGGGTATCGGGAATATCTGAAAACGAAATATAAACCAGCAACAACGATTTTTCGGCTGGGAGTAGTAAAGCTTTTCTTCAGGTGGCTGGCAAGCGAAAACTTGTACAAAAACATCGCAGACCATATTAAAGGCGTAAGAACAGATAAAGGACACAAACGGGATTATCTTACGTCAGTGCAGGTTAAAAGTGTGCTGGATAAAATAGACAGAAGCACAGTTATAGGAAAAAGGAATTATGCGATAATAGCGTTATCGGCAACGTGCGGATTGAGAACGATAGAACTTGCGAGAGCGAATATTGAAGACTTAAGAAATATCGGGGATATGGAAGTATTGTATCTGCAGGGGAAAGGCAGAAATGAAAAAACGGAATATGCTAAAATAGGGGAAAAGGTGAGCATGGCGATACGGGAGTATTTGTCAGATATTCCAAGCGATGTAAAAGCAGAAAGTCCGCTGTTTATGGTGTTTTCGGACGGGAACAAAGGCAAGCGTCTAGCGACAAGAAGTTTGCGTAAAATAATAAAGCAGGCATACAAAGACGCAGGGCTGAATTCCGACAGGTTCACGCCGCACAGTTTGAGACATACAGCAATAACGTTGCCGCTGGCTGGTGGAGCAACACTGCAGGAAGCCCAGC
>JAIXMX010000008.1 GCA_020328155.1 Candidatus Endomicrobiellum agilis | reverse complement strand
TTGTGCCAGTTCAGATTGTGGGCTGCAATTCGCCCACATGAAGTAGGAATCGCTAGTAATCGCAGATCAGCAGGCTGCGGTGAATACGTTCCCGGGCCTTGTACACACCGCCCGTCACACCACGAAAGTTAGTCATAACAGAAGTCGTTGAGCTAACCGCACGACACGAGCTGACGACAGCCATGCAGCACCTCTACTGACTCCCTTGCGGGTCATTGCTGTTTCCAGTTTTTACCATCAGCAGTTCAAGCCCAGGTAAGGTTTTTCGCGTTGCGTCGAATTAAACCACATACTCCACCGCTTGTGCGGGCCCCCGTCAATTCCTTTGAGTTTCAACCTTGCGGCCGTACTCCCCAGGCGGTTCACTTAATGCGTTAGCGTCGACGCGGAAGGGGTCGATACCCCCCACATCTAGTGAACATCGTTTACAGCTAGGACTACCAGGGTATCTAATCCTGTTTGCTACCCTAGCTTTCGTATATCAGCGTCAGTATTGGTCCAGGAGACTGCTTTCGCCATCGGTGTTCCTCCTGATATCTACGCATTTCACCGCTACACCAGGAATTCCGTCTCCCTCTCCCACACTCAAGCCGAACAGTATCCTTAGGCTTTTCCCGGTTGAGCCGGAAAATTTTACTAAAGACTTATACGACCGCCTGCATACGCTTTACGCCTAGTAATTCCGAGTAACGCTCGCCACCTACGTATTACCGCGGCTGCTGGCACGTAGTTAGCCGTGGCTTTTTCTGAGGGTACCGTCATTTATTTCTTCCCCTCTAAAAGGAGTTTACAACTCGAAAGCCTTCATCCTCCACGCGGCGTCGCTGGATCAGGGTTTCCCCCATTGTCCAAAATTCCCCACTGCTGCCTCCCGTAGGAGTCTGGACCGTGTCTCAGTTCCAGTGTGTCCGTTCACCCTTTCAGGCCGGATACCCGTCATAGCCTTGGTAAGCTGTTACCTCACCAACAAGCTGATAGGACGCAGGACCATCTCAAAACGCATTGCTGCTTTGACCTCTGCTTGATGCCAAGCTGTGGTCTTATGCGGTATTAACTCCGATTTCCCGGAGATATTCCCCATTCTGAGGGAGGTTTCCCACGTGTTACTCACCCGTTTGCCGCTAAACTCTGCGATACTCTGCAGAGTCCCGCGCGACTTGCATGTGTTAGGCACGCCGCCAGCGTTCACTCTGAGCCAGGATCAAACTCTCCATAAATATTTATATTTATAAGAGATTTGTCTATAAGCTCTAAATTACTGATATTGTCTTTTAAACGAGAATCTTTCGATTTCCCATTTGAATTGACTTTTACAAAAGACTCTTGAATTACATGATTGCCTCTTTTACGAGGCGCTTATCTGCGTGTTTTTTCAGTTTTCAAAGAACTTTTGAGAGAAAAAAAATACCTCTCATCTTTACTATCTGCTTTTGGGCTTCAGTAAAGACTCCATCGCCATTAAATCAGTCAGAGACAGACCCTTTCGGAATCTCACATTTTTTGAATTATTCTAAAAATTCTAAGCACTTGTTTAGAATTAATTATCTTTTCTTTATTTGATATAAAAAAGAATTCTTATTTTTGCGAGCTGGATACTGGATAAAAATAATTAAAACAAATTTTTTTTAACCTGTCAAGTCTTTCGCTATCAATTGTACGAACTGTATTATTAATTTATAACATTTAACAATATTTAAATTTTCTTGTCAAGCGCTCGTTTAATATATCTAAAAAAGGCAGTATAATTTTTATATACCAAAACATGCAAAAATTACCTGCGACTCGTCTTTATTTTCATATGCACTGCAGCTAGCCAGTCAGTATATTACATTTATATTTTTTTGTCAAGATTTACACCCAGATAAATAATAAAGCGTTATTCTGTCTAAAGCAGAAAGCTGCCTCTTTTAAGAGCAAAAGTCTTTATTGTTTTTACTCCAATCATTGACAGAAATTAAATAAAGAAACAAACGGTTATTGCGTTTGCTGTTTGGGCTATTACTTTATATCTTATTCCATCTGAAACAGAAAACCACTTCTTTCATTGATTACAAAAAGTACATGAAAAAACATTATCAACAAATAATAAGAATTTTATGTCTTTTTGACACACCACAATTTTTTTCTCTTACAAGAAAGAAGAGGACGAGAAACTAATCTGAATTTATTCTATTTTTTTCCACTTCTCATCCATTTCCTTTGAATGAAGAGAAAAATGAAGTTACCGTTGAGAATGCGATCATTTTGAAAGGTTAAGGAACACTTATTAAGCCTTCAGCGACGCCACGCTGAATTTAATTCAGAGCTGTCAATTCTTTAATAATGGAAAATATTATTTTTGTAATATTTTTATGTTTTCATTTTTTAAGCCACAACGGACTAAAACACATTACAATACAGATATCTCCTCTACCGCCGCCACAAGCGTTTAAGCCATCAAATAATAATACAAGGATTCAAGGATATCTGTTTAATTCTTTGGTGAGGAATTCTTTTTCTTGTTCTATTTTTCTATTGATGCCTAAGTCCTTAGAAAACATTATGCATTGGACAATCAGCGAAATGCGAAACTCTACACAGCGCAGAACGACGACAATAGTCCTGTAAAAGCATCTTTGTAAAATTGAAACGCATGACGTTAAACAATTTACATCCGCTCTAAACTCACTCAATACTGCACTGTAGGAGTAAGAATATCTCTTTGAGTAAGCGGTCTTGAAAGCGTTATTCCGCCAAAAGACGTGCATCGGCTCAACGCTACATATAATTGTCCGGGAGCAAACGAGCCGTGTTCCATATCAATAATAATATTGTCAAAAGTTTTTCCCTGACTTTTATGTATGGTAATCGCCCACGAAAGTCTTAAAGGGTACTGTTCAAAAATCCCTGCGCTTTCTGTTTCTATCTGCCCTTTTTTTTCGTCCCATCTGTATTTAAACAATTCCCACTTATACCGCTCAACATTTTCAACTTTTTCATTTGGGAATTTTACCTGTATTAACGCTTTATCGGGATCTACGCTGCCTTTTATACCCTCAACTACGCCTATGCTGCCGTTAACCCATCTGTTTTTCGCGTCATTATTTAACATCATCACCTGCGCGCCTTTTTTTATTATAAGTTCGAGTTCGGCGGGCATAACTTTTAAATTTTCTTCTATATCTTTGGTTTTCGCCATAAAACGCACTGGTTCACATTTTATTTTTAAAAGATATTCACTGTTTATAGACGCTGCTCTTTTGTTTGTAGTTGTAAGATATATAGCCATCGGTTTATCAGAATTTTGGGACGATGCTCTTTTGTTGAGTTCAGAAATTTCGCAGGCGTCTGCCGTTCCATCGCGTACATTATTTAACAATTTAACAAAGTTCCCGTCCCGTTGTCTGTATATTTTCTTAAGCTCCACAGTGCGAAGCATACATTTACCTAAAGACTTTGCGCTTAAAAAATAAGGAGATTTGTAAATAGAATTAAATATTTGATACTCTTCTCTTTTTACCACAGGCGGCAATTGCCTTAAATCTCCTATAAAAACCATTTGCACGCCGCCAAACGGTTCCTGCTGGTTTCCTCTGTTTAGTCTTAAAAATTTATCTACACAATCTAAAATATCGCAGCGCAGCATTGACGCTTCGTCGATAATAATTGTTTTAACTTTTTTATATATAGATTTTTCCGAAAGTTTTTTCCCTTTTATTTTTGAAAGCGTTACGTCGGGTTTAAAATTAAAAAACGAATGCACTGTTTCACCGCCGCAATTGAGAGCCGACACGCCGGTCGGAGCAAGAACTACAGTTCTTTTATTTGCACGCTTTACATAATAATGTAAAAACGTGGTTTTTCCGACGCCAGCTTTTCCGGTAATAAAAACGCATTCGCTACCGCTGTTTATTAAATCATAAGCGCATTTAAATTCATCGTTTATTTCAATTCTGTCTTCCATTTTGTCTTCCATAAATCCTCAATTAAAATGTTCTTTCCTAAATCTGTGTCTTTTTTGCCAAAGCGGAAATGATAAACGTTATTTACGCAGAACTTTTGCGCCTATTCTTGTTTGCCATATTAATATTGAAAGGACAAAGCAATTCCGCTATAAAATTCATTTAGTTATCCGTTTGACATGGGATTCCCAGCATTCAGCGGCAAAGTTACTCCGCCTTTCAAAATGACAGACAGGGACATTAACGTATTTTCAAAAAATATTTTTAAGATTTAAAGATTCTATAAATACAACTTAATCAAACCAACCCGCAAATATTTTATCTCTTACTTCTAAAATACGCGTCTAAAATCGGTAAAACAGCTTTTTAAGCGTGCTTTACCGATATCTCTAATAATTAAAAGAGACATAAAGATTTGTCTGACAGTCCGCCGGCGCTTAATTTTGACGGACAGTTATCAACAACTTATACACCGGCCTGTTTTGCAACGATTACCCGTCTAACACAGTATTATACATTTTAAATTTCATATTGATTTTTCAATATGTTTTTGCAAATTATTTTTTTGATATACTTCTATATCTAGATTCTCAAACAAAAAATAAATAAAATTTATCAACAGTTAAATTTAAGTTCTTTCGCAATTCTTTCCAAGTCTTCCAAAGAATAATAATAAATTTCTATTTTGCCTTTTTTGTTTGTCCCTGAAATATTTACTTTTGTACCAAGTTTTCTCTGGATTTCTTCTTTCAAAGATGCAAATTCTATTTCCTGCTCTTTTTGTTTGACAGACTTCTTCTCAGATTTAAACCCTGCAACAATTTTTTCTACCGCTCTCACTGAGAGATCCTCATTCAATATTCTATCTGCAACAGCTCTCATTTTACTTTTATCTTCCATTCCGGCAAGCATTCTGCCGTGGCCTGATGAAATTTTACCTTCAGCTATCAATAATTGTATATCCTCCGCTAGGGATAAAAGTCTCAATGAATTTGATATTACAGATCTATCTTTACCGACAATTTCCGATATCTGCTCATGCGTATGCCCGAATTCCTCAATAAGCTTTTTAAAAGCTTTTGCCTCTTCTATAGGATCTAAATCCTCTCTTTGAAGATTTTCAATCAATGTCATATCAAATTTCTGTTTGTCATCCGCAGACCGCTTTACTATAGCTTTTATATTTTTGTCGCCTGCAAGCTTAGACGCTCTGTATCTTCTTTCGCCTGCAATAATCTCATATTCTCCAGAAACTACCGACGCGGCGACCAAAATAGGCTGTACAAGTCCATATTTTTTTATTGAATCTGCAAGTTCTTGAAGCTTCGTCTCATCAAACTTATTTCTAGGCTGAAATCTGCTAGGCTTAATTTTATCTAAAGGTATTGTTATTATTGTCTCATCTGCTGATGGTTTATTCATCGACAATGACGGCATCAATGATTCCAAACCTCTGCCCAACGCTTTTTTCTGCATACTTTATTTCTCCTTGATATATAAGTCTGTTTTCAATTTCATAACCCGCACTGACTTTAAAACTTTATTCTCCGCTCTGTTTTGAAAGAAATTCCTCAGCAAAACACATATACGCTTGAGCACCTTTGCCCGACGGATCATACAGTAGAATAGGCTTTCCAAAACTCGGAGATTCAGCAAGTTTTATTGTTCTCGGTATTTTCGTTTCATAGACTTTTTCTTTAAAGAACTTTTTTACTTCTTCTATAACCTGATCCGCAAGATTAGTTCTTGAATCGAACATTGTAAACAAAACGCCTTCCAAATCTAAGTTATAGCTTTGCATTAACGCGAAAATCGTCTCTGAAAGCTGTCCTAATCCTTCCAGCGCAAAAAATTCGCATTGCATAGGAATTAAAACGGCATCTGCCGCAACCAGAGCATTTATCGTAAGCAAACCGAGAGACGGAGGGCAATCTATAACAATGTATTTATATGTTTTTTGCAGTTTTTCCAACGCAGACTTCAACTTTTTTTCTCTGTCGGCCATATTAACCAAATTTATCTCCGCTCCGCTTAAATCGGTAGTCGCGGGTGCAATATCAAGTCCGGCTATAACGGCACTCTGCAATATATCCTCCAAAGAAATCTCGTCTATTAAAACATTATATATGTTTTTTTCAAGATTACTTTTGTTAATTCCAAATCCGCTTGTAGCGTTGCTTTGCGGATCCATATCAATTAACAGACATTTTTGCCCCAAATGCGCTAAACTTGCCGCAAAATTGATTGCAGTAGTAGTTTTTCCTACTCCGCCTTTTTGATTAGCGATTGCGATTACCTTGCTCATTTAAAACTCCATTTATATGCTGCTGTTGTATTATGGGGACTTGTCTGATAGATTTTTATGTTTCACGTGAAACATGAAGTAATTGTTTTGGCGCGATAGACTAAATTTCAACCACTAAGATTAGATTATAAAATCTTCTAAACCAGCTATTATATCAAATATGCGTAAATGCTGCCATAATGACATGAATTCAGAAATAGAACATATTTTCCAGTCCGGAGTTAATATCATAAGCACTGCCAAGATAAGATTTTTACTCTGTCGAGCTTGAACGATTTTGTTTATTCTCCAATATCATTATAACAGCATTTACGATACAGCTTATTTCGTCAAGACTTTCCGTCTCAGCTTGTAACAATACTCCTTTTCTCTTTCATCAAAGAGAGAATGGATATTAAAGTTTGCGATAGTTCATAAGAGTAATATCTTTGTCTTTCCCCTTTTTTCAAGAGAAACTTTTTTTTGAACATCATCGCTGGAAGAGGATTCGTCTTCAAAAACTTATCAATATACTTTAAAATTAAAGAAAACTCAAAATGAAAAACAATATACCGTTACATTATGCCGGTTGTAAAAGCTTAAAAAGAATAATAAACAAAGATAGTAACGACTCTTCCCTGCTAATACTAAAACTTCTCTCATAGGAAAAGTTTTAGATAAAATAAATTCTAGATTATCTTTTATTTGGAAAAAGGCAACAGAACGCTGGATCTTCAGTTCAGTTTTTATTGGCACTGCGCTCTTTTTAGATTATCAATCTTGTATAAGCCAAATCGCAATATTTTAAATTTGATGGAAAAGAATGAACGACAAAACGTAAAATCAGCAATTTTGCATTTAAAAGATATGCAATATATGAAAACAATTTTGATGAAAAAAAAATGCAAATTTTCACCAAGGAAGCACAATATTTCCAAATTGATTCTTTATTAATATTTTCGCTACGCAAAAAAATTCAAGCCAAATCTCCAAAAAAAGTACGTCTAAAAGAACCATAAGAGCCAATGTGATTGGGAGCAAGCGCTCTGTCGGACAGCAGAGGCAAATAACTCAAAAAAAAGACTGCGCCCACGCGTTTAAGCATCCTTTTCAATGCACAAAGACCACTTAGAACTTCGCTTAAATCTATATGCCAAACAATATTTATAAGGACGAACTTCGATTAAACCAAGTACTTCGATTAAGAATGATAATTGAAGCGCTGCGCTCCATAAAAAGCCTCTCTTCTTTAATTCCGTCAAAAAAACATTCAAAAATGCATTCTACGACAAGACAAATTTTTCAAAAGAAAAAATATATAGAAGTTTAATTACTTTCAAAACACTTATATAAACTTCTATGAGTATCAAATACTATATCAGCTTTTGACAGCAAAGCTTCCGGCAAACTTGTAGCTACGGCGCAGCAATACATTTTTGCAGCCTTTGCCGATTTTATGCCGTACGGAGCATTTTCTATAACTACGCACTCTTCAGGTAAAACTTTTAAATTTTTCGCAGCAATTAAATAAGGATCGGGGTACGGCTTCCCTCTTTTCACTTTATCTCCAGCAACAATGGTATCAAACAAGTCGTACACATCTTTCGGCAGCATTTTTTGCGCTTCTTTTAGAGAAGAACCTGTGACAAGCCCCACCAAAACGCCATTATTTTTTAATGATTCTATAAATTCCGGCGCGCCTGTAAAAATATATCTTTTAAAATACCGATTAAAAATTTGTTCTCTTTCTTTGCGGATTTTTTGTGTTACCTGACGGAATAGCGGTTTACCCGACTGTTTAAACGCAAGTTTTATCACTTTATCCCATTTTGCACCTTCCATCTCAAAAATAATCATAGGACTTATCCGCACGCCATACTGTTTTAAAACCTCAAACCATGAAATAAAATGGTACGGCATTGAATCTATTATTATGCCGTCCATATCAAACAACGCTGCTTTAAAAATTTTTGTTTTGAATTCCTTTAATTTTTTATTCATTTATTTCTCGCTATTGTTACGATATTCTTCCGCCATCGTTTTTTTTTAACCAGCTTTGTGCGAGCGTGAATTTTTAACAGCATAGACTTATTGGATAAATATCTTTTATACGTATGCAAATATAATTAAATCTTTTTTTCAAATTGTTCTGCGATAATGCGCAGCGACCTGTAATAATTTATACTGCCAAATTTCTGACAGCCCAGCTATCTGCAAGCTCTCTAACCAGCGTATTTATTAACCGCAAAGCATTCCTCGCCGTCAGATATTTATTACCTTTAAAGCAAATACAACCAACAAAAACGAGCCTGCAGTTACCTGCAAGCTCTACATATAAGACAGCTAAACAAATGAAGAAGTTTCAGCTTTGACGAATTAGATTTATAAAGAAGTGAACAATGGGAACCCACAGGAACACCTTTATTCCAAACAGGTATCTCGTCAATCTAATAACTTGAAAAACAATCAAAATAACCATTATTAAAAGAAGACGTAAAACAAGGTTTATAACCTTTGAAGATAATTTCAGGCGCAGAAAGATTAACAGTATCTAATTTATTTATAGGAATAAAGTTAGGGTTTACAAATCTATAAAACTTATAACCGCCGTTAATAACAACAACAGCAATAGCGTAAATACCAATATTCACAACATATTTTGTAATTGAGTTACTTCTATTAACCGTAGGAAACCGCCAATGCCAAGAAAACCGAGAAGCAGGCTCAACGCTGTCGGGCAAGACTGAAACGGACTCATTCGGCTCAGGCGTTGGACTTGGCGTAAATGTCGGTTCAGGAGCGGAAGCTTTTAAAAGTTCAAGAGCAGGCTCTGATGTCTGCGTCGCCGTTGGAACGTCTTCTCTTCCTTCATCATTCTCAACGACAGTATTCACAGGGTTTCCATGATTAGGCAGCTTGCCGCAGCCAGACGACAAACATATACATATAATTTTTTTCATTTTCTTAGCTGTCCTCAATTCTGTAAACTGAACTTTTTATATCTTCGCACACAGCTCAATTAACTCTCTCGGAGGCTCTTCAAACCTATCGCATAACCGCCTTATTAACGACTGTGCGGAAATGTAAATATTGCGTTGTTTCCTTTAAAATGTCTTCAGCAACGCTCTCAACGTTTTCAATCATTCTATTCTCCTATTGGTTAGGTGCAAGCTCAGGCTTATAATGAAGCAAATGCCCAATAGACAAACCAGCCTTACATAACAAAGCAGGCATTCCTCTAATCGGTTGCTTCGTTTCAAAATCAAAATAAGACCAATGATAAATTGTATTCTTTACCTTCTTAAAAAAACGCCAAATATAAGAAGTGGAACAAACATAACCATAATAACAACGTTTATAACCCTGCGACATCAATTGCTCAGAAGTAGAATTAAGAATATTTACATTCTTAGGCTCAGGAACAATATAAACATTTTCAAAAATTTCAGGGCTTACACGCCTATATATCACCGCACAAGTAACAACAGCAAGAGCAACAACACAAAGAAGAGCATTCACAGCATATTTCTTAACTGAGCTACCTGTATCAGCAGTATCAGACGACGGAACAGACTTACTCGGTTCAGGTGTTGGAGCAGGAGTGTTTGAAGGTTCAGGAGCGGAAGCATTTGGAGTATCTGACGTCAGCGAATGCGGTGCTTCGCTTCCTTTATACTCAACAACAGTATCCGCAGGTCTTCCATGATCAAGCAGCTTACCACAGCCAGACGACAAGAATATACATATACATATACATATACATATAATTTTTTTCATTTTCTTAGTTGTCCTCAATCTTGTAAACTGAACTTTTTATATCTTCGCACATAGCTCAATTAACTCTCTCGGAGGCTCGCCAAACTTATCTCATAACCGCCTTATTAACGACTGCGCGGAAATGTAGATATTACGTGTTTCCTTTAAAATGTCTTCTGTAACGCTCTCAACGTTTTCAATCATTCTATTTCCTCTTTGAACACTCGTTTGAAAATCAGCTTTTTTCCTTTCTCAAGCGAGTAATGAAAATCAGTCTGCTTATATGCGTTATCGTTTATAAATGTTCTATCTTCAGCCTCGTAGATTTTCGCCTTATCGTGGCATGCGCTATACACTCTTTCGCCGATAAGACTTATGTATGCGCAGACTCAAATAAGTACATGAAAGGATATACACAGTTAGCAAACATGTAAAATGAAACAAAAACAATAAAATCATAATAAAAAAAATACAAAATACAATCTATACCCCAAAAACCTGTATTAATCGTAGGAGAATACCAAGAAACACAAGAAAACCAAGAGGAAGGCTCACCATTAGCGGGCAAGCTGGGATTAGTTCCTTTCGGCTCAGGCGTTGGATTTGGCGTAAATGTCGGTTCAGTCGCGGGAGATTTTGAAGGCTCGGAGATTGGAATACTTTCCCCGCTATCAGCGACAGTATTCACAGTGCTTCCATGATTAGGCCGCTTGCCGCAGCCAGACATCAGACATATACATAAACATACACATATAATTTTTTTCATTTTCTTATAAACAACTCACAGGCATTTTTAATTTCTTCTTCAACCAAGTTTTCAGAGGTTTCAGCTTTGACGGATTAGTAAAAAGTTGGGAAAAGCTGAAATTATTCCTTGTTTTCCCAATTAGCGGAACGTCCAATTATCAGCAGACTGCTCCGCTAAAATATTTTTAACTTATAATTATCCTCTTTGTATTATCTGTTTTGGAAATAGTATGCACTTTCAAATAACTCAGCAATCGGTTACCCGCGGGCAATCCTTGTAAAGGATTCCTGTTTCATTAGGAAGCAGACGCTCCAGCGTCAGCAGAATGAGATTGTTTTCTCCTCTCTTCTTCTCTTAGCGCATTTTCTTTTATCATTCCTTATCTAAAAGCGGAGGACAACCTTTTTTTAGAAAGCTGAAACCAAAACCTTCCAGCGTCCAGTCTTTAGCCAAACTTTTCCAATCTAGATTTTTCGTTAAGCTGTAATGTCTTTAAGGTTTATTACAGATGAAACAAACGCTAAAAAACAATAGGAAAATTCAAAAGCACGCTGCGCCGGCATATTTTTATTTTTTTAACAGTTTATATTCAACTGAATCGGAAAGAGCCTGCCAGCACGCATCTATAATATTTTCGCTGACGCCGATTGTTCCCCAGCTTTTTGAAGAATCGGAAAATTCAATTAGAACTCTTACTTTTGCAGCCGTGTTTGCGGCGCTGTTTATAACTCTCACTTTAAAATCCATCAAAAATACGCTTTTTATATCCGGATAATATTTTATCAGCGCCTTAAATAAACATTTATTCAAAGCATCAATCGGTCCTTTTCCTTCCGCAACGCTATGCTCTTCTTTGCCTTTCACATTAAGTTTAACCGTCGCTTCGGAAACTATACTTCCGTCCGTATCTTTTTCAATGATAACTCTGTACTGCACTAAAGAAAAGAACGGTTTAAAAGATCCTAAAGCTTTTTTTGCAATTAAAAAGAAAGAAGCCTCGGCATCTTCATATTGGTATCCGTTATTTTCCTTATCTTTAACTATATCTATAACTTTTTTAACTTTTTCGGAGGCGCTTTCAGTAGCGGTATCCTCAATGCTCAGCGACATTTCGTTGGCTTTAGATATGACATTGCTTTTACCTGATAAATCGCTTATCAAAATTCTTCTCGTGTTCCCGACAAGGACAGGATTTATATGTTCGTAAGTTTCGGGATTCCTTTCTATTGCGGAAACATGAATTCCCGCTTTATGCGCAAAAGCGTTGTTTCCGACATACGGTCTTGTATCGTCTGGTATGAGATTCGCTATTTCATTGACATACCTTGAAAGCTCCGAAAGTTTTTTTATATTTTTTTTGGAAGATATGCATTCGTAGCCTCTTTTCAACTCAAGAGCAGGTATTATTGAACACAAATTTGCATTTCCGCACCGCTCGCCGATTCCGTTCATCGTACCCTGAACCATTATGCAGCCTTCCTCAACGGCGGCTATGGAATTTGCAACGGCGCATCCGGAATCATTATGGGCGTGTATTCCAAATCCAATTTTTGGAAAAAGACTTATTGTTTCCCTGACAATCTTTTGTATATCGGACGGAAGCATTCCTCCGTTAGTCTCGCAAAGGCAAATGGTATCCGCGCCGCCGGCTATGGCAGCCTGCACCGCTTTAACAGCATACTCTTTATTACTTTTATAACCGTCAAAATAATGTTCCGCGTCAAATATCACTTCGAGTTTTTTAGATTTTAGGAAAGCAACGCTTTCAGAAATCATTTTTAGATTTTCTTCGTCCGTAGTTTTAAGCGCATATTTGACGTGCAAATCCCACGATTTGCCAAATATACACACCGTTTTAACTCCCGACTTAATTATCGCGCATAAATTCTCATCTTCCGAAACTTCGATTCCCTTGCGCCGCGTGGAACTAAAAGCTACAAGTTTTGCATTTTTGAGACCTAAGTTGCCAAGTTTCTTCATTTTAGAGAAAAACAGTTCGTCTTTTGGGTTAGAACCAGGCCAGCCGCCTTCAATATACGAAACTCCAAAAGAGTCCAAAGCTTTTGCTATTTTTATTTTATCTTCGACGGTAAAAGCTATGCCCGCTCCTTGTGAACCGTCCCTTAAAGTTGTATCAAACACTGATATTCGTTTCACTCTCACTCCTAAATCTAAATTTGCGTTATAACTGCAAAGATACGCCAATAAAGATTCTAACAAATTAAACTGAGTTTGCTCAAAACGATGAAAAACACAGTTCTGTCATTGCAGATTTGATTATTATGATGTTTTGCTCTTACCGCTGCAACACGCTGTCTATGCAGTTTGAATATCCTCCGCCGTTATTGTTTGCCTAGAGGAATTTTTTCTGACGCCGATTTTTCAACGGCGGAGATATTTTGCGCAGTTTTTGTTTTTTCTATATAACTTCTGTAAACGGGAACGGCTATGATGCTCAATATGGTCACTATAACAATCACCACTATAAATTCTACTAATGTGAACCCTTTTTTCGAGATCACATTAAATTCTCCTGCTTTTTTTTAGACAAACCAAAATCTTTGTGCAGTTCATCAACCGCTTTTATCACATCAACTTCGTCAATAATACACGATATTTTAATTTCGCTTGTGGAAATCATTTCAATATTTATGCCTTTTTTGGAAAGTATTTCAAACATTTGCGCCGCCACGCCCGGATTGCTTTTCATACCTATGCCAATAATTGAAATTTTTGCAATATGTTCGTCACAAATAACGCTCGCGCCGTCAAATTCAGAAACTGTTTTATCAAGCTCCATTTGAGTTTTTTTCATATCCTGCCTGCTTATGGTAAAAGAAATATCATTTTTTTTATCGACAGCTGCAGATTGGACAATCATATCTACGTTGACGCCGATTTTCGCAAGCCCGCCAAAAATTTTTGCGGCAACGCCCGGAAGATCCGGCAAATCTATTATTGTAAATTTCACCTGATTTCTATCAAAAGCTATTCCCGAAACAAGCAACGCTTCCATCTTCTTCCTCCTGATTTTTTCTTCGCTTGTTATTATAGTTCCCTGATTTTCGCTGAAAGTGCTTCTTGAATGTATTTCAACGCCAAACTTTTTTGCGACTTCAACGCTCCGCGACTGCAGCACTTGAGCGCCGGATCCCGCCATTTCAAGCATTTCATCGTAAGACACATAATCAATTTTCTTCGCATCTTTTATAATTCTGGGATCAGCCGCATATACTCCCTCGACATCAGAATATATCTCGCATGAATCAGCCTCTAACGCCGCCGCCAAAGCGACAGCGGTTAAATCCGATCCGCCTCTGCCTAACGTAGTTATATCGCCGTTGGGATTTAAAGCCTGAAAACCAGCAACTATGACAATGTTATTTTTATCAAGCTGGTCTTTAACTTTTTTCTGATTTATTTTCTTAATTCTTGCGCGCGTATGATCTGCATCCGCCGTAATCCCCGCTTGAGGTCCGGTCATAGAAATCACTTTTGCGCCCACAGCGTCGATTGCCATAGCAAGAAGCGAAATTGAAACCATTTCGCCAGTTGCAAGCAGCATATCCATTTCCCTTACGGGAGGATCAGACGTAATTTTATTAGCCATTGTAAGCAGATCGTCGGTCATATCGCCGGGCGCCGAAACCACCGCGACAACTTTATTGCCAGCTTTCTTCTTCGCAACTATTCTGCTGGCAACATGTTTTATCTTATCGGAATCCGCTACAGATGAACCGCCGAACTTCATTACCACAAGAGCCATATTATTTTCTCCTAATTTATAACTGTTTCAATACAACGCAAGACGCATTATTTCAGGACTTTAAGCCAGAACTAACATCGCCGTTTGTTCTCTTTCCCCAGACAATGCTCTTTTTCTCAAATACGCAGACAGACGATAATTAACATAGATAGGTGCAAGGTTTCGATCTCTCTCCGCAACAACAGCAAAGCAGTTAAAGATCTCGGCTGTTTAAAATAAGATAAAACGCCGAATCCGAAAACATCTCAAAGCCTCAGATAGGATACACGTTCTATCTGGCTGCAAATTCCCGACAACGGCTACCGCCGCAACGACAAACTTAAAGAATTTCTTAATTAAAGCTGTATTTAAATTTTAAAAATCCCTTTAGTGTCAAAATCCAATATATGCGCTTTTGCCGAAATATTCTCTTTTTCCCATCTTTCTACCATCGCTTTTTGAACGTCTATCGCAACCTTTTCAGCGCAAAAAGCGGCAAGCGTAGGTCCAGAACCTGAAAGAAACGCGCCGTAAGCTCCGGCAGATATCGCCGCTTCAAAAACCTCATTCATAGCAGGAATCATTTTCTCTCTATAGGGCTGATGAATTTTATCCTGCATACCTTGTTTGAGAAGCAAATAATCTCCGCTGCAGAAAGCAGCCGTAAGCATCGCAACTCTTGAAATGTTAAAAACTACGTCCTTTAAGTCTAAGCTTTCAGGTAAAATCCGTCTTGCGCGTTCTGTTTTCAGCTCAAAAGCAGGAACGCATAAAACGGCTTTAAGTTTTGGAATGGGCAGATGCACGATAGCGTTGCGATCTCCAGTCTCGTCTTTACTGCATATGCACAAACCTCCGAATACTGCAGGAACAATATTATCCGGATGTCCCTCGATTTTAACGCCAAGGTCTGCAATCTGAGATTTATCCAGCTTATCTTCGCACAAAGCATTCGCAAGAGCAATGCCCCCGACTATAGCTGAAGCGCTTGAACCAAGCCCCCTGCTTAAAGGAACGCCGGCATTAATCTTTATATTCAAATTTCTTAAATTATATTTATTTTCTCCCAAAAACTTAAAAGTTTCCTGCATCGATTGCCAAACGAGATTTTTCTCGCCTTTAGGAAGCGAATCTTTCCCTTCGCCTTCTAATATAAAACTTGTTTCTCCTGAGTCCGGAACATATTCAGTTTCAAACTCATTATACAGCGACAAAGCCGTTCCAAAAACATCAAATCCGGGACCTAGATTCGCCGTCGTCGACGGCACGCGTATCTTTATTTTCATTTTCTTACCTGTTATTAACAAACCACAACATGAATGTCGCGCGCGGTATTAAACAAATCAATTTTATACCGATTGAACTTCTTTTATTTCGGGAACCGCTTGTTTAATTGCATTCGTAACGCCGTACTGCAAAGTCATAGCAGCCATAGGACAGCCGCCGCAGGATCCCGTAAGCTTCACTTTCACGACACCGTCGTTCTCGCTTACGTCTATCAATTCAACATTTCCGCCGTCCGCGCGCAAATGAGGTCTTACAGACTCCAAAGCCTTTTCAACTCTCTCTTTTAAACTCATCATCTATCTCCCGTCATAACCTTTACTTTCAAAAAATTTCAAAAACCAAAATAATTGAAATAAATATAATTTTTTAAACACAATCACGCTCTTTTTACGCAATTATTATAACATAATATAAGGCACGTATCCACCGCACAACAAAAACCGATATTATTTTTTTAGTTTAAGTAAATTTATAACAGCTGCAAACAAATATATAGAAAACGACTGCCTTTACTTATTCTCTTTCTTTTAACCGCTCTTTTACTTTTCAGTTTTTTAAAGAGCATTTCTCGTTGTATTTCCCGCATTTCATTTTGTTTTCTCTTGTAAAAACAGCCAAATTTATTACCTGCCTTTTAAAAAAATATCAAGAACATCTCTGCAACATCTGCGATTTTGCAGCTCTTTTTGAATTCCTTATTTTCTTATTTACACAATTCTTCATTTTTATTTTAATGGTTGTTTTTTTTTATATTTTCTTACGATTGTTAAAAAGAACTCTATATGCTCCTGTCACTTATCATTTTGAGAAATTTTCTATACTGCGTCCTGTTATTTTCCAAATATCAGCTCATATAAAACATCGGGCTGCGTAAAACGCTGCTTAAATATTAGAAATAACGCTACCGATATTTTTTCCCGTTCCGCCGTTCTCGCTGTCAAAAAGACGTACAGTTCCAAACTGAGCGCACTCGACAACCGCGTTTAATAAGTCGTCCGGACCCGACTATTTTTCAAACAGTCCTTTTAACTCTTCACGCATTCAAGTACAAAAAAATATTCCGATGAAATATAAGCTGCCCGTTCTATTGAAGCATCAATTTGTCCTATAAAATCCTGCCTCATTTTGAAATTGACGGGATAGAACGACTGTCTTAGCAGGAATTACTCACAGGCATACTATGCGTTTCTTTAAAAAAATATAAAGAAGTTTCTATGCGGTTTCTCAATTCGCCTTCCGCTAATATCAATTTCTGCCTATACTTTCGCAAAATATTTATGCCTTCTTGTTTTTTTATTAACGGCGGAAGCGGTATCTCGGAAGTTGGCATACCTTTCAAAAGCCTGTCATATTTATCTATTTTAGCGTTGGTTTCTCGCAACAAAATTAATAATTTTTCCCAGTTAATATTTTCGGCAAGCAGTTCTGCAGCAATGTAAACATTTTTTCCTATCTTCTATTACAATATTTTACGTTCCGTTGTTGTCTATCTCACATATTTTTACTTAAAAATTAATAGACAACAACTATTTTGTATTAAATTTAAACACATTTTTACAATCTAATATATTGATACTATCACGCAGGCAGCGTCACGCAAAAATTTGAATTTTCTTACGCTCGATTGAAAAATTAAGCGAGATATAATTGACTTGCGACTGCTGCAACAAGCGAGCGGTAAAACTGTCATTAGACACAATTTAGACATATTTGCTTCTAAAAGCTGCCGCTAAGATTTTTATAAGAGTTTTATCTAATTTGATATGACGGCGGAAAATAAAAAATTCTGAGCTGAAACTTATCAATAAATATTCCTCTAAAATTTCGTAAATTTGAGCGCGCCCAAGAGGAGTTGAACCTCTAGCCTTTTGATTCGTAGTCAAATGCTCTATCCAATTGAGCTATGGGCGCACTTGAGTGATTTTATGAAATATTTCGAGTCTAAGCAACGCCTTTACTTATTTTCAACGTGTTTTTTTGAATGATTTTAGAAGCGTTTTCAGATGCGTGAAAAACGCGAGAAAGACTCTTTCGCCATCTCTATACACCTGAAAAGACACAGTTCATCTGTCTCGTTCTGCCGACAAGTTTCTGCCTTGCTATTCTCATAAAAGCAAGCATTCAATTAACAAAATATACGGCATTATAATATAAAGCGCTGCCGCTCCGCGACTGACAGAGAGTTTACCGTCAGCATGTTTTTAGACAGATTCAGTCCGTCAGGTTTTGGGATTTTTATTGTTAGAAATCCTTATTTGAAGGAGACGCAAACAAAAGATTTATAAAGCGATTATTCTTGCATATTTTTTTACGCACAAGCCGGAGAGAACGCTGCGTTTCCGCGGAATATCCAGCACTTCGCGCGACAACTTATGGCAGAACATTTGAATTCTCAACTACGATAGACAAAACTTAAATTACTTACTGTTTACAAACAACATCTTTTTTTCATGCCGCCGGCTGCAATCAATGTTAGTCGCTTTTGTCGGAATAACGGCAAAAAAAACAGTCTGCTTTTCAGCATTTTTCTATATTATTGACGGGTCCGGCTGGCATTATACAGAGGAAATACGCATTCAAAACATAAACTAAAACGCTGCCAACGGGATTTGAACCCGTGATCTCCGCCTTGAGAGGGCGGTGTCCTGAACCGCTAGACGATGGCAGCAGTATAAATCTATTTATTTCCGCATAATATCCGTAATCTTTCCCCGCCGCAGAATTCACAAACAAAAATTCTTATTTACTTCCCGATTTTACTCTCCAAAAATATTTTTCAGCCGAACTTCAGAAAGATAGATTTACACAACAAGCTTTTCAGTCAATAACAAACGCTAATCTATTTACGACTTTAAATACGTCTTATGCTCTTGGCGATATTGGTTCAAATGTTACTTTTACCCGCGATTCGATGTATAACAGATACAGTCTTTATTGACAGCATACCGAAAACAAGTTTTTAAATGCGACAAACGTCTCCCTATCTGTTTGCTCAAACTTATACAATAAATACAATGTCATTCCTTTGGCGAGACGTATTTAAAGAGGCAGTTTGAATGTTATATGTATTGTAAGCAGTCCATCACACAATGGAACTGTTTTTTTTAAGATGGTCGTAACAAGTTTTTCTGATCATGCGGTATATACAACTTGGGGATTGAATAGACTTCCACGATATTCTGCGTGAATATCTTCTAAAGGGCGAATTACGTCAAGTTTGGTTATAGTCTGTTATATAATATACCGCAGCGTCGCCATGTTGAACGCTGCGAGCAAGATATAAGCTCGCTGCCGTCCAGCACATAAATTTTCATTCATCAAACTCACAAATGAAGCCGCGAAGAAATCATAAACTTTTATAGTATAATTACGCTGCCTGTTTATGATTTTCACATTATAATCTTTGTATTGTTTAAGCAAATCGCTATTATCTTCTAGCTGTAAAGACTGCATACGAAGCCAATATGCTCACGGGCTGGCAATACTTCAGTGAAAGTAATGTCAGTATAAGGCAATGCCTTCGTTAAAAAAGAATATTTTATGGGAGCGGCTTCTGCTTTTTTGTTGTCGTATCACTTATATATATTGGTTGCAGGCGTTGTATATTCTTGTCCGCGTTTCACAGCTTGTCAAAAAGCACAAATTCATATATATGCTATTAATTTTTTCCTCTATAGGTTCTTACCTTTTATATCCGCTGTAAAAAAAACCAATTAATATAAAACAAGAATGTCTTTTAATACGGTATGCAGTCCGGCCAGAGATTGTGTTTTAAACAGTGAAATAAGAAGCAAAATCCTCTTTTTTCTCTTCTGCGAAACCTTTTGCGGAAATTGGCATGACGCATTCAACGATATTACGTCGCTTTCTTACAGTTATTTTTCTTTTATAATTTTTTTATAGATGATGATAATCGCTTCAACAAGCAATATAAATATCGCCAAAGTAAAACAGCGAGCGCCAAAAATAAAAATAATATCTAATGTATCCCTTGTATACTTTTCTCTTCAACAGCGTTACGACAGTTATTTTATAGGTTTTTAACAGTTATTGAATGTCTATAGAAATCGCAATATTTTTATAATTGCTTTTTCATCGTCCTTATTTTACTTTTTATCCGTATGTTCCTTTATTCGCCAATCCGCTTATAGCGACAATTTGCAGAGAAGTCATCGTCCCCCGCTCTCATAATAACCTATAGCGAAGCCGCTGTTCTCCTCATTAATAAGCAAGTCTAGGGCATAGCTTTTAGATATCGCGTAAAAAGCTACAAAAACTGCCGCCAGCCAAATTGTCAAACTAACTTTATCATATAAGAAACGCCTCGTCCCGGCTATCCTATAGAATGCTTCATTGCCGTAAATTTCCAGTTTTCAAGGCTTGAGTTGCTTTGACGCCGCATGTCAATAATATTTTAACTTTTTTATTCTTTATTTTGTTTAATGCTTATGTTTTTCGCTCACTCTTTTGAGGCATCGGCGCACTATGACAATTTACATGATCTTTCCGACATAGTGCCCAACAATAGCGCATATGCCCATAACAAAGACAAAAGCCGCCCACTTTGAACGATATATACGCAATCTTGGAATGCGTTTCATCATCACAACAGGCATCAAATATGCATAAATAGCAACGATAGGACCAGATAAAATCTTAAGTATAGTCAGAATTGAAAGATTACAAACCGATAAAAACCATATCATGGCAAATAACGCTACAGTGCTGAACATTTTCATTTTACCAAGATTCAATTTATCCTTAAGCGCAGGGTTTTTCCAAGCAATAAGCTGGATAATAATGCCGTTTAAACCGTCTCTAGTTCCTTCAAAATGTCCAAAATACGAACTTGCTATCGCAAGAAATGCAACAAGCGGAAAAACATATTGTAAAATAGGACTATTATAAGCCAAAGAGAGCGTTGAAGAGAGCGTTGTCAGCGCGTCTTTATTAGTCCTACAAGCGCCAAGCAGCATTTCAGGCGTACTGGCCAAACAAACAGAAAGTAAAAAAAACATAACAAAAATCAACAAAAGAATAGATGTCCATTTAATTACAGTATCCGTATGCTCGACTGCTTCGTCTATGCTCTTGTATTCTTTCCTGTAAAACGAGGCTAGCGAAGAGCAAACCGGCGAAAAATTCATCGCAAAAACTAAAAGCGGCAAAAGCAGAAAAGTATATTTTAAGAAATTTTTTATAGTAAACGGTTCGTAAAAAGATGACAAATTCCAATGTGGAATCAAATACGCAGAAACAAAAAATAACAGAATTATCAAAGGAAAAGTCGTAGCGGACGTAATAATAACCATAACTCTCGCGTTCCCGAGCAATATAGTCATGCACAGGAGAACTATGAACGTCAGCAAAGGTCTTGATACTTCAACGAAGTGCAATTGATTAACTAAAAACGAATCTATAATGATGTTAGTTAAACCTGTGGAATACCCGATGCAGGCAGTGACAATTGATAAAAAGTAAAGAATGGAAATAGTAAATCCTACCGTGCGGCCTAAGTCATGTTCTATCGCTCCGACAAAATCTGTCGCTTTAGGGCAAGAAGCAATTATTCTAGTTACGCCTATGTGCGAAACGTAAGTGACTGGGAAAATTATTAGCGTCAAAAGTATAACAGACCAAATCCCGCCCGGTCCGACTTGAGTCGGTAAATACAACATACCTGCTCCGACAGCAGTTCCAAAACACGTCAAAACCCACCCTCTATCAAAATTGTTCACTTTTAATTGTTCTCCTTTAAAAAAAAGCAAAAACGCCAATTTATTAACTTTCAGCGCCTTTACTTGCTTGCCAATTTACCTAGCGTTTATCAATTATATATATAATAACTTTTGTTTATTTTGTCAATTCTATGCACGCGCAAATAGCGCTCGCTGTAAAATATTAACAAATAAACAAAATCCAGCAGAAAATAAACAGAAATTTTAACGACCTCATTTAAAGCGCAGTTAAAAGTTTCAAAGAAAACAAAGCGCTCGTAAAAAAATGGGAAATTGATACGACTAAACATCATTGCCGCTATAAGACATGCTAATTTTTTCATTTTACTCTCTTTTTTTAGCCAATGTTCAGATTCAAAGAATCCGCTATTAAACTTTTCTTGGCGTGAGACGGCGCTGCGCCGGAAATAAGCAAAAATCTTACATCCGCCGCTTCATCTTTTTCTGGTTCTTTGCTCTGCATTCTCATCAATTGTGCGGAACACCGATATTTGCTAACTTGCTTAACTCTTTTTCATATTTTCATACATATTAACAATGTTCAGATTAATCCTTCCAAGTATATCCATATCACCGTTTTGACTTTTAGAGTTCATGTCGTCCGCTTTTGCTTACATCGCATTGATACTACCTACGCACTTCGCTAGGTCTGCTTTTTCTTCTTTTCTCTTACCATTTGTTTTGTCATATATCCGTCTGCACAACAAACAATATTAACGGCACTATCTTAGCAGCGCGGGCGCAGACGTTCCACCATGCATACAAAAAATTAGCCTTATTCCATTTTGCTACTATACGCACGCCAAACCCGTCGCTATTTGCTCCCTCTGGCAGTTATTGTTATCTATCGACGTTTTTTGCCGCAGCCTGCAACAACTGGCACTATCAAACATATTGCTATTACTTTCTTCGTTTTTTCTCTTTATTTATGCTTATCATATTATTTGTAATATAAATAAAGGCAACGGCGATTATAAGCGTTTAAGTATTGTGTTCTTCTTCACAAAACGATGACAAGCAATTTTGCTCTTCGCGCTGCAAACCGCTCCAAATCACGACTGTTCATTCAGGTATTTCCACATTTACCGATATTAAGCTCTCAATCACTATGCCAATGGTTGGAAATCCTGGTAATTTTACCTCATTTTCTTCATTTGATAATATGAACTATTGTTTAAAGGTTTAAAAACTTTTGAGAAGATTGAAACTTACGCAAAGCCAAAAATTGATTTAAAATCTTATAAACCCGATTTCTATCGCAGGTTTCCTTCGGAGAAAAGATTTTTATGATTTTTCCGACTTCCCTTTTTTGACAAAACCTGTTTTTAAAGCATTTTATGATTTTCAATTATGTAATAAATTGAGAGATTTATTTAATTTATTAGCTTGACTTGCTTGCAGCACCTTTGAAAGATTGTTATCTATTACGGATTACTTATTTTTTTAAAGAAATATTTCCTAGAAACGCGCGATTTTCATAAATCCCACATTGATGTTGTTTTATCTCAGATTATGTCTTTGGGCTATAATTCTGGTTCGGCGATTAGTTTGGCTAACTATGTTGAGGATATTGCCTCTCAAATTAGATAATTAAGAGATTTACGACAACGCGCGAATACATAACTTCGACTCTGTTCGGTTTTTGAAATAAAGAATACCGCCGACTTTTTGCTCGAGGGAAAATTTTCCTTTTATTGTCACGGTTATCGGCTTCTCAGCGATAACAGGAAGAAGAGAGAGCTGAAAAAGAACTTTAATATTTTTATTATACTTCTTTCTCAAAACTTCCTCAGTCTGAGGTTTATAAACATCTTCATTTTTTCCGTCCGGCGTTTTCTCGCCCGCTTTGAAACCAGCAAAACTCAGTCCGTTCGTTCTTATCATTACTTAAAACACATTTTTATTCATCAAACGTCCGTTTAAAAATATAATCAACATTTTTAAATTGTGACTCAACATTACAATTTTTCTTTATTTCTTCCGCAGTTAAGTATTCTTTTATATCGGGGTTTTTTAAACATGCTTCTTCCAAAGATATTCTGCTTTCTCTAGCGTCAAAAGCCGCGACCTGAATCAAGGTATAAGCGGCTTCTCTTGACAGTCCTTTATCTACAAGAGAAAGCAACAATGTTCCGGAGAAAATAACGTCTTTTGTCTTATCCAAATTTACCTGCATATTTTCAGGATAAACATTAAGCCCCGACAACAAAGTCTGCATTCTTACAAGCATATAGTGCAAAACTATAGAAGCGTCGGGAAGCATAATTCTCTCTGTAGAAGAATGGCTTATATCGCGTTCATGCCATAGCGCAATATTTTCCATCGCGGTTGCGGCATAGCCTCTGAGAAGTCTTGCAAGCCCGCATACATTTTCAGAAATTATCGGATTCCGCTTGTGAGGCATTGCAGACGAACCTTTTTGTCCTTTTGTAAAAGGCTCTTCGGCTTCTGCAACCTCAGTTCTCTGTAAGTGTCTTATTTCCATCGCAATTCTTTCGAGAGACGCACCCGAATGAGCAAGCATCGATAAATAAATTGAATGTCTGTCGCGCGGAACAATCTGCGTCGATACAGACTCCGGTTTTAAATCCATTTTTTCACATACATATTTTTCAACTTTCGGATCTAAATGAGCCATAGTGCCTACGGCGCCAGAAATCTTTCCATAGCTTACAGTTTCAAGAGCAAAATTGAGTCTGTCTAAAGATCTCATGATTTCACAGTACCATGAAGCCACTTTCAAACCGAACGTCGTAGGTTCTGCATGAACGCCGTGCGTTCTTCCCATTACCGGAGTCATTTTATACTTCTTTGCTAGACCGGATAATATAACAGCTAGCTTCTTTGTTTCGCCAATAAGCAACTTTGCCGCTTGTCTTAACTGCGCTCCGGTGGCGGTATCCAAAACATCGGAAGAAGTCATGCCCAAATGCAAAAATCTGCCCTCAGGACCTGTAGTTTCAACAACCGCCGTCAGAAAAGATATTACGTCATGCTTAACGGTAAGTTCGATTTCATTAATTCTTTCAACGTTAATTTTCGCCTTTTTCCTTATTATCTCTACAACTTCTTTAGGAACTGTCCCAAGTTCGGACATAGCTTCGGCAGCGAAAATTTCAACATCGAGCATTTTTTTAAATCTGTTTTCATCTGACCAAACAGCAGCCATTTCAGGCTTTGTATAACGCTGTATCATTTGCCAACCTCTTGTACTTTTTATCTAGTTTGCCTTAATCTCAAATACACTATAATAAATAGATAATAGAAATCTCAGCAACAAACTCTGACTCAAGCTCAAAGCAACAGCAGAAAACTCAAACTTGCCATCTTGGATTTGAGAGAATCCGCTATGTCTTTATTAAAATTCTCAATCTTTCTTTTAAACTTTACCTTCAATAACTTTTTTTATTGCTTCCGGATATATCCGGTGTTCCACAGCTAAAACTCTTTTTGAAATATCCTGCGGGGTATCGCTTGCAAACACTTCAACTTCCCGCTGTACAATTATTTTTCCGGTATCATATTCTTCCTCTACAAAATGTACCGTCGCTCCAGATTTTGTTTCTCCGGATTTTACAACGGCTTCATGGACATGGCGACCATACATTCCCTTTCCGCCAAATTTCGGCAGAAGAGCGGGATGTATATTTAACATTTTGCCGCGGTAAGCGCGTATTATTTCCCGTCCAATCATTCTCATATAACCGGCAAGACAGACAATATCTGTCTCTGCATTCCGCAACTCTCTTAATATCGCACCGTTAAAAGATATCTCATCTTCAAAACTCTTTCTTTCTATGCAAACAGCTTTTATATTTTCATTTCTCGCCCGTTCAAGAGCATAAGCGCCGGGATTATTTGAAATAACCAAAACAATTTCGACAAGTCCTTTCAATATCCCTCTGTTTACAGAATCCGCTATGGACTGCATATTTGAACCGGATCCGGAAACTAAAACCGCAAGACGTTTCACAATCTAACCTCTGTTTTTTCTTATATCTCCACTTGAAAATCTCACATTTTAAACTATATCCGATAAGCAAACCAGACGGCGGCTATAGGGATAAAATTAATACTATCATACATAAAAATATAATCGGCGGGAAATAATCTGCTCTCATAAATTTATATAAAAAAAAGACAATAAATTTTCATAATGTCTCTTTCTTTGTTTTTATCTACGCTTCTCGTTAAAGTCCAGAGATACTCTTTTATACAACTTTATTTTTTCGCATTTTAAAACTATTAGAAACGCATTTATACAATCTGCTAACAATGCCTCTGCCACATTCTATAACAGTCAACAGCAAAAGATTAGCCGTTTCAAATTCCTGCGGGGCTTACTCAAGAAAATTCGCTATCCTTCTTTTGCGTTTTATGCCATCGGTAAAATCCGTACCGCAGCTATATATTTTTCAACTCTTTTAACGCATTAAAACACCGCATGAAAAGGCAAATTATAAATCATCTCTCTTTTCTTATAGCAGCATGTTTTAAAAATGCCGGCATTCTCTGTAAAATATGCCTTATACGCGCATACTGTGCCGCTCAGGAACAAGTTTTGAGCAGAATTTCTTTTTGCCGCAGAGACCTCGCCGATGCATTCTTTTCTCAGAAGCGGCAGGGCAGAGGAATATCAGCAGTTATTTCTCAATCAATATTCCTGAAAACGGTCATTATATAAGTTCAACGCCTCTTTCGCCCTCTTCAACATAACCTATTTTTTTTGCGCTTTTAAAAAACTCTTTTACCTGCAAAGCAATTTTAGGACGCACAATTAAAATCATGCCTATTCCCATATTGAGCGTTCTGTAAATATCTTTTTCCGGCACATTGCCTTTTTCCTGCACAATCTTAAAAATTTCAGGAACTTTCCAAGAACTTTTCTCAATAACAGCCCTGATATTCTGAGGCAAAATCCTTTCTATTTTATCGTAAAAACTTCCGCCTGTAATATGAGCAATACCGACTATATTCTGTTTCTTCAAATTAAATTTTGCAACAGCCACAAGGATTTCTTTAACATAAATCTTTGTAGGAGCAAGCAGCTGTTTTGAATACTTTTTTAATTCGCCGTCCGAAAAAACTTTTCTTATAAGAGAATAACCGTTTGAATGCGGACCGCTTGACGGCAGTCCTACTATAACATCGCCGGAGTTTATCTTACTTCCATTTATTTCTTTGCCTTTTTCAATTATACCCACTGAAAAACCCGCTAAATCGTACTCGCCATTTTTATAAAAGCCGGGCATTTCGGCAGTCTCGCCGCCTATAAGCCGCGATCCTGACAATTCGCATCCTTTAGCTATGCCTTTAATAACCTGTTCCGCCTGACCTACATTGAGTTTGCCGCAGGCAAAATAGTCTAGAAAGAAAAGAGGTTTCGCCCCTGCGCATATTAAATCATTGACATTCATCGCAACTAAATCTATTCCCACCGTATCATGCTTGTTCAGCAGAAACGCAAGTTTCAGTTTTGTGCCGACTCCATCTGTTGAACTCACAAGATTATATTTTGTTCCGGCAATGGGAAACAACCCGCCGAATCCGCCTATTCCGGGGAGTTTCTTTTTAAGTCTTTCTACAAGCTCATTTCCGGCATCGATATTGACGCCCGCTTTTTTATAAGTTACTGCCATCTTATCCCTCTTTTTGCTTTGTCCATCGTGTTTTTACTTCAATATCTCCTCTCCCAGTAAAACTTTTTTGCCGTTTTAGAAAAGAGATAAATCGCTTTTTTCAAAAACAATATTTAAATTTATTATTTTTAATATTCCTCACAAGTTTAATTTCCAACATCAATATTGACACCTGTTATGTAGCTGCCTATTACAGCGTTCATTTTAAAAAGCTCTCCAACATCCACTATTATTTTAAATAATATAACGTCTGATTGCGGCGATGTCTAAATCATATTTTTAAACGTTATTTTCTGCTGCCGGGTTTCACCGCGGTGCTGCCTGCCTTACACATCGGACATTCATCTTCTTTAAAACTTTTCACTTCAAGACTTAAAAGAGAAAATCTCGGAACTCCAAAATCAACTTTTCCCGCGCTTCTGTCAACAAGCGACACAACAGCAACTACTTCAGCGCCTACGGGTTTAAGAGAATCTATAACTTCTTTTGTGGAAAGCCCCGTTGTTATAACGTCTTCAACCACTAGAACTTTCTCGCCTTTATTTATTGAAAAGCCTCTTCTCAAGCTGACTTTACCGTCAACTCTCTCGGTAAATATTGCGCGCGCATTTAACGCCCTTCCCATTTCGTGCCCTATAATAACGCCGCCTAGCGCAGGAGATACGACAACGTCAGTCTTTATATTATTTTCTTCGATTCTCTTCGCAAGTTCTTCAGCAAGCCGCGCAGCTTCTATAGGATATTGCAAAATCAAAGCCGCCTGAAAATACGTGTCCGAATGAAGTCCGCTTGAAAGTTTAAAATGCCCGCTTAAAAGAGCTCCGTTTTTTTCGAACAGTCCTTTAAGTTCTCCTTGTCGCATTTTTTACCTCCTTCAACAAACTTTGACTTTTTAAATATACTTTTCGCACCCAAAATTATCAAAACAATCCCCATTATAACATTCAGCGCCTGCACAACAAAACTCGGCAAAAATGTGCCTACAAGTCTGCCAATGATAATTATAAAAATCATAAATATAGGCGTAGTCAACAAAAAACCAAACGCAAAAATACTTGCGTCTTTCAATTGCATATTGCGTTTGCTTATTTCAAGCGAAAAGACTCCCGCAATAAACAAAATTGTAATGGGATTTGCCATATTCAGTCCAAACAGCCATAAGAATATATCATGATCTTGAAAAGTATTGGCATTGACAGCGTTCCCCGTCTTTATAAACAGTACTCCAAACACCACTAATATAATACCAACAATAATATCAAAAACTCGCTGATATTGCTGTATTTTTTTCATGACAACGGATATTGAAAGAACAGCTAAAAACGTGTATATAATATCTGAAAGCGTTATGCCTACGACGCCTATAAGCAGTTTGCTCATCGGCAGAGATAACGACAATCGAAAAACCAACATACAAATAGGACCGATACTGCCTACCTGTAACAAAAATCCTATTTTTAACCCTTCAAGCAACAACTTATTAGTCTTTCCTGTAGAATAATTCATAAAACCACTTTAACCTTTATTATACTCTCATAAATACTTTTCACAACTTCATAAGGACTTGCAGCTTTCAATATAGGTCTTCCGACAACTATAAAGTCTGCGCCTTCTTGAATTGCAACTTCCGGAGTCGCCACTCTTTTTTGATCATCAACAGCTTCCGCAAGTCTAATACCGGGAGCTATGACGCTAAATTCCTTTCCGCATTCTTTTTTTATAAGCGCTGCTTCAAGCGGCGACGCTATTACGCCGTCGGTTTCGCAAGCTTTCGCAAGCCTAGCTCTTTTTATAACTTCTTCAGGAACCGTAATCTGGCTTGTCAAAACCGTTACCGCCCATATTTTAGGTCTGTTCTTAACGGAAGCGGCAGCCTTGAGCATCTCTTCCCCGCCGACCGAATGAACAGTCAAGCTGAAAACGCCGAGTTCGTTTGCAGACTCAACGGAACGCTTTACGGTAGCAGGTATATCGTGAAACTTCAAATCCAAAAATACTTCTTTTCCGTTGTCTTTTATCATTTTTATTATTTCTTTACCGGACTGCAGAAATAATATCGGTCCTACTTTGTAAACATCGACATAAGGAGACGTTTCTTTTACAAGTTTTTCAGCTTCTTTAAAACCGCAGACATCTAGTGCTAAAATAATTTTGTTCATTCATCTTCCTGATATAACGTTTGCTGTCAAAACAAGTTCACGGACAGTTTCAGCTTTTTTATTTTCCTTATTTTCTGTCATTTTCATCTTGAAAGGACAAAGCTTTTGAAAATCTAATATTCTCATTATTTTCCTTAATCCTCTAAGATTTTGCAAATAAAGCGCTCCATCTTTTAGAACGACAAACCGCAATAAAAACCTGCGTCATTTTAAACAGTATTGACACTGCCGATCACTTCTCTTATCGATTTGATATTTTTTCCTCTCAATATACTCTCAATTTCATCGATAACTTTTATTAAATTTCCGGGAGAAACCAAACTTGAACTTCCGACGCTGACAACCGTCGCCCCAGCAAGAATAAATTCAACGGCATCTTCTCCCGTCATTATGCCGCCGCAACCTATAATTGGTATTTTTACGCTTTGATAAGCATCATAAACGCAACGCACCGACATAGGCTTTACACAAGCGCCTGACATACCGCCCTTTACCGTAGAGAGTTTAGGTTTAAAAGTCCGGATATCTATAGCCATTGCCGGATAAGTATTCGCAAGCGTCACTCCGTCAGCACCAGCATTCTGCGCCGTTAGCGCAAGCTCAGAAATATCAGTTACAAGCGGGGAGAGTTTAGCAATAACGGGAACTTTTGATACTTTTTTTACGCCTCTTATCACATCTTGCATTAAAAGCAAATCATGGCAGATTATCTTCTTCTTAAGATTAGGACAGGATAAATTAAGTTCTATAGCCGATATGCCGTTTTGTCTGCCAAGTATTTTTACCGTTTCAACATATTCGCTCACCGCAGCCCCTGCAACACTTACTACTACAGGCACGCCGATTTTATTTAATTTCTCAAGCGGTTCTTCAACGAAAGCCTTAACACCGATATTTTGTAATCCAATAGTATTTAACATTCCGGAAGCGACTTCGGCAATTCTCGGCTGCAAATTTCCGGCGCGAGGTTCCAAAGTAATAGTTTTTGTTACAATACCGCCAAGTTTTTCCAAAGGAATTAAATCTGCAAGTTCATAGCCATAACCAAAGGTACCGGATGCCGTAAGCACGGGATTTTTCAATTTAATTCCTGCAAAATTTACGCTTAAGTTCGGTATCATTTTACTCCAATTATTTTATTTAGAAACATATTTTTCTCTTGTTTCATATTTCACTTCAGACTCAAAAAGGACAGGTTGCGCGTCATAATTAGTTCTATTATTTCTAAATTTCAATTTATAGTCCTCTTTAATTGCTCCGTTACCATTCAGTCTGTTAATTACCATGTCATAATAGGGTTTGTGCAGTTCGCTCGAAATAAAATT
The DNA here is from genome assembly GCA_020328155.1 of Candidatus Endomicrobiellum agilis. Taxonomy (GTDB): domain Bacteria; phylum Elusimicrobiota; class Endomicrobiia; order Endomicrobiales; family Endomicrobiaceae; genus Endomicrobiellum; species Endomicrobiellum agilis. The sequence continues at coordinate 30,530 of JAIXMX010000008.1, read as the reverse complement.
TCTTCCCAATTCTTTACACAAAACAAGTTCAGAACCAGATCCTCCAAACAATATCTGCACCAAATCATTTTTTTTGTTGAAGACTTTATCAGCATTTCTACCAATCTTAACGGAATTTGGCAAAAATGAAAAGTTTTATCTTTAGATACATTTTTTACTAAATCGTAATACCACCAAGAATACGGCATCCGACCGCTTGAACCCTTCGCCATTCGCTACTGAATTCTTTTATCTGCTGGATTTTGATAAGAAACAACAACTTGGTCTTTATAAAAATTATTATCTTTTGACTTTGTTGCATGCAGTATTGATCTGTGCGCTGTCGTAAATTTTTTATAAGAATGTCCTATATTAGTATTATAAACCCAAACATAATCAAAAACATTGTAAGCTTTGTCATCTAAGTATTTCACCCTCAAATAGGCATTCTGTTTGGGATAGTTCATCATAAATAAGTTGCCCTCAGGCTTTAAAACTCTCATGCATTCACTAGCCAAGCCTATATACCAATTTATATATTTATCCCATCTTTGAGTATATTTTTTCCCGTTATAATTAATACCTACATTATAATCAGGATCGCCATATACCATATCGATTGAATTATCAGGAATTCTCTTTAATGTTGACAAAACATCTTCATTGAATATCTTGTTTATAATTTCATTCATCTTCAAATTCTTTCTTTTTTAAATGATATTCTCTCTTTTTCAGCAACTTTACACTCGTTATATCCAACGGATTTTCAAATGTATAATTATACAATCTTATTATAGAATTACCTTTGTTTTTCTGCCTAATAAGGTAACATGCTGTCAATTTTTCAATACCTAATTTATTATTCTGTTTCAGATTGTAATAATATCTGAAAGGATTATATAATTGATAAATGTTGAAATTTTCCGTCCATTGATTTAATTTAGAATTTTTGCCCTCAAAAACAGTAACATATCCAGCATTTTCAAGAGTTAAATCTATTTCTATTTGTAGATTTTCAAAACTCAATTTTTCATTGCCCGCAAAATATTCAAAGGAAACACCTCTTTTTCTTTCGCTGCTATACATTTTAGGAATACCAATATCATAATTTTGATATCGGTATAGAAAGTCATGCAGAATTTTCTGATTATTTGCAAGGGATAAAATACTAGCTTCTGATACAGAAAAATCATTCAAAATACTACAAATGCACCGCCAAAGACGACAGAACTATTAAAAGCAAAGTAACTTTTATCAAGTTAAAGCTTGGTTACCCTAGCACAGGAAATCGCTGTTCAATCTCCTTGTCTTTAGCACCTTCAAGTACGTCAACGACAACGGATTTTTCTCTCTTCCCGCAGCCGGTAAATATAAGAGAAAAAATATGTTTTTCAATTTATTATTCTATTTTTCTCACTATCTCGATAAATGTTGTACATTTTAAAATTGGTTTCAGACGATAACATTTTTTTGAGATACTTATCAATCTTCTTTTTTTCTTTTGAGAGTTGTATAACGCAAAACTTTTTTCTGAATAATATTCTTTTATTGCAACCATCACAGTTCAGCTCTTATTTTTTCCCGCATTTACGGCAGAAAATCTCTTCTTTTTCTTCTATAAGTTCATTTTTTTGAAATTCCAATTTATCGTCAATCAAGCGACTGTTTAAATTCGCAATAAATTCTGTCAAACCGCACTTATGAGGCTTCATAACTTCGATATCAGTATCTTACAATTCCAAACCTTCAATCCCAAAAATGGGACCGTCCTTACAAACCATTTTACTTTTCCCGTTTATTTTCACGGCACAGCCCTGACAGTTTCCTATGCCGCACGCCATTTTTTCTTCAAGAGAGACAAAACCTTTTAGACTCTTTTCTTTAGCAATCTGCAAAACCTTTTTAAGCATAGGAGTGGGTCCGCATGCAAACAGCACATCGCCGTCTTTTAAATTTTTTGACAGCATATCAGTGATATAACCTTTATATCCTTCTGAACCGTCTTCCGTAGAAACGACAACTTTCCAGCCTATTCTTTTAAATTTGTCAAGACACAACAAATCTTTTTTTGAACGAGATCCGTAATATAAAATCCCTTTTTTCTTTAATTTAGCAGCAAGAAAATAGACCGACGCTATTCCCGTGCCACCTGCGACAATAACAGGATTGAAGCTAATATCTTTAATCCCTGCCGACCATTTTTTGGATAGGGAGAGAGAAGCTTGGGGAAAAAACATTGAAGATACGCCGGGAGTTAAATTGTATCCTCTGCCAAGAGGACCGAGTATTTTAATCTCGTTACAACCGCCTCCGCGAGAAAAAACCGATTTAGAGGTACGTCCCATTTCAGACAGAATTTTTGTGCCTTTGCCAACAACGCCATATAAAAAACTTACAGTATCTCTTTTGACATCGTGAACACTCAGAGGGCGGCGCAAAAAAACGTTCGCAATACTAATCATAAAAAACTGTCCGGGAGAACAATACTTAGAAACGTCGTCCGCTTTAACTTTTAACTCAAAATAACCAGTACATACTTCTCTATTAGAAATTATTTTACAACTCTTATCGAATCTTTTCAGCGTACACATTATGCCCTCATCCGTCCCGCTTCTATCCTCGCCATCAGCGAAAAGGAAGAAAGGAAAAAAATAACAATATAACAAAAGATTCCAAAACAAATTAAAAATTACTAAAATACCTTGCGTTTAAACGCAAACATAAATAAAGAAGCGATTAATCCCCGATAAAACACTTAAGCAAAGGATATAATTTTCATTGAAATACAAAAAAAACAATGCGGCTAGACTTGCCAGACTATATTTCCCGCCACTATCGTCATAACTGCACCGCCTTTAAACTGTCTTCCGATAAAAGGCGAATTCTTACTCTTTGAAACTATATTTTCTTTTTTAAATTCATAAGAATATTTCGGATTGATTATAGTAATATCGGCAATACTTCCCTCTTTGAGAGTGCCTCTTCCTTCAAGGTTAAAAATTTTTGCAGGATTGGAAGTCATTTTTGATATTGCTTCGGAAAGACTTAAAACACCAGTATCAACTAGCTCATTTAAAATAAGACTTAAAATCGTTTCAAAACCTATAATCCCAAACGGAGCCAGATCAAACTCCCTATTTTTTTCTTCCTGCATATGCGGAGCATGGTCTGTCGCTATACAATCTATTGTTCCGTCTGCAAGACCTTGTTTTATGGCATCGATATCCTCTTGTTCTCTCAAAGGAGGATTCATTTTCGTATTCGCATTATAAACTCTTACAACGTCATCAGTCAAAGTAAAATAGTGCGGACAGGTCTCCGCAGTAACCTTTATGCCTTTTCTCTTTGCCTGCCTCACCAAATCAACTGAACCCGCAGTAGAAACATGCGCAACATGCAGATAGCCGCCCGTGAGTTCTGCAAGCATTATATCGCGGCTTACCATAACTTCTTCGGACTGTTTTGGAATACCTCTCAAACCCAGAACCATAGAATTTTTTCCTTCGTTCATCACACCGTTTTTACTCAACTCTTTATCTTCGCTGTGTGAAATGACGGGAAGTTTAAACATTTTTGTATATTCCAAAGTACGTCGCATAATTTGCGAATTTGATATCGGAAGACCGTCGTCGCTCACCGCAACAATCCCAGCTTTTTTAAGGACTCCCACTTCAGAAAGTTCCGCGCCATGCGATCCTTTAGTAGCGCAACCTATGGGGAAAACATTTACAAGACCCTCTTTTTGAGCTTTGAGAAGAACAAACTCAACAGTCGGAGCATTATCAATAACAGGCTTGGTATTAGGCATACAAAAAACTGTCGTTATCCCGCCTTTTGCAGCCGCACGCGTCCCCGTATAAATGGTTTCTTTTCCTTCCTCGCCCGGTTCTCTAAGATGAGAATGAACATCAATAAGTCCCGGAACGGCAATTTTTCCTTTACCGTCAACAACCTTATCAGCATTATTTAAAAATTTTGACACAATTCTGCCATTTTCAATAAAAATGTCGCCGGTAGAATCCTTTTTCTGGAGCGGATCGACTATTTCAATATTTTTAATTTGAAGACGCATCTTTCCTCTTTGGTTTTAAAAGATATAAAACCGCCATTCTCACCGCTATTCCGTTTGTAACCTGCTCGTTAATTACAGCATTGGGACTGTCGGCAACATCGGAAGATATTTCTATACCTCTGTTCATAGGACCGGGATGCATAATCAAAACTTCAGGCTTCGCCATAGCAAGTCTTTCTTTTGTCAGTTGATAAAGTTCAACGTATTCATGAACCGACGGAAATAAATTTTCCTGCTGGCGTTCAAGCTGTATTCTCAAAATATTTACAACATCAACCTTTTTAACAGCCTCGTCTAAATCGTAATACACTTTTACGCCTAAATCCTCAATATTGGGAGGAATCAAAGTCGGCGGTCCTGCCACCGCAACTTCTGCCCCCATCTTTGTCAGCGCCCAAATGTTCGACTTTGCCACTCTTGAATGCAAAATATCGCCTACAAGCAATACTTTTAATCCATCAATTTTTTTCTTCTTTTCATACATCGTATACAAATCAAGGAGACCCTGCGTAGGATGCTCGTGAAAACCGTCGCCTGCATTTATTACGGACGCATTGAGATTCCTTGCAAGTATATCGGGCGCTCCCGCCAGAGAATGTCTGATGATTAGATAATCCGCTTTCATCGCTTCAAGGGTTTTGCCGGTATCTACAAGACTTTCGCCTTTAACAACACTCGAGGTATTCACAGTAACATTTATCACATCGGCAGAAAGTCTTTTTGCGGCAATTTCAAATGAGTTTCTTGTGCGGGTGGAAGGTTCATAAAAAAGCGTTGCCACTGTTTTACCGATTAATGTCGGAGCCTTTTTAACAGACCTTGTAAAAAGACCTTTAAAAGGCTTTACAGAATCTAAAACCGTCTGTAAATCCTTTTTATCCAGATGTTCGAGACCAAGCAGGTCTTTACGGTTGAGAGACATTCTCTGTTCCTCTATAATATCGCTATTTTATAAATGTAACTCTATCCACTCCGTCCGTTTCCTTACATTTAATTCTTATTAATGCTCTGCTCTGATATTTTATTCCTATATATCTTGCTTCTATGGGAAGTTCCCGAAATCCTCTGTCAACCAAAACTGCAAGTTGAATGGATTTAGGCCTGCCAAAATTCATTAGAACGTCCAAAGCCGCTCTAACCGTTCTCCCGGTACAAAGAACATCGTCAACTAAAATTATATTTTTCCGACTCATATCAAAAGGTATCACAGTATCTTTTATAACAGGCATTTTTGAATCGAAATTATCAAGATCGTCTCTGTAAAGCGTAACGTCCAAAGTTCCGAAAGGAATTTGAGATATATCAACTTCGGCAAGTTTTGCAATCCCGGCAAGAATTCTTTTTGCCAAAAACACGCCCTTATTTTGTATTCCGACAACAGCGGTTTCGCGGATATTTTTATTATCATTAGAAATTTCCCTTGAGATCTTACTTACCGCACTCTGAAATGCTTTAGTATCAAGTATAATGTCTGGCATTTTATTTGCTTAACCTTTCAACATATTTCTCTATTCCACTTTTCTGGAGTTTCAAATCTTCTTTGACAACAGCCTCCGCAATTTTAGTCCTGTAAGCTTTAAGTTTTTCTTTTAAACTCTCGTCTCCGACAGCTATAATCTGAACAGCTAAGATCGCAGCATTTACAGCTCCCGCGCTCCCTACCGCAACCGTTGCAACAGGCACGCCTTTAGGCATTTGAACTATTGAAAATAAAGAATCGAAGCTCGAAAGATTCCTGCCATCAACTGGAACGCCTATCACGGGAAGAACGGTTTCAGAAGCAATAACTCCGGGAAGCGCTGCAGCCATTCCCGCTGCAGCTATAAAAACCTTTACGCCTGAACTTTCCGCGTCCTGAATGCACTTCTTTAAATACTGGGAAGTCCGGTGAGCTGAAGCAATATTTAAACTGTGCGATAATTCGAACTTCTTCAAAGTTTTAACGGTTTCGTTTACCACAGGTAAATCTGATCCCGAGCCTACTATGATTGCTACGTCAGTTCTGTTTACCATTTAAAGCTCTCCACGCTATATCTTTTCTGTAGTACATCTCTTTAAAAGATACCAGTTTAACGCTTGAATACACCTTATTTATCGCACTTTTCACATCTGCTGCCGTTGAAGTAATTCCTAAAACCCTGCCCCCGGAAGTAATAAATTTACCGTTTTCAAGCTTTGTTCCGGCGTGAAACACCACAGTGTTTTCATCATTAATATTTTCGATTCCCTTGATTTCAAAACCTTTTTTAAAATTTCCTGGATATCCTCCCGAAGCAAGCACTACGCACACTGAAAATTCTCTTTTCCAGCTAATCCTTACGCTTGAAAGTTTCCTATTTAAAATTGCGCTGCAAACATCAGTTAAATCCGTATTAAGCAAAGGTAAAACCGCCTGCGTTTCCGGATCGCCAAAACGGCAGTTAAACTCTAAGACATAAGGAGAAGAATCGTTCACAATTATGCCGACATATAAAACGCCTTTGTAATCAAGTTTTTCAACTTTTATGCCGTTTATAACTTTACGAATTATGTCTTCAACTTTTTTATTCAATTCGTCCGTTGCCAAAGGAGCAGGCGCATATGCTCCCATACCGCCGGTATTTGGACCTTGATCATTATCGTTTATCCTCTTATGATCCTGCGAAGCAGGCATAACCGAATAGGATATGCCGTCGGTAAATATTAGGTATGAAAGCTCGGGACCGTCTATATTTTCCTCTATAATTACGCTTGTCCCGGCATCGCCTAAAACTCTATCATTCATCATCTGTTTAACGGCATTCTGAGCATCTCTTCTGCCGTTACACATATAAACGCCCTTCCCAGCAGCAAGTCCGTCGGCTTTGACTACAACCTTTTTATTTTCTTCCCAGCTTTCCAAAAATTTCAGAGCATCATTAATATCTGTAAAACTATTATAATGCGCTGTAGGAATGTCGTATTTGCGCATAAATTCTTTTGAATATATTTTGCTTGATTCAAGTCTGGCAGCATTTCTTGACGGTCCGATTATCTTTAAACCTTCAGCTTCAAAATAATCAACTATTCCCGAAGACAGCGGAGTTTCAGGACCGACAAACGTAAAATCTATTTTATTTTTTTTGACAAAATCGGTAAGTTTATTAAAGTCGCTTGCGGAAATATTTGTGATCTCCGCAACCTGAGATATGCCTCCGTTGCCCGGAGCGCAATATATCTTGTCTATTTTAGGGCTTTTTGAAAACTGACTACATATCGCATGTTCTCGTCCGCCGGATCCTACAACTAATACTTTCATTTAAGCTCCGAATTAAAAATTTTATCTGACAGTCCGCGTCCGCATTGGAAATATATCTACCGAAAAATTCCACCGTCAGCAAAAATAAACGCATTTATCCCCATTTTACAATTTTGTCTAAATAACGCATCTTTTATTTTCGATTTTATTTTCAAGAATTTAAAACGCATATTGCGACACGTTTTTTTGATTATACAGTTATATCCGGCAAAACTTCTACATAAATAACTTTCAGTTCTCTAGTTCAGTTTTTAACAAGCAGAAAGCGCTGTCATTATCTTTTCTTACACAAAATTTTACTTCTGATTAATTTTTAATTTTACAAAATAATAAGATTATTGGCAATTTTCTCAGAAATGACATATAAAAAAGGGTTGTTTTTGTTAATTTTTATACCATTTATTACTCTGTAATAAAGAGGTTAAAGCTTTGTCAAGAGAAAGCAGCGTCTCCTGCAAGCGTTTAAATTCACTGCTGTTTTCGTCAAGCGAAGCTCCCGTCAGCATTGAACGGTTGTGTTTTACGTAATTGTTTTTTTCAACAAAAATTATGTCTGTCCCGTCATTTATTAAAGCAAAATGACGCGCCTGTTTATCTAATGCGTTCGTCCCAAGCGCTGAAAAGGGTTTTTGAACTCCCATAAGGTGATATATTGTAGGCAGCAAATCCGCCTGCGAAACGATATAGTCAATTTTTTGAGGTTTTAATATTTTGGGGGCATAAATCACAAAAGGAATCCTAAATCTTTCTCCGACACTGTCATTTCTGCGGAAATATCCCACAACATGATCTGCAATAAAAATAAATATCGTATTGTCAAACCATCCTTCTTTTTTTGCTGTATCCATAAGATGCCCTATAGAATAGTCCGAATAGTACAAAGTATTAAGATATTTGTTGCGACTGTTATTGGAAGGATATTTATCAAATTTTTTTACCGTAGGAACAAAGCCTGCATGCGTGGTACCTGTAAATGAAAAAATAAAGAAAGGACGACCTTGCCTCCAATTATTCCCGGCTTTTTTGGCGGCAAAATCAAACAAATCATAATCGTATCCACAGTCTAGATTATACATATAATCCATCAAACGAGGCATATCTTCTTTACCATAACTTTCTTGGAACCGCAGTACATTTTTCGAAAAGGCACAAAGGCGGAATGAATTTCTCATCGCTGACTGCATAAACATCGTACAATATCCTCTTTCGTTGAATACCTCAGACATTAACGATATATTGCTCATGAGTCCAAATCTGTTAAGCCTGTCAACTGCTCCCGGCATCAGAGGAATACCTAAAAAAGACGCCGATATTCCAAATAGGCTTCTTGTTCCGGCAGCATAAGCATTGGTAAAAACCACCCCATTCTTGACTATTTCATCAAAGTTTGGAGTAACGCCGTAATTTTCATCGCCAAAAGAATCAATATAGCGCGGAGTCCAGCTTTCAAGTAACACTATAAAAATATTGTAGTTTTTTACCTTTACCGGATTTTTAATTTGGCGCATTAAAGGATAATTCTTTTTGTCAGGCATGAATTCTCCGTCGCTTAAAAGAAGCTTTTGGACATTTTCAAATGCCTCATCCTGAGGGTACTTATTTATCGATGCATCGGTTTTATATTTCAAAGTGTGAATCTGTGTAAATGCCCCGTTTAAAATGAGTTGTACGCTTTTAAGATTTTTTATCAGACCGTAAGCATTATCTAAGTTTACAGGTCTCCCCCTGGAAAGTCCCCCTCTTATACCTACAGCAACAAAACAAATAACACTCAGAAAAACAATAATACTTTTTAACAAACTTACAGGCTGCGGATTAAATTTTCTATCGATGTATCTAAAAATTTTTACAGTTCCAAGTACAACAATAGAGAAGACCAAAAATAAAACCCACCAATAATATTGTAAAGAATATTTAATAATGAATTTTTTATCTCCAAGCGCTGTGATAATTTCTTCCGTCATATGGCGGTTAACTTCAGGGAAATAAAAAAAGTCGCCACTTAAAACAAGTATCATCGCGGTTACGGAAAAACTCATCAATAAAGTACAAATTTTAAAAAATTTAGCAGATTTTTGCGTAACCAGAATTAAATTCATCAAAGGAATAAACAAAAAAATAATAAAAGCTCCCAAAAACATGCTTATTACTGAAATATCAAAACGCAGTCCATAAAAAAACGATGCGATTGTATCCTGCAGAGATAGTCCGGAAAAAGTATCAGAATATACGACACGAAACAACAAACGAAATAAAGAAAATATTATTATAGACGATAAAAAATAAAACAACGATATGCGTACTTTAAGGTTTATATCTCGATAGTACTGCCTTAAAAAGATTTTTTTTATTTTATTCATATAAAGAATCAAACATTTTTTCAATTTGAATTTTCAAAAGTCTGCTGCGGCGTTGCAGTTTTGTCATCCGCATATTTTAAATTTTTTATTATTGTAATAAAACTGTTGGTTGCTTTAACAACATTATTCATCTAATATATATTTCCGCAAATATATAAACGCAGTTCTACAGTCCCGACTTTTTACGCACATTTCCTGACTGCGGTATACGGTACGGCAAATACTATAGAACAGTAAATCTGCTTATGTTTGCAATTTAATAATGAGAAGAGTCGATTTATTGACGATATTTTTTACTATTTCACAAAATCAACGGCATTTTGGAAAATGATTTTTCCCCAACCGTATTCGCCGCTAATGCTCTCTCTGGCAGGATGCTGTAAAGCAAAAACATATCTCTCCGGATGAGGCATGAGTCCGAAAACGTTTCCCTTCGTATTGCATATTCCGGCTATCTGCTCTACAGAACCGTTAGGATCTAAAGGATATTCCGGTTTGCCACCATCTTTTGAAGAGTACCTAAAAACAACTTGGTTGTTTTTATTTAAACTGTATAAAAGTTTCTCATCGTTTGGAATAAACTTTCCCTCGCCATGAGCCACAGGCAGACTGATGACGTCAGGCAGATTGTTTGTCCAAATACAATTAGATTCATTTTGAATTTTCTTTTCAGTTTTTAAATAAACCCATCGGCATTCAAATTTATCCGAGTCATTATAAGAAAGGGTAGAGATCTGTTCAAAAATTTCAGGATCAGGAAGTAATCCCATCTTAACCAAAACCTGAAAACCGTTGCATATTCCGATAATCGGTCTGCCGCTTAAGGCAAACTTTTTAATTTTATCGCCAAGTTTATTTTTGATCTCGTTTGATAGTATTTTGCCAGACGCTATATCGTCGCCGTAAGAAAATCCGCCGGGAAAAGCCAAAATATCATATTCAAGAATTTTATCTTTTTTTTCAATAAGAGCGTTAATATGTATGCGCTCAGCAACAGCTCCGGACAATTCAAAAGCAGCCTGCGTTTCACAATCACAATTTGTCCCCGCAGTTCTTAAAATTAGTACCTTGACCTTTTTCATATTTTACCCTGATATAAATTAAATATTCCCAATATGCGTTATTTGCTGAGTTATCCTTCTTCCCTCGAGAGAGAAATAACAAGAGAGTCCCGTTGCCGCCACGAATCTTCTGATAAACTACATCTTACCCCTTGAGGCTTCTATGCTTGCGGCGATATACGAACGTGCATATCGTATCCGGACATAATCTAAATAATTAAAAGAATAGGTAAAACCCTTTTCATTTTTTGCTCCCGCTAAATGCATTCTGACGTTTAAAAACTCAGTATTCAGTGCAGCAAACAGCTGTAAACAGCAATAAATAAAGTTCAGAGTTAAAGAGCGATATCCGCCTACCGACCAAAACAAAAAATCACCAATTGATAGTGCTACGCCAAGAATTCAAAAGAACTCCCACATCTTCCCGTATCTCTATTTTATTTTTTTCGCTTTCAAAAACTACATTTTTATCATCCTTCACACACCCAACCTCAGCAAAGACCGCGCCTTTTAATATCTCTTTAAACCTGTCTTCATTTTCAGGTTTTACTTCAACAACAAACCTGCCGTTAGATTCTGAAAATAGTATTTCAGCTGCAGTCAAGTCCGTTCTTTGCGATTTCGCTCCAGCAATCTTAACAGCATCTATATTTACTTTTACGCCTTTTCCCGCCGCAAAAGCCATCTCGCTTATTGCAACTGCAAGTCCGCCTTCCGAACAGTCATGACAGGCTTCCACTAAACTTTCATTTACCGCCTGATAGATTTTTTTCATTATATCTCTAGATTCTTCCGGATACACGTCAGGCGCTATTCCATCTTTAATACCCTTTATCTTAGCAAGAACAGAACCGCCTAGTTCGTTTCTTGTAGTTCCGAGAAAAAATATTTTATCCCCGTCATTTTTTAAAGGCATTGTAACAGTATTTGCGATATTTTCAATAACGCCCATTGCAGATATCAAAAGGGCGGGAGGTATCGAATATCTTTTTCCGCCTATAGAATACTCATTGTGTAAACTATCTTTTCCCGATATAAAAGGAACACCAAAAGCTTTTGACATATCATAACAAGCGTTTGCAGCGCGTACCAAACTTCCTAAAATTTCCGGATTATCGGGATTTCCCCAGCAAAAATTATCCAGCACCGACATTTTTTCGATACTGGCTCCGACAGCAACCGCATTTCTCAAAGCTTCTTCTATTGCGGACGCCGCCATTTTATAAGTATTTATTTTCCCGTACTGCGGATTTAAACCGTTAGACAAAACAATGCCTTTTTTTGTGCCTTTGACAACAGTATAGGGAAAAATAACGGAAGCGTCGCCCGGACCTGATATTTCAACATTATTTCCCTGCAACGGTTTTATAACAGTCTGTCCCTGCACCTCATGATCGTACTGTCTCACAATCCATTCTTTGGAACAAACATTCAAATCCGAAAGCGAAGCTTTTAAAGCTCTTGAAATTTCGGAAGAATCCATTTCAACCGATTTTTGTATTTTTTCTTCTTTTATTTTATAAACTGCAGGTCTTGTGGGTTTGGGAACTCCATTATGAAGAAACTCCATATTCATACTCGCCACAACATTACCGCCATACATAAGAGTAAGTTTTTTATCGGCAGTAAATTCTCCAATAAAAACAGCTTCTACATTTTCTTTTTCAAATACTTCAACGATTTTCTCTTTATTTTCCGGAAGAACCGCAAAAACCATTCTCTCCTGCGCTTCCGATATCCATATTTCCCACGGACAGAGTCCATCGTATTTTAACGGAACTTTATCAAGATAAACAACAGCGCCCGTTTCTTCGCCTAGTTCCCCTACAGCGCTGGACAAACCGCCCGCTCCGCAATCGGTAACTGCTCTATAAAGGTTTAAATCTCTCGCTTTAATCATCGTATCTAAGACCTTTTTTTCAATTATGGGATTCCCTATCTGAACGGCACTTACGTCCGATTCCTGATCGAGCTGCACTGAAGAAAACGTTGCTCCGTGTATTCCATCCCTGCCTGTTCTTCCACCGACAACTAAAATCAAGTCGCCGGAATTGACTTTCTTTTCTATTTTATCTTTCGGGATTATTCCCATAGTTCCACAGTAAACAAGCGGATTTGCCATATAGCCGTCGTCAAAACAAACCATTCCGTTTACCGTAGGGATACCCATTCTATTCCCATAGTCTCTGACGCCCGACACAACGCCTTTAGCTATTCTTTTTGGATGATGCATTCCTTCCGGTACTTTTGAAGATTCCGTATTCGGATTCCCAAAACAAAACACATCTGTATTAGCTAAAGGTTTCGCTCCAAGACCGACTCCAAGTATATCTCTTATAACACCGCCAATACCCGTCGCAGAACCGCCGTACGGTTCAAGAGCTGACGGATGATTATGCGTCTCAACTTTAAAAGCAACACCGTTTTCAGAATCAAATTCAATAACACCTGCGTTATCTTTAAAAACAGATAAACACCACTCTTTATTTAACTCAACCGTAGCCTTAAAAACAGTTTCCTTGAGAAGGTTATTATACGTCCTCTCCGTCTTTTTACCGTCTTCTTTTTCTTCAGTATATTCTATTATTCCCGTCAGCGTTTTATGCTTGCAGTGTTCGCTCCACGTCTGAGCTATGGTTTCGATCTCAATATCGGTAGGATTTCTTTTAAATTTTTCAAAATATTTTTGAACCGCTTTCATCTCTTCAAGCGACAGAGAAAGAACATTTTTCCTGCTTAATTCAACCAGCTGTTCATCGGATAGATTTAAGATTTCAATAATTTTACAACCTGTTGTATTTTTCATTTATTGCGCAATATACTCCTGTACTAACGTATTTGCCAGCAATTTTGTAGCTACATCACTTAAAACTATTTGCGAAACTTTACCATACAGATAATATTTATGTCCCGTTTTAACTTTGATTTCTTTCAAAATTCCTAAATCCTTTACGGCTTTTACCACGCTTTCAGACACCGTATCGGTAACGCCTTTTCTGTACCAAACTTCTATGACAGAAAAAGGAGATCCGATTTTTCCATCTTCTTCTTTGCTCTGTTTTTCAGAACGACAAATATAAGTCTCAATTATTTTATCGCTCAACAGTTCCGAAGCTATTGTTTCAGCTTCGGCAGAAGTTATGTCACCGTCAATAACATACAGAGGAGAATATTCAACTTTTGTTATGTCTTTAACGCCGATGCCCAAAATGTCGGATAGGACATGCTCTCCGTGCGAATTTTTAAAACCTTTTTTTGTATAAATCTCTATATAAAACATTAGAAATTTACCCCTGTCAGCTTTTCATACGCGCCGATATATTTTTTCATGGTTCTTTCAATAATGTCTTTTGGGAGTTCCGGAGCTGGAGACGATTTATTCCATTTTATTCGTTCAAGATAATCTCTCACATACTGTTTATCTAAACTATCCTGCGCTTTTCCCTCTTCATATTTATCGATTTCCCAAAACCTTGACGAATCGGGAGTAAAAACCTCATCTATCAATATCAACTGGTTATCGTAAAAACCGAATTCTAGTTTCGTATCCGCAAGTATTATGCCTTTCGAAAAGGAATATTCGCTCACTTTTTTATATAGCTCAAGCGATACTTTCCTCAAACTTTCGGCACTATCTTTTCCCACTCTTTTTACCGTCTCTTCAAAAGAAATATTCTCGTCATGCTTCCCGCTTTCTTCTTTGCTCGACGGGGTAAAAACAGCCTCCGGCAGTCTTGAAGATTCTTTAAGCCCGGCGGGCAGTTTTACGCCGCATACAGTTTGAGACTTCTGATATTCCTTCCATCCCGAACCCGCAAGATATCCTCTGACTATGCACTCTATATCGACTCTGTTCGCTTTCTTTACTATCATCGATCTGTCGCGCAAATATTCATACTGCTTAAGTGCTGTGGGGAAATTTTCAAAATTTCCAGTAATAATATGGTTTGGAACTATGTCTTTAATAAAATCAAACCAGAACATTGAAAGCTTGTGAAGGACCCTGCCTTTATCCGGAATTATTGTCGGAATAACATAATCAAAAGCCGATATTCTATCGGAAGCAACTATTAAATAGTTTTGTCCTAAATCATAGACATTTCTAACCTTGCCTTTATGTACCAAAGGAAGATTTATGCTGTCTTCTTTACCGCTCATTTTAATTTCCTTTTGACTAATTTAATTCTGGATTCTGGAAACTGACGTCGAGCTAAACTGTTAAACCGCTCTAACTCTTCAGCTTCATGCTTTCAATCGCTTCCAGAACAACCATTCTTTACCTTTTTTAATAACACGCCCTTGTTTTTATCTCACAGGCAATCTCTCTGACCACTTTCGGACGTTTGCGCATATTCCTCACCTATATTCTTTTTCCGACTCATTTTCTTGAAAGCATCTCTCAAGCTTCTACGTCCTTTTTTTTTATCCGCTTTGGCATTACCAACAGCAACCCTCGCAGACAGCGCGCCATATATCTTAATTCTTGTATTGTTTATACAACGTCGCTGAAAAATTTCTCGATTGGAAAATACATCCTCTTCTCTGCTGTGCTCTTTGCTTATGTATCCATGTTTCTTTTTGCTTTTCTATCTCTAAAAGCACTTCATATTTCTGCAATTTAGACATTTTTTCTATCACAGCTTATTTTATCATTTTTTATCTATTTTCTCAATAAAAATAATGCCTTTTTACACTCCCGTTTTAGGAAAGAACGTATTTTAGAATCAAATCGCCGCCCAACCTCATTTTTAAACGACAACGACTTCCTTTGACTTACATTTTTCTTCTTCGATTCAAAGACTGTCATTAACTGAATAAGACGGGCAGATACGTCCGTCAATACACATGAAAATTTTTAAAATCCCGTGTTCTATTCTGCAGAGCGCAATATATATCTTTTTCAATCAATATTTGATAAAGTAATATACTATGAAATTATGTAAGTTCCCTAAAAAAAGCAAAGAACAAATCTATAAAACCTTTACAGATAAACAAAATAAACTTCAAACAAAAAAGTTTGCTCATATCCCGTTCAATAAACGCATTATTTTTGCTCCGCACTGCATGAGGAATATGGCAGTTTGCACTGCCGTTGAAAAAGATAGCTACTATACTTGCGCAGAGTGCGGCAGATGTAAAATAAATAATATAGCCAAACTCGCAAGAGAATTAAATTATCAGGCTTTGTATGTCGTAAAAGGCGGCAGAGTGATCGAAAAAATCATAAGAGATGAAAAACCAGAAGCTATAGTCGGCATTGCCTGCTTTTTTGAAGGATATCAAGCGTTTAAAATATTAAAAGACGAAAATATAGCAGTTCAGTTTGTGTCGCTTACAAAAGACGGCTGCGCTACTACAGATACAGACCTAATAGAAGTTGAAAAAGTATTGAAATACACTGCTTACACTGAATCAAATTCGTGACGATAAACCTGAGCATATGCCGATACTCAATATAACTTGATATCTGCAGCGTCTTTCAACTTGATAACAGAATATGTAAGAATGCCAAATTAAGTTTGTCCATTACGCAAGTTCTGTTCTAAAAGTATAAATAAAAAAGGAGTCTTAATACAAAAGAACATGAAAAACAATGACAACATTAAAATTTAATGAATTAAATCTATCAAACGAAATACTTAAAGCAGTTGAAAATCTGGGGTTTGAAGAGGCTACGCCTATTCAAAGTCTATCAATTCCTAAAATGATGGCCGGCATAGATATTGTAGGACAGTCTCAAACGGGTACGGGAAAAACAGCAGCTTTTGGCATTCCCATCTTAGAAAAAACCAATGCAAAAAACAAAGCTGTTCAGTCAATAATTTTATGTCCTACCAGAGAGCTTGCAATACAGGTTGCGGAAGAATTAAAGCTTTTCTCAAAGTACAAAAAAGGCATCAGCATAGTGCCAGTTTACGGCGGACAGCCTATTCAAAGACAGATGACAGCTCTTTCAAAAGGAGCACAGATTGTTATAGGAACACCCGGCAGAGTCATAGACCATCTGGAACGCAAAACGTTAAAACTTGACACTGTTTCAACCATAGTATTAGATGAAGCCGATGAAATGCTTGATATGGGTTTTAGAGACGACATAGAATTAATTCTCAACAGCACTCCCGAAGAAAAACAAACCGTCTTCTTTTCAGCCACAATGCCGAAAGAATTTTTGTCTCTTACTAGAAAATATCAGCACCACCCTGAAATCATAAAAGTTGTAAACGAAAAATTAACGGTTCCTCTAATTGAACAATATTACTTTGACATAAGGGAACCCCAAAAGCTCGAAACTCTTACAAGATGCCTCGATATGTACGACCCCAAACTCTCGCTTGTTTTCTGCAATACCAAAAAAAGAGTCGATGACGTTACCTCTTCTCTTCAGGCAAGAGGCTATTCCGCCGACGCAATTCACGGCGATATGAATCAGTCTCAAAGGGACAGAGTAATGGCAAAATTCAGAAGCGGCTCAATAGAACTTCTCATAGCTACCGATATCGCGGCAAGAGGCATAGACGTTGACAATATAGATATGGTTTTTAATTTTGACATTCCAAAAGATGACGAAGATTACGTGCATAGAATCGGAAGAACCGGAAGAGCCGGAAAAACGGGCAAAGCGTACAGTTTTGTTTCAGGAAAAGACATTTATAAGCTAAGAGATATCCAGAGGTACACAAAAGCAAATATCAAAAGAATACAAGTTCCTTCTCTTGCCGATGTTGAAAACGTAAAAGCAACACTGATGCTTGATAAAGTGAAAGAAGTTTTAAAAGAAAAATATGTGGAAAAATACATTAGAATGGCAGAATCCTTAATTTCAGATGAAATTACTTCTTTAGACGTTGCGGCAGCACTTTTAAAAATGATGTCCACCTCAGAAAAGAAAGAACAGGAACAAAAAAGCGATATCATGGAAAATACAAATAAGCACAACGTGGCAAGATTGTTTATTAATATAGGTAAAAAAAACAATGTAAGAGCCGGAGATTTTGTCGGCGCTATTGCAGGCGAAACCGGAATAAACGGCAATCTGATAGGCAACATTAAAATCTTAGATGCATTTTCATTTGTAGAGGTTCCGCAGGAATACGCTGCTGATATAATCAACGCTTTGCATTCAAGCAATATCAAGGGAAAAAGGGTCTCCGTCGAAATTGCAAAAGGAAACGGACCCGCAAGCGATAAAATAAATTTTAAACACTTTTCAAAAAATAAAAGATAGGACACATTCACAGGTAAGAGGTGCAATATGCCGTTATTTGAATTTATATGTAAAAAATGCAATGAAAAATTTGAGACGCTTGTCTTCGGCGACGAAAATACAGAATGCCCTAAATGTAAGAGCAACAAAGTTATAAAACAATTTTCAAGCTTTGCTCCGCCGACGTCTTATTCAAGTCGTAATTCCACAGATTCCCGTTCATCTGCTCCCGTCTGTAAGCATAAATGCCATTGTGGCTGTCATTGAGAAAAGAAAAATTCATATGCAAAAACTGAATTTTCAAACACTAGTAATTTTTTCTTTAGGACTGATAACCGGAATTCTTATAAGATTTTCATTTACAACTCTCTTAGCTATGCTGCTTGCTGCTATTTCAGTATTTATCTATACGCTGCAGGACGCCAAAGAACTAAAGCAAAATCAGGACAGATATTTTGCAATCATATCCTCGCTTCTATATCTTGCGGCTTTGCTGCTTTCGGTTTATTTAACGGCAGCTCTCATTTTATTTGTCAGTTATGAATTCTGCCAAAGAAGAAACTCTAAAACTATAATCTTGCGACTACTTCCTTTTATTCTCATCACACTGTTTTCACTCATTATACACAATCATTGATATTAACAGACGGCTGTGTTATACTGCATTTATAGCCAGTCGGCAAAAGCAGTCGCAAATATCAGAATTTTTTAACGTAAAAACTCATCCTTCAAAAATCATTCAAGGGCGCCCAAAGGAAAAATATTATTACAAAAAGTTGTAAAGAATCAGCTATGCAACCGTTTTTCAAAATAATTTAGAAACTGCTTTGCGTTCAGCCGGTCTGAAAATTTTATAAACTAAATATACCGCGCCATTATGAATTATTTAAAAGAAGACACCATCGCCGCATTATCAACTGCCGCTGGAAAATCCGCAATTGCAGTCATACGATTGTCGGGAGAAACTTCATTTCAGATTATAAACAAAATATTTAAAACCCGTTCTAAACAGGAACAACAGGTTAAGTACGGACATATCATAGACGGAACAGAAAAAAAAGACGAGGCGCTTTGCACCTTTTTTAAAGCGCCGCACACATACACCGGCGAGAATTTAGTAGAAATCACAGTGCATGGGAATCCCGTAATAATAAACGAAGTTTTAAATCTTTTATATAAAAACGGCGCAAGACCCGCAGAACCCGGCGAGTTCACTTACAGAGCATTTTTAAACGGCAAAATGGATCTTGCAAAAGCGGAAGCCGTCTGCGCTCTCATAACAAGCAAAACAGAAATGTCTGCAAAAGCTGCTTTAAACAGTCTTTCGGGAGAATTCTCTTCAAGAATAAAAAATATCAGAGACGCTATTACAAATCTTATTGCATTTATGGAAGTAAATTTGGATCATCCCGATGAAGATATTATGTTTTTATCGCGCGATGAAAAGCTTTTAAGACTTGATTCTTACATAAAAGATGTACAGAATCTTTTAAATTCTTATAAAACGGGCAAAATCTTACAGCAAGGAATAAAAATCGCTATTATAGGCAAACCAAACGCAGGCAAATCGTCGTTGCTGAACACAATTTTAGGCGAAAATAGAGCGATTGTCACAGATATTGCGGGAACCACAACAGACACAATAGAAGAAACCATAGACTACCGCGGCATTCCGCTTGTAATCACAGATACCGCGGGTATCAGAGATCACACTGAAAGTCCAATAGAACTTTTAGGACAGGAAAAAACCAAAGAAACTGTCGACAAAACCGACATATTAATATGGGTGCTTGACGCTTCTTCGGAGCTTGACCGGGACGACGCCAAAATAGCAGACTTTTTAAAAAAATCTGATTTGAATATACCCATTATATACGCATTAAACAAAAGCGACTTACCTCCCATCCTTTTATCTTCCTCTTTAGAGAAAGAGTGCAAAACAGAGATAAAAATCTCTGCCAAAACAGGAGCTGGCATTCCGGATCTATTAAACGAAATTACAAAAACTGCTGGCGTTTTAGACTCTAAAAATGATTATTTAATGATAAATTCCCGACACTTTATACTGCTGCAAAACACTTTAGAGTCTTTAATAAGGACAAAACTTGCATTAGCCACAAAAGATGCCGACGAAATTGCTTGTTTTGAAGCCGCAACCGCTCAAACGGCATTAAACGAAATTTTAGGAATAAATGTGAAACAGGATATTTTAGATACGATTTTTTCCACTTTTTGCATAGGGAAATAAGCAGCCTTCCTTCTCTTTCTTATAAAAAAGATAATATATGCCAGCATTTTCATTTCATATAAAACTTGCTATAATGCCAAGAATAAACATTTCAGGCATAGGAAATATAAATGACGATAATTTTTCAAATATTAGGCATTACAATAGGGCTTGGTTTTTTAATTTTTATACACGAGTTGGGACATTTTACTGCCGCAAAAATGTGTAAAGTTCGGATATTGACTTTTGCTTTCGGCTTCGGTCCGGATTTAATTAAATACATTTACAAAGGCACAAAATACTGTATAAAAGCTATTCCTTTTGGCGGATTTGTTGCAATGGCAGGAGAAAACCCTGAAGAAGCCACAGGTGGCGACGGAGAATATCTATCTCTTAAGTGGTATAAAAAAATATGGATATCTTTTGCAGGTCCTTTTCTAAATTATGTTCTGGCCGTTTTTATGTTTACTCTTGTTTTTAATATATGGGGAGCGGTAAAAATGCCCATGGATTCTTCTATAGGCGCTGTCATCAAAAACCACCCCGCCGCAATCGCGGGACTTATGCCCGGAGATAAAATAAAATCAATAGACGGAGTTAATATAAATACATGGAACGACTTAAATGACAATTTGAAGGATAAAGCGGATAAACAAATCTCTTTTGTAATAGAAAGAGAAAATCATTCTTTTGAATTAAGCATGACTGCCACAAAAAATCCGATAACAGGAGCGGCAACAATAGGTATAAGCCCAGTAAAAACAAAAGTAGGATTTTTTAAATCAATATACATAGGAATTGAAACTTCAATAGTCCAGACGATCATGCCTGTTGTGTATCTCACAGGTAAAATTAAATCTCTGGAAAAGCCTGATATTTCCGGACCCATAGGTATTATACAGGTCATAGCAAATACCACAAAATCAGGAATGCAGGACTATTTAAAATTGATTGCGGTTATATCAATTGCTTTGGGATTATTCAATCTTTTTCCCATTCCTATGGTTGACGGTGGGATGATATTATTATTTCTTGTCGAGGGAATCATCAGAAAACAAATAAGTCCAAAAGTCGTTCAAGTCTATAATACAATAGGACTGGTCATTATAATAGGCATTCTTATTTTTGCAACATACAGCGATATTTTGAGGTTAGGCATAGGCAAACTATTTGCTAAGTAACCAGTCCAGCAGCACATTTATTTTGCACTACATCCATTTTGGGATACGTCGCACCATAAAAAACTTTCAAGAGTTTACGGACAAGACCCTGCATGAGAACAATTCTCCAAATTTTTTGATAAAAAGGAAAAAAAGCTTGTGTTTTGATTTTAAGCAGAATATCCGCAGGAAAATATATGCGTCAAAAATATGGACAGAATTTTTTAATCGACAATAACATAGCAAATAATATTATTAAAGCTGCAAATTTAGAGAAACACGACGAAGTCTTGGAGATAGGTTCGGGCAAAGGCGTTTTAACAAAGATTATACAACCGCAGGTCAAAAATTTAGTTGCTATTGAAGCGGACGAGATACTGTCTCAACGACTAAATCACTATTTTTCTTTTCACGGCGCCAAAAACATCAAAATTATAAATATGGATTTTCTTAGATACGATATTCCAAACACTGAACTCAAGGTTATTTCTAATCTCCCATATAATATCGGCACAGCGATAATTCAAAAAATTTTGCCTTTAAAAAATTGGACTATTGCCGTTTTTATGCTCCAAAAAGAAGTTACGCAGCGCCTTGCCGCAAGTCCAGATAGTAAAGCTTACGGCTACATTTCAATATTTACCTCATATTACGCCGACTGCAAGGTTTTATTTGACGTTTCACCAAGATGTTTCAATCCGACGCCAAAGGTTATTTCTTCCGTTATGAAACTCATAAATAAGACGCAAAACCCGCCGGATCCCGTTTTTTTTGATTTTATAAAGCACGCTTTCAGCATGCGAAGAAAAACAATTCTAAACTGTTTAAGCTCATTTAGAGATTTAGAAAGGAACAAAGCCGCCCGAATCCTTGACAACTGCGCTTTAGATCCGTTTTTAAGACCCGACAAACTTTCAATCTCAGATTTTTTACTTTTGACAGACGAAATTAGAAAATATATAATTTGCAGTACATAAAACTTCTTTTTTTCAATCAAAAAAACACTTAGTTTGTTTCTGATATCAATTAAATCATTCACAGTTGTGGATAACTTGGGGATTATATGAGCATTTCTGTCTCTGATTTGTGGCAAAAGGTTACAGATAATATTAAATTGTCCGTAACCGCAGAAATCTATAATTTATGGATTTCACCGGTAAAACCTTTGACTTTTGAAAACAATATCTTCACTTTAGAAGTGCCAAATACTTATTTTTCGCAGTGGATAGTAAATAACCAGCAAAAAAATATTGAGCAGACTTTGTCCGATTCTTGCGGACAACGAATAGCTTTAGCGTTAAAACCGCAGCAGAGTACATCTGAAATAATAAAAAAAGCCGAAGACGCGCCTAACCACACAGATATCCCGGCGCAGACAATGCAAAAAGATCAGGTAAATCCCAAATATGTTTTTTCCAGCTTTGTTGTCGGCACTTCAAACAGATTTGCGCACGGATGCTCCGAAGCGGTCGCAAAAAATCCGAGTAAACAGTTCAACCCTTTGTTTCTTTACAGCGGAGTAGGGCTTGGTAAAACGCATCTGCTAAACGCCATAGGCAACCACATAAAACAATCGACGACGCAATTAAAAGTTCTTTACGTCACCTGTGAAAAATTTGTCACAGAATTTATAGAATCAATCCGATTTAACAAAATATCACTTTTCAAGAGCAAATACAGAAGTTTAGATTGTCTTTTAATAGACGATATACAATTTCTGATAGGCAAAGAAAGTTCGCAGGAAGAATTCTTTCATATGTTTAACAATCTCTTTAATTTAAAGAAGCAAATTGTTATTTCTTCCGACAGACCGCCTAAAAAGCTTAAAAACGTTGAAGAAAGACTTGTTTCAAGATTTGAATGGGGCGTTATAGCAGATATACAACCTCCCGATTTAGAAACAAGGGTTGCAATCTTACGTAAGAAAGCCGAAGAAGAAAAAATACATATCCCTGACGACATCATTTTACATATAGCGACACAGGTCAGATCAAATATAAGGCAGCTTGAAGGATCACTTTTAAGAATAGCCGCTTTCTCAACTTTTACAGGTACGGCTTTAACTATAGATTTGGTAAAAAAAATGCTCAAAGACATCATCAAAATAGACGACTCCTCACGTATAACGATAAAAAATATTCAAAAAGCAGTTTCCGATAATTTCAATATAGACATAAAAGATATGAAATCAAAACGCAGAACAGACACCGTTACACTGCCAAGACAAATCGCAATGTATCTCTCAAGGACTCTAAATGACGAGTTTTCAACCGACGCCATAGGCGAAGCCTTCGGCGGGAGAAATCACTCAACCGTTATGTATTCCTATAATAAGATAAAAGAAAAGATGGATTCGGACCCATATTTTAACGCCAAAATCAATGAAATCGTCAAAAAAATACGCAGCATAGAATAACAATACATTTCGCATAACATAAAAAAAACTGATATAATATTAAAATAAGATAATAACTCTAATAACTTCTTTATTCTATCAACATAATTATCATTATTAACTCCTTACAAATTTTGTTTGATAAATATACTTTTTTAGTTCTAATAAAAAGTTATTGACAATATAAAGAGTATTGTTGTTATTAATACTTCTTTAAGAGATTTATAAAAAAACAAATAGAAATAATTTGTGGAAAAGAGGAAAGTAAATGAAGGTGGTCTGTGGAAAAGAAGAATTGATAAAAGGAATTCAGATAATATCCCCAGCGCCTTCATCTAAAAATACGCTTCCCGTACTGTCAAATTTCTTATTTGAAACTAAAGGTAATAAAATAAAACTTTCATCCACAGACCTTGAGGTAGCAATAAGTTGCTATGTCAAAGGGGAAATAATAAAGGAAGGCGAGATTACAATACCCGCTAAAAGGTTTGCAGATATTGTAAAGGAACTTTCCAGCGATAACGAAATAGAAATCAGAGCCGATGAAGCGAATCACATAGACATAATATCGGGAAGATCAAAATTCAATCTTATGGGAATTTCAAAAACGGAATATCCTGTAATACCGGAATCTCCAAAAGAGAGCAGTTTCACAGTTAAAAAAGAAATATTTGCCTCAATGCTTAAAAAGACTATCTTTGCAGCATCAAGAGACTCACAAAGATATGTTCTAAACGGCGTTTATTTTATAGTGAAAGATAGTCAGCTTAAGATGGTTGCTACGGACGGCAGACGACTCGCTTATATTAAGACAATTGATATAATACAGTCAGGAATAGAAGGAAAAGCTATAGTTCCGACAAAAGCGATAGGCAATATGTTAAGACTGCTTTCCTCAGATTTAAAGTCTGAAAATATACAAGTTGGTATCACAAATAACCGGATTTCAGTGGAAATCGATGATATAACCCTGCTTTCAACGCTTGTGGAAGGACTATTTCCAAACTATGAGCAGGTCATACCTAAAAAGCCTAAATTGAAAGTGAAATTGGATGTGAAGAACACTCTTGCTGCAGTTAGACAAATGGCTCTTCTAGTTGATAATCCTATCTCATCAGACGTATCTTCGTCAATAAAGTTTCATTTTAGTCCGAATCTTTTGAGAATCTCAGCTTCGGCGGCGGGAATCGGCTCAGGTGAAACTGAGCTTGAAATCGAATATAAAAATGAGGCGGCAGAGATTAATTTTGACCCTAAGTTCATTAAGGAAGTTTTACAGAATATCGATGAAGATTTTTTAATATTTGAATTCACCGATTCTCTTAATCCTGCATTAATGTCTCCGGCAAAACATAAAGATTATCTCTGTGTCGTGATGCCGATGAGAGCGTAATTGTGTCTTGGACTCGAGCTGAAGAAATAATTGGCTTATTAAAGAAGCAGCTTGGATTGGACGAAGATTTTTTTATTATAAGAAGAATCTGGGAGAAAGAAGTCGGTATAAACGGCGTTGAAATAAGTGGGTATAAAGATGGCACGATTTTTGCGCAGACGCGGAGTTCAACTGCAAATTTTGAACTTACAACTCGCAAAAAGGAGATAATAAAAAAGTTAAACCAATATATCGGTAGTTCGAAAATAAAAAACATAAAAGTGGAAATAAGATAACATATCTTGAACCTTTTAGATTAAAAAGTTGAGTATTGGCAAGAGGATTTTTCATGATAAACGAGAGAATAAAGAACGAAAGTTCTAAAAAGGATAGTTACAACGCATCTAATATTCAAATTCTTGAAGGGTTAGAAGCTGTGCGTAAAAGACCTGCTATGTATATCGGTTCCACCGGCAGTCAAGGATTTCATCATCTGGTTTATGAAGTTGTGGACAATTCAATAGATGAAGTTCTTGCAGGGTATTGTAAAAATATTGACGTTACCATTCATTCCGATAATTCTATAACGGTTCTAGACGACGGGCGAGGAATTCCTGTGGATCCGCATCCCGATCCAAAATTTAAAGGCGCGTCGGCTTTAGAGATAGTACTTACCAAACTGCATGCAGGCGGTAAATTTGACAAAAATTCATATAAAGTTTCGGGCGGTCTTCACGGCGTAGGTGTATCTTGTGTGAATGCGTTAAGCGATCTACTTGAAGTTGAAATCTATCGTGACGGGAAAGTTTATAAGCAGAGTTATTCAAAAGGTAAACCTTTAGGGCGTGTTAAAGAGTCCGGCGCAACTGACGAGAGAGGGACTAAAATTACGTTTCATCCTGATCCGGAAATTTTTCCAGTAGTTGCGTATTCATTTGATATTCTTACGAATAGGTTGAGAGAACTGGCGTTTTTAAATGCAGGCACCCATATCAGAATTGCGGATGAGAGGGACGATAAAGAGCATATTTTTAACTATGACGGCGGTATAAAAACTTTTGTACAGTATCTGAATACAAATAAAAATGTTATCAACAAAGAACCTATTTATTTTATGAGAGAAAAAGACGGCGTAAATGTGGAAGCTGCGATGCAGTACAACGATTCTTACAACGAACATATTTTTACTTTTGTAAATAACATCAATACTGTAGAGGGCGGAACTCATTTGTCAGGATTTCGTTCTGCTTTAACAAGATCAGTTAATGAATATATTAAGAAAAACGAAGTTTCAAAAACCAAAGATTTAAAACTTTCGGGTGAAGATGTCCGCGAAGGACTCACTGCTGTTATTTCGATTAAAGTTCCCAATCCTCAGTTTGAAGGTCAAACTAAAACAAAATTGGGGAACTCTGAAGTTGAAGGCATAACGCAATCCGTCGTCTGCGATGCGCTCGCAACTTTTTTAGAGGAAAATCCGGGTATTGCAAACCAGATTTTGGATAAGGCGATTAACGCTGCGGAAGCGAGAGAAGCCGCAAGAAAAGCAAGGGAACTTACAAGAAGAAAAGGTGCGCTTGATTCGGCGTCCCTTCCCGGAAAACTTGCAGATTGTTCGGAAAGAGATCCGCAAAAAACCGAACTGTTTATCGTCGAAGGAGATTCTGCGGGCGGTTCCGCAAAACAGGGCAGAGATAGATCGTTTCAGGCTATACTTCCTTTAAAAGGTAAGATTTTAAATGTAGAAAAATCTCGTCTTACGAAAATGCTTACCAACGATGAAATAAGGACGCTCATCACGGCTATAGGCGCGGGTATAGGTAAAGAAGAACAGGATTTTAATATTGATAAGGTCCGGTATCATAAAATTATTATCATGACCGATGCCGATGTTGACGGCGCTCATATAAGAACGCTGTTGCTCACGTTTTTTTACAGGCAGATGCCGCAGCTTTTAAATAGGGGTTACATATATATAGCACAGCCGCCTCTTTATAAAGTTAAAAAGAATAAAAAAGAGATGTATTTAGACTCAGAAGAAGAACTTGATAACTTCTTATTTCGTCAGGCGCTTGACGGACTGTCAATGTCGCTTGTACGGGATGGCAAGGAAATAAAAGAAATTAACGATGAAGCGCTGCATAAAATGGTTGCGAGCATAAGCGAACTTGACCTGCTGTTAAAAAAGCTGCAGAGGAAAGGAGTTAGCTGGAAAGAGTATCTAAGATTTAAAGAGGAAAGAAAGCTGCCGCTCTATAGGACGGTAAGAGACGGCAATGTGCAGTATATTTATTCTGATAAAGAGTGGAAAGAGTTTAAAGATCAGTTACTTGAAAAACGCAGAGAACTTCTTGCTTCGCAGGGGGAGTTTTCTGAAATTACCGAAAATTTTGAATCTGGCGAAGTACCGGAGTATAGGGATTTGTGGGAACTTCCGCGCATAGATAAGCTTGCAAAACAGCTTGAGGGAGAAGGTCTGCATCTTGAACATTACAATGAAACGCAAACGAGGCCGGTTTTCAGACTTTGGAATGCCGAAAAGAAAACACAAGAAGGCATTTATGAATTGCACTCTACGGCAGAACTTATTGAAACTGTAAAAGAGTTGGGAAATAAAGGTGCTACTATACAAAGATATAAAGGTCTTGGGGAAATGAACCCGGAACAACTGTGGGAAACTACAATGGACATAAAAAACAGAAAACTTTTGCAGGTGACGCTTGAAGACGCTGTTGAAACAGATAGAATATTTACAACTTTGATGGGTGACCAAGTTGAACCAAGAAGAGCGTTTATACAAACGCATGCTCTTGACGTCAGAAATTTGGATATTTGATATCTATAAAAAAATGCGGTTATAAAATTTCAATAGATATTAAAACTGATTATTTTTGTTTTGCATTTCAGAAAAATCAAGAATCCATGTTTATATTGATTAGGATAATAGAATAAAAAAAACAGAAAATTAGCTGTTGCTGTTCCAGTAAAATCTAAATAATAGATAGTAATATTGCAAGAATGCAGCAGTCATCTGTGTTGTTGCAGCATGTTTTTGTCCGTTAGTTTTATTGTGAAAATATTTAGGAAGTTTTTATGATAGCAATAAAAGAATGTTTTATTTGCGGTTGTAAAGAAGTAAGTGTAGAATCTCTACAACCGGAGGGATCTGGATCATCTTTTTGGTGCGGAGAGTTTCTATCTAAGATTTCTTGTTCTGTATGCGGCATATATAAAGTAAACCAATATTATTTCCCTGATGTAGATAAAATAATTAGAGCTGTTGAACGACAACTCAAGAAAAGTTACACCAAAGACGAATGCAATGAGAAAAAGGCTCTGCTAAAATATTATGTTAAATTGAGTGCAAATAAAGACAACTATTCTTACGATTCCAGTAATATTTTTTATATTACAGCCGGGTGGTGCGAAAATATTTTCAACACGCCTTTTCCCACGCCTGTCGAGCAGGTGGGTTATCTGATAATATTTTTAGGGAATATATTGAGATATCCGGGGAAAAAATATGATTGTTTTAAAGAACAAGTATCAACGTTAAATCTGATTTCGGCTACGGCAAGCATAGACGAGCAAAATCTGTTGAAAGTCCGCGAGTATGCGCAAGAACTTGGTTTAATAGAAAAAAGCGAAAGTTATAATAGTCTAACCATAAAAGGCTGGCAGGAATATGAAAAGCTTAAAAAAAGCAGATCGGATTCTAAATTTATTTTTATGGCTATGCAGTTTGACGATGAACAAATAGAGTTTATGAAAAATTTTGTGAGATCTGTTGTTAATAAATTAAAATTTGAACTGTATATATTGCCTGATATTTATACGCAAGAAAACACTATTGACTTGAAATTGAGAAATGCAATACGAGACAGTCGTTTAGTAATATGTGATTTAACACATAGGAATAACGGCGCTTACTTTGAAGCTGGTTTTGCTGAAGGTTTGGGAAAACCAGTCATATATATTTGCGAACAAAGTACTTTTAACGACAAAGAAAAGAAAATTCATTTTGACGTAGAACATCAGGAAATATATAGATGGGAAAGTAAAGACGAAATAAGTGTTAAAAAATTTCAGCAGGATTTAGAAGCAAAAATCAGAGCTGTAGTTGTAAATGGATAGCGGGGTTGTTTTTGACATTGACATTTTAACTTTCTTTCGTTGTGTGATGTCGAGGAGATTAAAATAAAAAGATAGTTAAAATTGATTGGTTATTTTTATTAATATTCCAGCGAAACTTATTGAGATGAACATATAGAAAAGATATTACTGGCAGATAGTTGAAAGATTTAACTTTTATTTGCCGTGTTGAGAAAGCAAAACCCCCGAAGCGACTGGTCTGCGATATTAAGAGCGAGATTATACTCTGTCTTTTCCGTCTGTCTTGAGCAGGTAAAGCCGAAGATAGAAGTTAAACAGTACTGCAAGGACGTGAATATTTATGTAAAGACGGATACGCCGTCTGCTGGGAAGGAGCAAGAAAGCCCTGCTGCGCTCGGAACGGTTGTTACGACCTTCCTTAGCTGGTACAGCAGTATTATTGCGTGGTGTGCAAACGCCGCTAAAGCGAGAACTGATAATGCTCTCGCAACAATTCAAGAACAAGGATTACGGGGGAATGTATGATGGAAGTAGAATCTCGTGCAAAAATAGAGACTTTAGAAAAAGTCGTTGAAGAAATTTTAAAACGGATTGAAGCTATTGAAAAACAAATTAAAGAAGGAGTACCAGCAAAATGGAGTTAATAAAAAAATATTAGCAATGTTGTTGTGTCTAACAGTGTTAGGCTGCGGAAAGACGATAGAGAGAGCAGTTCCTGTGCCAGACGAAACGCAGATTAAGGAAGTTTAATGTGCCAGCGCCTTTTGAGAAGACAGTTAACAACTACAACAACGACAACAAGATAGAACATGCGACTTATCCTGTGCCTTCATCGCCGTCTTTCTTAAAGAGTCCTACGACATATGTTGCAATGGCTATTGTGTTCCATTCAGTGATAAGTTTCCTCGCTGCAAAATGGTACTCCCCTTCGCTCGCTTCGGTCTTAGCATATAAATACACGTGAACTGAACGAGTCAGTAAATAAAGCGGCTACAGAACTAGGGAAGATAAGCATCTCTCTGGGCAAGGTGAAGAATAAGCAAGCTCTGATAGTACAGACTCAGAATAAGATATATGCAAAACTAAACGAAGCGGACGTTCTTAAAGCAAATTCATAAGAGGAGGATCGGAATGAGAAAGATACTTGCAGTTGTATTGATTATCTTGACTGTTTCCGCAGGCAGGGTAATAGGAGCTACCGAGAAAGAAAAGGCATTGGAGGAATTGCTCGCAGACGTCGTGGTAAAACTGACGGAACAGAATAAGGCGTTAACAAAGAAAATAAAGAGTGCGTCAGCGGTAAATGACAC
>JAIXMX010000023.1 GCA_020328155.1 Candidatus Endomicrobiellum agilis | reverse complement strand
AGGAATAGAGAAAAAAAATAATTTCTTAATTTACTGCGGGAGGTTTCGCCGCCGTTTCTTTTTTAATATCTCTTCTTGAAGAATCTTCGGAGATTCTCGCCGCTTTACCTGAAAGATTTCTCAGATAATAAAGTTTTGCTCTGCGCACTTTTCCGCGTCTTACAACTTCAATTTTATCAATACGAGGCGAATAAATAGGAAAAATCCTTTCAATTCCTACGCCTAAAGAAATTTTTCTTACCGTAAAAGTCTTTGAAAGCCCGCTGCCTTTAATGCGTATAACTATCCCCTCAAAAACCTGTATCCTTTCGTTTGCACCTTCAACCACTTTAAAATATACTTTTACCTGATCACCCGACTTAAAACTAACTCCTATGTCTTTTTTCTGCGCTGCCTGCACTTGTTCTAATAGCGACATTCTACTGCTCCTTATAAATATACAAATAGAGCTTCGAGTTTGAGTTAAAAACAGCCTGCTAAATGTAAAACTTAAGTTTGTCCGCACAGACAAACATTGTCATTTACTTTTTTATCGCCACTTTAAATTCATCTTTCAATTTTTCACTCTATTTTTTAATAAATCCGGACGCCGTTCTTTAGTCCTTTTGTACGCCTCTTTTGCGCGCCACTCGCCGATCTTTTTATGATCTCCAGATAAAAGAATTTCGGGAATCTTATGCCCTTTGAACACTGCAGGTCTTGTGTAATGCGGATAGTCCAATAATCCATTATAAAACGAATCGTTTTTTACAGAGCTTTCTTCTTTGACAACGCCTGGAAGCATTCTTGCAATACCGTCAACCAAAACCATCGCGGGAATCTCGCCGCCGGTGAGGACATAATCGCCTATGGATATTTCTTCATCAACATAATTTATAATGCGTTCGTCAATACCTTCGTAATGACCGCATATAATAACCAGGCATTTAAACTTTACAAGATTTTTTATGATCCTGTGATTAAGGGTTTTTCCTTGCGGAGACATATAGATGACATAAGGCTTTGCATAAGGATTTTTATATGAGTTATTCTTTTTTTTTACACCTGCGCTTTTTATAGCATCGTACAATGGCTCAGGCTTCATAACCATGCCGCCGCCGCCGCCGAAAGGCTTGTCGTCAACTTTTTTATGACTATCTTTAGAAAAAGATCTTATATCAGTTATATTAATTTTGATAATCTCTTTTCCTACTGCCTTTCCTATCAGACTTTCCGTAAGAGGTCCCTTGAACATTGCGGGGAATATTGTAAGAATATCAATCTTCATATACAAAATAGCCGTTGTATTCAAGAATATCGTCTGCAGATTTTACATGATCATAAATATCTTCGTATTCTTTAGGCAAGACGACAAAAACTTTTTTCCTTACAATATTCACTTCTTTTACTATATTTTTTAGCGCAGGGATCAAGATTTCCTCATTATAATATTTTACAACCCAGACATCGTTACTGCCTGTTGATATAATATCAGAAAGAATCCCCAGTCGATTTCCGTTTTGATTAAAGACCTCAAAACCTAAAACATCAGAAACTTTCCATTTCAAATCGCTTTTTTTAGGATTCATTTTACTACTCTACAACTTCAACGGTTGCTCTCTTATCGAGTTTTGCAGAAGCTGAATTTACAATAACTCTTATTGCTTTTATAATTCTGCCTTCTTTCCCAATAATTTTACCTCTGTCTCCGTCAGCAACTTTCAATTCTAAAACGGTTGCTTTTTCGCCGGCAATTTCTTTTACTTCTACCTGATCCGGATTGTCAACTAAAGCTTTCGCAATAAAAAGCACTAGATCTCTCATGAGTTCCCCCCAGTAATATGTAACCTCAAACATTAAAAATTATCGTTTATTTTCAACTATTTGATTCTTTTTTATCAATACAGCTACCGTTTCTGAAGCTTTCGCTCCGGCGCCTAACCAATAATTTATTCTTTCCATGCTAACGTTAAATTTGTTATCTTTTGCGATGGGATCGTACTGTCCAAGAATTTCAATAGGCTCTCCATCTCTTTTTGCTCTTTGATCAACTGCTACGACTCTATAATAAGGTCTTTTTGGTTTGCCCCTTCTCTGCAAACGTAGCCGGACTGCCATCTGCTCTACCTCCATAACGTTTAACGTCATAACTCACTAAAATTACCGAATTCGCAAAAATGATTATATACAAAAGTATTCTATTTTGTCAAACGTGCTTTTGAGATTTTCACCTCTTTTACTATTATGTACGGCATACGTTTACATTTCTATGAAGCGTACGCCGGAGAAAAGATTAGAACGGAGGGGAAGAGATTCGAACTCTTGGTACGGACTTTCATCCGTACACCGGTTTAGCAAACCGGCGCACTAGACCAACTATGCGACCCCTCCACATTCAACCCGAGTAATTAGAGCATTGCGCTGAATGCTTATTATACAAAATAATGTCGCTTTCTCGTAACTTCTAATTCAATAGATTGTCTTCCAATGCATTAGTTAGTATAATTTTGACTTAACGACTTAAAAATATATCCGCTAAATATTTTAGTTTATATTGAGGGAAAAATGAAACTAATTGACGGTAAAAGAATTTCAAACGATAAAAGAGCCGAAATTAAAGAGAAAGTCGGCAAAATTAAACAACAAACTGGAGAAATTCCGGGTCTTGCGACGATTCTGGTAGGCAAAGATCCTGCAAGTCAAGTTTACATCAAATCAAAAATTAAGGCATGCGAAGACGTCGGAATAAAATCTTTTCATCATAATCTCGATGAGAATTCACCGCGGGAAGAAATTATCGCTTTAATAAAAAAATTAAATGGAAATCCTGAAGTTAACGGAATTTTACTTCAGCTGCCGCTTCCGCAAAACAGAGACGCTGAAGAATGCATTAACGCAATAAGTCCTTTAAAGGACATCGACGGGCTTCATCCTTTTAACGCGGGGCTTCTCAATTTGTCAAAAAACTGGAATGAAATAATTGAAAAGAATATTTTGGTTTCCTGCACTCCGCTAGGAGTTATACATCTGTTACATAAATCAAACATTGCTATTGAAGGTAAAACAGCTGTCGTTATAGGAAGGTCAAACCTTGTGGGCAAACCTCTTTCCATGCTTTTGCTAGCAAACAACGCAACGGTTATAATGGCTCATTCAAGAACAAGAAACCTGAAAGAAATATGCAAGTCTGCAGATATTATTGTCGCGGCTATCGGCAAACCAAAGTTTGTAAACAAAGATTTTATAAAAACCGGAGCTGCGGTTATTGATGTAGGCATCAGCAGAACGGCAGAAGGATTGTGCGGCGACATTGATTTTAACGCGGTTAAAAATATGGATATAGAAATAACGCCCGTTCCGGGCGGTGTGGGACCTATGACTATAACAATGCTTTTAGAAAATACGCTGAAAGCGTTTAACAATACAGAAAAACAGCTATTTAACAAATAAAATCTGAAAAAATTATTATCTCTGCTTTTGGCAGTAACGTTAACCGCTGGGTGCGGTAAACTGTCGGATATTGCAAATCCTGCGGAGTCTGTTAATAAAGACAAGTTGTATCTAGCTCCTTCTTCTTCGCTTACACCTCCGCCGTCACCTGCGACCATGCCTACACCTTTGCCGTCCGCTGTTCCTCCGTCAAAAGGAAACAATCAAAGCACGCCCGCTGCTATATGGTAAGCCTTCTCTCTCTTGAGCCGTTTGGTGTTCGGTTAAGTACAGGCGATCCTGTTTTAAATTATGTATTTAATGTTGTTGCTTATATTGTTTTGTTATTACCGCTTTTGCATTTTATGGCGGTTATGAGTTGTACGGCAGCGTAAAATCTAAATTACTTAACCGCACAGCGATGTCGGCGCAAAATCCAAATCGACTCATCTTAACGCTGAAGATAAAGAAGTTGTTTTCCTTCTATACCTTCTTTGATTAATAAAGTTCATATTCCCGGTTTATTATACCGCCTCAAAGCTGCAGGCTCTGTCAGGTTTAGGCTTCATCATTAGCAGGATTATTATCAGCAGATAAATTAGGTGAATAATAAGGTAAATCAGCAGGTAAATCTTTATGAACAATCTTCTCTTTTGGCTGACAAACAGACGCCAAAAATATACATGTACATATCATATAATCTTTTTCATTTTTTAGCTGACCTCAATCCTGTAAACTAAACTTTTTATGTCTTCGCACATATCAATCAACTCTCTCGGAGGCTCGTCAAACCTATCGCATAACCGCCTTATTAACGACTGTGCGGAAATGTAGATATTGCGTGTTTCCTTTAAAATGTCTTCTGTAACGCTCTCAACGTTTTCAGGCATTCTAAGCTCCTAAATCTCCAAAATACGGGGATATTGATACAGGTGTTTCAATTCCGAATATCTTCCTCAACCAAATTTTCAGAGATTTCAGCTTTGACGAATTAGATTTATAATAGTAATAGTCCTGTGGATGAGGAAAGTTAGGAAGCTGAATATCTATCCGAACAGGTATTTCATCAACATATTCCCTTGAAGCACAATCAAAAAAATGATAACCATCCCAATAACATTTTTTGTAACCTTCGGGGATATCTTTAACACGACGAAATTCATCTAAAGAAAAAGAAATAGACTTAATATCTGCAAATCTATAAAGCGAACTATAACCGCCATAACATACGCCAACAAGAGCAAGAGCATAAGCAATAATATTCAAAACATAATTCGCAATTATATTACCTGTATTAATCGTAGGAAAATGCCAATGCCAAGAAAACCAAGAGGAAGACGCAACATTATCAGACGCAGGCGGAGCAGACTTACTCGGCTCAGGTGTTGGAATGGGAGTGTTTGAAGGTTCAGAAGCGGGAGCATTTAGAGTATCTGACGTCAGCGAATGCGGTGCTTTATCCTCAACAACAGCATTCACAGGGCTTCCATGACTAAGCGGCTTATCACAGCCAGACATCAGGCATATACATATACATATACATATACATATACATATAATTTTTTTCATTTTATTAGTTGTCCTCTATCCTGTAAACTAAACTTTTTATGTCTTCGCACATATCAATCAGGTCTCTGGGAGGCTCGCCAAACCTATCGCATAACCGCCTTATTAACGGCTGTGCGGAAATGTAGATGTTGCGTGTTTCCTTTAAAATATCTTCACTAACACTCTCAACGTTTTCATATCTTTTTTATTAAAGCAGAATAATTTGTAGGTATTCTGAGTATCTTCCTCAACCAAATTTTCAGAGATTTCAGCTTTGACGATTTAGGTATATAATAGTAGTAAAATATATCATCGTTTACCATAAAAGGTATTTCGTCAATATATTCTTTTGTTTCCTTATCAAAAAAATAAGATTTCGGACTGTAAAAGCTAACATACTCATGAATACATTCTCTAATACCATCTCTTAAATAATGACCATCATCAGAGACCTCTGACAATTTAACACGAGTACAAAACTTATCTTTATGTCTAGAAGAGGCAGGTTCAAGGTCTGGAAATCTATAATTAGGTCTAGAAGAGGCAGATTCAAGGTCTGCAAATCTATAAAGCAACTTATAACCGCCATACACAGCAATAACGGACAGAACGAAAGCCCCAATCTTCACAACTGAGCTACCTGTATCAGCACTATCAGACGGCTGAGCAGACTTACTCGGCTCAGGTGTTGGAGCGGGAGTGTTTGAAGGTTCAGAAGCGGAAGCATTTGGAGTATCTGACGTCAGCGAATGCGGTGCTTTATCTTCAGTAACAGCATTCACAGGGCTTCCATGCCTAAGCGACTTATCACAGCCAGACGTCAGGCATATACATATACATATACATATAATTTTTTTCATTTTATTAGTTGTCCTCTATCCTGTAAACTAAACCTATTATATCTTCGCACATATCAATCAGGTCTCTGGGAGGCTCGCCAAACCTATCGCATAACCGCCTTATTAACGACTGTGCGGAAATGTAGATACTGCGTGTTTCCTTTAAAATGTCTTCTGTAACGCTCTCAACGTTTTCGGGCATTCTAGGCTCCTAAATCTACTAATTTCCCAAAATATAAATGTTGTGGTACAGGTGTTTCTATTCCGAATATCTTCCTTAACAGAGGTTTCAGCTTTGACGGATTAGGTTTATAAAAGTAATAGTCAAATGGATTAGGAAAGTTAGGAAACTGAATATTTACCTGAACAGGTCTTTCATCAATATATTCCTTTGAAACACAATCAAAAAAATTAAACGAAACAAAATAACATTGTTTATAATCTTTTGTAATATCTTTTTCTTCAACAACATCCAATTTATCAATAAAAACAGACTTAATATCTGCAAATCTATAAAGCAACTTATAACCGCCATAACATACGAAAGCAAGAGCAACAGCATAACCGAAATATTTCACAACTGAGCTACCTGTATCAGCACTATCAGACGGCAGAGCAGACTTACTCGGCTCAGGTGTTGGAATGGGAGTGTTTGAAGTATCTGACGTCAGCGAATGCGGTGCTTTATCTTCAGTAACAGCATTCACAGGGCTTCCATGCCTAAGCAACTTATCACAGCCAGACATCAGGCATATACATATACATATACATATACATATACATATAATTTTTTTCATTTTATTAGTTGTCCTCTATCCTGTAAACTAAACTTTTTATGTCTTCGCACATATCAATCAGGTCT
>JAIXMX010000007.1:65440-68168 GCA_020328155.1 Candidatus Endomicrobiellum agilis | reverse complement strand
TTGGCTAAAAGGAATCGCAAAAAAGCAGGAAGATACAACGCCCAGCGGAGTTTTGCAGCAGTTTTTTAAAAGATATTTAGAGCGTGATACCAATGAGAAAAACGATAAGAAACATCGCATTGGGTGCCGAGTTGATTATGTGACTTGGGCAAAGCTGCAGGTGCGAGCAAAGCAGAAGAATATGTCGCTGAGTTCGCTGTGCATGAATATACTTGAAGAGCAAATGATTGAGTACAAAAAGAACGAAATAAAATGATAATAAAAAACAGAGCAACTCTATGGGATAAAATTGCCCTGTACGCTTTGCGGCTATGCTCTATGCTCTTTATTTTTGTAAGTAGAAGAATGTTCTTGTAACTAAATTATACAAAAGAATGAAAAGAATGATATCGCTGTTATTATGATAGAGATTAATTAAAGGACACATAAATGAAAAAGATTATATGTATATGTATATGTATATGTATATCATTAACAGCAGGGTGCGGTAAACAGCCTCAATCAAAGCCTATGCCGAATGTAGCTAAACAACAGCAAGCAGAAACAGCGGTAAAAAAGAAATTGGTTCCGCTGGGCGATGGCAAAGAAGACACTGCTGTTGAACAATTTCAAGAGGAGGCTGCCGGGATATTGGCAACCTCAAAAAGTTATCTTAAATCAGGTTATAGATTTGCAAGAGACCATTGGATTCCAATCACGGCTGTTATTAGTGCTATTGTGCTTTGTGCTGTTGGGTATCACTATGACATTCATGACACTGTGTACACGGGGATAACTAAGGTACCCGAGAAAGCAAAAGGAGCATGGGGCTGGATAAAGGATAAGTTTAAAAACGCTGGAGAAGCTAAATCAGACAAAGATAAGAAAGAGAAGCCGAAAGCGACCACTACAGAAGAAAAGAAACCAGAACCACCAAAAGAGACTCCTGCTTCACCGCCTCCTTCTGACCCACCTTCTTCACCGCCTTCTTCTGAACCGCCTCCTTTACATCCAGAAGAAGAAATAGGCATAAAGACAAAAACTGATAGAACGCAGCTAGAAAAAATCTCAAAAGATTATGAATCTTCTGACTTCTATCTTTTTGGTGCCGAAGAAAAAACGGGTTTCGCCCCGTTTGACCAAAAAGAAGGAATTAGGGTTGAACTCAGGCACGAATTAGATACTGTAGGACACTATCCTAAGGAGGTATCTACCGCAGCGCCATATAAAAAACCAGAGAACCCGTTTGTATCTCGCAAACCGATACCAATAATACCATCTTCTAATCCTTTTGGTCCTCCGCCTCCCGGCGACCAGCCTCCGAGTGAAAAAAAAATAATAATAGTATATCCGCCGAGGTCGTTAGTCCCCTCGCCGAGAAAACAAGTAAAACTAGTGACTTAATGGCGGTTATGCAAAAGGCTTTAGACGATAGGAATATAGAGTTGCATAACCTTGAAAACAAATACGAAATATTAGCAAAACAGACTAAAGCTTTGGACATTGAGAAAACTGCGATGGGTATGGAAATCTCAAGGCTGAACGGAGTAGTGTCGGCGTATGAGCAAGAGATACAAAAAATTAGTGAACAGAACGGCTCGCTTATACAGTCTAATCAATCCAAAAGTGAGCAAATGAATGAGCTGAACAAAACTAATATTGAGTTGACTAAACAACACGAAAAGGATATTCACAACGAAAGCACTTTGCAACTTGA
Source organism: Candidatus Endomicrobiellum agilis (assembly GCA_020328155.1). Classification (GTDB taxonomy): domain Bacteria; phylum Elusimicrobiota; class Endomicrobiia; order Endomicrobiales; family Endomicrobiaceae; genus Endomicrobiellum; species Endomicrobiellum agilis. The sequence goes on along the minus strand of JAIXMX010000007.1, from coordinate 66,472 downwards.
GATTTTCCGTCTAAGAAATCTTGTGAAAGACCTAGAACAGAAAAAATTCCTTATACAGACGGAGCAGGCAACAAATGAATTAACCATAGAAGCACTGCAAAAAGAAAAGACAAACTTACTACAACAGATAAATACACTAAAGAAGAAATGACGAAAAAGGATTATGAGATTATTGACATACAGTTGCGCCTGCTGTGCGATATATTTGACGCGTGGCAGGTGTACCACAAATATCATAACCCTAAGATTTACGAGATAATTATGAGCTTGTCCGAATATCTTGCCATGATGTAAAAAGTGTAATATAAAAATGAAAAAAATTATATGTATATGTATATGTATATGCCTGATGTCTGGCTGTGATAAGTCGCTTAGTCATGGAAGACCTGCGAATGCTGTTGTTGAGGATACAGGAAGCGAAGCAACGCATTCGCTTCCGTCAGATACTTCAATCTCAGGTTGTGCTAAGCAACCAGCTGGCGAACAGGCTCCGATTAACGTTCTGCCGTCCTCGCCGAAAATTGATAATAATGTTGTATTAGACCCTAAGAGCTTCCCAGCCACCAACGTTATCCATAATCACTATAAGCTCATCAATAAAGTTAAGTATGGTATTTATTGTGTTGGTGCTTTCATTGTATTGCTGTTGTCTGCTCATGTTATTTTCAATTACAAATCACCTAAGCCGAAAGAACAAAAAAAAAGGTGTTATATAGGCGTAAGCAAAGAATACTCAGCGAGATACAAAGCAGCACGGGAAGCTTTGCACGAAGGCGACAAAGCCGAATACAAAAGACACATGGACGAACTAAAACAAATACCTGCTGATAAAAAATATAGATACAGATATTACTAAAAAAAACAGGAGCAATAAACCTAAAGATGACAAATGATTAAATGCATACTATTCCAGAATAGATAATACAAAGAGAATAATTATAAGTCAAAGAAAAGAAAACGGAGCAATCAGGCGCCCAGCCTGACTAACTCCGTTAATTGGGTAAACACGAAATAAAATCAATCCACAAAAAA
>JAIXMX010000007.1:0-65430 GCA_020328155.1 Candidatus Endomicrobiellum agilis | reverse complement strand
TTAGGGTTGAACTCAGGCACGAATTAGATACTGTAGGACACTATCCTAAGGAGGTATCTACCGCAGCGCCATATAAAAAACCAGAGAACCCGTTTGTATCTCGCAAACCGATACCAATAATACCATCTTCTAATCCTTTTGGTCCTCCGCCTCCCGGCGACCAGCCTCCGAGTGAAAAAAAAATAATAATAGTATATCCGCCGAGGTCGTTAGTCCCCTCGCCGAGAAAACAAGTAAAACTAGTGACTTAATGGCGGTTATGCAAAAGGCTTTAGACGATAGGAATATAGAGTTGCATAACCTTGAAAACAAATACGAAATATTAGCAAAACAGACTAAAGCTTTGGACATTGAGAAAACTGCGATGGGTATGGAAATCTCAAGGCTGAACGGAGTAGTGTCGGCGTATGAGCAAGAGATACAAAAAATTAGTGAACAGAACGGCTCGCTTATACAGTCTAATCAATCCAAAAGTGAGCAAATGAATGAGCTGAACAAAACTAATATTGAGTTGACTAAACAACACGAAAAGGATATTCACAACGAAAGCACTTTGCAACTTGAGATTTTCCGTCTAAGAAATCTTGTGAAAGACCTAGAACAGAAAAAATTCCTTATACAGACGGAGCAGGCAACAAATGAATTAACCATAGAAGCACTGCAAAAAGAAAAGACAAACTTACTACAACAGATAAATACACTAAAGAAGAAATGACGAAAAAGGATTATGAGATTATTGACATACAGTTGCGCCTGCTGTGCGATATATTTGACGCGTGGCAGGTGTACCACAAATATCATAACCCTAAGATTTACGAGATAATTATGAGCTTGTCCGAATATCTTGCCATGATGTAAAAAGTGTAATATAAAAATGAAAAAAATTATATGTATATGTATATGTATATGCCTGATGTCTGGCTGTGATAAGTCGCTTAGTCATGGAAGACCTGCGAATGCTGTTGTTGAGGATACAGGAAGCGAAGCAACGCATTCGCTTCCGTCAGATACTTCAATCTCAGGTTGTGCTAAGCAACCAGCTGGCGAACAGGCTCCGATTAACGTTCTGCCGTCCTCGCCGAAAATTGATAATAATGTTGTATTAGACCCTAAGAGCTTCCCAGCCACCAACGTTATCCATAATCACTATAAGCTCATCAATAAAGTTAAGTATGGTATTTATTGTGTTGGTGCTTTCATTGTATTGCTGTTGTCTGCTCATGTTATTTTCAATTACAAATCACCTAAGCCGAAAGAACAAAAAAAAAGGTGTTATATAGGCGTAAGCAAAGAATACTCAGCGAGATACAAAGCAGCACGGGAAGCTTTGCACGAAGGCGACAAAGCCGAATACAAAAGACACATGGACGAACTAAAACAAATACCTGCTGATAAAAAATATAGATACAGATATTACTAAAAAAAACAGGAGCAATAAACCTAAAGATGACAAATGATTAAATGCATACTATTCCAGAATAGATAATACAAAGAGAATAATTATAAGTCAAAGAAAAGAAAACGGAGCAATCAGGCGCCCAGCCTGACTAACTCCGTTAATTGGGTAAACACGAAATAAAATCAATCCACAAAAAAGAGAAAGAATAAACAACCTTTTTCCTTTTTGAAAGTTGTGTTCTATTTCAGATATATCATACAAAAACAAAATGAAAAAAGTAATGTCGCTGTTGTTAATCACAGTCCTAATATCTGGCGTATTCTAATATCTCGCCTTATATCTCTGAATTTTATCATGATATAAAAAGTGTAATATGAAAATGAAAAAAATTATATGTATATGTATATGTATATGTATATGTATATGTATATTCTTGACTTCTGGCTGTGATAAGTCGCTTAGTCATGGAAGACCTGTGAATGCTGTTGTTGAGGATAAAGCACCGCATTCGCTGACGTCAGATACTCAAAAAGCTTCCGCTTCTGTACCTTCAAACACTTCTAATCCAACACCTGAGCCGAGTAAGTCTGCTCCGCCTTTGTCCGATAGTGCTGCGTCTTCCGCTTTGATTTCTTGTCATTGGGGTTTTCCTACGATTAATATAAATAACTCAATTATGAAATATGTTGTGAATATTGTTGCTTATGCTCTTACATGTTATGGCGGTTATAAGTTGCTTTATAGATTTGCAGATATTAAACCTATCTCTGTAGATAAATTGAATGTTGTTGAAGGTTTTAATGGAAATTATGCACTATGTTATTTTCAAGATGGTCATTTTTTTTCTAGTGTTTCAAGTAAATATATTGACGAAATACCTTTTAAGGTTAATGGGCTTAAAAGTGCTTACTGCTATATACCTAATCCGTCAAAGCTGAAACCTCTGTTGAGGAAGATATTCGGAATTAAAACACCTGTATTTAAAAAGTTTGCAATATAGGATAATGGAATGCCCGAAAACGTTGAGAGCGTTACAGAAGACATTTTAAAGGAAACACGCAACATCTACATTTCCGCACAGTCGTTAATAAGGCGGTTATGCGATAGGTTTGACGAGCCTCCGAGAGAGTTGATTGATATGTGTGAAGACATAAAAAGTTTAGTTTACAGGATTGAGGACAACTAAGAAAATGAAAAAAATTATATATGTATGCTTATGTATATGCCTGATGTCTGGTTGTGATAAGCTGCTAAATAAATCTAAATCTGAAACTGCGAAGACTGATATTCAAAATGCTAAACACAAAAATCTAACACCATCGCCGTCGTTAACGCCAGAGCCTACGACTACGCCAAGACCTACTTCTAGACCTAGTCCTCCGTCGTTAACACCTGTTCCATCGCCGTCACCAATACCAAAGACAGAGCCTACACCGACACCACCGAGACAACAGGTATTATTATATAGCGGTGTCGTTGGATTTGTTCTTGGTATGTGTACGCTTGCTACTAACGCTCCTGAGAGGGCGATAGAGGGTATTATTTCTATAGGCGGTTGTTTTGGCTGTGGCGTTGGTATTTGGTATAGTCTTGGCGGTAACGGTATAATTGGCGGTTTGCTTAGTATTGTAGGTGGTTATATACTTGGTTGTTTGGGTACTAGTATCGGGTTTGTAGCTAGTTGTGCTTTGGGTATTTTGGGTACAAGCATTCACAATTCCTTGAGCAGATGAAAAAGGTGTCGGATAAGACCGATGAAATTACCGCACACATGGAAACGCTGGTTGAATTGTTGCACGAAACAAACAACAAGCCACCTGACGACTTGGCTACGCTGATAAAAAATGTAATGATATAAGTCAGTGAGTAGAACAGATACGAGCGTACACAGAGAGATGTTTTGTTGCAGGTACAAAAAGAGAGCGGAGTAAGATGTGTGGTCTTGCTCCGCTATGCGTTAAAAAATATACCAATGTTACAAGCTCGGATAATAATATCACGAGACCTGCGTGTGCTTTATTATAGCAAAAAAGGAAAAGATTAAGCATGAATTCAGAAGATGAAGAAAAACATATTACAGACAAGGCGAAGAATCTTTTGAAAGATATACACGCAAGGTTTTGGGAAAGGCAGCTTGTCCCACCGCAAACGACTGTAGTTAGGTTGAGAGACGCAATAAACGCAATGGAATCGGTTGAGGAAAAGAACACTGACTTAATACCATATGAGGCAAAGACAATTATAACTAAAATGACAGCTGGGATATTAATCACCAAAGAAATTAAATCCAGCGAGACTAATCCAGAAGATAAAGAATACTTTAAAAAATTACTAGCAAAGTCTTCTGAGGTACTTGAGAATGCAATTCAAGCGTGGTTTGGGGAATCCTTTCATGTCTTCACGGGAAACAGCAAATAGAAGACAACGGACTGAGTGCGACAAACCAAAAAATACTCTACAAGTCTGACGATAATAATCATCAATTATGGTTCAACTTTAACGAGGAAAAAAGCGAATATAAAATCACAAAAACAGGGATAACCACCACAACTTCGGACAAAAATAAAAATGAAATTAAACAAATAGAATTCTCCGCATTAACGGACGACATGCGACCTTTTATCTATGCCATAAGTAAGCTACAAAAAGATGAGAACGCTGAAAAAAACGTGCAAATAGATATCGATGTCGGAGAATACCAAAAGCTGCGTGGTCTAAAATCTCGTAAAGAAACAAAAAAACAAATACTTAAACAAGTATCCCTTCTTTTGAATGCTTGGGTTACAGTGCAGGTTGATATTAATGCTGAAAACAACAAAAAAAGAAGCGGAACTAAAGAAAGCAGGGATATACGTTTGATAGCCGCGAAAGATACAAGGTTCAACAACGGGAAATTATCCTTGTGGTTTACTCCTGATGTAGCCAAATACCTAACAGAGTGCCGCATGCACGTACCTCCGTATTATTACACTACAAAATCCATTGTTGAGTCCCAGCTTATATATTATATTCAAAACATACAAAACACAAAAAAATATCACAAAGAAAATAAGCAAAATCCAAACGAGTTTCTCATTGGCACGAAAAACCTGCTGAAAGCTACCAATTTGCCAAGTTATGAGAAAGTGATGAAGTCACCAACTCAATGCCCTCGCAGATAAATCAGTGGTAAAACGCAGGTTGCTCCCTCGAGAAAAATGCTCTAATATATTTAATGTATTTCAATATGTTTTACAATACACAAAAATTAAGAAAGAGTAAGAATGGGAAATGAAAAAGATCTTCGCGTTGCTATTAGCAATATGTCTGTTTGCAGGCTGTGAAAAGAAGATAACGGTAGTCCGCGAATCTATGAAGAAGGAATATATATAGCGCAGGATATTTTCAAACTGTATTTCGGCGATGCCTTTTTAGACCACATAGTATTAACTCCGATAGCCTTTTTTGGCGCAACCATCGCTTTTTTTGTACAATATTGCCAAGTCGCATTGGCTTGTTCTTTTGTAAATGTTGGAAAGAGTTAGAGAAAAAAATAAAAAAGTAAAAGAAAGCTGTTTTAATAATGGTAGCGGAAAGAGGGAAATCTCAATGTTGTACTTTCTCCGAATACAGAGGAAGATGAATCTATAGAACTAGGCAATCTCTCTTCTCGAGATAACGAGGAGCCGAAAGAAGAGGAAAACGCGAGGAAGAAGACGCTCTATTTTTTCTAAGGGCAGACGTTACGATAAATTTGTAAACAAAGGTTTAACGTGAGCAACGCCGCAGGCGAAACTATAGAAAAACTTGCAGTATACTCAGATTCGCCTCCAAAAAATAAGTGGTATGTTATATGAAAAAGATTATCTGCATTATTCTTACTGTTTTTAATTGCAGATTGTAATAAGCCTGTGATAGGGAAGGACTAAATTGCTAAAGATGCCGCAAGAAATGAAAAACAAATGTGAGAGACGCGTCGCGAAGACCATTACAGGTGCGCAAGAAAGTGACAATACAAATAAGCTTGAGAGTACTACAGAGAGATGGAAAAAGCTAGAAGGACTAATAGTACTTGAGAGCGTCTAGACGGAAACTGAAAAGACGCTCAAGCTTTCAATGACTAAGAGTATAGCAGGCGAAAAATTGTTATATACGTTAAATTATAAAAAGTATAACAGTCTTAATTTAAGGATATAGATAATGCGTTTGTTGAGTAGGATAATTCTGGTTTGTTTAATAAGTTTTCTGTTCATTTCTTGCCAGTCGCATGTTCATAATAATGGCGCCGAATACAGAGAACCTGCTTCTGATAATAATGGCGCTGAATACATAGGATCTGCCCCTGTTAAATTTCGTTGCGGACTGCCTAGCTGTGACCATGTATTTTGGACTTCTTTTGAAAGTAGTATCGGTAGTACCAGTGTAGGAACCTTAGTTTTAACTATCATAAACTCGATTTCAACCAGTGGTTTTAGTGGCCTTGTTGACAAATTTCCCTCTCCCCCTGTTTTCTTGGCATTCTTTGCTGATGGTGATCTTAATGGCCTTGCTGACACCTTTGCCTACCCTGTTTTCTTGGTTTCACTCTTTGTTAATGGTGGTTTTAGTGGACTAGTTACTTCAGCTATTTCAACTGTTCCAGCTTCAGCGATTGCGCTTTTGCTTACTGTGTATCATTGGTGTTATATGAAAGTATGGTGTGATGAAACAAAGTGCCAAGCTCAAAAATGACCTTATTAACCAAGTTATCGCCCAATATAAGCGTTTTTTAGGAGAAAGAAACCAAGCGGTGAATGAAAATAGAATTCTTTAAGGCAAACTTGATACAGTAAGTCAAGAGAAAACTACCGCAGAGATTCAAGCTTAGAACTTGAGTCATCACAGAATAGCAATCTTCAAACCCCGCTTTCCACAGCCAGCCGAGGGAAAAAGGACGCAGAGGCTCAAGTTTAGAGTTTGACTTAGGAGAATACTAATCTTCAAACTAACTTTAACCAAAAGTCACTCAAGAGAGAGATTATTACATTGCAGAACTCCAAATCGCCGCAGGACGATAAGCCTGTGGCTGAAATCCAGACTCTGAATTAGCAAGTTGCCAGCCTTTTAAACCAGCTTAATCAAATTAAAGCTGTTGCAGAGAATCAATCTCACGATTTGAATCGGCGGAATAAACATTCTTCAAAGCGAACTTCACAAAGCCAATAAAGCAAATAACCAGCTCCAAATCAGTCTCAACCAAGTTACTCAGTAGAATGCCAAGCTTCAACAAGACTATTGCAAAGTTCCCTGCCTGTTTGGATGAGGAGAAATCGGAGCAGAATGATAATATTCAAAGTGGAGAGCGACTAAAAACATCTTTTAAACGAAAAAATTGTTGAATTACAGAACCTAGAGCGAGAATATGAGAATTTAAGCTTCTCCAGACTCGATATAACAGCCTTCAAAGTAAACTTGAAATCAACGCTCGCGAAGTTCGCATAAGAACATTTGCGCAATAGAGAAGGTCTTATAAAGAGATACTCATGAAACAACAGACTGCGATATCTCTCATTACGTTATTTGACCGTAAGCCAAACGACAGTTTTCTATTCTAAACAGATAATTGATTGAATTATTGGAAATGAACGGGAGCAGATATTGCTGCCGGAGAATATTGTCTTACAGCGGATAAATTTCTAGAAAATCTGCGAAAAGCGGCAGACGAGTATCGGAAGATTTCTAATGAGGTCGACGAACTGCAGCTTATGGACTTATTTAGATTTTGGTGTTCTGACTGTGGAGTTGGGTGAGATAGCAGAGATAGATGGCATTCAGCAGATGACATATGAGAAGGTTAAGTCATTCGCAGAAAGTTTTATAGACGATATTAGAATGTTAGCCAAAGGCTGTGACCCAGCCGTTTAATCAAGGTCTTTTGCGCTCCCGAATTCGCGGAGTCCCAGTTTTAAGTCGAATATAAATACTTCTTCTGGTAAAATTCCTTTTTTTAATTTTCCGTTCAATCTTAAGCTGGACACAGATATTCCGTCTAGAGGTTTCCAAGTGTCCCGCGAGTTTTTAGAAAAACTTAATCCTAATCCGCACCCACGCTCGCGCTTTAAATCGCTGGAGCTTGTTTATGTTGAATCATCAAATAAGCAGGAATAAATAGCCGGGACTATGATTGTGTTCTCATGTTTGATTATTGTTATACCGATAGAAACGTGATTAAATACGTTAAAAAGTGAAAACGAAGCGACCGCAGATATGCAGTAAATATAAAGTTACAGCGTAGAATCTTAAGCAACCACATGGAAAGTATTGCTTAACACTCTTTGTATGCATTTTTATTGTATGATAAAAAAGAAAATATACAAAATAAATGCTGTCGCCGGTTACTTAGCTGGCTGTGCTGTTAGTCTTATGCGCTGCTAAAATAGATAGTTGTAAGGCTAATAACTCATACTCGCGCGCGAAATACAGCATAGCGGATATCAAAGCGAACGAAATAAACGTATCAAAGCTGCTGGCAAACAAAGCGGTAGGAGCTGCGGCTGAATTCTCTCAAGAAATGTCGGACGACACAAAAAAGGACTCATGAGAGCGGCTGCTCTTCGTAAAATAACGTACGAAACAAAAAACCGAAGCGGAATTAAAGAAGCAATATCCGCAGTTTGCGCGGTTAGAAGACAAATTAACATATCTTTTTATAAACAATAGGGCGCTTTATGGCGCTGCAGGCAATCTTATGCAACAACTTGTCAAAACTTTTTATAAACTCAGCGAAAAATCTTACAGTTTTATTCCGCCGTCTTAGACCTTATAGATACGATAGCAAGTAGCGCAACGGGCAGAGTTATTGGAGACGGCTGTTTGATTGTGAGGAATTACGATAAGCTTAGGTCTAAAACTTGTTCGTTTGACGTCCCAGTCTGCGAATCCTTTAACTCCGCTTTAATCGGGCTTGAAAAGAGAATCAACGAGAACAGTTCAAAACGGCCAGCGGTAGAAATAAGTGCGTTATTTCTTGAGGATATAAAAACTGTCGTAAATAAACAGGACTATTGATGGAAGTCAGCGGAGCCTCTGGCGTCAAAAACATGGCTGTGTAAGCGTTTTTAAAAGTTTGGTATTGCCGCCGCGAAAATATATTTTAATCGCTGGCGATTATTGGAATTCAGATTCGTTATGGCTGTGCGGGAAATTGAAGATTATTTTTGTTTGCAAATTTGATTTTAAATTGAAAAATTGGTCTTAAAGATTGTCTTTTTTTATTGTCAATATGTTAATAATATTGTAAAATTTCACGTGTGTAAAGGACTATTTGATGTTGACAAAAGTTGCTATAGTGGGCAGACCAAATGTAGGCAAGTCCGCTCTTTTTAACAGACTTATAGGCAGAAAAAAGGCTATAGTTCATAAAGCGCCCGGCACGACAAGAGACAGAAATGATTGCGAGATTCTCTGGAAAGATAAAAAATTTATCGTTACGGATACCGCAGGCTGGAGCGCGGATATTTCAGTATTCTCAAGAGATATGTCGCGTCAGCTTGATGTTGCTATTAAAGAATCTGATATAGTGTTGTTTGTTGTCGATGGAAAGACGGGTGTTCATCCAATGGACGGCGAAATTGCGCATCAGATAAGGCTTAGTCGTAAAAAACCAATTCTCGTTGCAAACAAAATAGACACGCAGGCGGAGGAAGTCAGGGGATATGAATTTTATAAACTAGGTTTTGGCGATGTTGTTTTTGTATCTGCAAGCCACGGAAGAAGCACGCACGATTTGCTGGATAAAATCTGGGAAAATATCAAATATGACAGAAAAGTAAGGGAACCGCGAGAAATATTAAAAATTATTCTTGTGGGGAAGCCTAATGTGGGGAAGTCTTCTTTTGTTAACGCCGTCGCTAAAGAAGAAAGAAGTATTGTCTGCGATGTTCCAGGAACCACAAGAGATTCTTTTACCGTACGCGTTCAAAGTAACGGCAAAGAGTACGTTTTAACAGATACCGCCGGACTTCACAGAGGCAGCAAGACGAAAGATGATATGGAATATCTTTCAACTTTAAGCGCGGATTATGCCGTTGAAGATGCCGATGTCGCCGTTTTGATTGCAGACGCTTCGCAAGGTATAGGTGAAACTGAAGTTAAAATTGCAAGGCTTCTGCTTGAAAAAAGGAAACCGGTTATTGTAGCCGTAAATAAATGGGATTTGATAGAAGAAAAAGAAGAAGCCGCAAAATATTTTACCGAACAGTTAAGAGAGAGAATGAAATTTATGAACTGGGCGGATATTATTTTTATATCTGCCAAAACAGGGCAGAGATTAGACAGAATATTTCAGGAAGCGGAGCTTGTCTTTAAACAGTATTCAAAAGAGTTGACGAAAGAGGAACTTAGCGGAGTTATAAGAGACGCTCTTGCGGAAAAACCTTATGCGAGTAAAGGAAAAGTTTTAAAGCTTAAAGAATATGCGCAGGTGGCTTCAAAGCCGCCGGTATTCATTTTTTCGGTTAACGATATAGAGCTTGTGCATTTTTCTTACAAAAGGTTTCTTGAAAACCGTTTAAGGGCAAGATTTGGTTTTTACGGCACTCCGATAATTTTAAAATTCAGAAAATATTACAAGAAAGCGGCGGAACAATAAAAAATAAGAATGTTAATAAAAATTTTGTATATCGTTCTTGCATATTTATGCGGTTCGATTCCTTTTGCATATATTATTGCAAAAGCAGTCGGTAGGGTTGACATACGCGCTGTGGGATCAGGCAACTGCGGATCCGCGAACGTTTTCAGGTCGGTAGGCAAAAGAGCGGGGATCGCAACGTTTATTGCGGATACTTTAAAAGGATTTATTCCCGTATATTTTGCGATTTTTATAGATAATACTTTCTTTTATTTTGTCGCTGTTGCTGCAGCCGCAATAACAGGACATATGTTTACGATATTTTTAAAGTTTAAAGGCGGTAAAGGCGTTGCGACGGGGCTTGGCGTATTTTTGGCGCTTATGCCTTTGCCTGCGCTGATAGCGTTTGCAGTTTTTGGTTTGGTTTTTGTATTTTCCGGATATGTCTCTTTAGGATCAATATGCGCTGTTATATGTCTTCCTCTGGCTTCCTATTTTTCGGGGTATTCCATTGCGACTGTAGCGTTTGCTTTTGCCGCGGCGGTTTTTATTGTTTATAAGCACAAGGCAAATATAAAAAGACTGATGGAAGGCTCTGAACGCAGGTCTAAGATATTTAAGAAAAAATAATTTCGCTCTTTTCTATCTCTTCGGCGCGCTGTGGCTTTAGTTATGACAAAATAGTTTTACTCTCGGTTTCTACTCTCCTAAAAGAAGGAGAAAACGGATATAAGAGAGGGGATATTTTTATTAATATTTGTGGGAAATGATATGAAAATTACCGTTTTGGGCGCAGGTTCGTGGGGAGCGACTTTAGCTGTTCTTTTATTTGAGAATGGGCATGATGTTACTCTTTGGGAATTTGACTCAAGAAAAGCAAAAGATTTACAGGATAGAAAGATAAAACCGTTTGAGGCGGGTGCCGATTTGCCTTCGGGACTGGTTGTGGCAAACGATATGAAAAGCTTTAAAAACAGCGAAGCCATTTTGTTTGTAGTTCCTTCGCAGCATATGAGATCAGTGTGTACGCTGTTAAAAAATAACGGAATATCGTTTGACGGAAAACTTATAATCAGCGCGACAAAAGGCATAGAAAATAAAACTCTTTTGAGAATGTCTGAAGTAATAGACGAAGTTTTTGATGGAGTTTATAAAAATATAGTGGTTCTTTCTGGTCCTAGCCATGCTGAAGAAGTGTGCAGAAAAATACCTACTGCAGTTACGTCGGCGGCAATAAATCTTGAAACTGCTGAAAAATGCAGAATGCTTTTTATGAATGGATATTTCAGAGTTTACAATCAAACCGATGTTGTGGGTGTTGAAACCGGCGCTGCGTTGAAAAATGTTTTTGCGATAGCTTCCGGAATAGTCGACGGATTAAAATACGGCGATAATACGAAAGCTGCAATTGTTTCAAGAGGTCTTAAAGAACTTTCAAAAGTCGGAGTCGCTTTAGGCGGCAGAGAACAGACTTTTTACGGACTGTCCGGAGTGGGTGATTTAATGGTTACGTGTTTTTCAAAACATTCAAGGAATCGCGCTGTTGGGCAGGCTGTCGGAGAGGGAAAGAGCTTAGATGAAGCTGAAAAAAGTCTCGGTATGGTTGCTGAGGGTGTGAAAAATACGGTAAGCGCTTATGAGATAGGAAAAAAACTCAATATTGAGCTTCCTATAATAAATGAAACGTATGCAGTTTTATTTGAAGGAAAAGATCCGCTTGAAGCTGTAAACAGTTTAATGACAAGATGTCCTGTTCGCGAATAACTGTCGTTTCTTTTCTCGGGCAGTCGGAGTGTCCTTCTATAGTTTGTCCGGAAAAAGGAGCGTGGTGATAGAAATGACAAAAAATGATATAGCGGAAGCTTTATCAAAAATTTTAAGTTCAAAAAGAGAAGCCGCCGCTGCGGTAAATAAAGTTTTTGAAGAGATGTTGAATTCTTTACAAAACGGCGATAAAGTTGTTATAACGGGTTTTGGAAGTTTTAATATGTTTGAGACAAAAACAAAAAAGGGAAGAAATCCTAAGACGGGCGAAAAAGTTCTTATCGCTCCGATGAAAAAAATAAGGTTTAAACAGTCGAAAAATTTTTTTGAATAGTCCGGGAGACATAAGGTGTTTCAAATTCCGCCGATACCTGATAAAGAATATTTTACAATAGGTGAGGTATCGCGGATAACGCTTGTCCCAAAATATACGCTGAGATACTGGGAAAGCGAATTTAAGCTTTTGCGTCCCGTTAGGAAAAGTTCTGGACAGAGAAGATATCGCAAAGAAGAAGTGGAGCTGGTTTTTAAAATTAAGGATTTATTATATAATAAGCGCTATGCGATCGCGGGCGTTAGAAAATATTTAATCGGCGATAAGCGAAAAAAGCTTACGGATTTACAGATTGATTTAAATTTAGATTTAGAACATCTGCCGGATTCTAAATTTTTAAAAGATATTAAAGAAGAACTTAAACATATTTTAAAACTTTTAAAAAAATAACACGTGTTGCTGCAATTTATATTGATGCTTTCTGCTGTCGGTAGTTTAGCAATAAGTCGGGGCGTGGCGCAGTTGGCTAGCGCACTCCCTTGGGGTGGGAGAGGCCGCTGGTTCAAATCCAGTCGCCCCGATGTTTTAAAATAGCGTCGAGTTTGAAATTTTGGCGCAGAATGTAAAATATTTGAAATCATTTTAAAGTAATAAAGTAATGATGTATGGTTTATCTTAAATTTGTCGCAAAAATTAAAAGAAAAAGGACTTTGCAGTTTTGGTTGCAGAGTCTTTTTGTATTTATATGCTAGTTTGTAAACGTTGTTCCTAAAAAAATGAAGTCGCTTTTTATGCGGTCTGTAAGCGGTTATTTATTGGCTTTATTTATGCGCAAGAGACAGAAAATAGAGTGAATTTGAATGCAAAAGATTAGAAATAGAAAATAAGAAAGTTGATATTAGGAGTTGTGTTCTATTCTTGCCGTAGCGTTTCGCCGTTTTGTCCACCCTTTAGATGAGATAGAGAAAATAAGAAGAATAAAGAATAAAAATATCGTGGCAAAGAGACAACAGAAATTAATAAAGTTTTAAAAGTTTAAAATTAGATTTAGACATAGAAGGCGGAAGGATAATGTGATTGAGCCGAGCTGGAATGATGCTAAAATAGCGGGAAGGACAAGAAAAGAAAAAAGTGTTATTTGGTGTAAAGGACAGAGTTTTGTTTGAGCTTTGCAAGTAAAAGCAAGTGGGGCAGTTTGGTTTGGCAGGCAGGACTTAACCTTGAGCTTTTAGTATTTTGATTTCCTCGAAAAGTTGCGGATTTTACAAAAGCGGTCAAGAATATATCTTTTTTTTATGATTTTCAGCGTTTTTTGCCCTTATTTAGGAACTTCATTCCCTTGCTTTAGTCCTGCTGGCATTTGGGAACGGCATTGCGGGACTAAACGTCTTAAGCTGTCAAGACGAGTTATTCAGCTTTGAGCGATAGGGGAGAAGATACCTACAGCATTAAATTGCTGTGTTACAATCGTGCCGTTTAAAATGGCGGTGGGAATAGCATATGCAGCGGTTATGTTTAAGCAAAATGGTCTTTATTATATCCGCTATGTTTAGCGTTATATTTATAACACGGAGTCTTAGTGTCTATGTCGACGCGCAGCTAGGATGGACGTGGGCAAACATATTGTTTGGCACGATGTACTACGTGGTTGCCGTCGAGCGAGGGAAGGATTTGCAACTTTTGGACTTGATTTGCTATCTGAAAAACTTCCCGGATATTATGTCAAGCTTGTGAAAAGATATCCGACATTAGACAAAATTAATTGCGTATTGCAAGATATTAATCATGCGCGGTTAATGTCAGGGATAGCGCTAGCAATAGCGTGATGTGTATTGTGAAAATGAGGAAAAAATAAAATGTATGCGGAAATGATTGGATTAATTGTAAGTTGCACCTGAGATATGAGATTTAGTGTCTTTACATTTTTTGTTATATAAGGTAAAATATGAAAAGTGGTTTTAAGTTAATAAAGCGAGTTATTTCAAAGATGGTTTTATAGATATTTTGAAGAGATTTTAAGTAAAAGTTTGACAAAAATAAAGAGATTAAAAAGTTCGTCAAAAAATTATAATTGTAGCGAATAAAAAGCAGCTTTGCTCGCAAGAAAAAAGAGCGAAAAAAAAGAGCTGTGTATTTTTATGAATGATGGATTGTTTGGGAATGGATTTTAATGCTTATTTGGCAAACTGGTATCAGATTAAAAAAAATGTGGCGTTTGCATAAGTATTTTAAGGTGAGAAAATAAGAATTAAAAATCCATATTTTTGCAGAAGTCTTTTAGAGAAAAATTATGCGGAAACCTCAAAGAAGAAACACATTGCTCTTGATATTTAATATTTATGGACGTTTTATGTGGATTTTTTGCATAGCGTAGAAACTATAGAAGCCCTCAAAGATTTTTTGAAAAAGTTGTTTTTAAAGTTTGTAAAGTTATTTTTACATAATATGGTGTTTGGATGTGTGGAGGAATAAATGTTAAAAGAAGGCGAATTGAGAATCCCGTCTGGATGCGCCATAAGTGGCATCATAGATAAAGAAAGCAAGAGATTCTGCGGCGAAGAAATCATTAAATCTATCGCTTTAATGCATGATCGTTCAAACGGATTAGGCGGCGGTTTTGCGGCTTACGGTATTTATCCGCAGTATAAAGATCTTTATGCGCTTCATATATTTTATGATAATTTAAGCGTTAAAATGCAGACAGAAGATTTTATTTCGAAATACTTCGAAATTGAAAGTGCGGGAACCATCCCTACAAGATCTGTGCCGAGCGTTAAGAACAAACCGCTGATATGGCGTTATTTTGTCCATCCGAAAAACTATACTGTAAAAGGGGATATTATTGACGACGACGAATTTACCTCAAGATACGTGATAAAGATAAATAAAGAATTTAAAGGCGTGTACATTTTTTCGAGCGGTAAAAATATGGGAACGTTTAAAGGCGTCGGGTATCCCGAAGATATCGGCGAGTTTTTTATGCTTGACACTTATGAAGCTTATATGTGGACGGCGCATGGAAGATTCCCGACAAACACGCCCGGCTGGTGGGGCGGAGCGCATCCTTTTACAATGCTTAACTGGTCGGTAATACACAACGGCGAAATATCCTCTTACGACGCTAACAGAAGGTTTGTAGAAATGTACGGATATAAATGCACTCTTCAGACTGACACCGAAGTAATAACATATTTATTTGACCTGCTTGTAAGAAAGCATAATATTCCAATAGAAAAGGCAATAAAAGTGGTTGCGGCTCCTTTCTGGGACGATATTGAGAGGGAAAGTAAGGAACTTCAAAACGAGTTAAAAAGTATTAGATCAGTTTATGCGAGTGCGTTGATTAATGGACCGTTTTCAATAATTTTAGGATATGAAAAGGGAATGATAGCTTTAAATGACAGGATTAAGCTTCGTTCTTTAGTTGCCGCAGAGAAAGGCAACCGAACTTATGTTGCCAGCGAAGAGAGCGCAATAAGAATAATATGCGATAGTCCGGACAGAGTTTGGTCTCCGAAGGGCGGAGAGCCGGTTATTGCTTTATTGGAAGGGGAGCAAAAATGAGTTTGGATTTTAATAGTCCCGCATTTGAAGTAATAAGAAACGAGAAGAAATGTATTCAATGTAAGGTGTGCGTGCGTCAATGCTCCAATAAAGTGCATTCTTACGACGACGAAGATAACGTTATCTACTCTGATGATATAAAGTGCGTAAACTGCCACAGATGCGTTGTTCTTTGTCCCACGAGAGCTTTAGTGATAAAGAAATATCCTCTTGAGTTCAGGGAAAACGCAAACTGGACGGGCGCTGTGTTAGACGAAATTTATAAACAATCACAGACAGGCGGCGTTTTGCTTTCAAGCATGGGCAATCCTAAATCTTTTCCTATTTACTGGGATAAGATGCTGCTTAACGCGAGTCAGGTTACAAATCCGTCTATAGACCCATTGCGCGAGCCTATGGAAACAAAAGTTATGATAGGTAGAAAGCCTGAGAAGCTTGAATTTGACGCCAAAGGCAAACTTTTGACAAAGATGCCTCCGCAAGTTGAGTTGAGCGTTCCCATTATGTTTTCTGCAATGAGTTATGGTTCGATTTCTAGAAACGCCCACGAATCTCTTGCCAAAGCCGCGACAGAACTGGGAATTTGTTATAACACCGGCGAAGGCGGTTTGAACAGAGATTTTTATAAGTACGGCAAAAATACGATTGTTCAAGTTGCTTCAGGAAGATTCGGCGTCCATAAGGAATATTTAAACGCCGGAGCTGCCATTGAAATTAAAATAGGGCAGGGAGCAAAACCGGGTATTGGGGGACATTTGCCGGGCAGAAAAGTCGGCGAAGACGTTTCCGCCACAAGGATGATACCCGTAGGTTCCGATGCAATTTCTCCAGCGCCGCACCATGATATTTATTCAATAGAAGATTTGAGACAACTTATATTTTCACTGAAAGAAGCTACGAATTATGGGAAACCTGTTTTTGTAAAAATTGCCGCGGTTCATAATTCGGCTGCTATAGCCTCAGGCATAGTGAGAGCCGGAGCAGATGCCATTGTGATCGATGGTTTTCGCGGCGGAACCGGCGCGGCTCCTACGAGAGTAAGAGATAATGTGGGTATTCCTATCGAACTTGCTTTGGCAGCAATAGACCAGAGACTAAGAGAAGAGGAAATAAGAAATGAAGTTTCTCTTATCATTGCTGGTAGTATCAGAAATAGTGCCGATGTAGTTAAAGCTGTTGCTTTGGGCGCGGACGCCGTTTATATAGGTTCGGCTGCTGTTGCGGCTTTGGGCTGCCATTTATGCCGCTCCTGTTCTACCGGAAAATGCAATTGGGGAATAGCGACGCAAGAACCTGAACTTGTAAAGAGGCTTAATCCAGATATTATGTATAAGAGACTTGTAAATTTGATATCTGCGTGGAACCACGAGATTCAAGAGCTGCTTGGTGGAATGGGAATCAATGCTATTGACAGCTTAAGGGGTAACAGACTTATGCTTAGAGGCATAGATTTAAATGAGAAAGAACTTGAGATACTCGGCATAAAATATGCAGGCGAGTAAAGCGTCTTAGTCTTTTGTATTTGAGCTTTCTTGTGCGTCGGGTTAGTACGCTCGTTAGCAGACTCTCATCCCTCATCGTGTCGTATAAATACAAAAAATTTTGCGTTTGAAAAGTTAAGGTAAGAGGAAGATATGAAAAAAATTTATGCGTTTGAAAGCAAATGTTTGGGATGCGGGTTATGCGAAGTTTACTGTAAAACGGCTCACTCGAAATCTAAAAATATAATAAAAGCCCACAAACAGGAAGATATAACTTCTGCAATAGTTATTGAAGAAATCTTACAACCGCCGGAAGCTGTTTCATATTTTGCGTTGCAATGTCGGCACTGTGCGAGTCCGAAATGTGTGAAAGCCTGCATATCCGGAGCAATGTATAAAGACGAAAAAGGAATTGTGCGTAATGACAAAGAAAGATGTGTGGGGTGTCTTTCGTGCGTTTTGGTTTGTCCTTTTGGCGCGGTTAAGAAGAGCGGTGACAAGAAGGCCGTTTCAAAGTGCGATTTATGTGTGGATTACGGTCAACCTCTCTGTATTGAAAACTGTCCTAATAACGCGATAAAGCTTCTCAATGAAGATGAAGCGGAGGCATTGAAATGAAATACTTAATAATAGGAAACAGCGCTGCAGGAGTAAATGCGGCAGATGCCATAAGAGCAAATGACGAAAAAGGCAATGTAACGATAGTTTCGAATGAAGAATTTAACGCTTACGGAAGACCTCTGATCTCTTATTATTTGAGCGGAAAAGTAAAACCTGAGAATATGTATTACCGCAACGAGGATTTTTATAAATTTAGGAATATAGAAGTGCTGCTAAATAGCGAAGCGGAAAAAATAGATGTGAAAAATAAGGAAGTTTTTATAAGCGGAGGTAAGAAACTCAGTTATGATAAGCTCCTTATTGCGACCGGCAGCAGTCCATTCATTCCGCCGATTAAAAATTTGGATTTAAATAAACAGGAAAATGTGTTCACTTTTTTAACTTATAAAGACGGCGTAAAACTCAAAGGGAAGATAACGAAAAAATCAAAAGTGGTTATTGCCGGTGCAGGTCTTATAGGTTTAAAAGCAGCCGAAGGTTTGTTCGGACAAGTTGAAAGCATAACCGTTATAGATTTAGCGGACAGAGTTATGGCATCGGTTTTGGATAAGGCTGCTGCTGATATTATACAAAGCCATATAGAGCAAAATGATATTGATTTCAAGCTTCAGACGAGTATTTGCGAGGTTTGCGGAGAACGAAATGTAAACAGCGTTGTTCTTTCAAACGGGGAGACTCTTGATTGCGATATTTTGATAGTGGCTGTAGGCGTTCGCCCTAATGTGAATCTTGCGAAAGAAGCGGGCATAAAGACGGCGAAAGGAATAATTGTTGATGAATATATGGAAACTTCGGCGAAAGACGTTTACGCGGCGGGTGACTGTGTCGAATCTTTGGATTTGCTTTTAAATGAGAGTAAGGTGCTTGCTTTGTGGACGAATGCTTCAAATCAGGGAGAAACTGCGGGTTTTAATATGACCGGAATGAAAAAGAAAGCTCCTGCTGCTTTCCCAATGAATGCCATCTCGTTTTTTGGACTTCAGCTTATTTCGGCAGGTATTATAAGCAGTTCAAAACAGGATGATATTGTCACGGATTCAGCGGAAAATAAACTCCGTAGATTGAATATCTCAAACGATAGCTTAATAGGATTTATTCTTATTAATTATAAACAGAGAGCTGGAATTTATACGGCTCTTATAAACGACAGAACAAAGCTTTCAACTCTTGAATACGACATAACATTGAAAGATATCGGCCTCGATGTGTATCCGAAAGAGGAGAGAACAAAAAAAATATGGAATCATAAAGGAGGATGTTAATCTGATTGGGCATATTGCGCCGCAAGTAGATTATGTCAGATAACATAGAGCTATGAAGACTATAGATGCTTTAAATGTTTACTACCGCGATTTGAACAGTTCAATAGACGAGGTTGTTAAAACTGATAAAACTATTAATTTAAAAAATGTTTTTGGTCAGAGATATATAGGCAGGGGATTGCCTGAAAATGTTAAATTAAAAATTTACGGCACGCCCGGGAATGATATGGCTGCATATATGGACGGAGCTGAACTTGAGATATTCGGGAACGGACAAGACGCCGTAGGAAATACTATGAATTGCGGAAGAGTGATAGTTCACGGAAGTTGTGGCGATACTTTGGGTTATGCTATGAGGGGCGGTGAGATTTACGTTGAGGGAGATGTCGGCTATCGAGTTGGCATCCATATGAAAGAGTACAAAGAAATGAAACCGATTATTGTCGCAGGCGGTAAAGCGGGCGAGTTTTTGGGCGAATATATGGCGGGAGGCGCGATTATTCTGCTTGGTTTAAATCTTTCAAAAGGTGAAAATATAACGGGAAGATTTTGCGGAACAGGTATGCACGGCGGTGTTATTTACTTAAACGGGAATGAAGATAAATATAAATTCGGAAAAGAGGCTGTAAAAGTTGATATTACCAATGAGGATATTTTATTTCTTAAAAAACATATTGGTTTCTATGAAAAAACTTTTCAAAAGGATTTGAATCATTTAAAGTTGGAATCGTTTTCAAAATATGCCGCAGTTAATAAAAATCCTTATTCAAATATGTACTGTACTTATTGACGGACGGAGCGGAATTTGAGTTATTTTAGAAACTAAGCCTGCTGTTTTTATAGCGATATTTTTTATATCAACCACTACGTGCTTGTGTCCGTAGTGGTTGCTTTGCAAGTGTATAGCGCGAATGTATAATACGAGAATGAAGAACAAAGGGAGTGAGCTTTTTAAAAAATTTAAACGTTGAAAAAGGCTGCTTCCGATTTTTAGATGCCGATTACCCTAAACGTCAAAGAACGTTGAAAACATTTTGGCAAAATGAGGAATAGAAAGGAAGTAATGTAGGGGATTTTAACGGAAGAGAAGCTTTTTTGTCCCGCTATGATTTTTTATCGATTTATGAAGTATTCATGGTAAAGATGATTATTACAGGTGATTTTTTTTGAAATTTTTGTTCTAGCGGATTTATATGAATAAAAAAGTTATATTTTGTTTTTTAAACTGTTAAAAATTTTGTTTGGAATTCATAAATTAACGAGAGTGTTTTTGCGCTGATTCACAGATGGATAGAAGAAATCGGTTGATTGTAGTGACATTGTAAAAGTGTTAAAGAAGTCAAAAAGAGCGCGGTTAAAATCCGCCGCCGATTTTTGGAGAGTATATTAAATTTAAAATTGTCAATAGTTTTGTTATTTTGTAAAATTATACGAGAGATTGAGTCGGTTTTCTTAGTACGCCATAAAGGGATGGAAAATGGAACGAGCAAAAAAGATTTTAAACGAGAAATATAAAAAAGCCTATCTTAAACTTTCAAACGGAGTGAAGCTTGAAGGGAACGCTGTTGGTGCCGATGTAAGTGTCAGCGGCGAAATGGTTTTTAATACGGGGATGCTTGGCTACAGCGAAGCTATGACGGATCCGTCATATTTGGGACAGATACTTGTTTTTAGTTTTTGTCTCATCGGAAATTATGGAATTCCCGCTCTTAAAGACGGGAATCTTTTTATGTCTAAAGGACATGAAAGTTCCTCGATAAAAACACAGGGAATTATAGTTTCAGACATTTATGACGGTTGCTACCACCACGACGGAGGAAGTTCTCTCGAAGACTGGATGAAAAAACAGGATGTGCCGGGAATTTCGGGTATCGATACGAGATATTTAGTGCAGATGATAAGAGAAAATAGGAATCTTTCCGGCAGGATTGTTCCCGAAGGCGCAAAACCGCAGGACAAAAATAAGTTTGAATTTTTAAAAAATTTCAAAAATAATGAATATATAGATCCAGCTAAGTATAATTTGATGCCGTCTGTTTCGACAAAAGAAAGAGTGATATTGTGGAAGGGTTTAAAGAAGGTTGCCGTTATTGACTGTGGCGCAAAGTGGAACATTATGAGAATGCTTGCTGAAAGAGACTGCGAGGTTGAGCTTTTGCCGTGGGACAGTGACTTTTCTGAAGTGAAATGCGACGGCTGGGTTATAAGCAACGGTCCGGGAGATCCAAAAAATACGGGCGATCTAGTTGAGAGAATAAAGAAGGATGTTTTAAGTTTGGATAAGCCTATTTTGGGAATATGTTTGGGACATCAGCTTTTATCGCTCGCGTCGGGGGCAAAAACAAAAAGACTTAATCACGGACACAGAAGTCATAATCAGCCAGTTTTTTCGCTTCCTGAAAAAAAAGCATATATGTCAAGTCAAAACCACAGATATGCCGTCGAAAAAAGCTCGATACAGTCGGGTTGGGAGTTGTGGTTTGAAAATGCAAATGACAATTCTGTAGAGGGATTGAGACATAAAACCAAACCGTTTATGTCGGTACAGTTTCATCCGGAAGCATCGAGCGGTCCAAACGATACAAGCTGGATAATGGATGAATTTGTTAACTTATTGTAGTGTTATAATTATTTTGACTGTCATTTTTCGAAATAGTTTTACTGTTGTAAACGGTTTATTTTGGAAAGAGCGGCAATAAGTATAGAGTGCTTAATGCGGAAAGTTTAGCAAATACTGAAGCTGTTGTCTCCGCGAGCGCTGTAGCTGGAAATTTGGATAGAGTTTTAGAGATAATATCCGAAGACGGCAATAAACAAAAAATGTTTCTCCATTTATAGGAGATTAATCGATAGATGAAAAGGGAACAAAAATATTTCATTTTTTGTTGATATTAGTTCCTTAACGAAAAAATTTTATAATATTTAAGTATAAACAGCGTTTGTTTCTGTTGTAAAGCGGCGGGGTAAAGTTTCCGCTTGTTTGCACTTTCTTTTTAACAGTGCCTACCTTACGCGCGGGCAACGTATTTCTTCTTCTACGCGATTACCCGCTCCAGATTTAAAGGATACGAAGCACGCGAACTCGGACACTGGTACGATATGGTTTTCATGCCGCCAGAATATGGTTCGGCATGCCGCTCTTCACAATATTTAAAAGGAGAGCGCAGTGTCTATTCTACAGACAATCGGAATTCTGCTATTGTTTAGTTGAAATATATAATTAATGGAAATTTAAACGGTGTTAAGGCATGGATTTAAGATAAAATGAAAATGTACGTGGAAAAAATCATTATTAAAAATAGAGCGCCTTTCGGTAGCTCGAATCCTTTCAATGAAAATGAAACTGATACCTTGAACTTAGATTTCAATGAAAATGAAATTATTGTTTTATCTGCTGCAAACGGAAGAGGTAAAACAACGCTGCTGTCATATATTGTTGACGCTTGGTATGAAATGGCAAAAAAGCATTTTGGGAGCGAAGTTAAAGATAAAAAATATTATCGAGTAGCTTCAAATGTTTATAACATGAGCGCAAATCAACCGTCTTTTGTGTATATAAGATTTCAAACTCCTGAAGGCTGCATTGATTATATTGATATTGTCGACATTCGGGGTATGGTGAAAAACTATAATCAGGGTCAATATGATGAAGCTATACAGTTAAAAGATAAAATACCTCTTGACGCAATTAAAAGACAATTAAAGCAATATAGCTGTACAAAATATATTTGGCCTAATTTTGATGAAAATAAAGCTGAAAAAATATTCAGAAATAATATTGTTACTTATTTTCCTTCTTATAGATATGAAACTCCGGGCTATCTCAACGATACTTATAAAATCAACTTGAGTTTTGAAAAAGAGAGGGTATTTTCTTCGGATTTAAATAATCCGATTGAAGTTATAACGGGTTTGCCGCAGCTTGCTAATTGGATTATGGATGTTGTCTTAGATAGTCGTCAGCAGGGTTATGGTAAAAATGATAAAAATCCTAGCGAAAACAATTTACTCGGCGAAATAAATAAAATAATTACGCGGGCACTTGTCTCTAAAGGGTTTGGAAAAGTTGAATTTAACGTAGGTCAAAGAAATTTAAAAGGCGCTCGTATTGGTATTAAAAA
This sequence comes from Candidatus Endomicrobiellum agilis, assembly GCA_020328155.1. Classification (GTDB taxonomy): domain Bacteria; phylum Elusimicrobiota; class Endomicrobiia; order Endomicrobiales; family Endomicrobiaceae; genus Endomicrobiellum; species Endomicrobiellum agilis. Next base: position 42,357 of record JAIXMX010000007.1, on the reverse strand, counting down.
ACTAAATGAAGACCCAAATAAAAAAATAAATAATGTTGTTTATCCGACAATTTTCGATCTTTCTTCCGGCGAAGCCGCAATGTTTTGTTTGTTCGGAGAAATTCTTAGACAAGCGGATAATAACAAAAATAATATGCCGTTAAGCGATATTACGGGAATTGTATTGATCGACGAAGTTGATAAACATTTGCATATTAAACTTCAAAAAGAAGTCTTGCCTGAATTGTTTAAGCTTTTTCCCAATGTGCAGTTTATTTTGAGTTCTCATTCTCCATTTTTAAATATGGGTTTGGCGGAAGTAGTTAAAGAACGAACTAAAATAGTTGATCTTGATAATTTTGGGATTTCCAACAATCCGTCAGCTAGCGAACTTTATAACGAAGTGTATAAAATGATGATCAGTGAAAATGAGAGATTTAAAGAAGAATATGATTCTTTGAAAAATGAAATAAATTCTGCCAACAAGCCTCTTATACTCACTGAAGGTAAAACTGATGTGATGTATCTAAAGAAAGCGAAGGAAGTATTGGGGATTGAAGATTGTGATATTGATTTTTCTGAACGCAAAGACAGCAAAGACAGCAAAGACAGTGGCGGAGATGTTGAATTAAGAAAGTTGTTGAAGTATGTTTCAAAAATTAAACCAGGGAGAAAAATAATAGGAATTTTTGACAGAGATAATGATGAAATTGTCAAAGATATTGAAAAAGATGATAATGAATACAAAAAATATTCAGATGAGGTGTATGCTTTTTGTATTCCGTTTGCAGATCAGTGTTATGGAGATTCAATCAGCATAGAACACTACTTTCGCAAAGAAGATCTATGCAAAGAAGATGAAAACGGCAGAAGATTATTTCTTGGAGATGAATTTTATGAGTCAGGGAATAGTAAAAACGGGAAATTTCAGACAAATACCGCCTCGTTGAAAAATAAAATTGAAAAAAATGGGGTAATGGATGAAAAGGTTTACAAAAACAAGGATTTAAAGCATGCTGATTCGATTGCATTATCAAAAGGAGAATTTGCCAGTCTTGTGACAAATAATGCCGAATTTATAGAAGACTTTGATTTTTCAAATTTCAATTTAATCTTTGACAAAATAAAACGGATAATACAGATAATTAGGAAAGACTGAATAATTGATACGAAGAGGAAAAATATGCCAATTTTAGATTTTTTACTGCCTAAAGGCGAAAAAAAACAAAAAGTAATTCTTTTGGGTTCTGGCGCTTTGTCTATAGGACAGGCTGGGGAATTTGATTATTCGGGTTCGCAGGCTGTAAAAGCTTTGGAAGAAGAAGGACTTGACGTTATTATCATTAATCCCAATATTGCTTCCGTTCAGACTAACAGGGGTGTAAACAAAAAAGTTTATTTGTATCCCATCACTCCTTTTTGGGTGGAAAAAATTATTAAAATTGAAAAGCCTGCCGCAATCATCTCGAGTTTCGGCGGACAGACGTCTTTGAACTGCGTTATAGCGTTGGAAAAAAGCGGAGTTTTAAAAAAATACGGCGTGAAAGTTTTAGGGACTCAAGTTAGCGCTCTTGAGATGTCCGAAGACAGAGAGCTTTTTGCCCAAAAAATGAAGTCTATAGATGCGCCTATAGCAAAAAGTCATGCTGTTTCTACTGTAAAGGAAGCTTTGGAAACTGCGGAACAAATCGGCTATCCCGTTATAACAAGGTCTGCGTTTGCTCTCGGCGGACTTGGCAGCGGTTTTGCGAAAACCGCCGCCGAATTGAAGAAACTTACGCAGGCAGCGCTTATGAGTTCTCCGCAGGTTTTAATTGAAAAATCTCTGCACGGCTGGAAAGAAATAGAGTATGAAGTTATGCGCGATAAAACAGGAAATACCATAACGATATGCAATATGGAGAATTTTGATCCTATGGGAATACACACGGGTGATTCCATAGTTATCGCTCCTTGCCAGACTATAAACAATATTGAAAACAATATGTTGAGAGATATGGCGATTAAGATTGCCCATAGCGTAGGTATTGTCGGCGAATGTAATGTGCAGTATGCTTTAAATCCAAACGATTACGGTTTTTATGTCATTGAAATCAATGCGAGGTTATCGCGTTCAAGCGCTTTGGCAAGCAAAGCTACCGGATATCCTATTGCATATATAGCCGCAAAGATAGTGATAGGGTTTGATTTGCTTGATCTTAAAAATCCCGTTACGGGAACTACTTCGGCGTTTTACGAACCGTCGCTTGATTATGTTACTTTAAAAGTTCCGCGCTGGGATTTAAACAAATTCAGCGGAGTTTCAAAAAATCTTGGAACGCAGATGAAATCTGTCGGCGAAGTTATGGCTATAGGAAGAAATTTCTGCGAAGTTATGCAGAAAGCTTTGAGAATGGTAAACGAGAATGAAGACGGCATAACAGTAAACGTTTTCAAAGATGCCTCCGACGAGGATATTGAGAAAGAACTTCTGTCGCCGACAAATTTGAGGGTTTTTGCGATTTATGAGACGTTCAAAAGAGGAAAAACTCTTGAGTATGCGTATGAAAAGACAAAAATAGATTACTGGTTCTTGTCGCATATTCTTTATCTCGCAAATATCGAGACGGAACTGCTTAGTTTCTTTGAAACGAAGGTAAAAAAGGATATCGTTGCGGCTCAGGAATTATATGACGCCTATAAACAGATTCCGAAAGACCGTATGCAGCGTTTGAAATCGATGGGCTTTTCCGATTTTCAGCTTACAAAAATATATCTCTCGGCATGTCTTAACAGTAAAATAAAACTCAGTATAAAAGAGATAAGAAGCTTGTCTTTTGCCGTAAGAAAGTTGAGAAAAAAACTCGGAATTTTGCCTGTCGTAAAACAGATAGATACAACATCGTCCGAATATCCCACAAAATCTAATTATTTATATCTGACCTATGACGGAATACACAGCGATATGTCTTCGAAGAAAAATGAAAAGAGCATTATAACTCTGGGAAGCGGAAGCTACCGCATAGGGAGCAGTCTGGAGTTTGACTGGTGTTCCGTCATGACCAGCAGTTATTTTAAAAATAAGAAAAATGACAGCGTTATAATTAACTGCAATCCAGAAACAGTGTCGACGGACTACAGCGCTTCAGACAGGCTTTATTTTGAAGAGCTGTCATTCGAAAGAGTGTTGGATATTATAGATATTGAAACACCCAAAGGTGTTATCGCCTGCATGGGCGGACAGAATCCTAACAATTTGATCCAGCCTCTAAGCGAAGCGAAGGTAAATATTTTAGGACACAGTCAAAAGAGTGTCGACGCTGCCGAAGACAGAGAGAAGTTTTCCGCTATGCTTGATAAACTCGGCATAGATCAGCCGGAATGGACCTCTGCCGTTTCTCTTGACGATATTGAGGAGTTTATAAAGAAAGTCGGATTTCCTGTTTTAATTCGTCCGAGTTTTGTTCTTTCCGGAACTCTTATGAACGTTGCAAGCGACAAGCAGAGTTTAGATTATTATTTATCTCTTACGAAAGATATTTCCGTTGATTTTCCAGTTGTTATTTCAAAGTTCATTCTTGATGCAAAAGAGATAGAATGCGACGGAGTCGCGAAAGGCGGAGAAGTCATTCTTTCTCTCGTAAGCGAACATATTGAAAACGCCGGTGTGCATAGCGGAGATGCTACAATGGTATTTCCTGCGCAGAAAATATACGCCCGCACGGTAAACGTTATAAAAGACATAGTGAGAAAAATAGTCAAGGGACTTGATTTAAACGGTCCTTTTAATATACAGTTTATAGCTAAAGACAACGATGTTAAAGTTATTGAATGCAACGCGAGAGCTTCAAGGTCGTTCCCGTTCATTTCTAAAGTTTCGGGTGTAAATTTTGCCGAGCTTGCGTGTAAAGTAATGAACGACGAGAAAGTGAAGAAGATTTTAATCGATGAAAGCGAGATCCCGTATGTCGGAGTTAAAGCTTCGATGTTTAGTTTTCAGAGATTGGACGGGGCGGATCCGGTTGTCGGTGTAGAAATGGCATCTACCGGCGAAGTGGGCTGTTTAGGCGAAAAATTTAATCATGCAATGTATCTTTCTATGGAAGCCACTCAGATAAGAAAACCAAAAAAAGGAATCCTTTTGAGCACAGGTAGAGAAAAAGATAAAGTTAAATTTATGGAAGTTATGGATAACCTCTATAAACTCGGCGTTCCGGTTTATGCGACAAAAGGATCTGCGAAATATCTTGAGGACAGAGGTTATAGCGTAAATACCGTTCACTGGAATCGCAGTCCGCGTGCGGTGGATATTATAATTGACGGGAAAGTTGATTTCGTAATAAATATAAATAAAAATTTAAGCGTTGACGAACTTCATAATAATTCAGAGATAAGAAAAATAGCCGTCAAGTGTGGATGCTCCATTTTGACGAATCTCGAAAAAGCAATGGCTTATTTGAGGGCGTACGATTCATACAATGAACTTCAGAATATTGAAAAATGTATTAGTCTGTAAATATATAAGACGGACAGCGTAATTAGTGCAAGGAGAGGGTAAAAACTGCTGCTCTGAATATCTGTAGATTTTAAAGGTGTAAAATAACGGAGTATGAGAAGTATAGAGAGAAATCTGAGAACTCGCGGATACTAGACCTAATCGACAAGATGATAATAAAAATAAATGAGATAAAAGACGAATGAAAAAGATTATTGCGGGATTATTGGTATTAAGTTTGCTGGATTGCCAAAAACAGCCCGTAACTCACAATTATTCGGGGGAGTTGCTCAGCTGAAATACGAGGAGAGTCTAGAGTTTCAGCATGAAGGACCCATACAGCCGCTTATCGCGCAAAATTTGCAGTTGAGCGACGCCCAGTCGGCAGGTCTGCTCGCCGAGCTGAGAGAGATGTGCAAAAAAACGAAACCGAAATTAGGGAGATGCACCAAAAAAACAAAGAAGAGAAACACATGAGATTCTCGTGGCTTGAGTCCGCGGGGATGTCTTTATTCGCGCGGAGTTGCTGCGCGAGCGAAGAAAAGCACCGTGCTAAACTAAGTGGAGCGGCGATGATGCTCGCGATATTATGCCAGTTAAATAAAAAGTGGAAACTAGAAGAGTATTTGGAAAGACCGAAAAATTGGATACTAGGCAGACTCGGATATTAAAAAAGGGAGAGAAAGACGGACTGATGATAAGAAATTTGGAGAGGGCAACCAAGAAGAGGACTTGATAGTGCAAAAAACGAGGAACTATCCGCACTTTTGAAAGCCAGCATCGCGGCGGTGAACAAAGAATGCATTGAAGTAATGGAAAAAAACGCCACTGATTTATATAAGAAACCTCGTAATGAAGCTGGACGGAAGATAAAATATTTGGTATAATTCCTAGAAAATGCGTAAAAGCGAGGGGTCATAAAATGGCATTTGAAAAAAAAACGGTGGTTAAACAGTTTGGAATACATGCAACCGATACAGGTTCTTCCGAAGTTCAGATCGCTCTTCTTACTACGAGGATTAAAGATCTTTCGGATCATTTTCAGAAATTTCCAAAAGATTTTGCTTCTAGAGTAGGGTTTCTTAAAATGATAGGGCAGAGAAGAAAATTATTGGATTATATTAAGAAACATAACAAAGACAGTTATTCTTCATTGATTAAAAGGTTATACCTTAGGAAGTAAAAATAGGATCCGACAAAACTACAAAGGATGCAAGGAAACGCTTTTATAGATATTTCGAGCAAAGCGTTTGTTTGAATCTTTTGTAGAGAATATGCGGGTGATGCGGAGTTAAAAGTGGAGTATTTTAGAAAAGAGATAGATGTTGGCGAAAAGAAATTTATTATTGAGTCTGGTAAAGTTGCAAAACAGGCAAGCGGTTCATGCACTGTGCGGGTCGGAGATACAGTGGTTTTGGTTACGGCGGTTGCTCTAAAAGAACCTAAACGCGACATAGATTTTATGCCTTTAACGGTAGATTACAGAGAAAGAACTTATGCAGTCGGCAAAATACCGGGCGGTTTCTTTAAAAGAGAAGCCAGACCGAGAGAAAAAGAAATATTGGTAAGCAGGCTTATAGATAGGAGTATCAGACCTCTTTTCCCCGAGTATTGGAGAAACGATACGCAGATATCCGCCATTGTCCTTTCGCACGACGGAGAAAATGATTCTGAAATAGCGGCTATTTTGGGTGCTTCTGTTGCGTTATATACTTCCGATTTACCTTTTACGACGCCTATAGCTTCTGTGAGAGTGGGCAGAATAAACGGACAGCTTATTGTATATCCGCTAATTAATGAACAGGAATCGAGCGATTTGGATTTAATTGTCAGCGGAACTGAGGAAGCCTTGACAATGGTTGAGGCAGGCGCGCGTGAACTTTTGGAAGCTGAAATGCTTGAAGCTTTAAATCTCGCAAGAGAGACAATAAGAGGAATATGTTTAGTTCAGAAAACGCTTCCTGTAAAAACAAGAATTGTAGTTGAGCAGCCACAGTATAATCCGTTACTTAAAGCTGACATTGAAGCTGAAGCGGTTTCAAAAGCTGAAGCGAGCGTTATGATTAAAGAAAAGGGAGAGAGAGAATTTTTCTGGGATTCGTTTAAAAAAGACATATCGACAAGACTTATCGAAAAGTATCCAGAAGAATTATCGTCGGATATAGATGCGATATTAGAAGATATTTTCTATAAAAAGGCAAGAGAGCTTGTTTTAAATAAAAAAGTTCGCACCGACGGACGCGATTTTAAAGAGATAAGACCGATAACTTGCGAAACCGACGTGCTTCCTAGAGTTCACGGTTCGAGTTTATTTACGAGAGGTCAGACGCAGGCTTTAGTAGCCGTGACGCTTGGGACTCCGGGCGATATGCAGATTGTGGATGATATTACGGGCGAGTATAAAGATCGCTTTATGCTTCACTATAATTTCCCTGGTTTTGCGACGGGCGAGCCTAAAAGTGAAAGAAGCACGAGCAGAAGAGAGATAGGACACGGAAATTTAGCTAAAAGAGCTTTAAGTCCGCTTTTGCCAAGCGAAGAGGATTTTAGTTATACCATAAGACTGGTGTCGGATATATTGGAGTCAAACGGTTCTTCGTCAATGGCTTCGGTTTGCGGAGGTTCTCTTGCTTTATTTAATGCAGGAGTGCCTGTGAAATCAAGCTGCGCCGGCGTTGCCATGGGACTTATGAAAGAAGGCGACAATTATGTTATCTTAACAGATATTGCGGGAATGGAAGATCATCTTGGAGATATGGATTTTAAAGTTGCGGGTACAAGAAAAGGCATTACCGCTCTTCAGATGGATATAAAAATTTTTGGACTCACGACTGAAATCATAGCTCAGGCTCTGGAACAGGCAAGACACGCTAGATTTTTTATATTGGATATGATGGATATGGCAGTTTCAGTTCCTAAAAATAAGCTTTCGGATTATGCGCCTCGCATAATAAGTTTGACGATACCTCAAAATAAAATAGGCGGGCTTATAGGTCCCGGCGGGAAAAACATAAGAAAGATACAGGAAGATAATAACGTTAAAATAGATATTGAAGAAACCGGTAGAGTTTTTATTTCGGGAACAGAGCCTGACGGCGTTGAGTCTGCAAAAGAATATGTTGAGTGTCTGGTTGCCGAAGCCGAAGTCGGGAAAATTTACAAAGGCAAAGTTACAAAAATAATGGCATTCGGTGCTTTTGCCGAGATTTTGCCCGGCAAAGAGGGATTAATACACATTTCGCAGCTTTCAACTCAGCACGTAAAAAAAGTTGAGGATTTCTTAAAAGAAGGCGACGAAGTTAAAGTCAAAGTGATTGAAATTGATAATCAAGGAAGAATAAATTTGAGCGTTAAAGCGGCTTTAGAATGACGGTGCGGGGTTTGGAAAGAGAAGACTTTGGGTTAAAGAATACATTAAATATTTTTTACAGTTAGCGTTAATTCAACTCTTTGCGCTCAAGACTCCGTATTTTTTATAAAAAGGTTGACGGATATGGTTAATGAAGACATTAAGAGCAAAGTAAAATCTCTTTATGAAATAATGAAAGAAGAAAAAATTCAGGAACTTGAGATAAACTCAAAAGATTACAGTGTTTGCATAAAACGTAAAGATCACGACGGAAATAAAAATGATCAGACAGTAGTTCAGAAAAAGCAGACCGTTGTACAAGAGGATATTAAAGTCCCGGTGGTTTTAGGCGAAACTATAAAGACGCCTATAGCGGGTGTGTTTTATAAATCTCCGTCTCCATCGTCCCCTGTATTTGTAAATGAGGGAGATGTTGTGGATATCGGAAAAACCGTATGCATAATCGAAGCGATGAAAGTTATGAATGAAATAAAAGCCACTTTTAAAGCGAAAATATTGAAAGTATTAGCGGAAAATGGAAAACCGGTAAATTCGGGACAGGATTTGTTTAAAGTGGAAAAAGTATGACGATAAACGGAATGTCGTAGAATAGAAAAATAGACTCTAGCGGATAAAGCGTGGTTTTATTTGCAGGAAACCGTCGAAAAAAATAAAGGCAAGTCTCAGCCTGTTCAATTCAATGTTTTATCTTGCGTTGGATTGACCCTCAAAAGAAGAGAGGACGATTATCAGACATCTTGAATACAGTCGCAGAATTTCTCCAAAATGAATTCCCCAAAGTTTTTCTGTTAAAGAGGATTGTTTTTGTGAGGAAAAATAAAAAAGTTAAAAATAAGAAACAGAACAGTTCAAAAAGAAACAGGGAAGCCGCGTCCCTGTTTTTTGCTTTGTCGTCTTTTCTAAGCGCTTATGTTTTTATTATTCCAGCTAGATCGGGGATACTCGGGCAGGCATTCTATGCTGTGATGTTTGGCGTATTCGGAACGGCGTCGTATATTTTGCCTTTGATATTTTTGCGGTATTTTGTGATACACGTTAGGCATTCCGTGAAGCTGAGAGAGAGACTTGATTTTATATGGTCTGTTATCTGTATTATTTCCTCTTCGATGTTGTCCGAGTCAATACGTTTTATGTTTGCGCCTAAGCCAAAAATTTACGGCGGCTGGATAGGAGATAATCTGCATCCGTTTTTTAAAGAACTTTTTGGCATGCGGCTTGGTTTTGCCGTTATTGCGGCAATTTTTTTATTATCGGTTGCGAGGCTTTTGAAGATTCCGCTGAGAGCTTGCGCGTATAATTGCCTGAATAGTATGAAAGAGAGCATGATAAAACCTGAAGAAGAAAAAATTCAGAGCGCCGTATCGGAAAAAAAACGGGAATCTGTAGCACAGCAGAAATTCGGGGGCGGAATTTCTAAACCTAATATTGTAAACAAACAGGAAAAAGAAGAAAGGAAAAAAGCGAAAAATCTTGATAATTATGCCGTCGTTGAACAGACAAAAGTTAATAGCAAGATTTTTGATTATAAGCTTCCTCCTGCCGATTTGCTTAAGAATGATTCTGCCGCAAATTTTGAGACGGACAAAAACGAACTTTTAAAAAGAGCGGAGCTTTTGAGAGCTACTCTTGCAGATTTTGATATCGGCGCAGAAGTTAAAGATATTATTCCTGGTCCTGTAGTAACGCGTTATGATTTGGTTTTAGCTCCAGGAATAAGAATACAGACTGTATCAAATATTGTAGATAATATTTCTCTTGCCATGCGTACTGCATCTATAAGAGTTGTTCCTATACCTGAGAAAGCGGTTGTGGGAATAGAAGTGCCTAACCTTTCAGGCGTTATCGTCGGTTTGAGAGGAATTTTAGAAAGCGGCGCTTTTGAGAATTCAAAGTCTCTGCTTACTCTGGCTTTGGGAAAGACAACTGACGGATCAGGTTATGTAACTGATCTGGCTTCAATGCCGCATCTTTTAATTGCGGGTGCTACGGGTTCGGGAAAAAGTGTCGGCATTCATACTATAATACTCTCTATTTTGTATAAAGCGCGTCCCGACGAAGTGAAATTTATGTTAATTGATCCTAAACGCGTTGAAATGACTGTTTATAAAGATATTCCGCACATATATAATCCGTGCGTTTGTGCGGCTGATGCGGGTATTATAACCGGTCCCAGAGAAGCAGCGGCGGCTTTAAAAAAACTTGTAACCGTTATGGACGAAAGATATAGGAAATTTGCGAAGGAGACGGCGAGAAATATTGAAGATTACAACAATAAAATGGCTGAAACTGGAGGAGAGAAAGAGTTTTATATTATAGTTATAATTGACGAACTTGCTGATTTAATGATTGTAGTGCAGAAGGAAATAGAAGATTCCATACAGCGTTTAGCTCAGATGGCAAGGGCTGTGGGGATACATTTGATTCTTGCGACGCAAAGACCTTCAGTTAATGTTATAACCGGTATTATTAAAGCCAATTTTCCTGCAAGACTCTCGTTTCAGACGACGTCTAAAATAGATTCGAGAGTCGTTTTAGATATGCTTGGAGCGGAATGCTTAATGGGCAAAGGAGATATGCTGTTTTTGCCGTCCGGAGAAGCGAGGCCGGTTCGCCTTCAGGGAGCTTATGTTTCGTTGAAAGAAGCAGGGAAAGTTATTTCTTTTATAAACAATCAGAATTTCCCGAGGCTGTACGAGCCGATAATCGTCGAAGTTGAGAGAAACGGTGGTTTCAATGCGGACGAAGAAAAAAAAATGAAAAATTTAATTCCTGCGCTTAAGCTTATAAATGAGCGCAAGCGCATATCTCAGGATTTGCTTAAAGCGAATTTTGGCAGTTCCGCAAAAGCTACAAATATATTGAGCATTCTTGAAACGGAAGGTTTTATAACGAAACCGGAAGGCACTAATAAATGGCAGATAGACTATGATAAAATCAGGCGCTACTTAGAAGAGAAAGTGGAGAACGGATAGTGAAAATCGGCGCCGACGGCGGCAACAAAAAGCGAAATATATTTTTGTCGCTGCTAAACAGCAGTGTCATTGCGGCAACGGTTTGCGTTGCTATTGCGCTTGTTTTGCCAATCGGTGTTTTAGCGCAAATAGAAAATAATAGTCTCAGCGATATTCTTAAGAAGATGGAAGAGGCTGAAAAAAAAATAAACACGCTTAAAGCAGATTATACCCGGAGTATATTTTTTGAATCCACAAAAGAAAAACAGGAATTCGCAGGAACGCTGTTTTTAAAGAAGCCGGATAGCATTTACATAAATCAAAGAACGCCGCAGGAACAGCAAATATATATTGACGGCGGGAATATAACGATTTATGTCCCGGAAAACGAACAGGCTGTAATTGATGATTGGAAAAATGTCATAGACAAAGATTTTACTCCGGCAACCATTATAAGTTTTGGAAGCAACTGGAGAAAAATAAAAAGGACAAATGTAATAAGCTTTAGCGGCGAAAATGAAAAATATGTCGTAATTAAAATTAATCCGATGAAAAATGAAGATTGGAATATTAAAATATATGTCTCGAAAACGACTATGTGTCCAGGTAAAGCCGTTATAGAATCTGACGGAGTCAAAGCTGAAATCATATTTAAGAGTTATATTCTTAATCCCATGTTGGATAAAAATATTTTTAAATTCAACGCTTTAGCCGGTGTTGAAATAATAAAACTAAATTAGAAGATACAATGAAAGAAATAGGAAAATTGCTTAAAGAAAAACGTAGAAAAATGAACATATCTCTTACTGACGTCCAAGAGGTCACTAAAATTCAGGAAAAATATATTTCTGCAATTGAAGATGGCGATATGAGCGTTTTTTTTGCGGAGGTGTATTATAAAAGTTTTGTTAGATCGTACGCCGAATACCTTGGTTTTGACCCGGAAGAACTACTTAAGAAACTTGATATAAGAAAGCGCCAAATGTCCGTTGAAAAAGAACACTCCACAAATGCGGACGGGAAATTAAACAAGGAAACTTCTCTAAAAAGTAAAATTAGTGCTAAAAAACTGCTGATGATAGTGTTTGCAATAGTAACGGCGTTTTTTGTGCTTTTTTTATATCTTAGCAAGAATGTTTCAAGTGTTCGTCCGTCTGTTGAAACGCCGCTGCGAATCGAAACTTCAAATAATCGTGAGCAGACTGGTGTAATTGCTCCCGCCGTTGGAGAAAATAAAGAAATTTCGTCCAGTGCTAGACAGAAACTTCTTATTGAGGCTATTAGGACTGTTTGGATTAAAATAAATTCTGACGATAAGATGGTTTTTGAAGGAACTATTGCTGAAGGCGGTAAAAATTCATGGGAAGCTGATAAATCTTTTACGCTAAAAGTAGGTTATGCGCCCGGTGTTAAAGTGTTTTTTAACGGAGAGCAGGTTGATGTGGTTTCAGGATCTGTGCAAGATGTCAATACGGTTATTTTAGAAAAGAGACGTCAATAAATTATATTATGCAAAAAGTAGTTGTAATAGCTTTAGGATGTCCCAAAAATACTGTTGAAGCTGAGTATTTGCTTGGAATTTTTCAAAGTAAGGGTCTTACGATAAGTAATAATCTTGATGAAGCCGATATTGCCGTGATACACACTTGTTCTTTTATAGAAACTGCAAGAGCGGAATCCGAAAAATTTATACGCGCTGTTTTAAGCATTAAAAAAAAGAGAGATTTGCGCGTGTATGTTTCAGGTTGTCTCCCGCAGTTGTTGAAAGAAAAAATGTCTTCGCTTTTCCCAGACATCGATGGGTTTGCGGGTACTGGTACGTTGCGGCATCTGCCGGATTTAATCTTCAATAAAAATTTTGATAAGCTTCTTTTACCTCCCGGCGGTTTAAATAATTCGAATTATAGAATGCTTTCTTCAAACATGCCTTCAGCGTATTTAAAAATTGCCGAAGGGTGCGACCATAGATGCAGTTTTTGCGTAATTCCTGCGCTACGCGGAAAATACGAAAGTCGTACAATAGAATCTTTAGTCGACGAAGCCAAAGCGTTGGCGGGAAGTGGTATAAAGGAGCTTATATTAATAGCCCAAGACACAACGAGTTATGGGCTTGACGTTTACGGCGCTTTTGTTTTGGATAAACTGCTTGCGAAGCTTTCAAAAATAAACGGATTAAAATGGGTAAGACTGCTTTACGCTTATCCGTCGAGTGTTACCGATGGGTTAATTGAAGTGTTTAAAGAGCATAAAAATATTTGCAGTTACATGGATATTCCCATACAACATATAAGCAGAAATGTTTTGTCTGCAATGAAACGTCCGTTGAATACCGCTGGTATTATTGAGAAAATAAAGAGTAAATTGCCCGATATTGTTTTAAGGACGTCAGTGATGACTGGTTTTCCCGGCGAGACGAAAAAGGATGTGAGCGAGCTTGTAAATTTTTTAGATCTCGGGTACTTTCAATATGTCGGAGTTTTTGAGTATTCTAATATAAAGGAAGCTGTTTCGTCAAAATTTAAAAAACATATTAAACCTACCGTCGCAAAAGAGAGAAGAATATTGCTAGAAAACATACAATATAGTATTTTTAAATCGAAAATTGATGGAATGAAAAACAATATTGTTGAATTTCTCGTCGAGAGCTGCTTAAAAGAAGGAAACAGATATCATATAAAAGGAAGAAGCAGTTTTCAATCTCCTGAAATTGATGGAAATATGATGTTGGCAGACGATAAACCTCTTGCCGTGGGAGAATTTTGTAAAGCAAAAATAAGAAACGTTAACGGTTATAATATAAGAGTATATATTTGACGCTTTTATTTTTAAACGGAATTTATTTAAGGTGATACTAAAAGCGGAGAGATTAAATGAATTTAGCAAATAAACTTACTATAGCAAGAATATTTATGGTTCCGTTTTTTATTTTGTTTATGGAATTAGGCGGCGTCTGTAATAGTATTTTAGCGCTGGTTGTTTTCTGCGCTGCGTCGATTACAGATTTTTTTGACGGACAAATAGCGAGAAAAAATAAAATTATAACGCTTTTGGGAATATTTTTAGATCCTCTTGCCGATAAGCTGTTGATATCCGCTGCTTTTATATGTTTTGTTGGCATTCCGATGCTCGGCATTTCCGCGTGGATGGTCATTATCATAATTGGAAGGGAGTTTGTAATCACAGGACTTCGTTCTATCGCTGCTGCCAAAAACATAATTATACCTGCAGATAAATCCGGAAAATTCAAAACCGTATCGCAGATAGTCGCAATTATACTAACATTATTGATTTTAATAATAAATGAAACGCTTTTTAAGTTTGTGAGGCTAACGCCGGATACTCTTAAGCTTTATGATTGCGGTTCTTATGCCACATTGGTGCTTATAATGAAAAGGATACCTTTTTGGGCAACTTTTATTACTGTTGTGTTTACGGTTTATTCAGGCGTAAACTATATGTTGAAATACAGAAAATTGCTCAGTAAAAATGGATAAAATAGTAATATTTTTTTCTTCAGTTTTTGGTACGGGTTATATAAAATACGCTTCAGGGACATTCGGCAGTTTAGTCGGTATTTTGCTTTGGGTGCTATTTGTTCCAGATACTTATATATTTCAAGTTTTTGTGCTTGCTGCGATATTTATTATTTCAGTTTTATTTTCTTCGCTTGCCGAAAATATTTATAATAAAAAAGATGATCGAAAAATAGTTGTAGACGAAGTTGCTGGAATGTGGTGTTCAGTTGCGTTTTTACCTAAAACCTTTATGTTTTTGTTTGCAGGCTTTTTATTGTTTAGGATATTTGATATTAAAAAACCGCTGTTTATAAAAAAAATTCAGAAAATAAGAGGCGGTTTTGGAATTACCATAGATGATGTTGTAGCAGGAATACTTGCGAATGTAATATTGCAGATTGCGAGATTTGTGATATATTGAACCATGTTTTATTTCCTCAAACAACCTCCTCTTTTTCGTAATAGTTAAACTTTGCGACTGCAACTGTTGCATCCTTAATTTCAGAACCTCACATATTAAGCGGACTTACCTACCGATTTCGTGCTCTCATATTCGAGCGAGAAACTCTTTTTGAGGATTGAGTAAACTTTCTTTTTACTTTTTCTTATTTGATGGAAATATTGAGGTTTGGGGATAACACATAAAGCAATATTTCCTCTTTTCTTTTTTTGATAGGTTTTTCTCTTGCGAGAGAAAAGAAATATTTAGAAAAAATATAGTTAATTGCGGTTAAAAAACTTCAATTTATCGGAGAAATTGGATGGCCGATCATTGATTATCACTAAAATTTGAACCCAAACTATTGCTTTACTGATGTGTCGGTATCGAGAAGATTTTTAATTTTCTCTTTAAATTCTTTTTTTTCTTCGCCAGTTAATTTTGTGACTGGCGCTTGTCTCATTTTCTGGTAATCGAAGAATTTGCCTTTATGTTTTATTCTAAAATCTAAATGCGGTCCAGTAGTAAGACCTGTCATACCCACGTATCCCACTATCTGCCCTCGAGTTACTTTCTTACCTTTCTTTATCCCTTTTCCGTACTTTAAGAGATGTGCGTACTGCGTTTCATAGCCGTTTGGATGTTTTATGGCAACTAAATTGCCGAAACCTCCTTTCTCATAATGTGCTTTTATAACCGTTCCGTCTCCGATGGACACCACTGCTGTTCCAATAGGAGCGGCATAATCTATACCCTCATGAGCTTTTACAACTTTTAGTATAGGGTGGTATCTTCTGTATGAAAAGGACGAACTTATTCTGTTAAAACACAAAGGAGCTTTTAGGAATGCGTTTTCTAACGATTTGCCATTTTCGTCGAAATAACAGCCTGTTTTTGTATTTTTTGTTTCAAAGTAAAAGGCGGTATTGGTTTTTGAAGTTGTCTCGTACCGCGCCGCAATAATCATTGATGACAACTTTTTATTTTTTTTGTTTATCTGTTTTATTTCGTAGACAATTTTAAAAACGTTGCCTTTTTTAGCCCCTGTGAAAAAGTCTATATGTCCTGCAAATATGTTTGTGAAAGAAAGTATTATGTCGCTTGGTATATTTTGAGATTCCATCGCTGCCCATAGGGAATGAGTGATAGTTCCTTGTGCTTTATATGTTTTTGTGTCTATTTCAAATTCTTTTTTTTCTGTTTTTATGATGTTGTCTGAGGATTTGGTTATTGAGTAATATGAAATGCCTGACGGATAATACAAAAAGTTCGTCCATTTTCCAGTTTTTGGATCATAAAATATTTCAAAAAAATCTCCCGGTGTGCAATAATTAATGTTTGTGACTTTTTTGAGTTCTCCGATGATGTCACTTGAATCTTGTTCGGAAAGTCTTGTATTTCTTATCGCCAGAGCGAAAGTATCGCCGCGTTTAATCGTTACTTTTTCGGCATTGGGCTTATCATTTCTCGTCGGAGCTGTATATTCTTTAGTCGAGACCTTTTTTGTAACGATTAAAGCAACAACGACAGAGCAAAAAATGAATATTATAACGAAATATATGAAAGTTTTCTTTGAAAAAAAGTTCATAATAAACTTATTGTACTAGATTTTAAGTTTTTTGACAATTGATAGGTACTTATGATAAAATTAGCGTTTCAATCTGGTGTAAAATGTCTGGATTTTCTGGGAAGGAGAGGGAGGGAAGTACATGGCTGAGATAAAAGCTGTTTCAGGCAATAAGATATTCAAAAGATAATTACTACTGTTACTACAAGTTTTATATGCCCTCCTTATGACGTTATAAACCCCAGAGACAAAGAGTGGCTTCGAAAACTTTCGCCTTTTAATATGGCAAACATTGAATTGTCAGATTCTGGAGACAGAAATAATAAATACAAAAATGCCGTCGATTTGTTTAAAGAATAGCAGAGTGGCGGCGTACTTATATGCGATAAGGAACCGGCTTTGTATTTTTATGAGCAGGTTTTTGAGATTCGTAGAACTAAAATGACAAGAAAAGGTTTTTTTGCGGCTTTAAAACTCGACAATCCATATTCTGGGAAAGGTTTTATAAATTGCATGAAAAAACGCTTGCAAAATATAAAACTGACAAACTGAAACTTTTGGTTGATAAAAACAAATACCAATTCCGTTTTCGGTTTATTTGAAGACAGAAACCTTGTAGTTGCGGATATTTGCAGAAAAATGGCGAGAAGAGCGCCTTCGCCGGCGGCTAGAGATAGAGAAGGGACGTTCCATAAGTTATGGGTTGTCAGCAATAGATGTATAATTAAAACGATTGAAAAATATTTGTCGTATAAAAAAGTATTTACAGCGGATAGTTGCCATAGATATGAAACTGCGTGAGGATTACAGTCAGGAAAGAAAAGGAAAAGATGAAAATTATTCTTCGGAAGAAGAATATAATTGTGTTTTGACATATCTATGTCCTATGGAATATCCGGGGATTTCAATCTGTCCTGTTCATATGGTTATTAAGTCGCCTATGAATTTGGAGTTAAACATTGAAAAATACTTTAATGTGCATCCGTCAAAAGATTTTCAAAAACTTTCCAAAAAGGAAATTCAACCTATAATAATGGTTTTTAAAGATGGTAAATACAGAATTTTAACGACAAAAAAAGAAGCGTTTCTCAAAAAAGCTATGCTCGTCAAAAGCAAAGCCTATAGAAATCTGGCGGTAAGCGCTTTGCATTATGTTCTTATGCCGGACATCAATGCTTCGGAATTCACTTATGTAGAAAACGATAAGGAAGCGGTGTTACTTGCACAGAAAACCGGAAGAATTGCAATTATAATTCCAGCGACGACTATTGAATCTTTAAAAACTGTCAGTTTAAATAATGAGATGATGCCACAGAAATCGACGTATTTCTATCCGAAGCTTGCAAGTGGGATAGTTACAGTCGGCTTAGTATAGATATAAGGATAAAGGATAGGCGCAGATTTGGCAATAGATATTTTTTTGACGCTAAGCGTATTTCTGACAGCGTGGCTTGGCTGGCGCGCGGGTTTTACAAGAACTTTTTTTGCGGGTCTTGCAGGCTTTTTGGCGATTTTTGCCGCAAGTAAGTATCCTTATCAAGAAGGAATAAATTTCTATTTAGTCTTTGCAATAACTGCCCTACTTGCTATTATGGCTGGCGGCTTTACGTTGAGGCTAATTAGCTTTTTCTACCTGAATATCTTGGATAAAATCGGCGGGGCTGTGTTAAGCGCCTGCATTTGGCTTATAGTGTCTGTCAATATAATAGTTCCTACGGTAATTTGCGGAAATCATGTCTCTGACAGGACTTCTCATATATATAAAACTATTTCCAACATAATGCAGTCTAAGATTCCGGTATTTAAAGATTATGTTCCGCAATTGCTTGAAAGAAAAATAATGGAACGCCGAAAATAAGATTTAGGAGATATTATGATGAAAAAATTAAAATTGGGTTTTCCAAAAGGGAGTCTTCAGGATTCAACGGTTGAATTGTTTAGAAAAGCAGGTACGAGAATAAGCGTGTCATCGAGATCATATTACCCGATATCTGATGATGAAGAGTTAGAAATAATGCTTGTGCGTTCCCAAGAAATGGCGAGATATGTTCAGGACGGTTTTTTTGATGCCGGACTTACTGGTTATGATTGGATTTGTGAAAGCGGCGCGAAAGTTAAAGAGATATGTGAATTGAATTATGCGAAATCGGGATTTAGACCTGTGAGATGGGTTTTGGCAGTGCCTGAGGATTCGAAAATCAAATCTATAAAAGATTTGCAAGGAAAACGGGTTGCGACTGAACTTTTAAATTATACAAAAAAATATTTTGCAAAAAACAAGGTTAAAGCAGATATTGAGTTTTCATGGGGAGCGACGGAAGCAAAAGCAGGCAAACTTGTTGACGCAATAGTTGAACTTACTGAAACAGGGTCGTCTCTGAGGGCGAATAAATTGAGAGTAATCGACGAGATGCTTTCTTCGACCACAAGATTTATTGCAAATACCGCCGCGTTGGAAGACGCATGGAAAAAAGAAAAAATTGAAAGTATGTCATTGCTTCTAAGGGGGGCGCTTGCGACGGAAGGAATGGTGGGATTGAAGATGAATGTTCCTCTTCAGTTTTTGGAAAAAGTTTCAGCCGTTCTTCCCGCGCTTAGAAAACCTACAATATCGCAATTGAGCGATAAAAACTGGGTTGCCCTGGAAATTATTATAGAAGAACGGACTGTTAAAAAAATAATCCCTGCACTGAAAAAATCCGGAGCGACAGACATTATTGAGTATCCGTTAAATAAAATAATCTATTAAAAAACATATAATTCGCTTCGCGCCAGTCTCTGATCGCAGCGCTTGTCTTTCGTCGTTATTTCCAGACTTAAGGTGTTTTATGTTTTTTGCAATAATTGCAGTCTTGAAAGTATTGATTTTTAAGTATAGCGGACGCTACCTGAAATGCGCCATATTCCCGTAATGCCTTTAGAAACATTGCAGTATTTAATCAATAAACCTGACGGTTTATATGTCGATTGCACTTTCGGTGATGGCGGGCATACTTCATATTTGCTTGATAAGTTCAAAGACGTCAAAATAGTTGCTTTTGACTGGGATGAAGACTCTTTAAAAAGATTTGTTGAAAAAGAAAAAGAATTTGGCGAAAGAGTAATATTTGTAAGGAATAATTTTAAAAATATAAAAGAAGCTCTATCAAACGTAAACGTAAATAGTGTTGATGGCATCTTAGCCGATATCGGCGTTTCTTCAAAACAGTTTGACGATTTAGACAGGGGATTTTCATTCAATTCTAATATTCTTGATATGAGAATGGATAGAAGAAATAATTTGACGGCGAAAGAGGTTGTTAATTCGTATTCGTATGAAGATCTAGCTGATATTTTTTATAAATACGGCGAAGAATACAAATCAAGGCAGATTGCCTCCGCGATTCTTTTGCGAAGAAAAAGGGGGATAATAAATACGGCATCTGAACTGCAAACTGTGATATGCTCTGTGAAAAGGCGTGAAGGTAAAGTAAGTCCTGCGACTAAAGTTTTTCAGGCTTTAAGAATTTTTATAAACGACGAGCTTAAAAATTTGGAGACTTTGCTGCGTGTCGCTCCAGAATTGTTAAACGCCGGCGGCAGAACGGTGATAATAAGTTTCCATTCTCTTGAAGACAGAATTGTAAAACTGAACTTTAAGCAAAATTCCGAATGTGGAATATACAAAATACTTACGAAAAAAGTTGTTACGGCTTTGAAAGAAGAGGTAAAGATCAATCCCAGAAGCAGAAGCGCAAAAATAAGAGCGGCAGAGAAAATAAGTGTATAAATCGTTTTTAGCGGTTGTATTGATAATTTTAAGCGTCTTTATTTACCTTTGGCAGCAGAATACTTCCACGAGATTTGCTTATAAAATTAGCAGCTTGCGGGCGGAGTATGATAAAATCAATTCAGAAAATAAATCTTTGCAGATGAAAATTAATTCAATACTTGCTCTTGATAAGATGCACAAAATTGCAGAAGAAAGAAATCTTTTCAAGCCAGATGAAAATTCCATAGTTTACATTGATTAGGGTTCTCCTTGAGATGGTGAAAAAAAGAAGTAAAAAACGAATTGATAGAAAGACTGTGCTGGTACTTATAATACTGACAGTCTTTTTTATTTTATTTGCGAAACTCGTATATGTGCAGATTTTTTTGCACGGCAAGATAAGCCGTGCGGTCAGAAAAATGGTTAATCGTGAAAATATTGAAGTGTCAAGACGCGGCGATATTTTGGATTCGAAAGAGAAAGTTCTTGCCTCAAGCGTGAAAAAATATAGCGTTTTCCTTGATCCTAAGATAATAAAAGATTTTGACAGAGTGAAAAACGTTTTAGCTGAAAACGGAATAAAAATCAAAGAAAAAAGTTTAGTCGAATTAGGGGAAACGTCTTATGTCCCCGTAGCTTTTAATATTGATGCTGATGTTGTTGATAGAATTAAAAATGAGAAATTGAAAGGCGTCGGGTTTGAGAGCAAATATATAAGACAGTATCCGGAAGGCAGACTTCTCGCTCATATTCTTGGAATAATAGGATATGACGGGAACGGACTTGAAGGTATTGAGAAAACCTACAACGAATCTTTATCCGGAAATACTGTTATGACTAAAACGATAAGAGATGGACGAGGTCGCATAATACAAAGTGGATTTGCCGATGCGCCGAAAATATGTGGGCAAGATGTTATACTAAGTATAGACAGAACCGTACAATTTATAGCGGAACAAGAACTGCGGGAAGCTTTTGACAAGCATAAAGCGAAAAAAGCGATATGCATCGTTCAGGATCCTAAAACTGGAAATATTCTTGCGATGGTTTCTCTGCCTGACTTTGATTCTTCAGAAAAAATTAGAGATATAAGGGTTTTGAGGAATTCAGCCATAAGCGATATTTACGAGCCGGGGTCGACTTTTAAAATTGTCGCTATTGCGGCGGCTTTAGAGTTGGGAAAGATAAAATTTACAGATAGTTTTTATTTGGAAAACGGCAAATATAAAATTGCGGGACATACCATAAAGGACGACCATAAAATCAGCGGCAGCGCATCTTTATGCAAGATTATGGAGCAGTCGTCAAATATAGGCATGATAAAAATTGCGCAAAAACTTGACCGCGAAAACTTTTACGAATATATAAAGAAATTCGGTTTTTACTCCTTGACGGGCATTGATTTACCGGGCGAGGCAAAAGGTCTTTTAATGGACGTAAAAAAATGGAATGCTTTATCTCTGCCTACAATTTCTTTCGGACAGGGCATAGGAGTTACGGCGCTTCAGCTCATAAACGCTTTTTCTGCTATTGCAAACGACGGGGTGTTAATGAAACCGTCTCTAATACAGGATATAAGGAGAGCCGATAGTGAAACGGCGTCAGCTAAAGATGCTGCGACTTCGCAAGAGAGGCGGAATGTGGGGGAGACTGATGATGAAATGACTGCTAGTGTTTTTGACTTAAAAGAAATAAGAAGAGTTGTTTCCGTTGAAACTGCGCAAATGGTGAAAAAACTTTTAAAGAATGTCGTGGATTTCGGCACCGGCAGAAGTGCGAAAGTTCCGGGATATACCACGGGCGGAAAAACCGGGACAGCGCAGAAAGTTGATCCTACGATAAAAACTTATTCCGCAAAATATTATACCGCTTCATTTTGCGGTATGTTGCCTGCTATGAATCCAAAAGTTGTCATACTTGTTGTTATTGACGAACCTAAAGGCAGCAGTTATTATGCGACTTCGGTCGCGTCTCCCGTTTTTGCAAAGATTGCAAAAAGAATTGCAGAGTACTTAGGTATTGAAAAAGATGATGTCGATAAATTGCCACTTCAGAAGTAACCAACAGTTTACTATTGCAGCGTCCTTTTCTTTTACTGCGGAACAGTCTTGCAACGTTTTTTTTCTCCTATATCCCTCCTTTCTTGGGTAGGTGGATGAGTCGTCGGACGATATCTTTAACCGGCAACTTATTTAAGCAGAAGGATAAATAATGAAATTAAAAGAACTTTTATCTTATGAGAATGTGGTTGTTACAGGAAATGAAAATACCGAGGTATTGGGACTGTCGTTTGATTCAAGAAAAATTAGAAAGGATTACGCTTTTTTTGCGCTCCCCGGTCATAATACCGATGGCAGAAAATATATTGACGAAGCGGTGGCAAAAGGAGCTTCCGTGGTTATTGTTGATTCGAAGCACGATACTAATGCAACCCAGGTTATTGTTAAAGATATTTTTCGTTTTATGGCGCTTTTTAGCGCTAGATTTTATAATTATCCCGACAGAGAATTAAACATTATAGGCGTAACTGGTACAAACGGCAAGACGACGATTACTTATATGATTGAAAGCATATTTGCAAATTCGGGCGTTGACTGCGGTGTTATTGGCACGGTTAATTATAGATATAAAGGTAAAATTATTGAAGCGGACAATACAACGCCGCAGTCTTTAGATATTTACAGAATTATGAGAGAAATGGTAGATATCGGCATTAAATACCTTGTAATAGAAGTGTCTTCGCATGCTTTAAATTTGGGCAGGGTTTACGGAATAGAATTTGATGTTGCCATTTTTACAAATTTAACGCGAGATCATTTAGATTTCCATAAAGATATGAACAGCTATTTTGAGGCTAAATCCATGCTGTTTAAGGGGCTTGGAGCAGGCAAGAAAAGCAGCGGGAAGTATGCTATAATTAACGCCGATGACGAATACGGAAAAAGACTTTTAAAAATGGGAATCAACGCCGGAATAAAACCTTATTCCGTGTTTGAGGGAGGGGCGGATTTTAAAGCCGAGAATATTAAAATCGCAAATAATGGCGGCATATTTGACTTGGTTTTTTGCAATGAAAGAGCAAAAATCGGGATAAAACATATAGGACTTTATAATGTTTACAATGCTTTAGCGGCTTTTGCCGCTGCCGTTTGCAGCGGAATCTCTTTTGAGAAAGCTGTCGAAGGATTAAATAACTCTGAACGGGTGCCCGGCAGACTTGAAAGAGTTAATACTAAAGGACTGGGATTTGAAGTGGTTGTTGATTATGCGCATACTGCCGACGCTTTAAAAAATGTTTTACAAGCTTTAAAAGAAATAGCCCACAAAAGAATTATAACTGTTTTTGGTTGTGGTGGCGACAGAGATAGAACAAAAAGACCGTTGATGGGGAAAACTGCCGTCGGAATGAGCGATTTTGTTTTTGTAACGTCCGACAATCCGAGAACGGAGAATCCCCAAGAGATAATTTTGGATATAGAAGTCGGAATAAAGAGAGCTGCCCAAAAAAATTATAAAGTTGTGGTTGACAGAGAAACAGCAATAAAAGAGGCTGTTATGATGGCGGATAAAGACGATATTGTTTTGCTCGCTGGAAAAGGACATGAGACTTATCAGGTTATAGACAGTGAAAAAGTTCATTTTAACGATATAGAAATTGCCGAAAAATACATCGATTTAAAAGAGAAACAAAAAATTGCAGAAAAACAAATGGGGCAAGGAGAGTTTATCTTTTAATGGAAACATTTCATCTAAGAGATTTAATAAGAGCTGTTGGCGGAAAATTTATAACGGGGGATCCCGATTTCCAGATAAAAGGTGTTTCAATAGATTCGAGAACAATAAGAAAAGACGAAGTGTATTTTGCCATACAGGGTGATTGCTACGATGGACATGATTTTATAAAAGAAGCTGTTGACAAAGGCGCTGTCGCCGTGGTGTATTCAAAGGATAGAAATGATTTCTTGAAATCTCTCCCGGGTTCTACTTCAATAGTTAAAACTGACGATACGCTTATTGCCCTTGGAGAACTTGCAAAAGCGTACAGAATAAAATTTAAAGATGTAAAAACAGTCGGCATTACTGGATCGAACGGCAAGACCACTACAAAAGAGATACTGGTTTCAATTTTTAATAAAAAAGGGCGAACGCTTTCAAATAAAGGCAATTTTAATAACAGAATAGGACTTCCTCTTTCGGTGTTTAATTTAACTTCGGATATTGAGTACGCCGTTTTTGAGATGGGAACGTCTTTACGCGGCGAAATTAAGATATTGTCTGATATTTTAAAACCGGATGTCGGAATTATTACGAACGTCGGGTTTTCGCATTTGGAAACTTTTATTTCTCCAAAAGGCGTATTTGAAGAGAAAAAAGTTTTGTTTGATAGTGTAAAAGAAAACGGTTTCATCGTTATAAATAATGATGACGAGCTTTTGAGAACGATATCTCAGTCCGGCGGACGTAGAATTATTACATTCGCTTTAGACGTGTCGGCGGATGTGCGCGCTAGAAATATAGTATTGTGTTCCGATAAGACGGATTTTGAGCTTTTTTATAGAGAATCTACGGTAAAAATTACAATGTCTGCAAGAGGCAGGTTTAATGTGGCAAACGTTTTGGCTGCCGCTTCCTGCGCCATCGGATTTGGATTTTCTCTTGATGAAATAAAATACGGCGTAGAAAATTTTATGCCGCCTAAAATGCGGATGGAAACTCTCGTAACTAATGCAAACGTTGTTCTAATAAATGACGCTTACAATGCAAATCCGTCTTCGGTAAAAAAAGCGATACAAGCAGTATTGCAGTCCTACATTGGAAAAAAAATTAATCTTGTGCTGGGCGATATGCTCGAACTCGGCGATAAATCAGCCTATTATCACTTTGAGCTTGGGAAATTTATTGATTCCCAAAACATAAATTCCGTTTGTCTTTTAGGCGAAATGACTCTTTATACAAAAGAAGCTTTAAAGAATAGAAGTGTTTTTCATTCGAGAGACGCGGATGCTCTTTTGAATGAGCTTGAGCAGACTCCCGTTGACAGTGATTCCGTATTTTTATTTAAAGCTTCAAGGGCTATGAAATTGGAAGAAATTTATGCAGAGTTTTATAATATTTTAGAACAGAGAAACAAATAGTGCTATATCATATCTTTTACCATTTAAGCAGCGTATTTAGTCCTTTTAATGTTTTTCAATATATAACTTTTAGGGCAGGCGGTGCTATCTTAACGAGTCTTTTAATTTGTTTTGTCGCCGGTCATTACATTATAAGAAAACTTGAAACTTTTAAAATAAAACAAATTGTAAGAACCGACGGACCAGTAACGCATTTAGGCAAAAACGGTACTCCGACTATGGGCGGGCTGCTCATAATGTTATCTGTAGTCGTGTCGACTCTTTTGTGGGCGAAGTTTGACAATAGGTTTGTTCTCTGGCTTTTAGTGGGGACTCTGTGGCTTGGTTTTTTAGGTTTTTGCGACGACTATTTAAAACTTAAGAAAAAAGATTCAAAAGGGCTTTCGGCAAAAGGAAAGCTTTTCGGTCAGACGGTTTTTGCCGCGTTCCTAGCTGCATATTTAAATTTTTTTCCGTCAAACTTAAAATTTGCAACACTTGTAAACGTTCCTTTTCTCAAAGGTTTTTTTATAGATTGTTCTTTTTTATATATTCTGTTTGTGATTATCATAATAGTGGGCAGTTCAAACGCTGTGAATTTAACGGACGGACTTGACGGACTTGCCGTAGGCAGCATAGCTATCGTAGCTTTTTCGCTTGCTTTGCTTGCATATTTTGCCGGACATTTGCAGATAGCGAATTATTTGAAGATTATTAACGTATCCGGCGCTGGGGAGATATCAATTTTTCTGTTTGCTGTAGCGGGGTCGTGTCTAGGGTTTTTATGGTATAATTCGCATCCGGCGGAGATTTTTATGGGCGATACCGGCAGTTTGTTTTTAGGCGGAGTTCTGGGCATGTCGGCGG
Organism: Candidatus Endomicrobiellum agilis; assembly: GCA_020328155.1. Lineage (GTDB taxonomy): Bacteria > Elusimicrobiota > Endomicrobiia > Endomicrobiales > Endomicrobiaceae > Endomicrobiellum > Endomicrobiellum agilis. Next base: position 16,330 of record JAIXMX010000007.1, on the reverse strand, counting down.
TATTTATAAAACAAGAACTTATTTTGGTTATTTTGTGCGGCGTTTTTGTTGTTGAAACGCTTTCCGTTTTTGTGCAGATATATTGCTATAGAAGAACAGGTAAAAAAATATTTAAGATGGCTCCGTTGCATCATCATTTTGAAATGCTCGGACAGTTTGAAACAAAAGTTACGATAAGATTTTGGATAGTAGGAGTGATTCTTGCAATAATTTCTTTTGCATCGCTTAAGCTGAGGTAGAAGTAAATGAAAAAGAGTATAGGAGTTTTGGGTCTTGGCAGAAGCGGTGTCGCGGCTGCAAATCTTGCCGTAAAATTGGGATATAATGTTTTCGCAAGCGACAGCAAAGAAATAGAAATAAAAAATCTGAACAAAAGAGTCGTAAAAGAATTTGGCGGGCATTCAGATAAAATTTTAAATTCGGATATTATTATAAAAAGTCCGGGAGTTCATTCCGATATCCCTATTTTAGAAAAAGCCCGTAAGCAAGAAATTAAAATTTTGAGCGAACTCGCTTTTTCTCTTGAAAATTCCAAATATAAAAAAATTATAGCTGTTACGGGAACAAACGGTAAAACTACTACTACTGATTTAATTTCAAAAATAATAAAGGCGGTGCATAGAGATTCGATAGTATCGGGGAATATAGGGTTTCCTTTGGCAGATAAAGCTTTAAAGACTACGAAAAATACATTTATTACAATGGAACTTTCAAGTTATCAGCTTGGAGATACTCCGGGTTTTAGTCCGGATATATCGGTATTTTTGAATATTACTCCCGATCATCTCGAATATCACAAAACGATGAGAGCATACGTGAAAGCGAAAGAAAATATATTTGTCAACCAGCAAGACGGGGATTTTGCGGTAATAAATTATGACGACAAAATCTGCAGGAAAATATCTGAAAAAACTAGAGCGAAAGTGATTTTTTTTAGCAAAAAGCCTTTAAAAGACGGAGTGTTTTTCAGTGATGGAAACATAACTGTAAATATTGGGAAAAAACATGCTGTTATGAAACCTAAAATTAATATTGTCGGTATGCACAATATAGAAAACATTTTGGCGGCGGCGGCGGCGTCTTATGCGGCAGGAGTAAAACTTTCGGTTGTAGAGGAAGTTGTTTCAAAATATAAAGGCGTAGAACACAGAATAGAGTTTATAAAAACTTTAAACGGTGTTGATTATTACAACGATTCAAAATCTACAAATGTTGATTCCACAAGAGTTGCACTCGAGTCTTTTGATAAAAATATTTTAATTATCATGGGCGGGCGCGATAAAGGCATTCCGTATACTTCTCTGAAAGAACTTGTAAGACGGAGGGTTAAATCAATTTTTCTTATCGGCGAAGCTGCTGATAAAATCAAGAAGGATTTAAAAAATGCGCCCTTTATTGATTGCGGCGATATGGAAAATGCTGTAAAACGAATATTTAAAACTGCCGTCAGAGGCGATATAGTTTTGCTTTCTCCTGCATGTGCTTCTTTCGATCAATTTGAAAATTTTGAAGAACGGGGAAAAGTGTTTAAAAAAATGGTTTTAAGTTTAAAAAGTAGCGTCTAAAGTTAGTGTCAAGGTTTCCTTTTCGCCATTTATCGCGTATTACTTCAGTGATATTCTCATCTTTCTTTTCATTATTGTGTTATATTGAATCGCTTGAAATAAAAATGGCGAGCGCAAAACGTTGCGTAATGGTTTGATGATGGAAGCTCTTTTGCGGTATTTTTTATTTTCATTTCTCTTCAAATTTTATTTTCGCTGGTGCTTTTGGAATAGGATACGGTCTTACGAGCTGCTGTTTGACTGGGGAGTAAAAATTTTGCATAATCTGAATAATATAGCGTGGCGATAAAATAAAAGGAGAAGTCAGAAAATGAAAGAAGCAATACATCCTAAATATGAAGAGAGCGCGGTTTCATGCGCGTGCGGTTATACTTTTAAAACCCGTTCTACAAAACCTTTAATAAAACTGGAAATATGCTCAAACTGTCATCCGTTTTTTACCGGCAAGCAAAAGCTTATAGATACGGCTGGAAGAGTTGAAAAATTTCAGAAACGTTTTGCAAAAACTGAAGGGAAAACTATAGTGAGAAATAAGACTGAGAAGAAAGTTCTCTCGCCGAAAAAAGTTTCGCGAAAAACACTCACTACTTCTCCTAAAAATACAAAAACAGCCTCTAAGACGAAGAATAAAAAAGACAAGGATAAATAATTTTCGTAAGTGATATTGCGACAGAATCTTTTATGTGTATTTAAAGATTCTGTCATATTTTTTGCGTATAATAAAGTTATGTTTTTAGAAAAATTGAAGTCATTAAACAGTCTGTTTGAAGAAGTTGAAAAAAAACTTAGCAATTCATCTGCTGTTTCAAATCAGGAAGAATACAAAAAGCTCACAAAACAGTATTCTTACCTTCATCCTATTGCAGAAAAGTATATCCGATATTCAAAGCTATTAGACGATATAAAAAATACTGAAAAATTAAAAGAATCGGTAGATGCCGAAATAAAAGAAATAGCTTTTGTTGAATATGATGATCTTGTTGAGAAACAGCGTAAGATGGAAACTGAGATGAAAGTTTTGCTTATACCTCCTGATCCGAACGAGGACAAAAATATTATTGTGGAAATCCGTGCGGGTACTGGCGGCGATGAAGCCGCTCTGTTTGTAGGCGATTTATACAGAATGTACACGCGGTTTACCGAGAGAAACGGGTGGAAATATGAAGTTTTAGATTCAAACCCTACTGGACTTGGCGGTTATAAAGAGATTGTGTTTGAGATAAACGGCAGCAAAGTGTGGCGCTGTTTCAAATTTGAAAGGGGCGCTCACAGGGTACAGAGGATTCCTGAAACTGAAGCGTCGGGAAGAGTTCATACGTCGGCGGTAACCGTAGCGGTTTTCCCCGAAGTGGAAGAAGTTGATGTTGAAATAAAAAAGGAAGACTTAAGAATTGACACTTATAGAGCTTCCGGAGCAGGTGGGCAGCACGTCAATAAAACGGATTCGGCAGTGAGAATTACGCATTTGCCCACAGGGCTTGTAATTGCGTGTCAGGATGAAAGAAGTCAGATAAAAAATAGAGCAAAAGCATTTAAAGTTTTAAGAGCGAAACTTTACGAACAAAGAATCTTAGAAAGTGAAAAACAGCTTTCGGATGATAGGAAACAGCAGATTGGTTCCGGAGACAGATCGGAAAAGATAAGAACTTATAATTTTCCGCAGAATAGAATTACGGATCATAGAATAGGATATAGCGTATATAATATTGCTGAAGTTATGGATGGGGATTTATCGGAGCTTGTCAATAAGCTCATTGAAGTCGATGTGGAATCTAAACTTAAGGAAAGTAATGTTTAAATGCTTGTCGATGAAAGTGTTTATACTTCGCTGAAAACAGCCGGAGCATTTTTAAGATCAAAAGGGCTTTCTGAACCAGAATCTGACGCTGAAGTTCTTTTAAGCTTTGTTTTACAAACTAAACGTTCAAAACTTCCTCTTATAAGAGGTCAAAAACTTACAGACAGGCAAGTATTGCAATATAAAAAGTATGTTTTAAAACGTTCTAAAAGAGAGCCTGTGGCATATATAACGGGATTTGCCGGTTTTATGGGTTTTGAATTTAAAGTAAATAAAAACGTTTTGATACCTAGACCTGAAACTGAAATTTTAGTTGAAACCGTATTAAAACTTTCTGAAAGAGAAAATAAGAATTTGGTGCTGGATTTATGCACAGGTTCAGGCTGTATAGCCGTTAGTTTGGCGAAACTTGGTAAGTTTAGAAATGTTACAGCTTCGGATATAAGTTTTAGCGCTCTTGAAATTGCACAGGAAAACGCTCAAATCAACAATGCTCTCGATATAAATTTTATTGAAAGTGATATTTTCGACAAGATAGGCGATAAAAATTTTGATATGATTGTTTCAAATCCGCCTTATATTTCTGATAAAGAATATAATACTTTAGAGCCTGAACTTAAATACGAGCCTAAGATTGCTTTAACGGCGCGCGACGGCGGCTTATTTTTTTATGGGGAAATAGCTTGCCAAGCCGTTAAGTATTTAAAAAACGATGGATTTATTTTGCTTGAATTAAATGCGTATAAAGCGGACGAGGTAGAACGAATATTTTCGGATAACGGTTATAAAAATATTGAAATAACCAAAGATTATGCAGGATTGCCGAGAATATTAAAAGCGGAAAAAGAATGCTGAAGGGCTTAGTTTTTGGCGGTTAAGATAACGCGGGAAAAGATAATGAAAGGGCATTTAAGAAATGTGCGATATTCTATGATATTAATTCCTGTACGGAAAATAGGATTTAGCAATTTAGTCGCTAATAAAAGCAGAAAAAAAGTGATGTTTTTTTTGCGTAATGCGATTTCGTGAAATTATGTTTAATACGGCTAAAGTTATACAATAATTAATAAATGATAAAAGTGGAAAATGTCCATAAATGGTTTGGCGCTAAACATGTGCTTAACGGAGTAAATCTTGAAGTCCGCGCCGGCGAGACTTTGGTTATTGTCGGTTCTTCCGGTACTGGAAAAAGCATTTTATTAAAAACTATCGCCGGACTTGTTAAGCCCGATACGGGTTCAATAAAGATTGACGATGTGGACATAATAAAATGTTCTGCATTTACTTTGCATGAGGTGCAGAAAAAAATAGGCTATGTATTTCAGGAAGCCGCCCTTTTTGATTCGCTTGATATTTTTGAGAATGTTGCGTTCGGTTTAAAAACTCTTACTTCGCTTAACAAAAATGAAATAGAACAAAGAGTTGTGAAGTGCCTTACAATGGTAGGTTTGGAAAATATTGAACATTTAAAACCGTCGGAACTTTCGTGCGGAATGAGGAAGAGAGTCGGAATTGCAAGAGCTGTTGCATATCAGCCGTGCTATATTTTATATGATGAGCCTACTACAGGTCTCGATCCTATAATGTCTGATGTAATAAGCGATTTAATAATAAATTTGAGGGAACATTTGCAGATTGCTTCAATTGTCGTGACCCACGATATGAACTCAGCGTATAAAATTGCGGACAGAATAATGATGCTTTATAAAGGCAAAATGATTTTTAACGGTACGTCTGAAGAGACAAGAAATACTAAAAATGAATATGTGAGGCAGTTTGTGGAAGGTTCAAGCCGCGGTCCCATAATTAACGACAGGGCTTTTGAAATGAAAAGAATATGAACAATCAGCTTAAACTCGGACTCTTTACGGCAGCAGGATTTCTTGCAATAGTTGTTTCAATTATTTCAACCGGGTCGTTTACATTGAAAAAAACTTACAATATCTATGTAAAGTTTGACAGTATTTCCGGTCTTACGCGGAAAGCTAAAGTTAAAATAGCTGGTGTTGATATAGGTGTTTTGAGGAATGTTTCTTTAGATGATTCGAAAGCAAAATTAAAGCTTTCGATAAGAAAAGACGTTGTTTTATACAAGAATGCTTTTGCTCGTATGGTGTCCGTAGGGATTGTAGGAACAAAATACATTGAAATTGTTCCGGGCGATTCAAGTTTTCCGGAGTTGAAAGAAGGCGATTATATATTATCGGAGCGAAAGTCCTCTATTGAAAGCACTTTAACTGATATCACTGATAGAATCAATAAAGCGTTATACAACAGTGAGAAAGAGGGAAATCTAAAAGATATAGTAGAAAATCTTGCCGATGCTCTGTATTCTCTTAAGGAAGTTTTAAATAATCTAGCAGCGCAAAACAATCAGATTATGTCATCAATAAACAACTTTAATAAATTTTCAATTGATATTGCAGATATTTCAGCGCAGAATAAGCAAGATTTAAGGGATGCAATATCGTCAGTCAAAGACATTTCCGCAAAGGTAGATGTATTGGTTGCCCGCGTATATGACGGAAACGGACCGATATCGACTCTTATAAATGATGAACAGATGAGTAAAAATTTGAAAGAGACAGTAGCCTCTGCAAAAGAAACCGTTGAAAGTCTAAATAATACAATCAGAAAAGTTGGCAGATTGGAGTTGAGCTGGGACTATACTGGAAAATATGATATTAAAAATAGAAAATACGTAAACGATATTGGTTTAAAAATGTCGTCGAGCGACGATAAATTTTATTATTTGGGAATTGCAAACATTGTTGACAGTTGCTTAGCGGATAAGAATGAAAATGGAAATATAAATACTCTGAATGCTCTTTTGGGATTTAGGTCAAAAAAAGCTGAAATTTACGGCGGCGCAATAAAAAACAAATTGGGAATAGGTTTAGGATATTCGTTTTTCCAGCCTATATATGCTAATTATACAATGCTGAAAGTTTACTTGGACGTATCTAATTTTCGTAGAAATGAATACGGTCCGGAAATTGGTGCAGGCATGAGGTTTGGAATAACAAAATGGCTCTATACCGGGGTTGCGATTGAAGATATCTTGAATAAAACTGCGGTTAGACCTTACATAAAGATTGAATTCAAGCAATAAAGGTTGGCAATGCTGCTTTGAAATCGTGACCATTGTCGCAGTCGCTTAGTAATAGCGAACGTATTTTGTTCCGTTTTTTCTCAAAGAAGTGTTCCCGAAGAATTTATTGTGGTTGGGATTTAAATGAAAAGACAAAAAACGAGGTTTTTATGTCAACAATGCGGTTATGAGTCTGTCCAATGGCTTGGCAGATGTCCTTCTTGTGGAGCATGGAGCAGTTTTACGGAAGAAAAGTTTTCATCATCTGTCAAAGCAAGCTCTCTTTCAAAACAACTTACCGGATTTTCCTCTGAAGTTTTAAAATTAAAAGATATTTCAACTAAAGATTTTTCGAGATACCGCACTGCGATAAAAGAATTTGACAATATGATAGGCGGAGGGATTGTACCTGGATCTTTAATACTTTTAGGAGGAGCGCCGGGAATTGGAAAATCTACGCTGATGTTGCATATATCAGACTCTTTAAGCAATGAAGCCACCGTCCTTTATATATCAGGCGAGGAATCTCTTTCACAAGTCAAATCGCGCGCCGAGCGTCTTAAAGTAAAAAAAGATAATATCTTTTTAGCTTCTGAAACAAATCTTCAAAATATTATAGACGCCGTAAATAAAATAAATCCTGAATTTCTGATTATAGATTCAATTCAGACAACTTATCATCCCGAACTTTCAGGCGCTCCGGGTACAGTGGGGCAGGTTAAAGAAACTGCGGCGGAGCTTTTAAGAATCGCGAAGTCAAAAAATATTGCCGTGTTTCTTTTAGGACACGTTACAAAAGAAGGGGATTTGGCAGGCCCAAGGGTTTTAGAGCATATTGTTGACACGGTATTGTATTTTGAGAATGAACGCCAACACACATATAGAATTTTAAGAGCGTATAAAAACAGATTTGGACCTACAAGCGAAATCGGGATTTTTGAGATGAACTCTTCGGGACTTTCCGAAGTTTCAAATCCGTCGCTTATTTTTTTGGGAGAGCGTACGACGGATACTGCGGGAAATGTCGTAACCGTAGCGATGGAGGGAACGAGACCTCTTCTTTTGGAAGTACAAGCTTTGACTGCAAGAACTGCTTTTGGCATGCCGCGCAGAATGGTTTCCGGATATGATGCGAACCGCATTATAATTCTTATAGCGGTTTTAGAAAAAAGATTAAATCTACCTCTTGGAATGCAGGATGTTTTTGTAAATATAGCAGGCGGTGTAAAGATTAAAGAGACATCTGCAGATTTGGCTGCCGCTTGTGCCATAGTGTCTGCAAACTCTAGTTTTATCTGTCCTAAAGATATGATAGTTTTTGGCGAAGTTGGTCTCGCCGGTGAAGTTCGTTCTGTATCGCTTGTTGCGGAAAGGCTTTACGAAGCGGAAAAACTTGGTTTTAAGAAAGCAATAATACCGAAAGGTAATTTAAAAAATTTGTCATATAGAGGTAAAATCGATGTGCTTGGAGCGGAAACGCTGGGAACGACGGTCAAATTTTTAAGAAATTGAAGCTTTAGACGAACGTTCTCTGGAAAAGGAAAAAATATTCATTAAAATTTACTTTTGTTTTTAATTTGCAATTGAACCTTGGATGGTGCGGCAGTAGGCAAAATACGTTAGCTGAAATTTAAGAGAAGAACTGAAAAACTCGTTATTTAGAAAAATTATTTTCCATTTATTATTATGTATATAGTAAATAGTTCTTGAAATGAAATTTTTGATAATTTGTAAAGCAATCTGTGTTCTTATAGGAGAGTAAAAATGACTTGTTTAAATAATATAGTGATAAATGGAAATGCTGCTCAAACAAAATTCCGTTTTAATGGAAGCTTTGAGAGTAAAAGGGCAGAGTTTTTAGATAAATATAAAAGTTCGTCGGGAAAGGCGCAATATAAAAGATGTGTGAATTCTACATTGAGGTATGCCGGTGGTAAAAGTTTAGCGGTTGGTATATTGGTATATTGGTATATTGGTAATAAAGCTTCCATTCATAACAGCAAAAGATTCATCATTTTCAAATCTTGTAAGTCCATATAAGAAAATTTGCCATTTCTTGTTGTCACTTTTTACCAAATGCGAGACTCACAAATTGTCAATAACATCTTTTTTGGGCTTTTAAATCATTTCTGTAATCACTATTTAAACATATTGCCACAAATTCCAAAGCATTCATCGTGTCATTATTTCCGCACAGCTCTTGCTCTCTCTGAATCTAGTCCTCTTTTTTCCAAACAGATACCGACACAACTTATCTCCCAACATTGCAGATTATCAACTCGTGTAACTTTTTATATAACTGCCATTATTATCTTTCAATCTATTTTCACCTATTCTTGTATCACCCTGACTAAATGTATATTTCCAAGGCGGCGTCAGCATTTTAAATCCTTTGTACATTTCTCTAGCAGCACAGTACAATCATTGTATGATAAAATAAAACCACCTTCATGCTGCCTTAGTAATTCACTCGACAACTTATGCTTAAAGCCATTGTGATGTATAGAGAAATTACGATGCTGATACATGTCAATAAATGTTCTACTGTCATCTTCTAAGTAATATAGTGGGTCTAAATATAAAAAATCATTCTTATGTTGCTCTGTAGTATATTCAAAAGAGTTACATTTGACTTCTATATTTTTTACATCAAAATCCTCTGCTTTTTCTACCATTTTTTCATATCTTTCTTTTTGTAGATAAACACCTGACGGCAAACCTAAAAAATGAGGACAGTATGACGTATTGTAGTTAAAGATAGTATATTGCTGCCAAATCACACCTATATGTTATTATCTTCTTTCTATCCCAGATTATATTTTTTACTCGCTTATATTTTCTTCTTTTGTTCGTTCAAACTTTTTTAAACGATTCGCAAGTTCTTTTAGGTTATTGATTGCACATTCCAAAAATTAACTAATAAATCAAAAATACCATAGCCTAAGACAGATATATTTAATTCTTTTGCACACGCAATTTCTACAGAACCACCGCCGAAAAACGGCGACACTAACTTCTCTATACCACCTAGCAATAACGATACTATTATACCAATATATCAGATTGTACAAATGCTTTCCTTAATAGTTTTGATGATTACGAAAAAGATAAAACTAAGTATGAAGTACGGATACCTATGAGAGCATTAGCGGAGAAAATGCAAATGCCAATAAGGTTGAAAGCGTTTCTAAACAAATCAATTTTTAACGGCGGAGAAGTCAACTATTGACAATAAAACACGACGGCGTTTTTCATATTTTTGCCAGTAGTGATGTGCTGGAAGTTATGAGTAAGTTTTTTAAGGTTGTCAATTCTAGAATCATTGCCAAAAAGCAATTCCCTGAACAAAAAGTATTGCTTCGTTATAACGGCTTAAATGTAGGAGAAATTGAAATGAGGAATGATAGTCCTGTACATTATAGAGAGATTAGATTTAATATGTTGAAACCGAGAGCAATGAAGTTATTGTTCGAAAAAATCCCGCAAACTAAAAAGTTTAACGATAAGGTTTTTGTTTATGGTGTTGCAGACAAACGATTTGGGCGTTGGTGATTTATAAAATAGGACATTTTTTGAAACTCGGCGACTTCTGTAACTCCCATTTTCACCTTGATATCTTTTATGGAATTGATTATACCTTTGCATTGTTGCGGTTTGCACAAAGATACTGAGAATAAAATCAGTTACTTCAGTTTTATGTCTGATTAAAAATTTTTTCTTCGACAATTTTTGCAATGATGTGTATTAAAAGTATGTGGCATTCCTGTGTTCTTGCAGTAATTTTTGATGGAGCGCAATAGCATAAATCACATATGTCTTTCATTTTTCCGCCGTCGGAATTTGTAAATCCTATTGTAAAAATGCTTAACTTTTTTGCCACCTCTAGAGCCTTTATAATGTTTGGCGACTTCCCGCTTGTTGATATTGCTATAAAAATATCGCCTTTTTGCGCAAAAGCTTCAAGCTGGCGGCTGAAAATACAGTCATAGCTGAAATCATTTCCGATAGCGGTTATTGTTGATATGTTTTCAGATAGAGCAATGGAAGCGAGAGTTCCTCTGTTTTTTTCAAATCTGTTGACCATCTCGGCGGCAAAATGCAAAGCATCTGAAGCGGAACCGCCGTTGCCGCAAATAATTGTTTTTTTCTTATTCCTGTACGTTTCGACAATTTTATCTGCAACATTGTAAATATATTCAATTTGCTCGATTTCAAGCATCTTCCTTTTCGTTTTAACGCTTTCATCGATGATATTTTTAATGAGTTCTTTAGTTTTCACTATTCTCTTTTTTAAGAGTCAGAACGAAACTATCTTCCAAAAATATATTTGGTGAGGAAATTCGTGCTGACGCCGCCTTTGCGAAACTTTTCATTTGTCATAATTTTATTGTGAAGAGATGAAGTATTTTTAATACCCTCTATTTCAACTTCTCTTAAAGCTCTGCGCATTCTTGTAATAGCTTCGTCTCTGTCCTCACCTAAAGCGATAACTTTTGCAATGAGACTGTCATAGAAAGGCGGTATTGTATATCCCGCATAAACGTGTGAATCTAGTCTTATTCCGGGACCTCCGGGCAAAAATAATTTACCGATTGTTCCCGGTGACGGAATAAAGTCTTTGTCGGGATCTTCCGCATTTATTCTGCATTCTATGGCATGACCTAGTATTTTAATTTTTTCAGAAACAATTGAGAGTTTTTCGCCAGCAGCAAGTTTTATCTGTTCTTTTACCAAATCTATGCCCGTAACCATTTCGGTAACGGGATGTTCTACTTGGATTCTCGTATTCATTTCCATAAAATAAAAATTGCCGTTTTTATCTACGAGAAACTCTATTGTGCCTACGGTGACATATTTTATGGCCGCCGCCGCATTTTTTGCGGTGCTGCCCATTTTCTTTCTCAGTGCGTCATTTATTAACGGCGACGGACTTTCTTCAATTAGTTTCTGGTGTCTTCTCTGTATGGAACAGTCTCTTTCGGGAAGATAGGCCGTTTTCCCATATTTGTCGCCGAGTATCTGAAACTCTATATGATGAGATTCTTCGATATATTTTTCCATATATATTTCAGGATTTCCGAAAGCAGCTTTGGCTTCTGTTTGAGCCATAGAAATAGAATTTTTGAGAACTTCCTCGGAAGTAACTATTCTCATGCCTTTTCCGCCGCCGCCCGCAGTTGCTTTGATGATGACGGGGTATCCTATTTTTTGGGCTATGGCAAAAATTTTGGGATCATCGACGTTGACAGGACCATCTGAACCAGGAATTACTGGAATGCCTGCTTTTTTCATAAGTTTTATAGCTGCAATTTTATCGCCCATCTGTTCTATTGACTCTTTTGAAGGTCCAATAAATTTCAACCCGCAAGCTTCGCAAACTTCAGCGAAGTAAGTGTTTTCAGCTAAAAAACCGTACCCAGGGTGAATTGCATCTGCTCCTGAAATTTCCGCGGCTGCTATAATGCTTGGTATATTTAAATAACTTTCAGAAGCGCTTGCATGTCCTACGCATATAGATTGATCGGCAAGTTTTACATGCATACTTTCCCTATCGACTTCCGAATGAATGGCTATAGTTTTAATGCCTAATTCTCTGCAGGCTCTTATGACTCTGCAGGCTATTTCACCTCTGTTTGCAATCAAAACTTTTTTAAACATCTTGTCTCCTGTTGTGTGCTTGCACATATAGCTCGAGCTGTTTAAGAGGAATGGAATTTTCGTAAAGGCTTTATTATCTTTTTGCCGTCAATTTTCACTTTTTAAATTGCTTTGTATTATTTGCTTGTATCTACTATAAACAATTCCTGTCCGTATTCGACGGATTGTCCGTTTGATACCAAAACTTTTGATATTTTGCCTTTAATATTAGAAAGGACATCTTTGATAATTTTCATCGCTTCAATTTGTCCGACTTTTTGTCCGACGGTTACATTATCGCCCTCTCTGACAAGCGGATGTTTGTCGTTGCTTTGGGCGCTGGCAAACGTACCCACCATTGTTGATTTGATGGCAATAAGCGCCAATTTCTTATTTTCTTCTTCTTTAGCTTTAAGCTTGGCATCCTCTTTTGCATCAGGCACTATAGCCTTTACATCGGTTTTCTTAAAGTATAAAGAATCTTCGCCGCTTTGATACTGTATTTCTTCAATGTCTGTATCTTTTATTGATTTTAAGAATTCTTTGATTTCCTGCGGATTCATTTTTACCTCATTGGCTCCCTGTCTGATTGGGGGGAATTATTTCTTTCTACTGTTTTCAATATGTGACAAAAATGTGTTCAAATGCGGACGGCTGACTATTAAGTTTTTACGGGATTTTAGAAACTGCGATATCCTTTTTTACACTCTTTCCACATATTCGCCGGTTCTTGTGTCAACTTTTATTTTATCGCCTTTTTTAATGAAGAGAGGCACGTGAATATCTGCGCCGGTTTCAAGCTTAGCTGTTTTTGTTGTGTTGGAAACAGAATCGCCTTTGATTCCTTGCTCTGTTTCAGCTATTGTTATTTCTATGATTATTGGAAGATCTATGCCGATGATTTCGTTTTCAAGATATATTGCCTCAACTTCAAGATTTTCTTTGAGGAAATTTACCATTTTGCCCAAAAGCGACTGAGGAACGGTTATTTGTTCATAAGAGTTCATGTCCATAAAATTGAAGTTTTCGCCCTCTTTGTATAGGAACTGTTTTTTCTGCCTTGTAACGCTCAGCATTTCAAATTTCTCGCCAGACTTAAAAGTGCGTTCAATAGTGCCGCCTTTTTTAAGGTGTTTGAGCTTTACGCGCATTACAGCGCCGCCTTTGCCGGGCTTATGGTTTTGAAACCATGTAATTTGGTAAGGCTCTTTGTCGACTAAAATATTAAGTCCGTTTTTGAAATCCGATGTTGATATCATCTTTTCTCCTGATTAATATACTGCTGAAGTCAACATTTCACAGCCATTTTCTTCTATTAGTATTGTATCTTCAATTCTTACGCCGAATTCGCGTTCAATATATATGCCCGGTTCTACCGTAACTGCCATATGCGTTAAAAAAACACCTTCGGTATCTGACGCTAACGAAGGCATTTCATGAATTTCTATGCCTATTCCGTGACCGGTGGTGTGAATGAATTTGTCTTTATAGCCGGCTGCTTCTATAATACCTCTTGCCGTCTTGTCTGCCCACGATAATGGCAGTCCCGCTTTTACTTCTTTTAGAACGGCATTTTGGGAACTTTTTACAATGTCACGAATTCTTTGTTGATTATTGCTAATTTTACCTAAAAAGTAAGTTCGTGTCAAATCTGAACAATAGCCGTTATATATGCATCCTATATCCATCATTACTGTATCATTTTCGGCTATTTTGCGGATTGAACTCATATGATGAGGGTTGGCGGAATTCGGTCCTGAGGCGATTATAGGAGTAAAACTCTTCGTCACTCGGTTTTTAGCAAACAATTCAATCACCCTATAATGAATGTCCAGCTCGCTTAAACCTGGTTTCAACTCTTCTTTAACTATATTGCATACCTCAGATGCAATTTGGCAGGCTCTCCTGAGATTTTTAATCTCAACTGTGCTTTTTACGAGTCTTATGTCGTTTAAGATACCTAATTTTTTTATAAGATAGATTTTTTCGTGGCTTAAATTCTCGCTTATTAAAATAAAATCTGCCGCATTCATATATTTTGGATTAATTAACAAAGAGTTTATTTCATTTTGTTTCAAGATTTCTGCGACAGCTTTATATAAAGGCGCCCCTATGTGTATGCATATATCCTGTTTGTCAAAATATTCTCTTATCTGGTTTTTAATCATTTTTGAACAGATAATGTATATTCTGTTTTTTAATGCTAAAAGCCAGAATCCGTCAAATTCCGCGCCAGTAAGGTAAAAGGTTTCTTTTACATTTGTAAAAAGAATGCTATCTGATTGATATTTATTAAATATTTTTGATATTTTTTCTTTCATGTTTTTCCATTTTCTTTTTTTAATTTTATTAGTTTTGGAAAAAAAGAGTTGACAATTTACAATCATTTTACTACAATAGCATTGCAACTACAAGAAGTAGTTGGAGATTAGTTATCCGCAGTTGGATAGAAAAAAAGGAGTTGTAGTAATGGCACAAGGCAAAGTTAAGTGGTTTAATGACCAGAAGGGTTATGGATTTATTTCTAATGATGACGGATCAGGTGATGTGTTTGCACACTATTCAGCTATTCAGTCTGAAGGTTTTAAGTCGTTAGCGGAAGGTGATAGTGTTGAATTTGAAATTGTAAATTCAGATAAAGGTCCTAAAGCGGCGAATATAAAAAAAATATAACCTAATTTAATACCCTAAAAGACCTCGTAAGAATTTTCTTTGAGGTCCTTTAGGGTTATATTATTTGTAGGCGTTACTATGTTAAAGATGTTATTTTTCTCAATGCAAAAAGGTACCCATCAATACCAAGTCCAGCAATTTGTCCTATGGTTACGGCGGTAATATAGGATTTATGCCTGAATTCTTCTCTTGTATATATATTTGAAATGTGAACTTCAATTGTCGGTATGGAAATTGAGGACAAAGCGTCTCTTATGGCTATAGATGTGTGAGTGAACGCTGCTGGATTGATAATAATTCCGCAAATTTTATTTAAGCTGTTTTGAATTTTATCTACAATTTCGCCTTCATGGTTCGATTGAAAAAATTCAACTTCAACTTTGAGTTCTTTTGCAAGGGCAGTGAGACTTTTTTCAATATCTGCAAGAGTAATATTGCCGTAAATCGCAGGTTCTCTTATCCCGAGCATATTTATGTTAGGTCCGTTTAAAACAAGTACTTTTTTCATTTGTTTTCTTCGGTAAAATTCTTTAAAACGCTTAAAACAACATCATCTTTTACATAGCTGCTGATTGCTTTTCCTATATCTTTTATTAGAATAAATTTAATATTTCCGTCAATGGATTTTTTATCTTTTTTCATAAGCGACAGCATTTGTTTAGCGTCATTTTTTGTATTTAAAATAAAACCTGCTTTATATAAAAGATTTTCAACTTCTTTGTATGTTTCCGTGTTACATGTTTTTAATTCCAAGGAGAGTTTTATCGCAAAAAGCATTCCTATGGCGACCGCTTCTCCGTGTAAAAACTTTTTGTACTTTGTAATTGTTTCAAGCGCGTGAGCAAAAGTATGCCCAAAATTTAAAACAGCTCTTAGACCCGTTATTTCTTTTTCGTCTTTTTCAACAACTTTAGCTTTATACGAACAGCTTTTATATATAGTATAGTCAAAATCTTTTGGCGATATGGTTGTTCCCTCTTCCAACATGTCAGATAAGTATTCGTAAAATTTTCTGTCAAAAGTGAAAGCGTATTTTATAACTTCAGCAAGTCCGTTTTTTATATGTCTTTCGGACAAAGTGCTTAAAAAAGTAGAGTTAATCCAGACAAGATCGGGCTGGTGAAACACGCCTGCAACATTTTTACCGCCTTTTATATTTACTGCAGTTTTCCCGCCGACTGAAGAATCTGTCATTGCAAGAAGAGTTGTCGGCACTTGGATATAATTTATTCCGCGCATGTAAGTTGCCGCGAAAAATCCTGCGACATCGCCGACAATACCGCCGCCGAGAGCTACTGTGCAGCTTTTTCTGTCTATGCCCGCCTCAAGCGCACTATCGTATAAAAATGACAGACTTTTTATGTTTTTCCCGATTTCGCCAGCGCTTATAACTGCGGTTTTAACATTGAAGCCTTTCTGTTTTAATAAATCTGTGAAATATTTTAAATGCAGTTTTTCTACATTTTTATCAGTTATGACAAAAAACATATTTGTTTTTACGGCTTTTTCTAGTGCCGTAAAAAAATCATTTTCGGATTGCGAAATAACGATATCGTATTTCTTTGT
>JAIXMX010000006.1:56238-81733 GCA_020328155.1 Candidatus Endomicrobiellum agilis | reverse complement strand
CCAAATGCAAAATATTAATAGATCTTATTTCAAAGGGCAACCCTAACTAATCGGCAATGCACTCGGTCTCGCACTCAATATTAATAGATCTATTAATATTCATTTTCGAGAGCATATCCGATGTTAATTGTTAGGGTTGCCCTTTGAAATAAGATCTATTAATATTACAAACCCTTATTATGATTCAAGAATTCTGTTAGGGTTGCCCTTTGAAATAAGATCTATTAATATAACAGGCGGGAAATTATGTCAGATTATTTGGTTAGGGTTGCCCTTTGAAATAAGATCTATTAATATTTTTGGAAAGGAGAGGCACAAAGAATACCGGTTAGGGTTGCCCTTTGAAATAAGATCTATTAATATGCAAGCTTTTGCGTTGTGTTGGTATTGCTGGTTAGGGTTGCCCTTTGAAATAAGATCTATTAATATATCAACTCTTATTTCCAGAAGGTAAAATTGAAAATATTTTAAAAAAATTTTTATTTTTCTATAGATTAAAAGTGACGGAAACTTGATTTTTTGAAAAATATTTTATAGAATAGCTATGGGTAAACTCTAACAAGAATTATTTCGTAAAATGCCGGTTTTTCCGGCTCAATTATTTAAAACAAGTTATCAAAAAGTCCAGGTTGTTCTATATCAGTTTTTAGTTTTCCATAGTAGTTTTTTGTCATCGAAAACATTCTGTCTGTCAGGAATAACACACTAATATGTCCGTTATCGGGGATATGTTTTTTCATATCGTCTTCGACAGAATCGCTCCTTTCTTTTGTACAGGCATAATAACAATAAATTGATTTTTGCAACATTACGAATCCAGTATTTTTTAAGTATTCTCTAAAGCCGTTTGCAATGCGGCGCTGTTTTTGTGTTAATACAGGTAAATCAAAAGCAACTAGTATCCACATAGATTTATATTTTGATATCATAAAATAGTTGCGGAAAAGTGATTTGTCCTTGTTGTTTTGATATATATGCCAAGTATGACTGAACATATTTTTGTAATCCGGCAATAAAAGAATATCCAGAATTTTCAAAAAACAGGTTTTTTTCAGTTATTGAAACAAGGATTTTTTTTAATGCAGGCGTTAGTATTTTTTCCTTAATAAAATCATAATATTGCGATTTTATAACATAGTCAACCATAGGGCGCAGAGGTTCTATAAGATCATCAACTAGACAAAAAGGATTTTTATTTTTACTATGAAACACTCCAATTGCAGGATTAAGTCCGCAGGCTACCACAGCTCTTGCAATACTACTTCGCAAAACAGCATATCCATAATTCAATGATGAATTAATTATGTCTTCGTTTTTATTATTTCTGTAGAAATTGCTAAATAATTCTCCAAAATATACTTTTGCACCGATACCTTCTCTAAAAGTGTTGTCTCCAGTTTTTACCTCTTTTGCAAGTTCTAAAAGTTGTAAATGTTTGTTATCACTTTTTGAAAAAGATGCTAAGCAAGCAGCCTGGTTTGTAAGCTTTTCTGTTATTATCTGTTTCCAAGCTTGTTTTTGTATAGGTTGACTAGCTGACAATTGTATTTCCAAACGTTTACCGTATTCTGCGATATTAAAATAAGGCAATAACATTCCGGCAGGCGTATGCGTTTTGTCACAGAAAACTATTGGAATTTTATTTTGGATACACTTCTGAATTGCTGAGTTTGTATATGTAATACTGTTGCCGTGTAAAATAACACAGTTGATATCTAGAAAATTTGCATGAAGTTTTTCTTCATTATCCTTTAACACAGAAAGATTATTGTTCTTTACGCAAATATGATACCCGTCGCCGCTGATATCAATAATTCTCCACATTTAAACCTCTTTATTTTTTAATATTTGCGAGCGGTACTTTATAATGCCTAAAGAAGTTAAAATAACTTTTCTTAAGTTATACTGCTGCATACTTGATATATAAAATGAATCACATTGCTCATGATTTGCTTTTAACAAATTTCCAAAAAATATTCGTATTTGATCTTTTTTACCATTAGAATATCGATCTGATTCTGTGAAAGTTAGAACTTTTACAAATGTTCTGTTTCCTCGGAATGAACCCACTTTATTTTTTAATGAGATTTTATCCCCAGAAATATCAGCTTCCAAAGTATCGCCCTGATAGATTCTCTCAAAAAGTCTATATCCTTTGTTTTGATAATTTGGAACTTTATTTCGATTAAAATTTATTTTCCGTATAATTTCGCCACAGAGTTTTCCAGTTTTGTCATGGTACAAATCTAAAAACAAATTATCGCCAGTATCGTAACCAAACCCTGTTTTTGTTTCTGCAGGTTCTTTTACGGGAAAAAACTTATCTTTAAGTTTTTTGCTGCAGTCAATATATTTTCCACCTATTAAGTTACAAGCCTTTTTATAAATTAAAACATCTGTTATGTCTTTCGGTTTTTTACCTTCTTCCTTTTCCTTATTGTTAGCCTGTTCTAGTTGTTGTTTTGCTTCAGATAAAGTATCTAGTATTTTTTCATAAAGACAGATATTGCGCTTGAGTTTTTTTATTAGTTCTTCATCCTTGATGTCAGATAACCTATTTTCAAACTTACATAAAGCTAAAAGAAAGAGCATCTTTAGGCTTCTTTTTTTCCTTAAAAGGTATTTCTGCAACATTTTTTAAGGTTGTAATTATATATTTTTCCTCATTGAAATAATAAAGTTTATAAGCTGTATCTTTTACTAGTGATCCGTTAGTGCTATGGTCATGCTTAATGCTAATATTTGCATTTTCTATAGAATTTTTTACGCTTATTTTAAAGTCTTCTAAATTTCTATTTAGCGGCGGCAACAATATTTTTGATAACCAGCTCTTTTCTCTATAATTTGGTTTGTACCCTTTTGCGTGTATTCTGTTTAAAAAATTATGATATCCTCTATTTGCATAAGCTATCGCTACAGCATCCAAAGCATGATGTCTATTATCCATTCTTATTTTTTTATTTCGTGGTGTCTTAAATTCTTCAAATTCTTTTTCAGAAAGAATATTTTTTGCTAGAGGGATCATTACGCTATTCAGTTCCCAAGCAATTCTAAGCTGAGCGATAAGAGAAGACTTAACGCAGAATACTTTTGAAGATTTATCAAAATTATCAAAAAGACACGCGAGATATCTCGCAGCTATTTTGGAAATATAACTATTATCTGGTTTAAAACGATTTAACATAGGCTTATTCTCTAAAAATTTTTCAATAGAACCCTGACCAAATTTCTCTGCTTTCTTGGGTGGTAAATTTTGGGCATTGCGTAAAATCTTATTCCACACGTACTTTCCAGATACTTCGTGTCCAAAGGCATTGAAAGGCGACTTTTTTGCCTTGTCAGCGTTACATTCATTATGCGCAATTACAAGATTATTTTTTGTATCGTCTTCACTTTCTGAAAGAGGAAAAAGATGTTCTATATCTACTCTCGAATTTATTATATCATCGGGAGTTATCTCTTCAATGCAAAACGGACAAATATATTTCTGTTCTTCAAAAAGTTCAAATTTTAAAATATAATTCGACGGGTTTTCTTGCCGACTTTTTATATATGATAAATGTGGTTCTATATATGTTTTGTATATTTCGTTTCTATGTTTTTCATTTTTATCTTGTTGTTTGGATAAGGATTCTCTGTCTTTCTTGCTTTTTTTAAGTTCTCTTGCTGTCTCCAATCCTATTTCCAAAGGTTTTTTACCAAACAGAGTGATAATTTCATTAACAAGTTTTCTAAGTTCGTTCAATGTCTGATGAACTACTGGATTTGCAATTTTGCCGAACTCCTCTTCGTCTTTGTTAATATTAGGTTTTTTATAATTCTTGTCAGCAAATTGTTTTGAGAAAGATTTCCCTATAGGTCTTTGAGTACTTTCCTGAATAATTTTACCATAGTACGGTAATGAATCATATATCGACTGTTTGTCAACCTTAAATTTACCTTCGTCGATTGCTTTATCTAAAGCTTCAGTATAAGAAAGACCATCTTTTTTAATATATGTCAATAATATTTCCATTGCTTTTTTGCCAATAGGAGCATAATTTGATGGAAGTCTAATTTTATCAAAAAGTTCATCAACTTCATTTTCGGTTAAACCATAACCAATTAATTTAGCTTTTAGTTCTTCGCCTGGAAGACTGTTCCATTCATGAAGAAATTCATCCTGATGCGGTGAAAGTTTTGGCCAAAACGACAATGCTTCAAGACCAGCTAGAGCATAACCCTTAATTTTCTTTTTATCCCTGCCTTGAAGATGTATCTCAGAATGCTCAGGGAGCTGTAACAATTTTTTTACTTTCGCTTCGGTTAATTCTGTACCTTTTAACAATTCATTAAATAATATTTCTTTTTCTTTTATTAAAAATTCTTTTTCTTCAAAATTTAAAACTTCCCCAGTTTTTTCATTAATGACAGGATTAAAGTATCTTACATTATTAAGTGCTTCATACATTCTTCTGTGCTCGTTGAGTTTATGCGAGCGAGGAAGTCTTTTTTCATCCTTAAAATAAGGACAGTATCCCGATTCCGGGATAAGTTTTTCAGTTTGGTAAAATATTGCTTTTTTTAATTCTTCAATATAATCATCAGTTAAGATATTAGTATGATACTGTTTTTGATGAGCCAAGATTTTTTCAACTTCTTTCGATACAATATCTCTGGTAACTGCAAACTCTTTTTGTGGATTTTTTGCAGTTTTTCTGTTGGTAACCTTTTCTCTTTCATTTAACGGTGAATTTTCTATTTTCTCTTTGTAAAGATATTCGCCAAATGTGCGATACTTTTTGTCGTTTATAATTTCTTTAGTTTTTTTTGCAAGTTTTGCTGTTTCAGTATTTTCTTTTACTTTTTCGTCAGCATCTTCTAAAAAACTTCTAACAGAATCTGTTCCTCTATGATTTGCAATATGATACAAAGCATATCCCAGCTGAAATAAAGATAACTTTTCATCTAAAGCTTTATATCTTAGAGTATATGGATCATTCTTTAATACTTCAATTGGAAACCTTTTTTGTGAAGTTTCGCAGTCAATAGATTTTTCTTTTCTTTCTAAATCTTCAGAAGGCTGCAAAGCTAATTGTTTTTCAGCTAGTAGTTTCCACAGAAAACGCATACGTTCTCTGCGGTGTCTATGAGTGTTTCTTTGCAATCTAAACATCCTACGATCAACGGCACCTATAGAAGAATTAAAAATTCTACTTCCTGTTAAAATAATATCCTCTGGCAGATATGAATCGTCACATTTTTTTAAAGACACTATAGCATATCCTATTGAACCAACGCCTAAATCTAAGCCTATGCGGTATTCTCTATTTGCGAGTTTTTCTTTTATCTTTTTATACTCAATTTCCTGAATTTTATTCATAATGTCTCCGATTACTTTTAGACTATAAAGTCGGATTAAAAACATAAAATAATATCGAGGACAGAAGCGGATATAACGCATTAACTTGCCGCATCCCATTACGGGAGACGGAGTTAACTTGATATTATCATAAGATATTTAAAATTTGTACGACATATAATTTAAGAAAACGAATTCTCTTTCAAACGTTAGATATCGTAGGACATACGATATGTTTTTTCACTTATAGTTTCTCTTTATTTTACATCTTTTCTCTCAAGCCAATCTCTATAACAACAGGCGTAAACCATAAATGCGCTTGCCCATTACCATCATGGCTATTCCGCCTACTCTCTCTGCTGGAGAAGCACTTTCTTTTGTTGCTGTACCGAGCGCCGTTATAAAAATACTGTTGTTTAAGTTTAAAATATTAGTCCTCGCTTTTTCAAGAATAGTTCTAGGACGATTTTCAAATGCAAACACAATCGTTCCAAGTTTATCCGCTTTCTGACAATAGTCTTATCATTGTAGAGTCTATTAGACAAACCAGAATTATTCTGCCGCCGGGTTTAATCTGACTTACTTTGTTTTCTATTTTTTGCTTCTCTTTCCTGTCGTTCAAAATTTGTTCTCCAATGCCTTGATTACATAACGCATTCAGGTTAGTTTGCTTTTTTCTCGCAAGCTTTCTTAGTCTTGTCCAAGTTTTAGTATTGCAATTAAATTCTTTTTTGGCAGAGTTCGCACAAGGTATTCCGCAAGAGGACATTCTATAGCCATACCCTTGCTTATACTTTGGATATTAACAACACCTTTCCCGCACTCATGATTGCCGCGTCTAAACACATTGGCAGTACTTTGCACTCGCTCGTCAATTTGTCGTATTGCTCTCTACTCTGGTTTGCTTATAGGCTCTTAAAACACTTTTATTATATCATTATTCATACTTTTTGCCGCTCGACTTTATTTGTCATTCTCAAAAGATTCAGTCTTTGAAGAATTCAGGAAAAGGCAGAATATTTTAGAGACTTTGCCTTCTCACCATGATAAATGAGAGGATATAATTGTATTACTAGTTTTGTTCTATTGGCATATTACGACGAGATAAAAGAAGGCATTTTGATTAACTGTTGGGTTTGTTTGCCTTGTCATAACTTGTTGATTGTAATCTTTATCTGTCACTCTGAAAAAAGCTGTTTTCGCAGGCGGGGTAAATAAAATAAGCTTGGCGCCGGCTTTATCTGTCATTCTAAAAAGACGCAGTTTTTGAAGAAATCAACAAAAAAGACAAGAATGGAAGTTTCAAGAATTTTGTTCTCTTAACATGGCAAATTTAACAGTAAAAATTTTGAAGAAGAATTTTTATTTTCTGTAGAGAATTTTCAGAGAGCGGTTAGATTAGAATATTGGTACTGCACTTGAATACAATGGAGAGTTATGACAAAGCTGTTTGGAGATATTTAAGTCGGTAATAGTTCCTTTTTTAATGTAGTATTTCTTGTTGTTTCTTTCAGCAAAGGAGATAACCTTTGCTGCCGTTTCATTAAAAAACTCTTTATGTCCTTTATACGCAGATACTTTAAAATTATAATTTAATCTTCCAAAAATAATTTTGTCGACAAATTCTAAAGATTTTAAAATCTCATTAAAATCCTGTCTTATTATATTTGGCGTAGGATATGGTTCTATGCTCACCCATGTTTTAATTCCTTTTTTATGGAGATTGTAAAGGCTTTTTATGCGCTTTTTCATAGGAGAGGCAAAAGGTTCTAATTCTTTTCTAAAAGTATCTTTAATTGTTATGAGTGTTATACCGAATTCGTTATCTGAACTAAGAGTAGTCAGTTTATTAGGAAGAATGCCTTTTGTAAGCACAGTGCATTTTATATTTTCTCGATTAAGCCTTTTTATAATTTTATAACTCATTTCAGATATTTCATTATATCCGCACATAAAAGGATCTGTAGTAAAAGAAAGCTGGACGGAGCGAATTTTATCTTTATATTTTGGTATTTCAGTCTCTAATATTTCTAAAGCGTTTTTAACTATTTTAGGTTTTATCCAATCTCTATATGTTTTGATTTTACCGAAACGCTTAGCCATCAGCATAGCGTAGCAGGGATATAGACAGCCATGAGAGCAGCCCTTCGCATGGTTAATAGTGTAATCGCCGTATTCAACATTTGTTTTATACAACAGAGTTTTCCTTGCTATGCTGTTCATAGTAAAATTATCCTTTTATTTGAAAGTAATTTCTATTTTTTTATCTTTGTTGCGAATGTAAAAAACTCCTTTCCTGCGAGTGGACGCTTTGGGCACAACAGTTATTTTATTATTACTTTCAAGCCTTTTTAATATAGAACCTACCTTTTTAGGCAACAAACTGTCCAGAATTCCATATTCATATAATTCGCAATTTGTCAGTGTTTTTTTCTGGTGGTAAATATGCTTTATGAAAATTGGTTCTTCAGGCAGAAATAGATATTGTTGCCTATCAATTTTATCTAAAATTTCTAAGAATTTTTCTGCGCCTAGAATGTGTCTTGTCGAGAAGAGCAAACAATGTTGACTATCTTTGGTTTTGAGTATTTTGTGATAAACAAATTCTGTAACAGCTTTTTCCCTAAAAGCCTTTTTTATTTCTTCTAAAAATTCTTCTACATCTGAACAGTTTTCAGCATTCTTTTCGTTTATACCTACATCGCTAAGAAAATTAACAATGGGTTTCAATGATTTAAATCTTCTCCCATTTCCTAAAAATCTATATATGTGAGAGAGTGGTATAAATATTAAAAAATCCAATCGTTCTGCAGTAAAAATTTTTTGATAAGTTTCTCCTTTAAGTTGAGTATATCCCCATGGATCAATAAAAAATAAACGATGAGTTTTATTATTATCGTTTTGTGACAATACATCGATAATAAATTCATTGGCATCTTTATTAGAACATGAAATAATATCTTCTTTATAAGGTTGTAAGTTTTTTTCTAAATCTTCACAATATTTAATATCATTTAAAATAAGACGTATATTTTTTGAATTGTTATTAATGATGGATTCTATTACATTTTTTGCAATAACAGCGCTGCCGTTTTCGCCATTATTTGATTTACCCTTTCCAGCGAAAGGTTCAACTATAGAAATATTATCATAATTCGGTACATTAATCATTATTGATAAATAAGCTTCTAAATATTTTTTATAAATATCTAGTTTTATTTTGCTATGGTTTTCTATATTTCCTTTTTTATTCATTTTAGAATTCTCAGATACTATATCAAAATTATGTGGATTTAATAAATTCTGTGAATTTTGTAATAATTTGAGTTTGAGTTGCTTGAATCCTCATTTAAACCGAAGTGGTTCAAATTTAACTTTGTTATCTAAAATTAATCGATATTTTAATTAGTCGTTTTTATCTTTTATTGTAAATTATATTTTTGAGAACGACATCGCTAATCTTTGCAAAATTGTTCCAAGTTTTTAAATACAAATAAAATGGTTTATAAAAAATGTTAGCATTTTTTTATCAAAAATTAATTTTTTCGTTTTTATTCATTAAGTCTGTAAATTGCGCGTTTTATTTTTTTTATTTTAGTTTTTTGTTATGTTTTTATTGAGAAAATATTGGCAAATTATTATTTTGAAATTTAAAATATTAAAAAAATCGGTAATAAAAGCAGTCATAACTCAGTAGAAAAATGAGGAATGGTTTAAGACAAATCTCTGAAGAAACTGTTTGTCTAAATGAGCGGTTACGATTTGAATTTCTATTTTAACAGAGTGGGATTTAAAGCCAGTCCGAATACCCGCAAGAAAATAGAGCGGAAAAGAGGTTTATAATTTTAGTCGCAAGTTTCTTTGTTACTTGTGCGGGACATATGATGACACATGCTTTATGTATGTAGCGTTGAGGGACAAAGTATAAATTTTTTGTTATACTTTAAAAGTTACGAAATGAGAGGAGACAGAGTAACAAATTTTATATGCAAAAGCCTATCTTTTTAAGTCACATAAGTTTGTATTTCCCAAATAAAATATGTTTTGAGGATTTTTCAGCGCAGATACAACCGGGGAACCGCATTGCGATTATAGGCAATAACGGATCCGGTAAATCGTCTCTGCTCAAGATTATAAAAGGCGATTTGCCCGCGTCTGAGGGCGAGATACAAAATAAAGACGTTTCTTTCGGATATGTTCCGCAGTTAATTTATGAATATGAAAATTTGAGCGGCGGCGAAAAATTCAACAAAGCTTTAAGTGCCGCTCTTTCAAACTATCCCGATGTTTTACTTTTAGATGAGCCAACAAATCATTTAGATTTAAGAAACCGAAAATCTCTTATGAAAATGCTAAATTTTTATAAAGGTACTCTTATAGTCGTATCCCACGACGAAGAATTGTTAAGAAATTCTATTGACATATTGTGGCACATAGAAAGCAGAACGATAAATACTTTTAACGGGCAATATGGTGACTATCGCCAAACAATACTGCAAAGACGAAAGAGTATTGAAAATGAACTTGGCTTGCTTGTAAAAGAGAAGAAAGAAAATCATAAGGCGTTGATGAAAGAGCAGCAGCGCGCAAAGAAAAGTAAAGAAAGGGGTGAAAAATTTGTCAGGGAAAAAAGATGGCTTCCCGCATTAGGAGATTTAAATCAAAGTTCTGCGCAGAAAACAACCGGCAAAAATACAGAGTCTATTTCAAACAAAGGAAAAATATTAAATGAACGTCTTTCAAATCTGAGAGTTCCAGAGATAATAAAACCGAGTTTTTCTTTGACAACTAAATACATGCGTTCAAAAATAGTTGTTTCAATAAGCGGCGGACAAGCGGGATACGAAAATGAAATAATTTTAAAAGATATAAATTTGTCTGTCGCAGGAAGCGAACATTTAGCGATAAGCGGCGGCAACGGTTCGGGCAAGACAACACTCCTTAAAGCCATTTTAAATTGTCCAAGCGTCGCAAAGACGGGCGTCTGGGACGTGCCGCGTTCCGAAGATATAGGTTATTTAGATCAGTACTACGGTTCTTTAGATAATTCAAAAACAGTTTTGGAAACGTTGTCTGATTTGTCGAGTGAGAAAACTTATGCCGAAATAAGAGATTTTTTAAATGATTTTTTGTTCAGGAAAAATGAAGAAGTAAATAAACAGGTGTCTGTTTTATCCGGCGGCGAAAAAGCAAGATTATCTCTTGCCAAAATAGCGCTGCAAACGCCGAGACTTTTGCTTATAGACGAAATTACAAACAATATTGATATAGAAACAAAAGAACACGTTATACAGGTGTTAAAAGAATATCCAGGAGCTATGATAATAATTTCTCATGACGGCGTATTTCTGAAAGATATAGGAATTACGCATTACTACGAGCTATGTCGCTGTTATTAAAAGAACTATGCAATTTTTATTCTTATTATCGTATTTTCGGGGAAAATTGAAAGGTCTCCGTCGGCAGGTATTTTTGCAGATTGATTGACTTTTCCCGGCGCAAGCTCTTCAACAAGACGGTTATTATCTTTATTATAAATTTTGGTTAGGATAATTTTTACCGGTTCAAATTTAAAAGGCGACAATATTTCTATTTCATCTCCTTTTTTCAACTTGTGTCTCAATTCTATGGTTAAAAAACCGTTTGCGCTGCCTTTTATAACACCCGCATTTCTATAATTGCTTTTGCTCGAAGTATCGGTATAATCCTGTGATTCTTCCCTCGGAATACCGTCAAAAAAACCTGTCGCGTATCCGCGATTTTGCAAAGTCATCAACTCTTTCATATACTTATCAGACTGCCAGCCGTCAGGATTATCAAAGTAATCGTCAATCGCCTTGCGGTAAACCCTTGCTGTTTGCGCCGTATAATATTCGCTTTTATTTCTTCCTTCTATTTTTAAAGAATCGATCTCGGCATTTATAATTTTGTCCAACTTTGGCATGAGGCATAGATCTTTTGAATTTAAAATGTATGAACCGTTATCGTCTTCTTCCATTTCTAAATATTCGCCCGGTCTCAATTCTTCCTCAAGAAGCAGTTTGCTTTTGTATTTCCATCGGCATGAATGGGCGCATGCACCCCGGTTTGCGCTGCGCGAAGCCATAAATGCGGACATTAAACATCTTCCGGAATAACTTATACACATAGATCCGTGTATAAAAATTTCAAGCTTTATATTCCTACATTTTTCTCTTATTTCTTTAGCTTCAGAAAAACTGACTTCCCTACCTAGAACACATAAATCCGCTCCTAAGTTTTTCCAAAAGTCTACCGTAAGCCAAGAACAGACATTCGCTTGAGTTGATATATGTATAGGAATCTGCGGAATTTCTTGTTTTATGTATTGGAATATGCCGGGGTCTGAAATAATAACGCCGTCGGGATTTAGCGCTTTCAGCACTTTTGTAAACTTTTCAAGATGCATAATGTCTTTATTATGCGAAAATAAATTGAGCGCCAGGTACACTTTTTTCCCGAGAATATGCGCAAAAGAAATTCCTTGTTCCATTTCTTCTAAAGGAAATTTTGATTTCGCCCTCAGCGACATTTCCGGAATGCCTGCATAAACGGCATCGGCTCCGTAAAGAAATGCCGTTTCCAGTCTGGAAAGAGATCCTGCAGGTAATAAAAGTTCTGGTTTTTTCATATAGACAGTTTAATGCAAACAATGCGCAATTTTTAATAATTATACATTTTTATGGCTAACTAAAATATCGCGCGCTTTCAAAATCGGAGAGATAGATATTTTGAGGATAAATAGTTTTATGTCGTTTATGAAAAATACAGTTCTGAAAATTATTTTTGACGGCGGTTCCATGTTTTGTTTGAGCTATGGAAAGTTTTGTCAATTAAGATGTAGGGTATTCTTTAGCTTTAATGTTTACTAATTTTGCGATTTCTATTATACGTTTATCAAAGGAGAGAATTGTAATATTATCATTGCCGTGAATTTTCTGCAATTCCATTGCCATTGCAAGAATGAGAATGTCAAAAGCGGAGAGTTTGCGTTTCTTCTTTTTTATGGGTGTTGTGTGTTCAACTTTGTATATTTTATCACAATTTAGATTATAGTAGCGGTGTAAATCATACGGATAAAAAGCGGCTCTGTTTCTTATGAATTTTTTAAAAAGTCCGAAAAGTTCTTTGTATTTCTTAGAATCTATTTTATTGTCAGAATAATGCCATCTTGCAAGAGTATTAAATACTTCAGCTATACAGAATTGCGGGATATAAAAAAAATAGTTGTTATAAGGGTCATTAAAGAAGCTTTCGTTACTATTAAATTCTACATAACTACAAAAGGTGGAAGCGTCTATTAGGTAGTAATGTTTGGGGTTGCAGATTATTTTCCATATTTGTCTTTCATATATTCTTTAAATGGGGAAAAATCTGCCTCTTTAAAAATTTCTCGCATTCTATTAATGGTTTTTGCAGCTTTTGCAAATTTTTTGTCTGGTTTTTTTCCGAGTTCTTTGGCTTTTTGTTTTGATGCTTTTGATTTGGTCATTGGTTTTACTTCTCTTCCTTGAGTAATATAAATATATATTACTGTTTTTTGCTGATATTTTCAAATTTTTTTTGCGGAAGTAGTCATTTATAAAAAACTGGGAATAGATTCTTTTTGTTTAAAATCAGTAAAATATTCTTGAATCTGTTTTATGATAGATTTTGCTTCTTTGTCTAATAAACAGGACTAGCTGTCTTGAAATATTGTTTATTTAATTTTTGGAATAACTATTGACAACAGGATTAAAAGGAATATGAGAACTAGAATCCTATTTCGGGAATTCTATGGTATTATAAAAAATCAAAAATATGTTAAAATGCTGGAATCTTGTCGTAGATATATGCATGAGAACAGGCACGGCAATTCGGGCAAATTGAGCAGCGGCATGGAAGAATTGCTCTATCTCGGCGGCAGAATTTGGAACGAATACGATAAAAGACAGGGAGTATTTGACAAAATTCCTGAGAGGAAAGTATGATTGGATTGAAGTTACGGCAGAGAAAAGACCTGAAGATTTCAGGAAAGAAAGTTTTAAGCCTATTGGAACTTGCAGAGTTGTTGGACATATAGGTACTAAAGATGGTTGGGCGGAAAGAAAAGCTTTAATATTAAATAAAGTTAAAGTTTATAAAAATATCAGTGAATTAATCAGCGACTCAAAACCCCCAAACTTTGTTTCTCTGGCAGTATTTAAACCGACAGAAATATTGGATTTTAAGTGGTGTAAAGAAAAAGACTCTAATCGGAGCGTGGGAGAAAGCAAACAATTAGACATGTTTGCTTCAAATAATTTTAAACGAGTTGAAAAGCTGCCCTTTAAATTTAAATATATTTTTAAAGACGAGTCCGGTAGATCCTCAAAACTTACAATTATGGATTGGGAAACCGGAGCGTTATTCTTAAGATATAAAAAAGATTTTAAGCTGGCCTGCGAAAAAGTGAAAGAAAAATATTTGAATGATTTTGCGCGCGGCAAAGATTTATATTTTTTTTTAGGAACAACAAAAAAACGTCATAACACAGCCAAAACCCCGTTCTCAATAATAGGAACGTTCCACCCTCCTAAAAAAAAACAATGATAAGCAAATATTACTGCCGTTTTAAGCGTGTGGCGGAGATTCTCTTCCTTTCTCCACTGAGAAGAGAGTTATAACGAAGTTTTAAAACCTCCGTCCTTTTTTTCTCTTCTTCAGGCAAGGAAGAGAGAACTGAAGAGGTATATGACAGCCGCAGTTGCAAAATAGCAGCCGATAAGAAAAAAAAGGGACTCTTGCTAGGCTTTCAATATTGCGAGTTAAAATTGAAAAAAGCGTTATTCAGAGTATGATTCTGACTCGCTGATATTCCGGCAGAAACGCTTTGTTATTTCATTTTTCTATTGATGTTCAAATCTTAAATTTTATTTTTTGCCGACAATTTTGAAAACTTTAGTTGAACAATGGGGGCATACGCCCGAGACGGCTTTAATGCCGTTTTTCATTACTACATCCTGAGGATCTTTTACTTCAACCTGTTTTTTGCATTTCATGCATCTTGCTTCTACCATAATGATACTCCTATGTTTTCTTATATACTTTATTAGTTTATTCTTTTGGGAAAGCGGGCGATGGGAATCGAACCCACATCTCCGGCTTGGGAAGCCAGTGTTTTGCCACTATACTACGCCCGCAAAATGATAGTTGTGTTTGCGGATACTTTAACTGTGCATGCTGTTATTATCATTTAGAGTCTATACTTTTTTTTGATGTGTGTCAATTTGAAAAAAACTGTTTCTAAAGCTTCTCCTGTATTTGAGATTTTGCCTTCTTGCTGTGCTTTGGTAGCAAAATTCAGAAGCTCTCCGATCCACGGACCGGGTTTTAAATTAAACTTTTTCATTATTATATTTCCATCAATAATTTTTGGCAGCGGTTCTGAATTCCTTAATTCATAGTAATATTTCAAAAGTTCCCTGACCGACTTTTCCTGAGCCTTTAATTCTTTAGAAGAAGAATTTTTTAATTTTTTATAAGAATGCCAGTCTGCCATTGAAAGAATAAGCAAGTCGGGCGTGTTGTCGCCGATATCCCTAAAAAGTTTTAATGCGGCTTTTTTTGTGACTGTGTTGTTTCTGGTCAAAGTCGACGGACGCATATGATGGCTTACTAAAAATGCTGCGATTTCAATATCCTTTTTGCCGAGTTTAAGAGAAAGCATAACTTCTCTTATCTTTCCAGCTCCTAGTTTTTCATGTTTAAAAAAGTGCATTTTGCCGTTTTCAAATTTTGCGGTTTCAGGTTTTGCACTGTCATGGAAAAGGGCTGCAAATTTTAAGAGACCTTTTCTTGTGACATTTTCGGAAAAAGCGGTATTATCGTCAAAGTATTTTTGCAGATCGTCATAATTTTCAGGGAAATATTTTTTTAAATTATTGAAAATATTTTCTGCCGATTCCACAGTCTCAAAAGAATGTTGGAACAGTCCTCCCGGATGGTAATAATATTTTTTAGGGGTTTTTTTCATTTTTTTGATTTCAGGGAAAACTTCTGAAAGCAATCCGCAGCTGTCCATCTCTTTAATTAAAGCTGCGGCATTTTTTACAGACAGTATTCTGAAAAATTCGTTTTTTATTCTTTCGGGAGCAGATTGGCAAATGAGTTTTGCGTTTTGTTTGATTTGTGTAAGCGTTCTTTTTGAAAGTTTAAAATTCAATTCCGCCTTAAAACGAAACGCTCGCAACATTCTCAAAGGATCTGCTTTAAACGATTTGTCGGAAACGGTATTTATCGTTTTTGATTTTAAGTCTTTTAAATTATTTTTGTTGGACAATATAATATATTTTTTAAAATTTCTAAAGTCTTTTAAATTGAAAGCTGTCGCATTAACAGTAAAATCTCTGTTTCGCAGATCCCGTTCTATAGTTTTGCCGCCGAAGGGAGAAATGTCTATGTTTGCAACAAGATCATCTTTAAGTACTATTCTGTAAGTTTTATTTACGTCGTGCAGAGTTATAAGTTTTGATTTAAAAGCGTCCGCAATTTTTTTAGAATATTTTAAAGCTTCTTTGCTTACCGCTAAGTCGATGTCGCTAGGTTTGTGCTTTAAAAGCAAATCTCTTGAAAATCCGCCTGTTGCGTAAACGTCAAAACCTTGTGACAAATCGTTGATTTTTTTAATAAGTTTATTCAATTGTTAACGGTTCCATCACATATTTATTTTGCATCAGGGTTAACGATTATGCTGACGGAATGCCTCAAAAATATTTTATTTGCAGCGTCAAGTATATTCTGTGTTGTAACTTTTTCTATGTCTTTGAGGTACTTATTGTCATATTCGTAACCCTGTCCGACAATTTCCCGCCAGCCGTAATAATAAGATTGCTTATTTACAGTCTGTCTGCTCATAGTGTAAAGACCTTTTATGTACGTTTTAGTATTTCCCAATTCCCGTTCGTCAACTTCTGCAGTGCAGAAATCTTTTAAAATTTCATCTATCTTTTTCAATGTTGAGTCAATATTTTTCTTATCAAGACCCATATAAATTGCAAAATAACTTTTTTCTCTTCTTGACGGATAAACGGCGCCTATTTCATAGGCAAGCCCAAGTTTTTCTCTTAACTCGACAAATAGTCTGCTTGTCATTTTTCCGCCTAAAATCGCATTTGCAACTTTAATTGAAACAAAATCTTTATCTAAAACATCGGGAGCGGGAAATCCTATATATATGTAAGCCTGATTAAATTTTCCTTTTATTTCTTTTTTTATTGATTCGGATTGTTCTAAACCAAAAACAGATTTTTCAAATTTTTTGCCGACGGGAACCTCCGCAAAGCATTTCTCTAAGGATTCTTTGGCGGTATTTTCGTCTATGTTGCCGGCGATTGAAATCAAAATGTTTGAAGCATTGTAAGAATACCTATGCCACTCTGCCAGATCTTTGCAGCTAATTTTTGAAACGGTTTCCTTTGTGCCTAAAATAGGCGTTGCATAAGATATGTCGCGGTAAAACAATTTTGTAAATTCGTCATAAGCGGTATTTCCAATATTGTCTTTGCGGAAACTCAGAGCTGCTATAACATTTTGTTTTTCAAAAGAGACTTCTTTTTTGTCAAATGAAGGATTTAGTATCGTATCTGCAAGAATTTCTGCGGCTTTGCCAAAATACTCTGAAAGGAAAGTCATACTGAGTGCCGCTGTATCGTAATTCGCATTGCCGACTAAATCAGCTCCTATATTTTCTATATCATTTGCAAGAATTTCATTGGAACGGTTTTTTGTGGACTGCGTCATAAGTTTTGCGGTGAGATACGATATTCCGGCGTTATCTGGAATTTCGTTTATAACTGAAACTGAAGTAAATACTCTTATTGCAACAATATCGGCTCCGCTGGTCTTATTGAATATAACTTTAATATTATTTTTAAGCCTAAAATTTTTCATCTTGCCTCCAAACACATTTTATGCCGAGCATATTTTGCGCTCTAACGCAATTTGAGGCAAAATTGCAAATTAAACTAACCGCATTTTCTTCATTCATTTCCATTCGAGCGTCATTTTCAGCCATGAGCTGGCGAAGGCAGTAACGCCACGTTAGAAGCTGTTGTAGGTGAATAATATTTTTTAAAAAAATTGCCTATATCGCCGACTGTCGCGCTTTCTACTTTTTTCATATATTTCGTTACAAATTCGGGGTTCCCGACTAAATGCCAGTACCCGTTATTATCTGCAATGTCAAAAGGAGTTTCGAGAGAGAAATTCCAGTTTGTTTTTATTGAAAGTTTCGCCCTGCTTAATTCTTCTTCCGTAATAGCGTCGTCAATAATTTTCTCAATCTGTTTTCTAATTTCATCTTTTATTTTTTTGAGATTTTTCGAATCAAAAACAGACGCAATGCAAATGTTTCCAGTTCCTTTTTCAGCCGTAAATGAAGAATCTGTTGAATATACGAGATGTTTTTTTTCATACAGAGATCTGTATAATCTTGAACTTTTTCCGCCGCCCAAAACGCTTGCCGCTAAATCTGCGATATATATATCTTCTCCATTCGCATCAGGTCCAAGAAATCCGGTGAACATATATCCCATTGCAACTTTTCCATATTCACTTATATCTTTTCCACTGTGAACTTTTTCAACAAGCAGCGGATCTGGAAGCGGATCGCGTTTTTCAAATTTCCCAAAAGTTTCGCCGATAAGTTTTTCTACGGCAAATTCATCAAAGTTTCCAGAAACGACAACAAGCATTTTTGCGGGGACGTAATGAGTTTTATAATAATCGCATATTTCTTCCCGCGATACGTTTGCAATGATCTGCGGAGTTCCGATGACGCTGTTTTTCAACGCGCTTCTTATATAGACAGTTTCATAAAATTTCTCATAAAGAACGGCTCCGGGATTATCGGAATGTCTTTGGATTTCTTCAATTACAACTTTTCTTTCCTTGTCAATTTCATCCTGCGGGAAAAGCGGATTTTGCATAGCGTCCGCAAGCATTTTTATGCTTTTTTCCACTCCGTCTTTTTGAATGCTTATATGATACATTGTAAATTCTTTTGAGGTGGCAGCATTTATGTATCCGCCCATATTTTCAACGTTTCTACTCATTAAATCGCCGGCGTAATCCCTGCTGCCTTTAAACATCAAATGCTCTAAAAAGTGAGACAATCCTGCTTGAGACGGTTTTTCGTCAACTGATCCCGCTCTTATAAAAACAATAGCTGTTGCCGTCAGACTGTTTTTATCGTTTATTAAGACAGACGTAAGCCCATTTTCATATTTCACAGTTTTTACTCCCTCAAAGATAAATGCTATATTTTTTCAGCCAAGAGGCGAAAAAGCAGATTAAAATCTGTCAAAAGACATTATATTATATCCCTTTTACCTTGCGGCTAAAAGATTCTGTGTTTATTTGCTTTTTCATCTCATATATTTTAGCAATTTTTACAGCGCTTATATTGGACAAATTCCTCTGCTAGAATACGAATGTCAAAATAAGCGCTGCGGTTTTTCTGCCGTTGCTCAAGCTCTCAGTAATGATTAAAAGTTTTATTATCTATGATAAACAGCTCTTCTCTGTTTTCCTAGTTTTCCTATGCAGGGATAATGGCTACCGAATAAGATAGTCAGGTTTGGCAGCAAATAAAATGACGGACTTACCGTGCTAAAAAACCGCAGTTAGAATTTATTTCTCATATAATTTAGACTTCTGTCTAGATTCAACAATTTTAGAAATGCTGCTCTGCTCGTAATTTACGTGAATTTGGGATACAAGGAGTTGCGCAAATATCTCCGTAAAATTACTAAGCGCAGACTGCCCGTTGCTGGAATCTTGAATTATGTAGGAAAAAAGCTATAGGCGTAAACAACGCCGATATTTTATTTTGGTTTATTGCCAGATATGTCTTTGTGTTGCTGAAAAAGACAATTTATATAACGGCTTTTTCCATAGGTCGCGCTTTCTGTTTTTCAAAATTTCCAGCGGATGCCCATAAGAAAAGCGTCATTTTTAAATTGTATTGAAATTTTGAAATGCAACTGATAGTATATTTAGATGGAATTTTATTATGAATCGCCCAAGCTGCTATATCTTCAAGTCATTATTGCTTTATAAATCACGCAATAGAAGCTGAAAGTGAATAAAAACAAAATAAAAAAGCAGTTAAAATATGGAAAAGAGTACAAAGTTTTGAAAAATTAATATTTTTTGGATTACAAAGAAAAGACAAAGTTGACCGTAAGGATGTGGCGAACATGCCAGCCAAAATCTCCGGGTTTGACCGCCTGCCTATAGCTGGATATGCGGTTGATGACACGACAGTCCCAGCGAGGAGCGCGCTATTAATGTTAAACGATTTATATTATTATGCGGGTTTGAAATAATAAAAACGAGCTGCGATTGAGGGAAATGTAAGCGGAATAAAATGAGAAAGATTGTATTGTTGTTATATGTAATGTTGTTGTTTGCAGATTGCGGCAGAGTGGGATAAAGTGTTCAAGGACAGAGATAGAAATCAAAAGTTCAATTTTAGCGAATTCAGGCAATACAAAAAAATAGAATACCGAAACGAAAAAAATAGCCTGCCGAGAAGCGGAAAAGAACCGAGCGGTTATTAAGGAGTTCGGC
This sequence comes from Candidatus Endomicrobiellum agilis, assembly GCA_020328155.1. Taxonomy (GTDB): domain Bacteria; phylum Elusimicrobiota; class Endomicrobiia; order Endomicrobiales; family Endomicrobiaceae; genus Endomicrobiellum; species Endomicrobiellum agilis. The sequence continues at coordinate 61,782 of JAIXMX010000006.1, read as the reverse complement.
GGAAAATAGAAGGGGATAGTAAACTGATGAAAAGAATTGCAATGTTGTTAATGCTGCTAACGTCGCTATTTGAACGTATTGCCGCTGGCATAGCGGTGTTAATTTTTTCATTGGGATTTGTGACAGTCAAAGGAATAAAAAAATAAGAAACCAAAAACAGAATGCCGAGATAAAAAATAGCACAGCTAGGAGCAGGAGAAACTGTCGCTTATTTGAGAGTTTAGGCAGAAATCAGAAACCTTAAGTGGAAAATAGAAAAGGATGGCAAACTAATGAAAAGAATTGTATTGTTGTTAAGCATTTTGATGCTGGCAGGTTGTGACGATGTTTTGCACAAAAAACCGCGCTACAGCATAGCGGAATGGGAAGAAATAGAAACAGGAAAAAAGAAAGGACACCTCTATACAGAAACGGAATACCAATTGTACAAGATGACGCGGGCGCTGTAAATGTCCGAAAAAGAAGACACAGCAAAAAAATAAAAAAGAGAGGCGGAGACTGAGAGCAAAGATAATGCAAAAAGTAAGCGAGCAAGGATTAAAAGCAGTAATAAAAAGAGCAATGAATACGCCGCGCAGTTTGAGTAGCGCGGCGATAACGTTGCCGCTGACTGGGGAAGCGCCGCAGTTCGCAGGGCATGGCAACATAAACACGCCGATGATATATTCGCTCAGTTTGTAGCTGCAAAAAACAGGTGCGCCGGCACACAACTGAAGCGGTGATATTTGAGCATGATGTTTCCTGAAGTCGAACCTGAAAATTACTGTTCTTCTTATGTAGCTAAGCGGCTGCTCTGATACCTATAACCGCCGTAATTGATGCCGAATGCTTAAACAAGGATCGTCGGCTTTGTCTTTCGGAGTTAATGACGGATTTTCATCTGGAGTTAAATCTGGTTCTGGGGGCGGAGGTATATCTCCTGACTCTGGAAGAGATTGAGGATTATCATGATGTTCTGGTTGGTTTGGTTGGTCTGGCGGAGTTTCCTGATCCTGTTTCCCATTCGTTAAGGCGTTGCTAATGTTACCTATTTGCGTTTGGATATCAGCTTGGGTTTCTGTAATACTTTTGAGCTGTGCTTCATATCTAAGTGTCCGGTGGTTATTGCTGTTTCTGTTGCCTTTATTGCGCTTACAGTATTAACGTGTCTGTCGGTTATTGCTGTTTTAACATTAGCGAGTTCGTCGGCTATTGCTTTGGTATTCGCAGCAATCTCCTGAACGGACTTTTCTAGGTTGTCATTTTGAATAGTTACTTTATCAGGAACTGTTGCCTTAACCTCTCCCTTCGGCGAAGTAGGTGTAGAGTAAAAGTGCGAATCTTCTCAAACTGCTGGAGACGAAAGTTTGCCGCAAGTTATCTTGCTGATAATCTTTTTTAAAGTCCACCAGCTGAGCCTTGACATACCAAACGCCAGGGGTAATACACAAAAATCTTAAATGTTAAGAATACTATCGTGGTTGCCATTAACGAGTATAGCACAGCCTTGTCTGGATGCAGCACGGCAAACACCAGCGCTCTTTCTCCATAGTGTTTGCTCTTACTAAAGAAGCCCATTTCTTTAGCTTTATCGTGCTGCCAATCAAAAGGTACAGGTTCGCTAATGATACTGATGTACGTCACGTTACGCTGTTCCCTCTCTCCTTTTCCACAGCCGGCAAACGAAGTAAAACAAATACTTATTATGAGGACCGCGCTCATTAATTTTTGTTTATTCATTTTTGTTCCTATCCTGCATAAGGAAAGAAAAGTGTAAGGATTTTTTTATAATTATTAAAAATTTTCTATCCGGCATAAAACTCAGCTAACTGACTGCAATCTTTTGTCTTTTGTTTCTTGTGGCTGATATGTGTCCATCAAAAAACACGCATGCGCTTCCTCAAAATTCTTTAATATGACATTCTCGCTCTTTTCTTATTGCTAACTCTCTCCAAAAATTCGTTAAAAAGCTACTGTGAAATACCGCTAATAGTTACGTCTTCCTGTTTTTTCACGATGCCTTTTACACGACCCAAAGTCTGAGGCTCGGCGTAAATCTGCAATAATTTGCGTACGCTTCTTACCAGCTTGTGATCCGCTTTTTTAATTTTACCGTTTTTTTTGTCCGTTTTGGATATTGTAATATTAGTAAATGTATTTTTTACTTATATTTCGATTCGCTTTAAATATTTAAAATATATTTTACTTTTCCATAGTATAGTTTTTATTTTATAATATAACAATACATAAAAATAGATACTCCGGTAAAGAGCTTTCTCAGTACAATAGATAGCTGAACACAAAAGCAGTCTTAGACTTTTTGCAGTATAAATTTTATTTTGAAGGAAAGATAATGATGACTGATAATAAAGGTGATTTTAAAAGAAAAAATTTTGATGCTGATGATCCTATTAAAGATAAAAAAGATGACATGCTCGGAAGAACTCGATTTGCCGAAGATATATCTTCAAATTTATTGAATTGGGAATCCGATAAAAGTATTATCATAGGAATTAACGGGGTATGGGGATCAGGAAAGTCATCAGTTATTAATCTAATTAAGCAGTGTATTAAAGATAAAACTGTAACTGATACTGATAATAAGCCTGTAGTGATAGATTTTAATCCTTGGATACTTTCAAAAAGGGAGGATATAACAAAATATTTTTTTAACGAAATAGCTTCTGCTTTTGATTACAAAGGCAAAAGTGAAAAAGATAGAATTCTGGCAGAAAGATTAAGAATTTATGCCGACTTGTTAGGAGTTCTCGAATGCGTTGTTTCTGATGATCCTGTTGTTTCCTTACCAGCTAAACTTTTAAAAAGCATTCTTAGGGCAAAATCTGAAAAATATGATAGAAGATCTAAAAGTATATCCGTAATTGACATTAAAAAAGAACTCAATAATCGTTTAGTTGAAAATAAGCGAAATATTATTGTGTTTATTGACGATATAGACAGATTAGCTGATGAAGAAATTAAAGAGATATTCAGATTAGTGAGAGTTAATGCTGATTTTAATAAGATGATATATGTGATGGCTTTTGACAGGAAAATTGTTGAGAAAAGTTTTGAAGGACAGAAATATTTAGAGAAAATCGTACAAGTGATTTTTGATATACCGTTCCCTTCTGAAAAAGTACTTCAAAAGTTTCTTTTTGAAGAATTATATCGAGTGATAAAAACATTGCCGTCAGCGCAGGCATATTTTAATGAAAATAAAGATGAAAACCATTGGGGGCGTATTGTTCGTTCAGGATTCAAAGACTTTTTTAAAACCATCAGAGATATAAAAAGATTTATGAATGGATTAGAATTTAACATATCTCGAATGCGTCAAAAAGATGAGATAGAAATAAATCCAATTGACTTTATCGCCGTTGAAGCAATTAGATTATTTGCTCATGAATTTTATTTATTTATGGCTCATAATTTAGTCCTTTTTACAGCGACGCATGAACTCGAAATTAATACTGAATTGAGGTTGTCTCAAGAAGAAAGAAAAGAAAAAATAGAGAATGCATTAGAAAGTTGTACCGGTAAAAAAGGCAAATACTATCAGAATGTCAAGGGTTTAATTAAAGAATTATTCCCGCAACTTAAGGATATTTTAGAAGATATTAATACCGAGCATAATACTAGAACATGGAACAAACAACTGAGAATATGTTCTGAACAATATTATAAATCTTATTTTAATTTTATTCCCGGCGGGGAAGAAGAAGAAATAAGTAGATATGAGATGATTAAAATCCTTAAAGAAGCAGATTCCATGAAAAATTTTGAACAGATTCTTAATCAATATATGGAAATAGAAAGAATCGGAAAAGTATTGGAAGGAATTTTAGATTTTATAGAAGATAAAAAATTGATTCCTGAGAGAAATGTCAAAAATATTATAGAAGCGTTATTTAATATTTATGAAGACTTGCCTCGTATTCCAGACTCAGCCGAGAGTATAATATATCAGCTGTTAAGCAGAGAAAAAGATAGGGAAAAGAATTTTAATTTATTGAAAGAGCTTATCCCTCGTACAAAAGGCTTATATATGCAATTTTTAATGACATGCTCTTGTAAATCAGCAATACCGCCAGACAAAATAATATCTTTACAAAAAATATGCGTTGAAAAAATAAATAATATAGATAAGGTAGATAAGGAATATCTTATTAATCATAAAAAATTACCAGCTCTTTTAAACAAATGGAAGAAATGGAGCGATTCAAAACAATTTAATGATTTTATTAACCGGGTTCTTGAAGATGATAAAAATACAATTGTGCTTATAGAAAAATTTATTTCAGAAAGAACTGAACTAATAGACGGTAAAATAAAAAAAGTTAGATATGTGCTGTATGAAGAATTAAGTAATTTTGTTAATTTGGAAAATGTAAAAATAAAGTTGGATGAAATTAAGAAGTCTTCTCCCGAATCATATAAAAAATACGGAGATACTATAGACTTATTCCTGAAAAACTATAAAAGCAAGAGCAGCTCATAATATATGTGACCCATATTTGGAATTTCTGTAAAATTCTATGAATTTCTTTCCAATTTCTATGAATCTTTCAACGAGATAAAAGGAATAGTTTGGCAGACTGCCGAACTTGTTTGCTTTATTATATCTATTGGCGTTATCTTTATTTGTCATTCTGAGAAGATATAGTTTTTGAAGAAACCAGAAGAATAAAACTGGATATTTCGGGACATTATTTCCGCGGCATGGCAATGTTAACCAATCAAAAAGATGTCATATACAAAATAAAAATGCTGAAAAAAACAATTTTACAAATGAACGGGAGCTTCAAGATTATTTTGTTTGCCGATATGCGGCAGACTGGGAAAATTGCTTTTTAAAATCGCATTGGAGAAAATAAAAAATTGTGTTTGGTAATTTTGATAATTTACTTATGGCGTAAAGAAAATCCGCTTTATTTTTCTAAATTCAAAAACCGCCTCGTATTCATTGATGAAATGCGGTGTGTATTTTCTCAAATAAGAACGCTTATAAATTAATTAGGCGAAAAAGAGATAATCAATAATTTGGAGAATTTGAAAAAATTATGAGATTTAGATACGAAACATTAAATTCTCTTGCCACTTAAGCCTCAGTCGCTGGCTCGCAGTTCAGTATTTGTATAAATATTTAAAAATCTTATTTCTGTTTTTTATTAGATTTCTTTGTTTTTGCGGACAAAAAGATATTGGTCAAATGGCTGTTCTGGCAAAATTAAGCCTATTTAACACTTATTTGCAATATTATATCGGCTGCTTATTTTATACAAATTTGTACTTTAACTTACTTGTCAATTCAAACCTTGTAAATATAAACTTATAAAACTTCTTAGAATCAATTTCTTACTCTTTTAATTGTTTCCGGCAGGAAAGCTTTTGATTTGTCCTTTATGCGGTAAAGTCTTAAAGCTGATTTGCTGTAAATGAAGAAATCAAGTAAGACGGCTGATGACAAGTATATTTTTCTATAATCTAGAAAATAACTTTATTTTTTCGTAAAAATGTTATATACTTTCTATATAACAGGAGAGATTAATGATTTCAAAAAAA
>JAIXMX010000006.1:3935-56228 GCA_020328155.1 Candidatus Endomicrobiellum agilis | reverse complement strand
TTCGGCATAAACTTGGCTTGGGGAAGTATCCAGGAAAAAGCCTGTTTAGGATACTTGAGGAAAAATATTTTGTAAAAATATTTAATCTTGATCTTCGTTTAAGTTCCGCAGTTTGTTATCATTCAAATGAGGTAGGTTCTGCAATAGCACTAAATGTTACGAATTCTATGTATAGACGTAATTTTGATTTAGCGCATGAATTATTTCATCTGTTAACTTGGAGTTTTGTTAATAAGCAGCAAAAAGACGTTATGGAGGAATATGCAAATGTTTTTGCTAGCGAGCTTTTAATGCCAAAAGACAGTATAATGGAGTCAGTTGATGATTTTTTAGGGAAAAATAGTAAGAAATTGTCTTTTAACGATATCGTTTCTATCTCTAGAAGATTTGTTGTTTCTATAGAGGCTTTGATGTGGCGCATACGAAAAGTTTATAATGTGGATTTTGAGCATACTAAAGAAATCATAGGTAAAATTAAAAAATATGCGTGCGAAATCAAGGTAAAGCAGAATACTGAACAAAATATGGGCGGACTAAATAAATTCCCCGAAAGGTACATTAATTTAGCTTTTGAAGCTCTAAAAATTGGTGAAATATCAACAAAACAATGCGCAAATTATTTAGAAAGAAATATTTCAGATTTACTCGAAATGAATTTATGGAGTGGCGGTGATTCCAAAATTGACATTAGTTTTGTGTGATACTTGTGTGATTATTGAGGCTTTTAGAACAAATTCTTGGGAATTATTGATAAAAAAATATAATATTGTAATTTCTGAAATTATTAAAAAAGAAACAAAATATTATAGAGTTTCTGGCAAAAAACATAAAATAGATTTAAGTAATTGCGATAACGTAAGGTGTATTTCTCAAACAAGCTCAGATTTATCTGCGTTCAAGACTGATTTTAACTGTTTTAATATTGATAAACTTGATGACGGCGAAACGGAACTTTTATCTTATTTATATAACAATAAGAATACACAAAATATTCAAATTTGTTCTGGAGATGCAGTTGTTTTTAAGATACTTGGAAGACGACTTGAATTGAATTTATGTGTTTCTTTAGAAGAATTATTGCCAAAGAATAAAAAATTACTGCGTCAATTTACAAAGAAATTTAAAATAAAAGAACTACAGAAAGGTTTAATGGAATCTAAAGAACTACAAAAGATTTAACGGAACCTGCAATATAAATTGAATTTTTACACTTTCCGCCTTTTTTCTGCAATTTCAGAATATGAATTATATTTGTCGTTTGCTGCTGAAAAATATTTTTTACAATTATTTGAAACCTCAAACAAATGATTGGGTTCTTTAAAGATTATGTTTTTTAGAATGACAGAAGACAGTATAACTTGGATATTTGTTTTCAAAGAAATACTTTCTGCCAGTTTGGAAAGATTGGAATCTTCAGAAAACTTATCCGCAGATACAGATATTATTGATATAGTTGCGTTTCAAAGTATGATATCGTTTTGTATTATCCGCTCATCGTATGACTGTGGAATAATTATGCCACATGTACTGTAAAGAAAACAGATTAGAATGGATGATGACAGCTTTGGCTCCGGATTTACTTGTTTTTGGGGCTAAAGAAATTAAGATGTTTATAGAATTACATAATATGCCGATAAATGAAATTATCAAAATATTTAATCAAGTAATTTATGACACCTCTAATTACATTGTATCCAATAAAAAACCTCTTCTTGAACAGTTTTTATGAGCGGAAAATATATTTTTATAAAATCTAAGCTGAACTTTTAACGGCAAAATAATCTCGTAAACCGCGAGATAAACTGCTCAGCATTAAACTTAAAAAGGACTGGCGTTTTTAAGGTTTTTTGTTTTGTTATCGTCATTGATTCCGCACCTTTAATAGGGTATAATAAACGTAGTAATTTTTATAAATTTTATGAGAGGGCAAAGAAAATGGCTTACAAAGGTCTAATTGAAAAATATAGAAAAAATCTGCCGGTCAGCGACAAAACTCCGGTTATATCTCTTTATGAGGGCAATACGCCTTTAATACCTTCAAGAAATCTGCCTAAGAAACTTGGGTTTAACGGCGAGATATATTTTAAATTTGAAGGAATGAATCCTACCGGTTCTTTTAAAGACAGGGGGATGACAATGGCGGTTTCAAAAGCCGTTGAAAGCGGGAGCAAAGCTGTTATCTGCGCGTCGACTGGAAATACTTCAGCTTCTGCCGCGGCTTATGCCGCAAGGGCGGGAATAAAGTGCGTGGTGTTGATACCGGAAGGGAAAATAGCTCTCGGAAAACTTTCACAGGCTGTCATGCACGGCGCGGAAGTTTTGGAAATTGACGGAAACTTTGATGAAGCGTTAAATCTTGTAAAAGAGTTGAGCGGCAGGTATCCGCTTACTTTGGTTAATTCAATCAACCCTTTCAGAATAGAAGGACAAAAAACTGCGGCTTATGAGATATGCGAAAGTCTGGGGCAGTCTCCGGACTATCAATTTATGCCGGTCGGCAATGCAGGAAATATAACTGCATATTGGAAAGGATATAAGGAATACAACAGAGCGGAACCAGAAAAGTACGCTCTTCCTAAAATGATGGGTTTTCAAGCGGCGGGTTCAGCTCCGATAGTTGAAGGACGTCCCATTGTAAAACCTGAGACGATAGCAACCGCCATAAGAATAGGAAATCCTGCTTCATGGAAATCCGCCGAAGAAGCAAGAGATGAGTCCGGCGGCGTAATAGACAAAGTGACAGATGAAGAGATATTGGACGCGTACAGAATTGTAGCTGCAACGGAAGGCGTTTTCTGTGAGCCTGCATCCGCTTCGTCTATAGCAGGGCTTATAAAATATATTAAGCAGGGTTACTTTAAAAATACAAATCTTGTAAAAATTGTCTGCATATTTACTGGACACGGTTTAAAAGATCCAGATACCGCAGTAGCAAATGCCGTCAAGCCGAAAAAAGTCAAAGCTGACATTAAAGATATAATAGACGGTTCCTTATGGCATAAAGATGGGAAATAAAGGAATAAAAAGGATCCTGTCTGTTCTTTAGAAACGGTTGCCGGGATACAGAAGAGAAAAAAGAGAGGATGTATATCGTACGTAACAAAAGCCTGCACAGCAATAACTTCGGCGTTTACTGTCGCGGCGGCTGGCAGCGAGGATATACTATAAACACAAAGTCCGTCTCTAATGTAGAACGTAAGCCCAGATAGCGAATAGAAAAATTCGCGGCAAGCGGCTTGAATTGAAGAGAAAGTACGGGACAATTCTGCGTCCTCAACGCGGCAAATAAAATAAATCTGCCGTTCTGTATGTCCATATTATTTGCATTTACTTCTGTATTAATATAGATTTAAAAAATATGAAAATTGAACTTATTTGTACTGGAAGCGAGCTTCTCGCTGGGAAAATCAATACCAATGCTGCCTGTATAGGCTCAAGACTTTCCGCGATGGGGCTTGAGCTGTCGCTTGTTACCGATGTCGGTGACAGAAAGCAGGATTTGCTGCAGGAATTTAAAAGAGCTTTTGAGAGAAGCGACATTATTATTACTACAGGCGGACTGGGACCTACGTTTGATGATATAACAGTTGAAACTGCTGCAGAATGCTTAAATCTTGAGTTGTATGCTGATGAAAAAATTTTAAAGTTAATAAAAGAGCATTTCTTAAAACATGCGGCTGCTTCAATCCCTAAAATTAACGAGAGGCAGGCAAATATTATAAGCGGCGCAAAAATTTTAGAGAATCGTTTTGGAACGGCTCCGGGTCAGATGTTGCATTTTGAGTTTGAAACCGGCGGAAAAAAATGCCGCAAAACTTTGTTTTTGCTTCCCGGACCTCCTGTGGAAATGAAGCCGATGTTTGAAAGCAGCGTCGAGCCGTTTTTGAGGAACTGTTCTACTGGAATAAGGAAAAATGTGGTTTTGCATGTGTTTGGCATTGCAGAATCTTCGGTTGAAGAGATGATAAAGCCGGTTATGAAAGAAGCTGGATTTGGCGATTCAAAATCTGTGGAGTTCGGCATTCTTGCAAGCAAATCGATTATAGATATAAAATTTTCAGTTTCAGGAACAGACGAACTAATTGTCGATGAGACAATAAATAATTTAAAGTTCAGATTCGGCAATGTTTTAAAAGACAATATTTTTGGCTGCGGCGCTGATACCCTCGCGTCAGTTGCGGGACGTCTTTTGCTTGAAAATAAAAAAACTGTTTCTTTTGCAGAGTCCTGCACAGCGGGAATGGCTGCGGCGGCAATTACAGATGTCCCCGGAAGTTCTTTATATTTTAAAAGCTCCGTTATCGCATATTCAAATGAATCAAAAATGAAATTGCTTGGAGTAAAAGAGGAAACTCTGGCAAGATTCGGGGCTGTAAGCGGGGAAACTGCCAAGGAAATGGCGGAAGGCATTTTTAAACTTTCAGACAGCGACTATGCTCTCTCGGCAACAGGAATCGCAGGACCTGGCGGCGGAACAGCAGAAAAACCGGTTGGTCTTGTGTATATAGGTTTTGCCGATGAGAAGAAAACTGAAAGTTTTAAATTTAATTTTTATGGAATAAGAAAAGATGTAAGAGAAAAAACTGTGAATGCAGCGCTGGATTTGTTGAGAAGAAAGCTTATTGCAAAACGTTCCTGATTAGAAATGATTTTTAATTACAGTTTATTATTTTACTGCAATTTGCGGGAGCGCTTTTATTTTTCCCGCAGCGGCGGAGTATAGATGCAGTTTGTGTTATCTCCGTCGCCGTTTATTTTTTTCAACAACAGAACTTTTATCCTCTGTGGCAAATCAAAATTTTAGACTTATTTTATTCCCGCGCGCATTCAGCATTTGTTGTCTGTTGACAGTTATAACAGTTTTGTTTGCGGGTAGCAGCTCAATGGGAAAAAATAGCGCTGGTATTCTGTTTTATCTGTAAACAGCGGATTAAATGACACAGTCGGTAAAAACAGGAAGAATATAAATGCTTAAAGAATTTTCTTGTGGCGCGGTAATTTACAAAATCCAGAATGGCAATCCTGTATTTCTGCTTGTGAATTCAAAACGTAACGGAAAATGGGGATTTCCAAAAGGACATATTGAAAACGGTGAAAGCGAGATAGAAACTGCAAGGAGAGAGATTTTTGAAGAAACGGGAATTAAAAAAATTGAATTTATTGAAAATTTCAGAAAAGAAGATGTATATATAATTAACGGAGCTGCCAGTTGCGCAAAAGATAAGACGGTTGAAAAGCATTCTATATATTTTCTGGCGTTGGCGCTTGAAAATGCTTTAGATTTTGACAAGGGCGAGATATCGCAATTAAGATGGGTCAATATAAACCATGCGCAAGACTTGCTTTTTTTTGCGAATCAGAAAGAAATCATAAATTCAGCGTACAATTTAATCGCAGGAGGACAATATGAGCAATCCACTTTTAAGAGATAGCGTTTTTCACTCGCCCGCAAGTCATAACGGAGTTATGACGGTGTCGGGAACGATAAACAAAAGTATAATTTTATGGATTTTTCTTGCCGCAAGCGCATTTTATTCTTGGACGCATCCTGCTGTAATAATGCCTTTGCTGTTTCCGATATTAATGGGAGCTTTTGTTTTGGCTGTTGTTTCAGTGTTTAAAAAGACGGCGTCGCCGTTTTTGTCGCCACTTTACGCGCTGTGCGAAGGACTTGTTCTAGGTGTGGTTTCTTTGTATTTTGAAAAAATGTACCAGGGTATTGTAGTAAATGCAATTCTCGCAACAATATGCGTTTTATTTTGTATGCTTGCATCCTATAAAGCAGGCATGCTTAAAGCTACTCCGAGATTTCAAAAAGCCGTGATATTTTCAACATTGGCCATAGGGCTTGTCTATATGGCGGATTTACTTTTAAATGTTTTCGGAGTCGGGAAGTTTCCATATATTCATGATTCTTCAACTTTGGGAATTGTTGTAAGTTTTGCGATTGCCGCCGTTGCGTCTCTCAATCTCATAATTGATTTTGATTTAATTGAAAAAGGCGCGCAGAGCGGTTCTCCAAAATACATGGAATGGTACGGCGCTCTTTCCCTTATGATAACGCTTGTATGGCTTTATCTTGAAATGTTGAAACTTCTTTCAAAACTGGGTAACAGAGACTAAGGCTTATCCGTAACGGCAAAGCAGTACTTGCGAATCTATAAAAAAAGAGTAAGTTTTTTTTGTTAGAGCAAAAAATGGCGGATTGTTTGAGGCAGTCTCTGCTGTTATTTTTTTGGTAAATCCTAAGACAGTCGCGAGCGGTGCGGCTGGTAAATGGCGCGAGACTTTCAGCGCGGGCGAAGATATCAAAAATCATATCTTTTATTTTTTGTTCCAGCGCGGGTATATTGCGTGGCGGGCAGGTCATGTATGTTAAATAAAACGGTTTTTTTCAGAGCTGCAACAAAGGCGGATTCTTTGCCGAAAAGCGCGGCGGAAGTTATTTTTTCTGGAAGATCTAATGTCGGGAAGAGCAGCGTCATAAACGCTCTGTGTTTGCAAAAGAATTTAGCAAGAACGTCAAAAACTCCCGGCAGAACAAGAAGCATAAATGTTTATAGCGTTTCTATGAGAAAATGGATAATAGATTTACCGGGGTACGGTTTTGCGAAAGTAAATCCGCGGGAAAAAGAACTTTGGAAAGACATGATGGAAGAATGCATAATCAAAAGAAAAAGCAATAAAGCGGTTTATATTATTGTGGATGCTTTTGTAGGTCCTACGGAATTAGATTTTGATATGGCTGAATGGCTTAAAAGATATAGTATTCTCTTTAAAATTATCGCAAACAAGTGTGATAAAGTGCCTCGAGACGTTCCTGAAAATGAAATACGAAGTAAAGCGGCAGAGTGTTTTGGTACGGATAAATCAAACGTGTTTGCGGTAAGTGCGAAAAAGAAAAATGGGTTTGATAAATTGCGGATAGATGTTTTAAAATTCTTGAACAGTTAATGCGTGTTTACGCCGGCATACGGCGCAAATGCCGCATCAGTTTAATGCCGTAAATAAAAGAACGGGGAGGCATAAATGAAAAAGTTATTGTCAGTGTTCTGCGCGGTTGTTGTGTCCGCAAGCGTTATTTTTGCGGCAGCGCCAATTAAAGTTTCTTTATGGGAAAAAAATGCCTTTCCGAAAGACGATTCAGTTAATGGTCTGGAAATAGGTCTCGGATCTTATACTCGCGAAGTAAGAGGTTTAGCGTGGAATCTAATTTATACAAAAACTGACGACTGTTTAGGATGGCAGCATGCTTGGCTTATAACGTTCACAAGGTTATTTAAAGGATTGCAGACAGGTATGATAAATTTGAATTCGGGTGAAATTAGAGGCATACAAAAAGGATTTTTTAATAAAGCGATATCAATAAAAGGTCTTCAGATAGGTTTTATAAATGTGGCTGAGAATATGGAAGGCGTACAAATCGGTTTTATAAATTTCATTAAAACGGGACCTGTTCCTGTAATGATAATTATCAACGCAAAATTTTAGTCTCGTAATGGCACCGCCAAATGTCGCTGCGGATTTTATTGGCGGGGACTATTCAAACGCGTTTATCGCTAGCTGGCGGAAAGAATGATATCGTCGATGGTATTTCAAATGGCGGTTGGGAATATACGAGTTGAAGAATTTATTTTTTTGTAAAAGCAAATGAAAATAGTTTCATGGAATGTAAACGGCATAAGAGCAATATATAAAAAAAATTTTACCGCTTGGTTTAAAGAGGAAAATGCCGATATTGTCTGCGTGCAGGAAACAAAAGCTGATGAAACGCAGTTTCCCAAAGATATAAGAGAAATCGACGGGTACAATTTTTACTGTTCCTCTGCGGAAAAAAAGGGTTACAGCGGCGTTGCCGTTTGGTCAAAAATTAATCCCAAATCTGTAAGCGTCAGCGTTGAAAATAAAGCTTTTGACAATGAAGGCAGAATACTCCGTCTTGATTTTGAGGCTTTTATCCTTTTTAATGTTTACTTTCCTAACGGCGGAGCTTCGCGGGAACGACTTAGGTATAAAATGGAATTTTACGATTATTTAATCGGGTATCTCAAACAGTTTAAAGATAAAACGGTAATTATATGCGGCGACTGCAATACCGCCCATTTTCCGATAGATTTGGCAAGACCAAAAGAAAGTGAGAAAGTATCTGGTTTTATGCCTGAAGAAAGAGAAAAACTTGACAATCTTGTTTCATCTGGATTTATTGATACGTTCAGATATTTTAATAAAGAACCCGGCAATTATACATGGTGGGATTATAAAACCGCCGCCAGATCAAGGAATGCAGGTTGGAGAATAGATTATTTTTTTATGTCGCAACATTCAGTTAAACACCTGAAATTTGCAGATATTAGAAAATCAGTTTCAGGTTCAGATCACTGTCCTGTTTCAATAACGGTTTTCTAGTGTCTTTTCCCTTTCTTTCCGCTCAAAGCTTGGAAGAACTGTTTTTCTCTAATTTTTGGCGTGTTTTTTTTATTCAAATTTTGGAGGATTCGCAGCCCTGCGTTCTCGGTTTCTTTTGGTTTTGCCGAATCTATCGGAAAATGGGCGGTATTGCAGTCGCCGCATATAATTACCGTTTTATCTTTAAACTGTTTGAGATGCTCGGTGGCTGACTTTTCTTTCAAATTTACCGCCGCGGTTATTATTTTAACTTTCCATCCTGTTTTTATCTGTATCCGTCCATAGCTTGCAATGCTTTTATTCTGTCTTCAATAGGCGGATGCGTTGCAAAAAGTCCTGAAATTTTTGAGAAAAAAGAGTTCTGTTTGTTTTTAGTCAAAGGATTTGCAATACAGATTGACGAAATTGTTTGTTTATCGCTTAAATTTTTAACTATAGAATTATCTGAAATTTTTTTTAAAGCGTCTATAAGCCCTTGAGGGTTTCTTGTTATTAAGGCGGCTGTCGCATCAGCCTGAAGTTCTCTTGTGCGAGATACTGCAAGCTTTATAAGCGGAGCAACCAAATATCCATATATATAAAAGGCTGTTGCCAAAGCAAATGAAAATATTTGCACGACAGCGTTGTTATTATTTTTAGAATTTCTTGTTTTTGCCGTTAACGCAAACCTCAGCAGTAATTCCGCGACGACAGTTGCAAAACTTATACACACAATCATTATAAGCATAAGCCGTATATCTCTATTTCCTATATGCGACATCTCGTGCGCTATAACGCCCTCAAGTTCCGGTTTTTTTAGTTTATTAATAATGCCTTTTGTTAAAACTATATAAGAATGTTCGGGATCTCTGCCGGTTGCAAAAGCGTTTAACGCTTCGTCATCTATTGCGTAAACTTTCGGCATTGGAAGACCCGCCGCTATGGCGATATTTTCAACAGTGCGTATCACTTCTGGAGCATTTTTTTTTGTAAGTTCAACAGCGCTTACGGCAGAGAGAATAAAAAATTGTCCCGCGTAATAACTTACCAAAATCCACAGTATCGCTGTAACCGATATTACGGGGAGAATATGGAAAGCCGTTTGGTTGGCAGTTGCAATCGTGGAAATCTGATTGTGTATTTGACTTTTATCGGCGGTTACGAAAATGCTCGCTAAAAGTATTATTAAGTAAATTATTGCGGCAAGGCTTATTGGAAATAAAATCATAAGCCATACGGTTCTTCTGGAGTTTGAGCTGATAAAATCGTAAGTTGTTATATTTGCCATAGATAAAACTCTCATTTGCGAGTGTGCGCGTTACCGTCGTCTAAAACTGGCGTAAAGCGCTGTTTTGAAAGATTTTATTCAGGAACCGCCGTTTGAAAAACAAGCGGAAAAAGAAGGCGGCAGTTCAAGCTTTTAATGCGCATCGTTTCTATATTTCCGTCATTTGGCAAAATGAATCCATTTATAATAAACAGAAGAGGCAAAATGAAACTTTAACGGGTTTTTTTGCTCCCTGTTCAGTATCGTCAAGTTTAAATAAATCGTGTTTTCTAAAACCAAATACGCTGCCAATAATATTGCTTGGAAATAATTCAAGCTTTGTATTGATGGCAAGGACGTTCGAATTATAAAATCTGCGACTTGATTGTATTTTGTTTTCGGTGTCCGCAAGCTCTCTCTGAAGTTCTAAAAAGTTTTGATTTGCTTTTAAATTCGGATAATTTTCGGATAGCGCAAAAAGAGATTTTAACGTTCCGGATAATGCGTTCTCAGCCTGAGCTTTATCCGAAATATTTCCCATGTTCTGCATAGCGGTATTCCTTGCTTTTATAACGTCGCTAAGAGTATTTTTCTCGTGCGACGCATAACCTTTAACCGTTTCTACAAAGTTAGGTATTAAATCATAGCGGCGTTTCATCTGCACTTCAATATCGCTCCACGCTTCTTTTACTCTGTTTCTGAGCGTTATAAGCCTGTTGTAGGTTAAAAGAACGTACAATCCTGCAAGAATGATTAAAATAATGAAAATTGTTGTTATTGTCAGCGTGATTTTCTCCATAATTTTTGATTTAAAATTGAATGTAATTCAAGATACCGCCATCGCTTTTTTATGGTGCCGCGTGATTTCTTTGCGTTCCTGCGTTTTATCGGTTTTGGAAAGTCTTTTCATTTTTGCGTTAAGGTTGGAATGCCGCATGTATTGTCATGATTATATGAAATAGTTTTACCGTTTGGCAAGATAAGGCTCTTTTGCTTGAAGTATTGTAAGATTGTGGGATAATCTGAATATATTAGGCACTATATCGTCTTGTTCTGGAAGTTTACCGCTGTTTATAGATAATA
Organism: Candidatus Endomicrobiellum agilis; assembly: GCA_020328155.1. Taxonomy (GTDB): domain Bacteria; phylum Elusimicrobiota; class Endomicrobiia; order Endomicrobiales; family Endomicrobiaceae; genus Endomicrobiellum; species Endomicrobiellum agilis. The sequence goes on along the minus strand of JAIXMX010000006.1, from coordinate 45,493 downwards.
TCAAGAAATAACAAATATTCTTAACAAAAATCTCAAAACTCTTAGAAATTATTTGCAAATACGATTTTCATATTCGTTAAAATAAAGGCTAAAAATAAGCTTTTAAAAATGATATAATGCAACAAATCAAAAATAGAAAATAGGAAGAAATAGGTGTTTTTTTATGGCCGCGGAATTTGTACATTTACATAATCATACCGAATATTCCCTCCTCGACGGCGCTTGCAGGATCACAGACGATAAGGGAAGACCCGGCGAATTGTTCAACCTTATAGCTAAAGAATATAAGATGCCAGCGCTTGCCATTACTGATCATGGCAATATGTACGGAGCTATGGAATTTTACTGGGCTGCAAAGCAAAGCGGCATAAAACCTATAATCGGCTGTGAAGTATATGTTGCTCCAAAATCGCGTTTGGATAAAAAAAGTGGCAACAAAACTGACGGCGACGGCGAAAACTATAATCATTTAACCCTGCTTGCCAAAAATTTTAAAGGGTATCAAAACCTCATGCAAATAGTAAGCATAGGGTTTACTGAAGGTTTTTACTATAAGCCGCGCGTTGATAAAGAAGTTTTAAAAAAGTACGGGCAGGGACTGATTGCTTTGTCGGGCTGTCTTGCGGGCGAAGTTGCGTCTGCTTTATTGAAAGAAGACAACGAAAAGGCGCAGAACGCCGCAATAGAATACCGCGATATTTTCGGCAGAGATAATTTTTATATAGAAATTATGGACAACGGTCTTGAAGCGCAGAAAAAAATAATCAAAAACCTAGTTGAATTATCAAAAAAAACCTCAATTCCGCTTGTCGCTACAAACGACTGCCATTTTTTAAAAAAAGAAGATGTTGAAATCCATGATATTCTGCTTTGTATCGGAACAGGTAAAATGCTTAGTGATGATAAACGACTGCGCTTTTTTTCTGATCTTTTTTGCTATCGCAGTGCAGAAGACATGGTAAAAACATTTTCTTATGTGCCGGAAGCTATAAAGAATACTTTGGAAATTGCAGAAAAAACTAATCTTGAGATAAATACGGATAAACTGCTTCTGCCGCAGTTTCCAGTGCCAAAAGAGTATGAATCGGATTCAAAATATCTTGAAATGCTTTGCCAAAAGGGACTTGCGGCGAGATATGACGCGGTTAAACCAGAACACAAGGAAAGATTGAAACACGAGCTTTCCATTATCAATAAAATGGGATTTGCTTCTTACTTTTTAATAGTTTCGGACTTTATAAAATATGCGAAAGACCACGGCATTCCTGTAGGTCCCGGAAGAGGTTCGGGAGCAGGTTCTATGGTTGCATATACTTTAGGCATCACGGATATATGTCCTTTGAAATACGGTCTGCTTTTTGAAAGATTTTTAAATCCTGACAGACGTTCAATGCCTGATTTAGATATAGATTTTGCAGATTCTGGACGCGACGAAGTTATACAATATGTGCGCCGGAAATACGGCGAAGAGAAGTGCGCGCAGATTATAACGTTCGGCTCAATGCAGTCGCGGCTTGTTATAAAAGACGTCGCGAGAGTTATGGGTTTTAGTCCTGCACAATCAAATAGCATTGCGAAACTTATTCCGCAAAATGCAAGCATTGCCGATGCTTTGCAGACTTCAACGGAATTGGCAAAATTTGTAAAGACTGACGAAAAAATTGCAAAACTTATAGATGTTTCGCGAAAACTTGAAGGTTTAAAAAGACACACTGGAGTGCATGCTGCGGGTATGGTTATAGCGAACGAAAAAATTACAAATTATTCGCCGCTCGCGAAAGGTTCGAAAAATATTATTACAACACAGTATGACGGCGTCGTGCTGCCGCAGCTCGGACTTTTAAAAGTTGACTTTTTGGGCTTAAGAACGCTCACTATTATTGCCGACTGCGTAGAATTTATACGTAAAAGGAATCATGATTTCAATTTAGACAATATCCCGTTGGACGATGAAAAAACTTATAAACTTCTCGAAAAAGCTGAAACTATGGGCGTATTTCAGCTTGAAAGCAAAGGTATGAGAGATTTGATAAGAAAACTCAAACCCAGCAGTATTGACGATATAATAGCTCTGATTGCTCTGTACCGCCCGGGACCTATGGGTTCGGGGATGTTGGACGATTTTGTAAACCGCAAACACGGCAGGACAAAAATTGTTTACGATCATCCGTTACAAGAATCTATATTAAAAGACACTTACGGCGTCATCTTATATCAGGAACAGGTAATGAAAATGTCTGTGGAGCTTGCAGGCTTTACTCATGGAGAAGCGGACAGTTTGCGTAAAGCTATGAGTAAAAAAATACCTGAAGTTATTGAAGAACAAAGAGAAAAATTTATAAAAGGCGCTAAAGAAAAGAATGTTGACAAAAAAGTTGCGGAAAAAATATTTGACAACATCGTGTCTTTTGCCGGATACGGTTTTAATAAATCCCATTCCGCCGCTTATGGCGTCATTTCTTATAAGACAGCCTATTTAAAAGCAAATTATCCTTTGGAATATTTGACTGCTCTGCTCAACAGCGAAATCGGACGTTCCGCCGTAAAAGACAATGAGGAAAGCAAACTCGTAACGTACATAGACGATGCAGATAACTTTGGTATTGAAATGTTGCCGCCCGACGTGCAGTATTCTGGCGGAAAGTTTAAAATAGAAAATGCGAATATACGTTTTGGACTGCTTGCCGTTAAAAATGTTGGCGAGGGCATAACGAAGTCCATAGAGCAGTCGAGAATTGACGGCGGACAAGTTAAAAGTTTTAAAGATTGGGACGATTTTTTGCAGAGAATAGATTTAAAGGCGGTTAACAAAAAAGCTTTGGAGAGTCTTACAAAGGCGGGAGCCTTTGACTCCTTCGGCGCGGATAAATTTGTAGTAAGAGCGAGCCTGCTTCAAAGCCTAGATTCGTCTATTGATAAAGTTGTAAAAATAAAACGAGAGAGAGAATCCTCGCAAGGATTTCTTTTTAACAGTGCAGAAACTATGACAAACGCGCTTTCTTTGCAACAAGCAGAACCGCTTGAACTGTTTAAAGCGTTGGAGTTTGAAAAAGAAGTTTTGGGATACTATATTTCCGGTCATCCGTTAAAACATAGGGAGAAAGATCTCATTGCTTATTCTAATTACAGACTTGACAGGCTTCCCCAGCCCAAAGAAAATACTGATTATAAAACGGCGCAGATTGTCCGTGTCGCCGGTATGATAACTTCAGCAAAAACTCTTATTTCTAAAACCAAGAAAGAATCGTATGCAAGGTTTGGCATAGAAGATATATACGGCAGCATCGACGTGGTGCTTTTCCCAAAAAGTTTTGACAAATATAATAACTATCTTACGACCGGCAATGTAGTTGTGGTAAAGGGCAGACTGACAGCCGCTCAAGGGCAGACTGAAATAATAGCGGAAGATGTAATGACAATTGACGAGGCAAAAAAGAAATTTCAGCCGAACTACGGCGAAATACATATAAAACTTTCAACTGCAAAATGCGATGACGTTTTACTCGAAGATCTAAAGAAAATTCTTGGTATGCACAGAGGCAAAGCAAAAATTTACCTGGATTTGGAAGATTCGCTCTACGGCAATTTTTCCATTGAAACCGAATATTTGTCTGACTATTCCGATAATTTTGTAAACGATGTTGAAACGGCAATCGGATATAAAGATTCAGTTGAACTGCATCATACAAACTAGAATCGTGCAGGCGAAACGAAAAGCGAAAACTGCTGCGGCAACCCGTCTGTATTTTAATCTGCTAAAACAATATTCTCTTTTATTTTCATCTGCCAAAGCAAAGGCGATTTAAGACAACAACGGAATAATCCAATTCGTTGTCTTATCCGCGAGAGTTGATATCGTCTCTTAATTTTGTTTTCAACCAGTTTAAAAAAATGGCTTCTTGCTTTCATAGGAAAAAGTAGCAGTCTGCTTGCCGTCGTTTTCTTTCATATGTTTGCTGATTTGCTTTTCTGTTAAAAATATTAAAGCAGCGATTTGCTGTAAATTAGAATATTTGGAAATCGGAGGGAAGCCAAGCATTCTTGATTTTGCGGCAGCTTCAAAGATTTTGGGAATGCATTTTGCAGTTTAAAAAAGATGAAAGCTTGCGTTTTAACGAAATGCTGCGCTATCAATCATAAAATACCATTTTATGTTCTATAAAATGTTACAGACATAATCTTGAAAGCTGCGTAAAATATGCTGATTATGAATATAAAAAATTTCTGGGCGGTTTAGCGCTGCTACCCATTGCAAAGCAAATATAAAATGGCAAGTCTGCTATAGTCAAATATCTATTTTCTGATAATGAATTTATTATTTTGATGGTATCTTAAAACAAGAAAAAAGCTAAGAAATATCTGTTTCTGTCTGTTGAAAATTTTAGAAATACTGTAGTAATAAACAAGATATGGCATGCGTCTGAAGCGCCGTAATACGTTGAGATTAACGCGGATGGTAAAAAAAGTGTGCAGTTGCAATAAAACATTGTGAAATGGAGAGGGATTTATTCTTGCCGTCTCGCAATTTTTTACTTACGGCGGGGCTTACGATAACTTTTGACGAAAAAGACGCTTTGTTTTGGCAACTGGCTTTTTCTTTTGAAGAATCGAAAAATAAACTACGCTGCGCTTTTGGCTGTTATGTCAAACTTCTGAAAGGATTCTGTTCCAGCCGCGGTGCTTTGTAGATTTTAAAAATTTCTTCGCTATTTATCTCTTGTATATGCGGGAAGAAAAATGTCCGACAGATATGAAATGTAAGAAATATTGCAGTGATTTTATATTGATTGAAACAAGGACAGACAAGCCGTTGCATATGAAAGCGCAAGGCGGCTGATGAAAAAGTTCTTTATATAACATACAAAGAACGACATCATCTCTGATGGGCAGAGATTTGTTTCTGAGGAAGTGTGCGAGTTCAATTTCCTTGATGGGAATATGTGAAATAAATTTAATTATATGAGCATTGCGGTACTGGAGAAAAAATGTTAGATATTAAAGTTATCAGGGAAAAAGTGAAAGAAATCGAGCGGGCAATGTTAAACAGAAATCTGGATATCGATTTCAATCGGCTTTTAAACTGGGACACTGAAAGAAAAACGCTAGTCGGCGAAATAGAACAGCTGCGACTTAAAAGAAATAAAGAATCTGAAAAAATAGGCAAACTCAAAAGAGAAGGCAAAGAACCTGTGCCGGAGCTTCTTACTGAAATAAACGAAATAAGAAGTATAATTCAAGAACGGGAAAAACAACTTTTGACGGTTGAAAGGCAAATAGAAGATTTCCTGCTCCGCATTCCCAATATTTTAGACGAAAGCGTTCCTGTTGGAAAAGATGCGGAAGACAATAAAATTATAAGATTTGTCGGAGAACCTGAAAAATTCTCTTTCAAGCCTAGACATCACTGGGAAATCGGAGAAAAGCTGGGTATTCTTGATTTTGCGGCAGCTTCAAAGATTTCAGGTCCGCATTTTGCGGTTTTAAAAAATGAAGGATGCGTTTTGGAGAGATCTCTCATTTCTTTTTTTCTGGATACGCACAAGAAAAAAGGATATAAAGAAATAATGACGCCTTATCTTGTAAATCAGGCTTCAATGAAGGGTACGGGGCAGCTTCCGAATTTTGAAGAAGATTTGTTTAAGTGTGCCAATGACGATTTGTATTTGATACCGACGGCAGAGGTTCCCGTGACAAATGTTTACAGAGACGAAATTCTGGAAGAGTCTGCTCTGCCGCAAAAATATGTTTCTTATTCAGCGTGTTTCAGGAGAGAGTCCGGCTCTTATGGAAAAGATACAAAAGGTCTTATCAGAAACCATCAGTTTGATAAAGTGGAACTTGTAAAATTTGTTAGACCGGAAATTTCAGATGAGGAACTGGAATCTCTTGTTCTTGATGCGGGAAATGTGCTGGAGCTGTTGGGACTTCCTTACAGAGTTGTGCTTTTATCTACTGGAGATACGGGTTTCTCGTCGGCAAAAACATACGATTTAGAAGTATGGCTTGCGGGGGACGGAATGTACAGAGAAATTTCATCATGTTCAAATTTCAAAGACTTTCAAGCGAGAAGAATGAATATAAAAGTAAAATATTCTCAAAATAAAAAAAGAGAATTTTTACACACTTTAAACGGTTCTGGCGTTGCGGTCGGAAGAACTTTTGCCGCAATACTTGAAAATTATCAACAAGAAGATGGCTCTGTGGTGATTCCCGCTGCATTGCGTAGATATACCGGCTTTGATGTTATAAAGCCTTGATATTTCAACAGCGATTTTGGAAAGATGGAAGTTTATGCGCTTAACGGTCTGACGGATTTTTTTCTCTATCCCGCTCAAAATATTGAAAGTATGCTTATTAAAATAAAAAACCGACCCCTTTAGAAGTCGGTTTTTTATAGAAATTTATGAATTCAGCTCTCATTTTTTCTTATTTTTATTAACTGTTTTTTTTACAGTTTTTTTCTCAGGGGCGGCTTTTTTTGCCTTGCATCCACAAGCCATGTTCATCTCCTTTTTAGGAATAATAAAGTTCCTATTTTCTAATTTTTACGGGCAACGTGGAAAATTTCAGTCCGCGTACGCATTATAGTAATATAATAAAAAGAAAAAATCAAATTTTTTATTTTAAATCGCTGGGCGCTTCGCGCGGCGGGAGTTTAATGCTTATCAGCTCAAAAATGCCGGAGAGAACCGCGCCTATAAAGTAAATTGACCATATATATGGGTAAGTGCGATAAGTGCCAAAAATTGCGGCAATTCCAGCTGAGAAAAACGAAGCTGCAAAAACGATTAAACTTATTTCAAGGTATTTCCATTTTGTCGGTATTAAATTATAAACATTTGCATACTGATAGTTATGCCGCTTGTGCCTTACGTATGCCGCGGCAAGAAGCAGAAATCCCATAGGCGAGACAAACTGGCAAATTAAATGTATAAACACAATTTGTATTATGGGTGTTCCGGACTGAACCCATATGAGATCATACACATTGACGATTTTCCATGACGAAGAAACTCCTAAACCGCTTATAGCGATGCTATCCAGTAAAAAGAAAATAATACCCATTAGCCCGCCGATTATGTAAGCGGCAAATTTTGTTGAACGCGGAATGCCGCCGGACATAGGTACCCAGTGGAAAATTGCAACAAGAATTGACGGAGCGATAATTGCCATTAAAAAAAATTGTCTTGCGCAGTTTATCATTAAGGGCAGAGGATGCCATACTAAGATATTCTGAAGCGGACGCGTAATGAAATATATCCCAAACATTATAAAAGCTAGCTCAATTTTTTTGAAAGCTGTTTCTCCAAACATTATCGAGCGGAATTTGCTTATACGTTTAGTTTCAAACGCCATAAAAAAATATATAGAACCCGCTAAAACGGGCAGGCAAAAAGTTATAATAAAGTCAAAGTTCATTCCTGTAAGTATATCATAATTTTCAGTTGTTAATTCTTATCTTTGAGATTAGACGGTTTGCTTATATAAAAAGACAGAATGCAGCTCTTTTTTGTTTATTGTAATTTCTTTATAGCTTAAAGGATAAAAGGTTTGAAACTTTTCTATGTGCCTGTTCTTTTGATGCTAAATCTCAATTTTACACTGTGAAAGTTCAGCAAGTATCTCTAACCTTTTCTAAACTGTTGCTGTTTTCACCGGCGGCATGACTATACCCCCTCGTCTCCAAGAAAATAAAAGGAGAAGTACGCTGTAAGTAAAGAGATAAAAATATAGAGAAAACAAAATTACTATTGTATTCTTTTACATATAGTTAATCTTTTTTATCCAAATTATGTCCAGAAATTCTTAAAAATCTTAATATAATAAATAAGAGGGTAATTGCCCGGTCTCTCTATAATTGCTGGTAGTCTGCCTGTAATTGTAGGTATTCTCCCTGTAATTATCGGTAAACTAGTTCGTATTATTGATCAGATGTCTCTAATTTTGATAATAGCTCGAAGTACCGCTCAGCGTGTGGTAAAGGCAAGCGGTTTAAGTTTGAACGAAACCTATAAAGCATTTGAATTGTTTGAGTATTTGATTATTCAGGACAATCGCATTATAAAAGCGTGGATACGCAGATACATTATTTGATATACTTTGTAGCCGCGCCAGCATATAAGCATAAATGAAAGGTTATGATAAAGAAGGCTATGATAGACATGGCTATAACAAAGCTGGCTATGATAAATATTAGGAGAGGATAAGTATGAAGAAAGTGATAGCTTTGTTCTTAATTATAAGCTTAATCTCTGGCTGTGATAAACAGCTTCAGAATGGCAGTAAATCTGCTACTGCTATTAATACTGTTGCTAAGGATGTTAATCCTCAGAATGTTAATGCAGGTAGTGTTGACAAAGATGCTAATCTTAAGGACGGCGGTAAATTTGACGAAGAGATTGTCCAAATAAAAAGAGAAGAGCAAGACGACAGACGCGCGGCTGAGGCTGAAGCTGAAGCTAGACTAAAAAAGAAGAGTAATCCAACACCCGCGCCGCCGCCAATGCCGATATTAACACCCAAGCCAACGTCAACACCCAAACCGATACCGACGCCAACACCCAAACCGACACTGACGCCAACACCCAAATCGCCGCCGCCGCCCAAGCCAAGCCCGTCGTTTGTGTCATCTGTATGGCCGTTTGTGAAGACTTGGTATGTTCAGATTGTGGCGGTTGCGATTTTGGCCTTTGTTGCTATTAATGGTCTTTATTGTTCTGATCCTGCTGCTCCTATATATGATGTTTCTGATGATGGTAAGCCTGCTAAAGATACTGCTCCGTCTGGTAAAAAACATCGTAAGCACAGGACTAAGAGCGCCGTTAGTGTTCCGCCTTCTGGTGGCAGTGATGTGCCTGCACATGTCTGATGAGAATGAAACAGGACAAATCCTATACAGTGATTGTCCGCGCGTAACTGCCTGCCGGCGTATTTGAAATACGTACTATTTCCAAGATAGATAATGTAAAAAGAATAACGGCAAAACAATTGGTAATCAGACTGCTCCGCTGGGTTTTAAAGTAATAATTTCATCGTACTCTTCCAACTTTTTAATTTTGTCCCAGAATTGCCGATTGGCAAATGAGAAGACCTCCTTAATTTGAAAAGAACGCATAGGGAGTATGTAAAAAAATCATGAAAAGATATAGTATCGTTGTTCTTAATTGTAAGCTTAATCTCTGGCTGTGATAAACAGCTTCAGAATGGCAGTAAATCTGCTACTGCTGTTAATACTGTTGTTAAAAAGGTTAATCCAGAGCCAACGCAACACCGTCACCCACATTAACGCCAAGCCCGCCACCGACGCCCACGTCCACGCCAAAACCGACATCAAGACGCTGACGATATAAAAAAAGGACTTTCAATGTACGGCAAAAACGATAATCAGCTGTCGGAAAACATTATTTACGGGCGGAATCCGGTTTTAGAGCTTCTTAAAGCCGGCAAGCGTTCGGTAAATAAAGTGATGATTTCTCAAACCGCAAGAGGCGCGGCAATTTTAGAAATTATCAGTCTTGCTAAGCGGAAAAACATAGCCTTGCACAGCGTTCCGCCGGAAAAACTCGACAGATTTTCTGAAAATTCGCAAGGCGTGGTCGCGGAGGTTTCCCCTCTGGAATATACGGAGCTGCCGGATTTGATTGAAAAAGCGAAAAAGTCCCTGAAACCGCTGCTTGTAATTTTAGACGGTATTGAAGATCCGCATAATTTGGGCGCGATTATAAGAAACTGCGTGGCTTTCGGAGTGGACGGAGTGGTAATACCTAAATGGAGAGCTGCGGGAATAAATGAAACCGTGTCGAAATCTTCTGCCGGAGCTGTTGAGCATATTTCAATATCAAGAGTTGTAAATATCAATAGGGCGATGGATTTATTAAAAAAAAACGGGTTTTGGATAATTGGCGCTGAAACCGGCGAACAAATGCTTGAAAAAGCCGATTTACCTTTCCCTCTTGCGGTAATAATAGGAAGCGAAGGCTTCGGACTTCGCAGTCTAACAAAGAAAAATAGCGATTTTTTAATATCAATTCCGCAAGCAAATACAATATCTTCGCTAAATGCGTCCTGTGCTTCGGCTGTTGTTCTATACGAAATAGCAAAAAAACGAAAATAAACTGTCGGCAGGCAGCGTAAAATAGGGAAGAAATAAAGATGAAAAAAATTAATATTATTATGTTTAGTTTAAGGCGATAGCCCTGTTTTTGTGTATATGGCAGGTTGCGTAAGAGCTTGGAGACGGAGGGAGGTTGATCGCTCCGCTTCCTTGTGCGTGATTTGAAAAAATGTACTGAACTTAAGCGATTGGCAAACGGCTTGAGCCGTCTATTATACAGATTATTAGAAAGCTTTAAGAATGGTATATCAACGCTTATATTTCCCGATATTAATATTTCAAGCTTTGCGTCGCGTCTTCTTCGTTTTATTCATTTATCGTGATTGCTTTTTTTCTATTTAAAAGTGTATAATATCAGACATTATGACTGTTGAAAAGTTTTATTTTCCAGTTTAAGTTTTAGCAAGCAGATTATGGAATGCGGTTTGCGGTTATAGAGATTTAGCTGATTCTTAAATTTAGGATATTTACAGCGTCTGCCCTTATTTTGTCGGGGCGGTAAAAGCGGTATAAATTTTTATGGAACAAGGTTTTAAATATGAATAAAAAGACTTATTTGCCAAAACAGGATGCAGTTGAAAGAAAATGGCACTTGATAGATGCCGATGGAAAAATTTTGGGAAGACTTGCGGTTAAAATAGCTGAACTTTTAAGAGGAAAAAGTAAAGTTTTTTATACAAATCATATAGACTGCGGCGATTTCGTGGTTGTGACAAATGCAAGCAGGATTGTTCTTACGGGAAAGAAACTCAGCCAGAAAACATATTTTACATATTCCGGATATCCGGGCGGAGCAAAGTTAACTCCTTATTCTGTTTTGATGGTTAAAAGCCCTGAAAAAGCTTTGTTTGCGGCGGTTAAGGGAATGCTTCCTAAAAATAAACTTGCGGACAGACAGATTACAAGGCTTAAAGTGTTTAAGGGAGATAAACATATGCACGGCGCACAGCTCGCGGTGTCGGCAAAGTAAAGAGGGGAGAAAATGAACAGCGTTTCTTGTATAACTGCGGGACGCAGAAAAAATGCAGTTGCCAGAATAAAAGTTTCAGATGGAAGCGGCAAAATTATAATTAATAATAAAACTATAGACGAATATTTCGGCGGCTTAGAAAGACTTAAAAAGACAGCTTTAAAGCCTTTTGACTTTTGGAATGGCGTGAGAGATTATGATTTTTATGTCAATGTTAAGGGCGGCGGAATAAGCGGTCAGGCGGGAGCTATAAGCCATAGCTTGGCGAGAGCGATTTTGAAACTCAATGAACCGTCAAAAGCGGTATTGAAAAAAGAAGGTCTTTTAACCAGGGATCCCAGAATGGTAGAAAGAAAAAAACCGGGGAGACCAAAAGCCAGAAAACGTTTCCAATTCTCAAAACGTTAAGGATTATTTGCTCCGACGCGTTTGCGTTGCAACATCTTTCTGCTTTCTGCAGGCAATTTGCGCGCTATTTTGTTTTTTATCGTATTTAAACGGCAGTTGCCGAAAACATTGCGGATATTTTAAATACTGTTTCCGCAATAAAAGAATTCATAGAAATAAATATCTATCAAATACAGTGCCAGCTCTCCGCGCAGTTCAAAAACTGACTTATAATTTCAGAGTGAAAACGAGGCAGAATCCGTATTTTTGCGGTAAGAGGAAACGCCGTTTAAAAGTTTTCTTTTAGAACTGCGCCGTTTGTCATTACCCGTCATATTTTAATGTCGTCCCTGTCGATTGTCTGAACGTCGTCTAATATCCCCGAAGCAGCCACGAAATTAATGGAAGAGTAATAAGAGATATTATTGTTGAGAGTACAATGATAACGGCGGAAAGAGTGTGGTCGAGTTTATATTGAGAAGATATAACTGAAGTGAAAATCATTGTAGGCATAGCTGCTTCCATAACAGTTGATTTTAAAGCGAGTCCGTCCATTCCTAGAAGCAGAGCGGTTCCGAAGGCGATCAATGGAACCAGACATAGCTTTATTATAATTGCGGGAGTTGCAATTATTGCGTGTTTTAACTTTGGCTTAGAAAGAGCGAGTCCTATGCTAAACATCATAAGCGGAATTATCGCCATAGACATAATATCTAAAGTTTTTAATAGAAAATTTGGAAGGTGAATACCTAAAAAGTTTGCTGTAAATCCTGCCGCGAACGCCCAAACCGGAGGAAGTTCCGCTATTATTTTTGAGCTTTCTTTAAATGTGAGTTTTTGTCCTTGTCCGTAATAGGAGGCTATTGTCGCTCCGACCGGCCACAGTAAAGGAGTTGTTGCGAGAAAATCGTACAAGAGAACATATTTTGCTGCACTTTGTCCGTACAAACCTGTGAGAAGCAAAAGACCCAAAAAAGTAACATTCCCGAAAGAAGCCGCTAAAATTAAAGCGCCTTTTTCTTTTTTATTTAAAGTCGTAAATTTTTCAATTATTGTATAGATTGCAAAAGATATCAGAAGAGATAAAAGAATTGTTATAATTGCGGATGCCGGCAACAAAACAGAATTTTTATCTATAGGAGCTGTAGCTATGACTTTAAAACACAGCGCCGGAAGAAGAAAATTTATTACAATAGCGTTAATTACGTGTCTTGCGGCATCGGAACTTATACCGCCGAGCTTTTTCCAGCGAAAGAATGCGCCTAGAGTTGCTATTATGAAAAAGGATATTAAGCTGTCAAACATATTTAAATCCTGGAATTTTATCGTTAATCCGCCGATATGAACGAAGTTAATTTGGAACTTAACTTAAAAAGTTTGTCGTTAGAGTTTTTTAAGGAAGCAACAGCTGATTTAGAGATAGAAGACAATTTCCCGAATCAGCGTTAAATATATAGGTTGTTAATATTTTCCGCCGGAATAATTGTTTTCTTCTTTTGTTATGAAGATGTCGTGCGGATGGTTTTCTGCAAGACCTGCGGCGGTTATTTTAACAAATTGTCCTTTTTCTTTAAGTTCTTGTATTGTTTTAGCGCCGCAATAACCCATGGCAGCTCTTAATCCGCCGATTAACTGATAGATGACGTCATTTACTGCACCGCTGTAAGGGACGCGTCCTTCGACGCCTTCCGCTACTAATTTTTTTGTATTATCCTGAAAATATCTGTCGCTGCTTCCCGCAGTCATTGCGGAGGAAGACCCCATTCCGCGATAAGTTTTAAATGCGCGCCCGTTATAAATTACGTCTTCTCCCGGGCTTTCTTTTGCTCCTGCAAATAAAGATCCCATCATGCATACGTTTGCGCCGGCTGCTATGGCTTTAGGAATATCGCCGGAATATTTAATTCCGCCGTCGCATATGATGGGAATATTGTATTTTTTTGCAGCTTGAGCGCAGTCGTAAATTGCCGTAATCTGCGGAATTCCCGTGCCTGCCACAACTCTTGTGGTGCATATTGCTCCTGGACCTATGCCGACTTTAATTGCGTCCGCGCCGGCTTTAATTAAATCTTGCGCGGCTTCTGCCGTAACTATGTTTCCCGCAATAACCTGCTCCTGAGGGAAAGTTTTTTTTATTTTTTTTATTGCGTCTAAAACACTTTGAGTGTGTCCGTGCGCTGTGTCTATCACTAGAACGTCGACATTAGCCTCGATCAAAGCTTTTGCCCGTTCAATCATATCTTCTGTAATGCCTATCGCCGCCCCCGCAAGAAGTCTGCCTTTTTCATCTTTTGAGGAGTTTGGAAATTGTATGGCTTTTTCCAGATCTTTAATTGTAATAAGACCTTTCAAAATAAAATTTTCATCGACTAGAGGCAGTTTTTCTATTTTTTTGCTTTGTAATATTTCTTTCGCTTCTTGAAGAGAAGTGCCTACTTTTGCGGTAACGAGATTATTTTTTGTCATTATTTCCGAGACTTTTTTGTTATTGTTGGTTTCAAAGCGCATATCTCTATTGGTGATTATGCCGATAAGTTTGCCGTTATCTTCAACAATAGGAACGCCTGAAATTCTATATCTTGCGGCAAGTTCTTTTGCTTCTCTGAGGCTCTTGTCTTTTTTCAGTGAAAAGGGATCGTGTATGATGCCGTTGTCGCTTCTTTTGACGCGGTCAACTTCTACGGCTTGTGTTTCAATAGACATGTTTTTGTGTATTATGCCTATACCGCCCTCTCTTGCGATAGCGATAGCCATTTTGGATTCCGTTACAGTATCCATGCCCGCACTCATAATGGGAATGTTTAGCTTAATTTTTTTAGTAAGATTTGTAGATAGTTGAACGTTTTTAGGAAGTACCTTTGAGTGGCGTGGAATCAATAAAACGTCGTCAAAGGTCAAAGCTTCTTTTGAAAATTTTGTGTCCATTTTCCATTTCTCCGCTTTCTATCTATTGTACCACATTATGTGTAGGTTTTACAAGATAAAACAAAAAATCCTGCCGTTTAAGCAGGATTATGATGTTTGAGGAATTAAAAACTCCGACGGCTGGACTCGAACCAGCAACCGATCGGTTAACAGCCGATTGCTCCACCATTGAGCTACGTCGGAATTAAACGTCTTTTTATGATTAACTTTATCATATTAATTATATTCATTTAAAAAAAAAATTCAAGCCCTGCACTAATTGAATATTTGAAATCAATGAAGTTCTTAGTCCGCAAATAGCGTTTAAAACTCCATAGGAATATTGTTTTGTTTGCCGAAATCGTTTTGTTTGTTATGATAAGAGAATAAAGCCGCTCGAACCGACCAGTCTTTTTCAGGATTCTTCAAAGAGTGAGTGCGCGGAAATAATAATTATATTTTTCGGCGTCTTTTTAGATAACTAAATTTGTTAATTTGTGCATATAAATAAAGATTTGGTATAATAAATACCAGTTTGACTTAATGGCAATCAAAATAACCAAAATCATATCATCAAAATACGAAAATTTTATTAAGATAAGTAAAATAAAACGGAGTTTAAAAATGAGAAGCGATCAAATAAAAAAAGGCGCGGTGAGAGCGCCCAGCAGATGTTTGTTGTATTCTACAGGGGTAAGTCCAAGTGATTTAAATAAGCCTTTTATAGGCATTGCTTCGTCATTTTCAGATTTGGTTCCGGGTCATATTGCGATGCGCGATTTGGAAAGATTTGTAGAAAGGGGCATTGCTGCCGGCGGCGGCGTTCCTTTTATTTTCGGCGCGCCTGCAGTGTGCGACGGTATAGCTATGGGACACAGCGGCATGCATTATTCGCTTGGCTCGAGAGAGATAATTGCCGATTTAATAGAAACTGTTGCAAATGCTCATATGTTGGACGGTCTTGTTCTTTTATCAAACTGCGATAAAGTTACGCCGGGAATGCTTATGGCTGCTGCGAGGGTTAATATACCTGCGATTGCTGTTACTGCAGGTGCTATGGTAACTGGAATGTATGAGAAAAAAAGACGTTCTATGGTAAGGGATACTTTTGAGGCGGTCGGGCAGTTTCAGGCTGGTAAAATTACCGAGAAACAGCTCTCAGAGCTGGAAATGGCGGCATGTCCCGGAGCGGGCGCTTGTCAGGGAATGTACACCGCTAACACGATGGCGTGTTTAACTGAGGCGATGGGAATGTCTCTCTATGGTTGTGCGACTGCGCTTGCCGTCAGCGCAAAGAAAAAAAGAATTGCTTATGAATCGGGTATAAGAGTTGTTGAACTTGTAAAAGAAGACGTAAAACCTCGTGATATTTTAACGCTTGACGCTTTTAAAAATGCTATTACTGCCGATATGGCTTTGGGCGGTTCTACAAATACGGTTTTACATCTTCCCGCTGTAGCCAATGAAGCGGGAATAAAATTGCCTTTGGAATTGTTTGACGAAATCTCTGAAAGAACTCCGCAGATTGCCTGTCTGGAACCGGCTGGAGATCACTATATGGAAGATTTGGACAATGCCGGCGGAATGCCTGCAGTGCTTTTTGCGATTCAAAAGGGTTTGGCGCATTCTAAAACAGTGTCGGGGCGGGACATACTTGAAGTTGCAAAGTCAGCTAAAATTTTAGATGAGGATGTTATAAGGGCGAAAAATCCTTACAAACCCGAAGGCGGCATTGCGGTTTTAAGAGGAAATATCGCTCCTTGCGGTTGCGTTGTCAAGCAGGCTGCCGTAAGCGAAAAAATGAAAGTTTTTTCTGGCAGAGCGCGCGTGTTTAATTCTGAAGACGATGCTATGGAAGCGATACTTGATAATAAAATTGTTTCTGGCGACGTCGTTGTCATAAGATATGAAGGTCCTTCCGGCGGACCGGGAATGAGAGAGATGCTGAGTCCTACAAGCGCGTTGCACGGCATGGGGTTGAGCGATTCTGTCGCACTTCTTACCGATGGACGTTTTTCCGGCGGAACAAGAGGTCCTTGTATAGGACATATTTCTCCGGAAGCGGCGGCAGGCGGGGCGATAGGGGCAATTAATGAGGGCGATATAATAAATATTAACATACCTGAAAGAACGTTGAACGTTGAATTGTCGGACGATGAAATAAAATCGCGGATTGCTAAAGTTGTCAAACCAGAGCAAAAAATCAAAACTGGTTATATGGCGCGTTACGCTAAATTGGTGCAGTCGGCAGATACCGGTGCTGTATTAAAATAGCGAATCGGCAGGAAGGCGTTATAGAAAATTGAGTAAAGTTAAAAAAAATTGATATTTCAGATTTGAGTAAAAACAGAACTTTGAGCGCGGCAATGAAAATTACGGCTGGCTAATAGGTCAGTTTATCTGTTGTCGTCATCTCGCATTTGGCGCGGTACTTCTGTTTTAAAAAAGAAGCCAATATCCGCGTCAAGTTCGCAATAGCAAATTTCTTTTATATGGATAAAGCCAATATTTTATAAAGGTAAAAAATAAGGATTACAGTATGGAAAAAAAAACTGGTGCGCAAATTTTAGTAGAGAGCTTGTTAAGGGAAAATGTTGAGATAGTATTTGGGATTCCAGGTGGACAGGCGCTGCCGATGTTTGACGCAATCTACGGATCAAAATTAAATTTTATTTTAACAAGGCATGAACAGGGAGCTTCGCATATGGCTGACGGCTATGCCCGTTCTACAGGTAAATCCGGCGTATGTATAGTTACGTCAGGACCGGGAGCTACAAATATAGTTACGGGACTTGGCACTGCATATATGGATTCTGTCCCTTTGGTTGCAATTACGGGACAGGTTGCAACAAGTGTAATCGGCCAAGATGCTTTTCAGGAAGCAGATACCATAGGCATCACAAGACCGGTGACAAAACATAATTTTTTAGTTAAAGACGTAAAGGATTTGGCAAGAACCATAAAAGAAGCGTTTTATATTGCGACTACCGGCAGACCCGGACCGGTTTTGGTTGATATCCCGATTGACGTGCAGCGAGGGTTGTGCGAATTCGTTTATCCTCATAAAGTTGAAATACGTTCTTACAAACCTAATTACAGCGGACATACAGGGCAGATTAAAAAAGCAGTTAGCATGATAAATAAAAGCGAAAGACCTGTACTTTATGTAGGAGCTGGCGTTGTTGTTTCTGGGGCGGAAGATGAAATTTTGAAAATGTCAAGAAAGGCCAATATTCCTGTCACAAATACATTGCTTGCCATCGGAACATATCCGCATGATACGGATTTAAGTTTGGGAATGCTTGGCATGCACGGTACTTTTTGCGCAAATAGGGCGATACAGGCGGCGGACGTTGTTATAGCCGTCGGCGCTAGATTTGACGACAGATGTACGGGTAGGGTCTGCGATTTTGCAAAAAAAGCGAAAATAATCCATATTGATATAGATCCTACAGCTATATCAAAAGTTGTCGACGTTGATATTCCCGTCGTCGGCGATGCAAAAACGGTTTTAAAAGAAATGTCAGCGTTGATAGAGAAAAAAGGAAGAAAAGAATGGATTAAGACAGTTGATGCATGGAAAGAGGAGCATCCTCTGTCGTATAATAGAAATGACGATAAGCTTCATCCTCAGTATGTGGTTGAAAAAATTTCGGAACTTACGAAAGGCGAGGCAATTGTTTCAACGGAAGTCGGACAGCATCAGATGTGGGCGGCACAATATTATAAAGCAAAGTATCCGCGTTTATTTTTAAGTTCCGGCGGGCTGGGAACAATGGGTTTTGGGTATCCTGCCGCTCTGGGAGCAAAAGTCGGGAATCCAGATAAAGAAGTTATAGTTATAGCCGGCGACGGTTCTTTCCAGATGAATATGCAGGAAATGGCGGTATCGGTATTAAATGAAATCAACGTTAAAGTTGTCATATTAAACAATCAATATCTCGGAAATGTGCGCCAATGGCAGGAAATGTTTTACGGCAAGAGATATTCACAGAGCTGTCTTGCGAGACGTAATAAATGTCCGCGTTTGTGTAATGAGCCGAACAGAGTCACTTGTCCCGTTTATATTCCCGATTTTGTAAAATGGGCGCAGAGTTACGACGTTTTGGGAATACGCGTTACAGAGAAAAAGGATGTCGAATCCGCTTTAAAAAAGATGCTTGAAACAAAAGGTTCGGTTGTTCTTGATGTGTGGGTTGAGATGGAAGAAAATATATTCCCTATGGTCCCTGCTGGATCGTCTCTTGATGATGTTATTACACAGATGAACAAATGATTGAAAAACAAATTGAATTTATGGAATAAAAAGCGCCGCTGACTATGATTTCCTAATGACGGCTTTTAATGCTTTATGTCGTTCTTCGATAAATATCTAAAAAGAATCAAAAAACTTTTGATGTGTATATTTAAGATATTTATGAAAAATTGGGAAAAATTGACTGAAATCTTAAAAAAATAATGAAAAAATTCAAATTTAGAATTCAAAAAAGCTAGGAACAGATTTTCTTATCGTAAATTGAAAAATTATTGTTCTGCTTTAGCAAATGAAGGCGTCGGGTTTTTGTCGCTGAGAGTAAAGATGACTCTGACATTTCTGTCGGAACGATTGCCTATCAGATATATGACGATGTGCAATAGCGTTTGTTTGCTGAACTTGAAATTCATGTTATCATTGAAAAATGTGAAGATAATTTGAGAATTTTGATTTTTAATATACCTAGCCGCCAAAAAAGCATGACTGTCAAATCAGACGGTATTGTGTATATGAGAAATGGCAGTTCTATATGGATGATATTCCGCAAGCTAAAATACTTAGAGGAGACCGAACCTGATTTCAACAGCGAAATATGCGGAGGATTTTCGTCGAGCGATATAGATGAAGAGGCTGTTTAACAATATTAAAACAGCAGAAATATCTTGCTGATTTAGGAATAATAGAAAGAGTTCCTCACGAGAAAAATCAATATATGTTGTATAGAAAATATTATAATGCCGCGAAAAAAAAGGATGAGTATATAAAGACTGAAGGAACGGCAAGAGATAGCTGTAAAGCTTTGCTACTTTAACGTATTGAAAAACGCGGTAAGTGTTATTTTGAAGAATTTGTAGATATTTTGTCAAATATACCTAGAAATGTTATATCAGAACTGCTTCGCGAGTTAAGAGCGCCGGGAAAAATAGAATTTATAGGTGAATGTGGCAGAATCGGTTATCGGATAAAAAAATTCAATTAAATTATTTATGTAAATATATTTTGAATATTTTAAAATCTGTTTATAAATTTTATTTATATAAAGTCAGTTTATATTGAAAAA
The DNA here is from genome assembly GCA_020328155.1 of Candidatus Endomicrobiellum agilis. GTDB lineage: Bacteria > Elusimicrobiota > Endomicrobiia > Endomicrobiales > Endomicrobiaceae > Endomicrobiellum > Endomicrobiellum agilis. The sequence continues at coordinate 25,803 of JAIXMX010000006.1, read as the reverse complement.
TCAATTTAAAAGCTGTAAAATTAAATAAAGTAGTTTAAAGATTCGATATAATTTATTATAAGGAGATAATGTGCGTCATACGGTTTCAGTTTTAGTAGAAAATAAGTTTGGTGTTCTTGCAAGAATATCTACTCTTTTTGCGGCTCGCGGATTTAATATAGATTCGCTTAATGTAAGTGAGACTGAAGATCCGGCAATTTCAAGAATGACTATTGTCGTCAAAGGGGACTATTCTGTTCTTGAGCAGGTTACAAAGCAGTTGAATAAACTGGTCGATGTTATAAAAGTTAGCGATTTTAACGATGTTGATTATGTTGAAAGAGGTCTTGCTCTCATAAAGATAAACATAAAAAAATCTACCCGCAATGAAGTTATTCAGCTGATAGAAATTTTCAGGTCAAGAATTATAGACGTGTCGCAGGATTCAATTATAGTGGAAATAACAGGTAACGGAGATAAAATCAGAGCTTTTATAAAAATGGTTATGCCTTATGGGATAAGAGAAACATGCAAGACAGGTATTGTCGCTTTAAGTCGAGGACAGCTGACAAAGTGATAAAGAAAAAGGGAGAACAAGGAGAAATAAAATGAAAGAAGCAAAGATGTATTACGAAAGTGACGCTGATTTAAGTCTTTTGAACGGAAAAACTATCGCAGTTTTAGGTTATGGTAGTCAGGGGCATGCGCATGCTTTAAATCTTAAAGATTCCGGCCTAAATGTTATTGTTGCGCAGAGATCCGGCGGAGATAACTATAAAAAAGCTATTGAAGACGGTTGGAAACCGGTGAGCGTTGCCGAAGCAGTTAAGCAGGCAGACTGGGTTCATATTCTGTTGCCGGATGAAGTTCAGAGAAAAGTTTGGGAAGAAGATATAAAACCTAACATTAAAAAAGGTATAATTTTGAGTTTTGCACACGGTTTTAATATACGCTTTAAGCAGATTGTTCCCACGCCGGATTTAGACGTGATTATGATTGCACCCAAAGGACCCGGTCATTTGGTAAGAAGACAATACGAAGAAGGTAAAGGCGTGCCGTGTTTAATAGCGGTGGAGCAGAATGCAAGCGGTAAAGCAAAAGATTTGGCTCTTGCCTATGCTAAAGGCATCGGAGGCACAAGAGGCGGTGTTCTAGAAACGACTTTTGCCGAAGAAACCGAAACTGATTTATTTGGCGAGCAGGTTGTTCTTTGTGGAGGGCTTGTGGAGCTTATAAACTCGGGATTTGAAACGCTTGTAGCTGCAGGTTACCAGCCTGAGATAGCATATTTTGAATGCTTACACGAAGTAAAACTTATTGTAGACTTAATATTTGAAGGCGGATTCGGCAAGATGAATTATTCAGTTTCCGATACTGCAGAATACGGCGAATATGTAAGCGGAAAAAGAATAATAACCGATTCTACCAGAGAAGAAATGAAAAAAGTTTTGACTGATATTCAGTCCGGTAAATTTGCAGATAAGTGGCTTGAAGAGAACAAAACAGGAAGAACTTTCTTCAAAAAAGAAAGAAAAGAAGTAAGCGAGAGATTAATTGAAAAAGTTGGAGAGAGATTGCGCTCAAAAATGTCGTGGATTAAAAAATAACTTCATTTTTTGAGATTATATGAGGTCGTTATGCCGCTCCTGTTTAAAAATGCCCGGTTGAAGATTGAAATGCACGAGTTATATCAGAAGCAGAGATAGAGATTTGCTTTTGCTGTGTTTCATCGGAGCGGCAGGCATCATTGTTATTTGTTTGTTGTTGTCATTTCCGCGTCGGATGCGGAGCCTGCCGTTATGGTTGTTTTTAATCGGTGTAGATATTGAAATGAGTTTCGGAGCGCTCACCGACTCGTCTCCTATCGTCAGATATACTGCTCTGGTTCCCCGGTAAAAACTTTAAAAACAGTTCTATGCGGCGGAATCTTTCCCCCTATAAAAAAGTTATCATTGACTACGAACTTGTTCCCGAATTATATTTTGTCTTTTTCCGTTAGTTTTCGGCAGCTGTTGTTCGTTATTATCAAATTTTGTGGTATATCATGAAAATTGTAGCAGTCTGTTTTGTAAAATTTGATATCAGGGTGAAATTTTGTTAGGAAAGTTTTTTAAATTGTTTGTTATATCGGTAATCGTGGGGGCAGCTTTTTATTTTGCTTTTAATATGATTATGAGTGCTTTAGTTCATAATAAAAAAGAAGTTGTGCTGCCGAATATAGTCGGAAAAAGTATTTATGACGCTACAGAAGAACTCTCAAAAGCTGGATTTGGTATTAACAAAGACGGTGAAGAATTCAATCAAAATGTGCCTGCCGGAATAGTTTTGCGGCAAAACCCTCCTGCAGGAATGAATGTAAGAGAAGGAAGACTAATTAAAGTGACGATAAGCCAAGGAGGGGAAATGATTTATGTCCCCAATCTTGTTGGGCAGACTGTCCGCGCTGCGGATATTTCTTTGAAATATTCAACTTTGGTTATGGGCGAAGTCTCAAAAAAATATTCCTTTACGGTAAAAAAAGGGACAGTTCTTTCACAGGATATTGTGGCTGGATATTCAGTGGATAAAGATTCTGTTGTAAATATTGTTGTTTCGGACGGTCCTCCGCCCGAAGGAATTGTTCTTATGCCGGACTTTGTAAATAAAAATCTTGAAGAAGCATCGACGTGGTCGTCGCAGTATGGTATCGCTTTAAATGTGGCAGGCGGAAATATTTCAGGTGTTAAAACGAATACCGTTGTAAGGCAGGTGCCGGAAGCCGATACTGATGTGACGGATTGGAGAAGCGTCAGCTTGTGGTTGAGCGGTTCTATATAGCGGGATTATGACCATAGTATTACAGTGAATATCATTGGATTTGGGATGAAAAAAATGAAAAAAGTTATTATTGCTCCGTCAATTCTGTCCGCGAATTTTGCGGCGTTAAAATATGACGTAAAAATGATAGAAGAGGCTGGAGTAGAGTGGGTTCATATTGATGTAATGGACGGACACTTCGTACCAAACATTACCGTAGGTCCTGTAGTTGTAAAGTCCTTAAGAAAAGAGACTAAATTATTTTTTGATGTGCATCTTATGATAGCAAATCCAGAAAAATACTGGCGAGAATTTAAGGAAGCAGGTGCGGATTTAATAACTTTTCACAATGAGGTTTCGGTTGAAAAAAATAAACTTGTAGAAGATATAAAATCGTCGGGTATTAAAGCGGGAATATCAATAAAGCCCGAAACGTCTGTTTCTGAAATAGAAACTTTACTTCCTTATCTTGATTTGGTTTTGGTTATGACAGTTGAGCCGGGCTTCGGCGGACAATCTTTTATGGAAAATATGATTCCCAAAATTAAGAGTTTGAGAAAAATAATTGATGAAAATAATTACGATTGTCTTATAGAAGTTGACGGCGGGATAGATTCTCGTGTCGCTTCAATCTGCGTTGACGCCGGTGCGGACGCATTGGTTAGCGGCAGCTACATTTTTGCAGCTAAAAATCCTACTGAAGCCGTTAAATCTCTTTTTGTATGAAAAAAATTACTATTTTATTCTTTTCGCTATTTATGCTTTTTTTTGCTACTTATTCGCATGCAGAAAAAAAAGCCGCCGTTTTGCGAAAAGTTATTAATGTAATTGTCGACGGAGAATCTGTCACAGGCGTGAACATTTACAAAATATCCAGTCGGACAAACTATTTTTCCGTGAAAGAAGTTGCTAAAATCTATAATGCGACGCTTGAATGGAAGCCGGTAAGTTCGCGGGTAACTATGTATTTGAATGGCAAGAAAATAGATATTAAAGCAGATAGCACTGAAGTTGTTTTCAACAAGAAATCAAAAAGAATGTCCCTTCCCTCAAGACTGATAAGAAGAGAGATATATATTTCGCCAGAAATTCTTAAATCAAAAGAGTTTGCAGAAATTGCAGAAGCTGATACCGAATGGAATCCTTCATCTTTGGTGCTGAATGTAACGCATCGTACAAATATTTCCGCCGTAAGGTATTTTACGAGACCCGAAAGCACGCAAGTGCTTATACAGCTTGAGGAACCTTTATCCTATACCGTTTCAAAAACGGCTAAATCTATAATTTTGAAAATATTGAGGGGACAGGTTCAACGCGATTTTTTAAGCGTAAAAAACGGAATTATCAGAGATATTGTTTACGATACGGAAGGACGATATGCCATAATAAAAATTAATCTTCAGCAAATACCTAAACTTGTTAAAACGTCAATGCTTTCAAAACCGGATAGAATATCCGTCGATATTATGCATTCTAAAAAAATTGATATTTTAGGGAAAGACACTGTAACTCCCGCTCGGGAAGAAGAACGTGTGGCGCCGAACGATAGCTTGAAAGAGATTGATTTAACCCCGCCTGAAAAATACGGACAGTCGCAGATAAGCGAAATTATATCGGTGATTAAAAATGATGAGAACAATAAAGACCTTGAAAAAGTGCCTGTTGCGAAATTTGAAAGCAAGAATATAATTGACGACAGTTTTACAATAGTTGACGATACTGCGCCTGTTGTAGATATTGTGCCTTCTAACCATGAAAACAAGAAAAAATCTTATTGTGAACGTAAAAGAGTTATAGTTCTTGACGCTGGACACGGCGGACAAGATCCGGGCGCTATAGGACCGAACGGCACAAAGGAAAAAGATATAAATCTTGAGATAGTTTACGAACTTAAAGCAATTTTTGACAGAGATGATAATTATGAAGTAATTCTTACGAGAAAAGACGACACTTTTATTCCTCTTGCTGAAAGGACGAATATAGCAAATCAATGTAACGCGGATTTATTTATATCCGTACATTGCAATGCAACTTTTGACAGAAATGTGAACGGTTTTGAGATTTATTCCTTATCAGAGAAAGCTACTGATTCTGAAGCTGCTGCAACAGCACTTCTTGAAAATTCCGTTTTGGAATTAGAGAAAAAGTCCAGTAAACAATATACTCCGCTTCAGAATGTAATGTGGTCTATGGCTGTTACCGAATATATAAACGAGTCTTCAGAATTAGGCGGTTTTATATCTGCTGAGACGACTAACAGACTTAAAATACCTAATAAAGGCGTAAAACAAGCAAGTTTTTATGTATTGAGAGGATCGCAAATGCCTGCAGTGCTTGTGGAAAGTGCTTTTATAAGCAATTATGCGCAGGAAGCAAAGTTTTCTTCAAAAAAGTTCCGCGCGGCGGTGGCTGATTCTGTATATGAGGGAGTAGTAAAATACTATGCAAGTAAGGACAAAAAACAGAACAGTAAATAACCGTCCCATAGGAATTTTCGATTCTGGGTTTGGCGGACTTACCGTGATGTCTGCGATAGTCGAAGCGCTTCCTTCGGAAAGCCTTATTTATTTTGGAGATACTGCTCATGTACCTTACGGATCAAAATCAAAAGATATCGTGATCAAATATTCAAAAGAAATAACTTCTTTTTTAATGAAATTTAAAGTGAAATTGATTGTGGTAGCTTGCAATACAGCGTCTGCTTTTGCATTGTCTACTTTAAGAAAAACTTTGAAAGTGCCTGTAATAGGCGTGATAGAGCCGGGTTCAAAAGCCGCGATATACGCGTCAAAAAATAAAAAAATAGGAGTTATAGGGACAGAAGGGACTATAAATAGCGAATCTTATGTGAGAGAGATAAACAGAATTTCCAGATATGAAGTGTATCAGCAGGCATGCCCTCTGTTTGTTCCGCTTGTGGAAGAGGGATGGAACAGCGGAGAAATTGCGGACAGTATAGTGAAAAAATACATAAAGCCTCTTTTAGATAAAAAAATCGATACTTTAGTTTTGGGTTGCACGCATTATCCGCTTCTAAGAGAAACTTTGAAAAAAAATGTAGGAAGAAGCATTGCTCTTATAGATTCAGCAAAAGCTACGGCACAGGAAGTTAAAAGTATTTTAGAAGAAGCATGTCTTCTTGCAGATTTAAAAAGTAGAAAATTTTTAAAATTTTACGTAAGTGACAATCCCAAAAAATTTCAGGCAATAGGTAGTCGGTTTTTTTCTAAAGAAATGCCCAGTGTTAAAAAAATAAAAATGATCAGCTAAACGGAGTAAAGATGGAATATAAACTTTCGGTTACAAGAAGCTTTTCTTCAGCGCATTGTCTAAGAGAGTATAAAGGCAAGTGTGAAAATTTGCATGGGCATAACTGGAAAATAAGAGCTGCTTTTTATGGCGCGAAGCTTGACGATACGGGTATGCTGATGGATTTTGCTGATATTAAGGCGCATCTTGATAAAATTGTTGCCTATTTAGATCATAAATTTTTGAATGAAATCGGTCCTTTTGACAAAGTCAATCCGACAGCGGAAAATATAGCTGCGTTTATTTTAGTGCAGCTTAAGAACGTTAAAACGGAAAACGCAAGGGTTTGCGAAGTGGAAGTCTGGGAAAGCGAGTCGTCGTCCGCAATTGTGAGCGTGTAACGGTTTCAATAGTTGCGGTAACGGTTGTGCCGTCGGTAGAAAAGAAGCTGGCGGTGTAAAAGCAGGAAATTTGCCGTTTGAAGGTGACGAAAAAAATGCGTTGACATATGAAGAGGGAACGAATCGGGTTGGGACGGCGGTTTTTGAGACAGATAAGTCGACGAAAAGAGCGAGTGTTTCAGAATGATTTGACAAAAGCTAATGTAAAGGATTATGAAAACGGTGTGAATACCTGCGCTGGAAATGCTTATAATGTTAGATTAAACAAATTATGAATTAAAAGGTTTCTTTGGGGATATTGAAAAAAGTAAGCGGCAGCGGCGAGCAAAAACCGAATATTTATGGCTTTTTGGCTCACTCAAGATGACATTATTGGTATGCTCAAAAGGATTTAAAATGAAAATGGAAAAACGAGCGATAATTTTATTTTCAAGCGGACTGGATTCGACAACAGTTTTATATTATGCAATGTCAAAAGGATATAAATGCAGCTGCTTAATATTCGATTATGGACAAAAACATAAAAAAGAAATCTTATCTGCCGTCAAAATTGCAGATTCTGCCAAAGCGGAGTATTCCGTTATAAAAATAAATTTGCCGTGGTCTAACGATGCGTTGACAAGCAAAAACAAAGAAATTCCAGTTCATAAGCATTTGACAAAGACGGTTCCTTCTACTTACGTTCCGGGAAGGAACACTCTGTTTTTATCTTATGCGCTATCCTTTGCGCAGTCTATAAATGTGCGAGCAATTTTTATAGGCGTCAATTCTGTAGATTTTTCAAATTACCCTGACTGCACGCCGAAATTTATAGAAGCATACAACAATGTTTTAAAAGTTCTTAAAACGAAAATAGTTATTCATGCGCCGCTTCTGAATTTAAACAAGGCGCAGATAATAAAACTGGGTACAAAATTAAATGTTCCTTATAAAGATACGTGGACTTGTTATAATGGCTGTGAAAAACCATGTATGGAATGCGATTCGTGCAAGCTGAGAGCGAAAGGTTTTAAAGAAGCGGGAATAAATGACCCTGCTCTTGACTGAAATACAGTCGCCGATTTATGAAGTTTTTTTTTCGTTTCAGGGCGAAGGTTTATATACGGGATTTCCGCAGATTTTTGTGCGGTTTGCGGGATGTAATATTAAATGCGGTTACTGTGATACTTCTTATTCGACGACAATATCTGAGAAAACGAAATATTATGCCGCGGATGAACTTGTTGCTGCAATTTGCGAATTGTATAGAAATAATAAAAAGGATTTTGTTTTTGGAAAACCGTCTATTGCTTTAACAGGCGGAGAGCCTTTAATGTATGTTGATTTTTTAGAAGTATTGCTTCCGGAATTGAAGGAAAAAGGATTTAGCATTTATCTTGAAACTAACGGGACTCTGCCTCATAAATTAACAAGAATTATAAAATTTTGCGATACAGTTTCTATGGATTTTAAATTTGCTTCCGAATGTAAAAGAAGTTTCTGGAAAGAACACGAGAATTTTTTGAAGACCGCAAAAAACAAGGCTTCAGATGAAGTATTTATTAAATGCGTTATAACTGAGAATACAAACATTTCTGAAATAAAAAAGTCGGCGAATATAATAAAAGACATTTCAAAAGAAAGTCCACTCATTTTACAGCCGTCAATCGATAAAAATGTTCCCGCAATACAAAATCTGTATAAGTTTTATGTCGCGGCGAAAAAAATTATTCCTAATGTGTATCTCATGGCACAGATGCATAAAGTTTATAAGATTAGATGAGTCTTAACAGCGGAGAAGTGCGGAAATCCGCTGACATTATTGTAAAAGACGGATTAACGGAGTTATAGTAAGATCCCGAGAAATTCCAAAAAAAAATGAGAGACTTGATGTTTCGAGGATTTTAATCCGGTAAGAACATTTTTAAACGTTTTTATAATTGTCGCAAGGCTTTGACACTGGCGGAAAATAGCAAAAGATGTTTTTTGCATGGAAAATGAAAAAATCTATTAAGATCTGCTGACAAGATGTCTCGCTTGGGTAATGTTTTGCCAATACCTGCGTCTGCGCTGAGAGATTGGTTTTATCAATAGTCCAATGGAAAATACAAAGGAAGAGAAAAGAGGTCGAAGAGTTGAAAAAATCAGATACGGAATAGTTGACAAAAGTTAGTTTGATTTTATATAATCAGCAGTTGTAACGTCAGAGTGCTAAAATAGAAAAATATATAGATAAATAAAAATTTAAGGAGGAAGTAAAATGATAATACCATTAGGAGAGAAAGTCTTAGTTAAGCCGATGGAAGCCAAAGAGGTGAAGAAGGGAGGTATTATTATTCCTGATACCGCAAAGGAAAAACCTCAAGAAGGCGAGATTATTGCGGTAGGAACCGGCAAAAAAACTGATGACGGGAAAGTAATAGCTTTAGATGTGAAAGCAGGCGATAAAGTGCTTTTTGGAAAATATTCTGGAACTGAAGTTAAAATTGACGATGTGGAATACCTTATAATGTCGCAGGACGATATTTTAGGAATAGTCAGATAGTCAAAAACTTAGGAATAATTTAGCAATACATAAAATAAATGAGGAGAAAATAATATGGCAAAACAGTTGATTTATGGCGATGAAGCTCGTAAAGCTATGAAAAGCGGTGTTGATAAACTTGCGAATGCGGTAAAGATAACGCTTGGACCTAAAGGCAGATATGTTGTCTTGGATAAAAAATTTGGCGCGCCGACTATCACAAATGACGGCGTGACGATTGCAAAAGAAATTGAACTTGAAGATCCTTTTGAAAATATGGGCGCTCAGCTTGTAAAAGAAGTTGCTTCAAAAACCAACGATATAGCGGGAGATGGAACGACAACCGCTACAGTTTTGGCACAGTCTTTAATAAACGAGGGACTTAAGAATATCACTGCTGGTGCAAACGCAAATCATATAAAGAAAGGCATTGAGAAAGCTGTAGCCGCGGTTATTGGCGAGATTAAAAAAATTGCAAAACAGGTAAAAAATAAAGAAGAAATAGCTCAGGTTGCTTCAATTTCGGCAAGTGACAAAGAAATCGGAAATTTGATTGCCGACGCGATGGAAAAAGTAGGGAAAGACGGCGTTATAACCGTCGAAGAGGGAAAATCTTCAGAAACTACTCTCGACGTTGTGGAAGGAATGCAATTTGACAGAGGCTACAGTTCGCATTATTTTGTGACTGATACTGAAAGAATGCAGGGCGTTTTGGAAGATCCTTATATAATAATTACCGATAAAAAAGTAAGTTCGATGCAGGAGATACTTCCTTTGCTTGAAAAAGTCATACAGACCGGCAAGTCTTTTATTGTTATCGCGGAAGATATAGAAGGGGAAGCTCTTGCGACTTTGGTTCTTAACAAGATTCGTGGAACTCTTAAAGTTATAGCTGTAAAGGCTCCGGGTTTTGGCGATAGGAGAAAAGAAATGCTTCAGGATATAGCAATTCTCACAGGCGGAACGGTTATCACTGAAGAAACCGGTTTAAAGTTTGACAAAGCTACGATAGATCTTCTCGGACAGGCGAAAAGAGTTGTTGTCGATAAAGAAAATACGACGATAGTTTCAGGTCTTGGCGATAAGAAAGAAATAGAAGCGAGAATAGCTCAGATCCGCAAACAGATTGAGGATACAAAGTCGGATTATGATAAAGAAAAACTTCAGGAAAGGCTTGCAAAACTGGTCGGCGGTGTTGCGGTTGTAAACGTGGGAGCTGCGACTGAAGTAGAAATGAAAACAAGGAAATTTAAAGTTGAAGACGCTTTAAATGCAACAAGAGCTGGCGTTGAAGAAGGTATTGTTGCCGGTGGCGGAGTAGCTCTTCTTAAAACGCAGGCTGTTTTAAAACAAGTTAAAGCTTTAGATTCTGATGAAAGAACAGGCATTGAGATAGTTCTTAAAGCTCTTGAGGGACCTATAAGAATGATAGTTGAAAATGCTGGTCTTGAAGCTTCTATCGTAGTTGATAAGGTTAAAAATTCAAGTGATGCCGCTTTCGGCTACAATGCAGATAGTAACGAATATGTTGATATGATAAAAGCTGGTATTGTTGATCCTGCAAAAGTAACTAGAACGGCGTTAGAGAATGCCGCTTCGATAGCAGGGCTTATTCTTACAACTGAAACGTTGGTGACTGACATTCCTGAAAAATCTCCAAAATTGCCTATGGGCGGCGGGATGCCTCCTATGCCTGAATATTAAAATAGAGATATTTATTGGAATAAACAAACAGCCTCCGGATTTTTGTCTGGAGGCTGCTTTTATTAAGTGGCTCATATTTGTCGTCAGCAAATAATAAATATATAATTTTTCCGTCGGATACAAAACGTTAGTATTTCTTAACGATATATAATTATTCTTGAATATGTTTTTTATTTTATTTTCGCCCTGCTGCTTTTCAATCTAAGATATTCAAATTCAACTAGATCTATTGCTCCTCAGTTGTTTTGAACTCCTTATATTTTTGACGGTATAACCTCAATACTTATATTTTGCATTTTTACTGTGTTATTTGATGATTTCAACACTGTGTCTTTATTGCAAAATGATAATTTTTGATTGTTGTCTTTTATTTCGGTTGCACGTTTGATGGGGATTATCGTATTTTACATTGTGCGAGATTTAATTCTTCGTTTACAATTTTCAAACGACAATGGAATGGAAGAAGAGGTGTAATTATTTTTGAAATCTCTTCTTTTGAAGCAGCAGTAATTTCTTTAAGTCTGTTGTGTATGCGATTTTATTAATTTCTCAGTTTGTTTTGGAGTTTGCAGTTTAAAAAGCGAACGGCAGTGATGACATAGCGGCAGCTTTGTTCATAAACGTTGTGGTTATTTTGCTCTTGGGTGTGCCTTCTGGTAAACTTTTTTCAGGCTTTCTATTGTCACGTGTGTGTAAATTTGCGTTGTAGAAAGATTTTTATGTCCTAACATTTCCTGAATGCTTCTCAGATCGCCGCCTCTGTCAAGAATGTGCGTCGCAAATGTGTGCCTTAAAGTATGCGGGCTTACTTTTTTTGTAAAACCTGCTTTAATAAAATATCTGTGTAAAATTCTTCTGGCGGTTCTTTGGTTAAGTCTTTTGTTGTGGTCGCTTAAAAATACTGGTGATTTTATATCGCAAGGGAGACCGGAATTGCGTCGTGCGTTTATATAATCTCTTATCGCGTAAAGACAGATGTTCCCCATCGGCACGATTCTTTCTTTATTTCCTTTGCCTTTTACGGTGACGATGTTTGATATAAAGTCTATATTTTTTAAATCTAAACTTACTAGCTCTTCAATTCTCAGACCGCATGAGTAAAGAAGTTCTATCATTGCTTTATCGCGCAGTTTTATGTCAGGTAGATTTAAAAGCGCTTGTGTTTCATTTTCAGTTAAAAACGATGGAATTTTTTTATCTTTTTTCAGTCCGACTGTCATGCTTTCTATGGGATTTTCTTCAATAATTTTGTTGATTATTAAAAATTTGTAGAAGGTGCGCAGTGCCGCGAATTTTCTTGCAAGCGTTGCTTTGCCTAATTTCTTATTATTGAGTTCTTCCAGAAATTTTCTTATGTCGTATTTGTCGGCATGGCAAAAATTTAACTGTTTTTTCTTCAGGAAGAGAGCAAAATCAAGAATATCTCTTATGTAAGCTCTTAAAGTGTGCGGAGAGAAATTCCGCTCGGCTTTAAGGTACTTTTCAAAAGAATCTATTTGTTTGCTATTTTCTTTTCCGGAGACTTCACCGTCTTGTCTGTTTTGATCCATTGTAAATTCCTGCATTTAGGGAATGCCGAACAAGTGAGAAAGTGTCCTCTTTTTCCTATTCTTTTAAGCATTTCCGAACCGCATTTATTGCATTTTATATCCGTATGCTTGGGTTCGGGCATGATTATCTTGTTTCCGTTCTCATCAATGTTATATTTGGTTTTGCATTCCGGATAATTTTTACATGAGAGATATTGTTTTCCCATAAATCCCGCTTTTTTAATAAGCGGACTACCGCATTTATCGCATTTCATATCTGTTTCTTGAGGAGCTTCGGCGACTTGTCCATTTTTATCTAAAGACAATGTCGCATTACATTCGGGATACCCGGAGCATCCTAGAAATCGTACTCTTCTGGAATATCTTACAACCATATTTTTTCCGCATTTAGGGCATATTTCCGAACTCTGCTGCACCGGAACTTTTTGTCTTTGCAAATTTTTTTCCGCTTCGTTTAAATCTTTTTCAAACGGCGTATAGAAATCTTTTAAAACGTTTTGCCAAATAGCTTTATCTTCCGCGATTTCGTCGAGCTTTTCTTCAATGTCTGCCGTGAACTCAACGTTGATTATATTTCCAAAGTGTTGTTTTAAAACGTTGTTTACGACTATGCCGAGATCCGTAGGAGTAAATTTTTTGTTGTCGAGACGCACGTATATTCTGTCCAGAATAGTTTTAATCGTGGGGGCGTAAGTAGATGGTCTTCCTATACCGTGTTCTTCAAGAGCTTTAATTAAACTCGCTTCGTTATAGCGTGGCGGCGGTTCCGTGAAATGCTGGCATGGAAGCAACTGTAGAAGATTTAATTCCTCACCGCTTTTTAAAGAAGGAAGCTTTGTCTCCTTTCCATCGTCGTCTATATTATAGGCTTTCAAAAATCCGTCAAACAGTAATGTACTCCCAAACGCCTTAAACAAATAATCTTTTGCCGCGATTTCCGCTGTTACAGTATTGTAAATCGCGTCTGCCATCTGGCTTGCCAAAAATCTTTTCCATATTAAACTATAAAGTTTGAATTCATCCTCAGATAAATGTTGTTTTATCTCAGACGGTATCCTGTTTGGAGAAGTAGGTCTTATCGCTTCGTGCGCTTCTTGCGCTCCTTTGATTTTTGTTTTATAAACTCTTGGTGTTTTGGGAAGAAAATCATTTCCGTAAGAAGACTCTATAAATTTTAATGTCTCGTTCTGGACGCTTTTTGCGATATTTAAAGAGTCGGTTCTCATATAGGTTATAAGTCCGACGTTCGTGCTGTCGCCTATATTGATGCCTTCGTACAATTTCTGCGCGACAAACATTGTTTTTGAGACTGGAAACCCAAGTCTTCTTGAAGCGTCCTGCTGTAGTGTCGAAGTGATATAAGGCGCGTAAGGGGAGCGTTTGCGCTGTTTTGTGTCGACCGACTTTACGATATATTTTGCGCCTTCAAGCTCTTTCAATATTTCGTCGGACTGTTCTTTGTTTTTTATTGAGAGTTTTTCAAACTTGATATCGTTTTTTGAAAAAAGTTGTGCTTTAAAAGGCAGCGTGTTCTTTTCAAGTTTTGACAGTTCTGCTTCGATGCTCCAATATTCTACCGGAATAAACCTTTTAATTTCTTCTTCTCTGTTGCATATAATCATTACGGCTACGGATTGCACTCTTCCCGCTGAGAGTCCGCGTTTTACTTTTTTCCATAAGAGCGGGGAAAGTTTGTAGCCTACAAGTCTGTCTAAAATTCTTCGTGTTTGCTGGCTGTTTACAAGCTCCATATCCAGTCCTCTCGGATGTTTTACGGCATCAAGAATTGCTTCAGTCGTAATCTCGTGAAACGTTATTCTTGAAATTTTAGGATCCGGAAGTTTTAATGCTTCTTTTAAGTGCCATGCAATGGCTTCCCCTTCGCGGTCGAAATCAGTGGCAAGGTAAATTTTGTCGGAATTTTCAGCTTCTTTTTTTAGGTTTGATATAAGTTTTCTGGCTTTTGCTATGTTTTTATATGTTGGTTTGAAATTGTCTTCAATGTCAATACCGAGTTTGCTTTTAGGCAGATCTCTTATATGTCCGTAAGAGCTTTTTACGGTAAAGTCTTTGCCTAAAATTTTTGATATTGTTTTTTCTTTTGCAGGCGATTCCACTATAACTAAATATTTTGACATTATTTTCTTCCTTTCTTTTTCAATACACTCTTACGTATATTTGTCCCGGAGTTGTTTTTATAAGTCCGTTTATTTCAAGCTTTAAAAGCACCGCCGCCATTTCTGAAATCCCGATATTTAATTTTTGGGCGATTAAATCCGGCGGCAGTCCCATGCTATCGTTTTCTATCAGAGTAAGAACTTCCGATTCGAGTTTGTCGAGAACGGGGAGTTTGGTTGTTTTTGCAGTTTTGTCTTTTGGAATCCATCCGAGCTGATCTGCCATATCATGCGGACTTAACGCGATAAAAGCGCCGCTTTGTATGAGTTCGTTTGTTCCTTTTGATACGCTTGAATATATGTTTCCCGGAATTGCAAAAACATCTTTTCCGTATTCAGCGCAGAATCTTGCCGTTATTAGAGCTCCGCTTCCAAGCGCCGCTTCTGTAATCAGTGTTGTTCTGGAAAATCCGGCGATTATTCTGTTTCTTCTAGGAAAAGTTCCCCTGTCAGGCTGTTTATAAAGCGGGAATTCGCTTATAACTGCGCCGTATTGTGAAATCTTTTCCTGTAATTTTGCATTTTCGGGTGGATAGTTTGTGAGCAATCCGTTCCCTAAAACGGCTACGGTTCTTGATTTATTTTCTAAAGCTGTAATATGTGCTTGACTGTCGACGCCTCTTGCCAGTCCTGAAATGATTGTTATTCCTTTTTTTGCGAAATAAGATGCAAACTCTGACGTAACTGTTTTTCCATAATTGCTTATTCTTCTTGAACCGACTATTGATATGGAGTCAAAATCTTTTTCTAAAATGCTGCCTTTAATATAAAGAACAAGCGGCTTGTCTACAAGCTCTTTTAACGGTTTTGGATAATCGCTGTTGCTGTAAAAAACGATTTTTATATTGTTTTTTATTGCGGTTTCAAATTCTTTTTCAGCTTTATTGGAATTTGAAGAGTTAAGAACTGCGTCTGCTATTGTCGGACCTATGCCATCAACCGACACGATATCTCTTTTAGACGCTTTAAGGATTGACTCTGTATCGCCGAATCTTTCAAGCAGTCTGAAAAATCTTACCGTGCCTATATCCGCTGCCAAAAGGAGCTTAAATAAAGACAAATCTTTTTCATTCATTTAGTGGTTATTGTAAACAAATTATTAAAAAATTGTCAAAATTCAAGCAAATCCTGCGCACCGCTTAAAAAACAAAAAATCCGATTGCTCTGCCGATCCGCTTCTTCATCTGTTTTTATCTCTTGTCGCTATGATAGACGCTCTTTTTTTAGTTGACCTACGGCTCGAAAAAATTATAAAATCAAAAAAAATTACTTTTGAATATACTGCGCGGATATTTTGGCGCAGAAGCGAACGCGAGTGCTCTAAAATTGTTATCGACGGCAAATATTTGTAACTGTTTTTATTTGGCATGAGATGTGTTCCTTGAAAACGGCGGCTGCACAGCTGTTATAAATCGAGTTTCAATAGTATATTCGGTATCGCAGCTTAAGTTGGAATTTGAAAAGCTTCTTACGCGTTCTAAAACAAGCGGTTGATAATTCTTGAGGTTATAATAAAAATTATGAGGCGATGCCGGGAAAGTTTGCAAAATTTCCGTTGGGCAGAATTTGGAGAGGAGGGGGTAAGTTAACGACGCTGAATGGGAGTGCTATATATGCCAACATATCGTAAAATGAATGGCGTTTTATACATAGTTCCGACTCCAATAGGAAATCTTGAAGATATAACTTTAAGAGCTTTAAAAACGCTCAGAGATTGTGATTTGATTGCCTGTGAGGATACAAGGCAGAGTTTAAAGCTTTTATCGCATTTTGAGATTTCAAAACCTTTGGTGAGTTTTTATTCCTATAACGAACGCCGCAGGCTTGGACGGATACTTAGCGAGTTGTCAGAGGGGAAAAAAGTTGCTCTCATTTCAGATGCGGGAACTCCGGGTATTTCTGACCCTGGATATGTTTTAATTAGAGAGGCTTTGGAAAAAGGTATAAAAACTGAAATTTTGCCGGGAGCGAGCGCAGTAATAACCGCTCTTGTAGGTTCCGGCCTTCCATCGGACGGTTTTATATTTTGCGGATTTTTAAAAAGGAAGTCCGGCAAGATTAGAAAAGAGTTGTCTAAACTTTTAAATTTAGAAAAAACTATAGTTTTTTATGAGTCTCCGCGCAGAATACTCAAAACTATTGAAATATGTTTGGATGTGTTTGGCGAAGATGCTAAGATTTGTCTGGCAAGAGAAATGACGAAAAAGTTTGAAGAGTTTATAAGAGGAACAGTTAAAGAAGTTTCAGAAAATATTAAGATGAAACGCAATTTGGTGGGTGAGTTTGTAATTTTGATATATCCGGAAAATAAAATGCGGAAAGCGGAGTTTCAATAGTGTGCAAAGTCGCTGTTGCGGATAGATTTGTTTTGAAAATTATTTTCAAACATTCGTAATTATTGTAAAATCGGGGAAAAGAATGGTTAAAGCAGGAATTGTAGGTATAACAGGATACACAGGAGAAGAGCTTTTAAAAATTCTTTTAAACCATCCGGATGTGAAAATAACCGGACTTTTCGGCAGAAGTTCTTCCGAAGAAAGACATTTAAAGGATGTGTATCCGCGTTTTAGCCACTTGGATTTGAGAGTCGAAGCTTTAGACGTGAAAAAAGTCGCCGACAAATGCGATGTGGTTTTTCTTGCGCTGCCGCATGCTGTTGCTTTTGAAATTGTTCCGCATCTTATTGATGCCGGAGTTAAAGTTATAGATTTATCTGCGGATTTTAGGTTGAGCAAGCCGGAAGTTTACGAAAAGTGGTATAATATAAAACATACTGCAAAAGAATATATCGAGAAAGCTGTTTACGGATTGTCGGAACTGAATGCTGAGAAAATAAAAAAGGCTTTGCTTATTGCAAATCCAGGCTGCTATCCTACAACGGTTATTTTAGGCTGTGCGCCAGCCGTAAAAAACGATTTTGTAAACCTGAAAGGAATAGTTATAGATTCAAAAAGCGGTATCTCTGGAGCCGGTAGAAAAAGTGCGCAAGCATATTTTAAAGATGAACATCCTAATTTTAGAGCCTACAAAATTGCAGGCGGACACAGGCATATTCCTGAGATAGAACAGGAACTCTCGGTTTTGTCGGGAGAAGCCGTAACTATAAGTTTTACTCCGCATATTATTCCCGTTGAGAGAGGCATGCTTTCAACGGTTTATGTAAGTATGAAAAAGCATGTTCCGATATCTGCAGTCCTTGAGAAATATAGAGAATTTTACGGCGGTAGGCAATTTGTAAAAATTCTCGATGAGGGTGTGATGCCGGGAATAAAAGATGTTTCAAATACGAATTATTGTGAAATAAGTATTAAAGTTGACGAAAGAACAGATAGACTTGTCGTAGTTTCGGTTATAGACAATTTAGTCAAAGGCGCATCGGGACAGGCGGTACAGAATATGAATATTATGTTTGGTTTACCTGAGACCGTAGGATTGTAGACGGTTTGAATATGCGCCGTAAAGTTTGACTGCAAGGAGAAATTAAAGACAATGCTTCCAAAAGGTTTTAAAATCGGAGGAATACGCAGCGGCTTATCAAAAAATGAAGGAAAAAAAGATTTAGCTCTTTTTATTTCCGAATCGCCTGCACATGCTGCTGGTATGTTTACAAAAAACATTGTAAAAGCCGCACCGGTTCTTACGGATATTGAAAGATTGGAAAAAGGCGGCAAGTTTTCAGGTATTATAGCGAATTCGGGGTGTGCAAATGCATGTACCGGTGACAAAGGGAAAAAAGATGCTGAGAATATGTGTTCAATAGTAGAAAAATCTTTTGATTTTGAGAGCGGTTCTGTTTTGTGTGCTTCGACTGGCGTTATAGGACAATACTTAAGTATTTCCGGGGACGACTTTGAAAAGAACGTCGATATGTTAAAAAATAATATCGGCGTATCTTCTGAAAATGAAGATGAGGCTGTTCTTGCAATAATGACTACGGATACTTTTATAAAAAAAACGAGCAGAAAAATTGAAGTCAAAAATGGCGAAATTAAAATCTGGGGCTGTGTGAAAGGCGCGGGTATGATACACCCGAATATGCAGGGACTTCACGCTACGATGCTCTCGTTTATTTTAACTGATGCTGAAATTGAGAGTAAAACTCTTCAGACAATATTGGAAAATTCTGCGGATAAATCTTTTCACTGCGTATCTGTTGACGGAGATACGTCAACTAACGATACTTTAATAGTTTTGGCTAATGGGCATAGCGGTACGGGGAAATTATCCGAAGCGGATTTAGAAAAATTTATAGAGGCGTTTGACGATATTACTCTTGAACTTGCAAAATCTGTTGCAAAAGACGGCGAGGGTGCGACAAAGTTTATTGAAATTGAAGTTAAAAATGCTGAAATCAAAAACGATGCGAAGCTTATAGCTTCGACAATAGCGACATCGCCGCTTCTTAAAACGGCTATTTTCGGCGCGGATGCAAACTGGGGCAGGGTTATCGCCGCTGCAGGCAGAGCAGGTGTAAAATTTGACCCCAATAAAGTTGACATATATATAGGCGGCATACATACTTTTAAAAACGGCATTGCGTTAAATTTTTCTGAAGAAGAGGCAAAAAAATCTTTACTTAAAAAAGAAGTCAAGATTGTTGTAGATTTAAAAGCGGGTGAAAAAAGCAGTAAGTATTATACGTGCGATTTTTCATATGATTATGTTAAAATAAACGGCGACTACAGAAGCTGAAGAGCGAAATGAAAATTGAAATGCGAGCGCAGTCGCCGAAAAAGTGTTTTTCTGGTTATTTTCATCCGATTGAGGGTGCTGGCGGTTTAAAGACTGCATCTTTTTTTAGAATGACAATTTTTTTAATTGTTCTCGTCCGACAATTGTTGACTGCCCATCCTTTAGAGTAAGGCAGATATATGACTTTGAAGATTTCATCGAGAAACAAAAAAGTGCATAAAAAGACGGCCGAGATCATAAAAAGCGGCGGAATAGCGATTATCCCCACGGATACAGTTTACGGTTTTGCCGTTGACGCTTTTAATATAAAAGCACAAAAAGCGTTATGTAAGATTAAGAGCAGAAGTCAGAAAAAGCCGTTTATTCTGATGTCGCCAGATATTAAAAGCATGAAAATGTTTGTTGAAATCCCCGAAAAAGCGCTGAAAATTGCCGAGAAATTTTGGCCTGGGCAGCTCACATTGATATTTTCTACAACGGAAATGGGGAAGATTTTGTCTGGCGGCAGAAAAGATTTAGGAGTGAGAATTCCAGATAACAAGTTTGTGTTAAAACTGTTGAAAGAAACGGGTAAGCCTGTTTTTACGACTTCTGTCAATATATCGAGCGAAAAAAGTGCAAAAAATATAGACGAAACTTCAAAATTTGACGGGATAGTTGATATTGCTGTTGACGGCGGACAGTGTAAATTCTCTTTTGAATCTACAGTTATAGATATGGTAGAGTTTCCCTATACAGTTGTTCGTAAAGGCTGTTTGAATACTGACGAGATATTAAAGTTCGTATAGGATAGGATAATACAGGAGAAAAAAATGGAAAGCATAAAGAAAAATGATGGCGAAATTTATGATATGTTGGTAAAAGAACTTGAGAGACAGAGAGAAACTATAGAGCTTATCGCTTCTGAAAATATAACTTCGCAGGCGGTCATGGAAGCGCAGGGGTCCTGCCTTACGAATAAATACGCCGAAGGATATCCGGGTAAAAGATATTACGGAGGGTGCGAGATTGTAGATATAGCGGAAACTATTGCGATAGAAAGGGCAAAAAAGCTTTTTAATGCAAAGTTTGCAAACGTGCAACCGCATTCCGGCGCGCAGGCAAATTTTGCCGTACTGCTTGCTCTTTTAAAACCCGGTGATACCGTTATGGGTCTCAATTTATTGCACGGCGGACATTTAACGCACGGCAGTCCTTTTAATGTTTCAGGCAAATGGTTTAATATTGTTTCTTATTCGGTAAACGAAAAAACGGGCTACATAGATTATAATGAAATAGAAAATCTTGCTTCGAAGCATAATCCTAAACTGATAATTAGCGGCGCGAGCGCATATTCGAGGATTTGGGATTGGGAGAAAATAAGTGAAATTGCAAAAAAAGCTGGCGCTTATCATATGTCGGATATGGCGCATTACGCGGGTTTAATAGCTGCGGGTGTTTATCCGTCGCCTGTAGAGTGTGCGGATATTACCACGACGACAACTCATAAAACGCTTCGCGGACCGCGCGGCGGTTTAATTCTCACTAATAATGAAGAGCTTGCAAGAAAAATTAACTCTGCTGTTTTTCCGGGAGAGCAAGGCGGACCTTTAATGCACGTTATAGCTGCAAAGGCTGTGGCTTTAGGCGAGGCGCTTAAGCCTGAATTTAAAGAATATCAGAGGCAGGTTTTAGCTAATTCAAAGAAACTTGCCGAAACTTTAGAAAATGGGAACTTAAAAATTGTTTCCGGCGGCACCGACTCGCACGTGTTTTTGGTTGACTTAAGACCTTTAAACGTTAAAGGTAAAAACGCTCAGGATGTTTTGGGAAAAGCAGGAATAACTTTAAATAAAAACGGAATACCTTATGACCTCGAAAAGCCGGCGATAACTTCGGGAATAAGAATAGGTTCGCCCGCTGTCACCACAAGAGGCATGAAAGAGCCTGAAATGGTAAAAATAGCGGAGGCGATAATTAAAGTTCTTAAAAATATTAATAGTGAGAAGATAATTTCCGAAGTCAGACTCGACATGTTGAAATTGTGTCAAGAATTTCCTGTATATAAGGGATTGGAATATTAATCTTGTTGATTATTGGTTTATTTAGTTGATCTGTTTGTATGTTTTGGGGATGTGGTGTAGCCTGGTTTAACACACTGCCCTGTCAAGGCAGAGATCGCGGGTTCAAATCCCGTCATCCCCGCATTTTCTGAGAAGATTTATTGAGAGGATGCACTTTTATTAAAAGACGGGAAAAGTTTTTAAAAGCGATTTCTATTTCTACAGTGTTCAGAAAAATCTAAAGTTTGGGAATGGTTAGTCGAACGGTGCGTTTGTGAATTTGTCCGATATGGAAAGATGGAAGTATTCTTTAGTGTGTTTGGTCGTAGGATTAAAGGACTTAAAAAGCAAGAACAAAAATATAGAACTGAGTATGTCTATTGTTGATTTTTTGAAATGTTTAGCGGATAATAACATCCGATAAGGCGAATATAGTAGATTAAATATACAGTTTTTTAACATCAAGTTAAATAGTGCGGAGCTAATAAAAAATTTTATAATTTATTAAATACTCATGGCGAAAAGATGAATACGGAACTGTGTAAATTAAAAAGTAAGGAGCGCATATGGAATTTTCGTCTTATACAAGTACGGCTTTGGCTGCTGCAAAAGAGGGAGCATCGGTGCTTCTTAAATACTATAACAGCGTACTTAGCGTTGAGTATAAGGGGGAAATTGATCCGGTTACCCAGGCTGACAAGAATTCGCAAAAGGCTATAATAAAAGTAATAAAAGATGTTTTTCCGCATCACGGGATTTTGGCGGAAGAATAAGA
>JAIXMX010000006.1:0-3925 GCA_020328155.1 Candidatus Endomicrobiellum agilis | reverse complement strand
CTGCTGCTTTGGATATGGCTTATGTTGCGTGTGGGCGTTTTGATTTCTTTTGGGAAGAGGGTTTAAAACCGTGGGATATAGCAGCAGGCGTTTTGACAGTGCAAGAGGCAGGCGGAAAAGTGTCAGATTATTGCGGCTCAAAAGATGTCGTGTTTAAAGATACAATGCTTGCATCAAACAGCGTTGTAATGCACGAAAAAATACTTAAAATTATCAATGGAAAAAAATAATAAAGAATATGCGTTAAAAATAATAAAAATTTTAGAGAGAAATTATGGAAATGTGAGATGCGCTCTTGATTTTTCCAACCCTTTTGAACTTCTTACAGCGACAATTTTATCCGCGCAATGCACGGATGAAAGGGTTAATAAAGTAACAAAGGATCTTTTTAAGAGATATAAAGGCGTAGAAGACTACGCGGGTGCCGATGTTTTTGAACTTGAAAATTATATAAAATCTGCGGGATTTTTCAGAAATAAAGCAAAAAATATTATTAAATCCGCGCGGTTGGTAGTAAGTAAATATAACGGAAACGTTCCGCAAACTATGGAGGAACTGCTTGATCTCAGCGGCGTTGCAAGGAAAACAGCGAACGTTGTTTTAGGCGTTGCTTTTGGAAAAGCTGAGGGTATTGCCGTTGATACCCATGTCATAAGAATTGCAAATTTACTGAAACTTACAAAGTCCTGCGATCCCGTCAAGATTGAAAAAGATTTAGTAAAAATAATTCCTCAAAAATATTGGATAAAATTCTCTTTTTTGATACAAACTTTGGGGAGAAGAATTTGCAAAGCAAGAAATCCCGCGCATACGGTTTGTCCGCTAGATAAAATTTGTCCATCGCTGCATAAATAATATAGAATATTCAAGACCCATCACTGTACCTTTTATGGAAGCTCATATGAAGGTAGTTATTGCGGGCAGAGTTGCCGGTAAAATGTTTTTTTGTGTTTTAACTAGTCCGCGGGATTTAAATGGTGACAGAAAAACAAAAAGATTTTCAGGACGGGGATTAAAAAAAATAATTGAAATTCTAAAAGATTAAAAATCTTGTTTTCGCAAGTATTTAATATGTTCTGTTTGTTTGCTCCTGTTCGAGGAAAAGGCTTTACCCTTTATAATCAAATTTAATAATAATTTTTAATAAGTTTTTTAGAGTATATATAATAGTGCTGAAAGGATTCTTTCCGTAATCATATAACTTCGAATAGTATGTAGTATGGGTTAGATATAACTTACAAAGAATACACTATATTGATAATCAGGGAATGTTAGATTGAATGAAGAGAAAAAGTTTTTTAAATTTGTTTTTGTGCGTGGAGGGAATAGATGCCGTCAAAGATACAGTGTGCAAGACAGTCTATAGATAAAGTTGATAGAGAAATAGTGAAACTTATAAATAAGAGGGCGGAACTTGCGTTAGAGGTAGCGAGAGAGAAAAGTAAAAATGGGGGGAAGGGAGGAGGGGATATATATGTGCCGTCGCGCGAGAAAGAAGTGTTGAAGAACGTAATTGCGAGTAAGAAGGTTTTAGGGGAAGAAGCGCTAAGGAATATATATACGGAAATAATAAGTGCGTGCCGGAATTTGGAGAGTCCGACAAAGATTGCGTTTTTGGGTCCATGGGCGACGTTTACGCATCAGGCGGCGATAAAGAATTTTGGGTCTACAGGGTATTTTATACCTGTTGGGAGTCCTATGGAAGTGATGATGGAAGTAGAAAGCGGAAGGGCGGAATTTGGAGTGGTGCCTGTGGAGAATTCGAATGAAGGATCAGTGAATGTTACGCTTGACATACTTGTTGAGACAGAACTTAAGATATGCGGGGAAATAAGTTTAAAGATAGAACAGTGTTTTATAGGGAAAGATAGAGAGACTAAAATTATGAGGGTGTATTCGCATCCGCATGCGTTGGCGCAGTGTAGGAATTGGATAAATAGAAATTATCCCGAAGCGGAGCTGATTCCGGTTTCCTCGACGGCAGAGGCTGCGAAGAAAGTAGCGAAGGAAGATTTTGCAGGAGCGATAGCAGGGGAAGCGGCGGCGAAGATATATGATTTGTACATACTGAAGAAGGGGATACAGGACAGCAGAGAAAATTTCACGAGATTTTTTGTTTTGGGAAAAATTTCAACAAAACCAAGCGGGAAAGATAAAACAAGTTTGGTTTTTACGGTTAAAGATAAGGTGGGAGCGCTACATAATATATTGGGTATTTTTAACAAGAATAATGTAAATTTGGCAAAGATAGAGTCGCGACCGACGAAAAAAAGAGCGTGGGAATATATGTTTTTTGTAGATTTTAAAGGGCATGTGGAAGATACAAATATAGCCAAAACAATAGAGAGTTTAGAGCGCAGCTGTATTTTAGTGAAGAGTTTAGGCAGTTATCAGATAACTTAAGATGTCATCAGAGATTCTTTGTAGTTCGATAATAAAAATAAGCGAAAAAGTGGTCGTATAATTAACAAAAATGGAAGAGAAAGAGAAAAGAATGTATATAACAAAGATGATAAGAGAGGAATGCGAGGGGTTTGAGCCGTATGTTGCTGGAAAGCCGATAGAGACGATAAAGAGAGAGATGAGACTGGAAAGGGTAATAAAATTGGCTTCGAACGAGAATCCGCTGGGAGCGTCAAAGAAAGCGATTGAGGCGATAAGAGAGAATTTGGAGGGAATATTTTATTATCCCGATACGAATTCGTATGAGCTAAAGAAGGCGTTATCAGAGAGGTATGAGATAAAGAGAGGGGAAATTTTTACTGGAGCTGGGGGAGATGAGATAATAGAATTGATAGGAAAGTTATTTTTTAAAGAGGGAGATGAGATAGTAATTTCGAGACATTCGTTTATAAGGTACGAGATGGCGGCGAAGTTGATGGGAGCTAAAGCGGTTATTGTCGATATGAAAGAAGGATTTAAGCAGGATTTGACGGCTATGGCAAAAGCGTGTGGGGAGCGGACGAAAGCGATTTTTGTGACAAATCCGAATAATCCTACTGGGACATATAATAATAAAGAAGAAGTTTCGGAGTTTTTGAAGAGTGTACCTTTGAATAAGTTCAAAGTCAAGCCGTTGGTTGTATTGGACGAGGCGTATTTTGAGTATGGATTATTGGAGAGAGCTTATCCGGACGGCGTAGACTTTTTAAGAGATAATGAGAATTTGATAGTATTTAGGACTTTTTCAAAGATATACGGACTGGCTGGGTTGAGGGTAGCTTATGGATTTGCAAGCGAAGAGATAGTGGAGTATATAGAAAGAATAAGACCGCCTTTTAATGTCAATCGGTTGGCGCAAGCAGGAGGAGCGGCAGCTATAAAAGATAGAGAGCAGGTAGTCAAGAGTCAGGAACTTGTAAAGAGAGAGAAAGAGTATTTGTACAGTGAATTTGAAGAGCTTAAAATAAAATATGTTAAAACAGCTGCGAATTTTATTTTTTTTAATGCGGGAGCGTTAAAGGGTAGAGAGTTATTCAAAGGACTTTTGAAAGAGGGAGTGATAATAAGAGCGCTAGATGAATACGAACTTGAGGATTGGGCGAGAGTGACGGTTGGGCTGCATGAAGAAAATGAAATATTTATAGAGAAGTTGAAAAAGGTATATAATAAGTAAAAAGAGTTGAGAGAATAAGAGAAAAGAAAGATAGAAATAAAAGGGAATAAAAAAAGGTGAAGATATATGGTAATAACATTGAGAAAAGGGACTAAGCAGAAAGAAGTTGCAGCGGTGACGGAGAAGATAAAAGGACTTGGCTATAAGCCTCACGTTTCAAAGGGAGAAGCGGATATTACGATAATAGGCATGATAGGAGATAGAGCGGAAAAGTACAAAGAAATATTTGAGGCGATGGACGCAGTAGAACATGTGAGCGAGATACAGAAGCCGTACAAGCTTGCGTCGAGAGAGTTCAAGAAAGAGAAT
>JAIXMX010000005.1 GCA_020328155.1 Candidatus Endomicrobiellum agilis | reverse complement strand
ATTAAGCAGACATGATTAAGAGACACACGGCTGGAGGCTGGGACTACGAACGGGAAGCACTAAGAGACCGCGTAGTTCACCAGAATTGGGTAGTATGCGTCCGCTATTACGCGGAACACCCCGTAATCCTTCAGGGTTACGACAAATGCTGTTTCGTAAGACCTTACTACATTGATACAATTAACGGCGTACACAATAAAGAAAGGTAGTATAAATATGTCAAATGAAAAAGAGATAAAAGACGAACAAGCAATATTGTCGGCAAGCATTGTTCCGCGAAATATTGAAGACGAAATGAAAAACTCTTATATTGATTATGCTATGAGCGTTATTGTTGGAAGAGCGCTGCCTGATGTGCGCGATGGATTAAAACCGGTTCATAGAAGAATACTTTATGCGATGAAAGAAATGGGATTAAAGCACAATACTGCGTATAAAAAGTCCGCCAGAGTCGTCGGAGACGTGCTGGGCAAATACCATCCCCATGGTGATGCCGCAGTTTATAGCGCTATGGTCAGAATGGTGCAGGACTTCTCTTTAAGATACCCGATGATTGACGGGCAGGGAAACTTTGGAAGCGTAGATGGCGATTTTGCCGCTGCTATGCGTTATACCGAAGTGAGAATGGACGCAATCACTGATGAAATGCTTGCGGATTTAGATAAAAATACTGTTGATTTTATTCCCAACTATGACGGTTCTTTGAAGGAGCCTTCAATACTTCCGACAAAACTTCCCAGTCTTTTGATTAACGGTTCGTCAGGTATCGCCGTAGGCATGGCTACAAACGTTCCAACTCATAATATAGGAGAAGTCATCGATGCGTTGGCGGCTTTAATAGACAACGGAGAACTTCCGATTTCAGAAATTGCGAGGTATATGAAAGGTCCGGATTTTCCGACGGGCGCAATAATTTTAGGAAAAAGCGGCATTAAGAATTATATGGAAAACGGCAGAGGTTCGGTAAAGATCAGAGCCAAAGCCGAAATAGAAGAAATCAAAAATGGCAAAGAAGCTATTATAGTAAATGAGATACCTTATCAGGTAAATAAAGCAAATCTCATAACTTCTATTGCCGACTTGGTAAAAGATAAGAAAATTGATGGTATTTCCGATTTACGCGATGAATCAGACCGCGACGGTATAAGAATAGTTATTGAAATTAAGAGGGACGCAAACGCACAAGTTGTTTTAAACCAGTTGTACAAACACACTCAGATGCAGTCGTCTTTCGGCGTTATAATGCTTGCGCTTGTAAACAACAGACCGAAAGTGATGAATATTAAAGAAATCTTGATGCATCATATTGAACACAGAAAAGTTGTTGTTACAAGAAGAACAAAGTTTGATTTGCAAAAAGCCGAAGCAAGATCCCACATTTTGGAAGGTTTAAAAATAGCGATTGATAATATCGACGGCGTCATTAAGATTATGAAAGAATCCGCCGATGAAGACACTGCGCGCGCAGGTCTAATGTCAAAATTTCGCTTGACAAGGATTCAAGCTGAGGCTATTTTAGAAATGAAAATCCGCCAGCTTACCGGATTAAAAAGAAAAGAGATTGACAATGAATATCTGGAGATAATAAAACTTATAGAAGAACTTCGCTCTATCTTGGCGGATTCAAGCAAGATTTTGGCTATAATTAAGAGCGAAATCCTCGATATAAAGAAAAAATACGGTGATAAGAGAAGGACGCAGATCCAAGCTGAGGAAGCCGATTTTAATATTGAAGATCTAATTCAAGAAGAAGAAGTCGCAGTGACAATGTCGCATGCCGGATATATTAAACGCATATCGCTTGACACTTATAAGGCACAGCATAGGGGCGGGCGCGGAATAATTGCAATGAACACAAAAGAAGAAGATTTTGTCGAGGACTTGTTTATTACAAGTTCCCACTCATATATGTTGTTCTTTACAACGCGCGGGAGACTGTACTGGATGAGAGTTTACGAGATCCCGGAGGGAATGAGAACGTCAAAAGGAAAAGCTATAGTAAATCTCCTGCAGCTGCAGGGAACGGAAGAGAAAATTACCGCAGCAATTCCAATAAGATCTTTTAATTCTAAAAATATTAAAGACGAATATTTGTTGATGTGTACGAGAAACGGTATAATCAAGAAAATTGCACTTAACAAGTTTGTAAACCCGAGAAAATTCGGCATAATAGCAATTAAGCTTGCGGATGGCGATATTTTAACGGAAGTAAAAGCAATAAATAAAAACCCTGAGGTTATAATAGCTACAAAAAAGGGCAATGCTATAAAATTTAAAGAAAGCGACGTAAGAGCAATAGGCAGGCTTGGCCGAGGCGTAAAGGGAATAGTGCTTGAAAAAGACGACGAAGTTATAGGCATGGAAGTTTTTTCCTCTGACGATGTTTTCCTTTCGGTTTCTGAAAATGGTTACGGCAAAAGAACGGAAGTAGGCAAGTACCGTCTGCAGAGGAGAGCGGGACATGGCGTTATAAATATGCAGACGACGGAAAGAAATGGAAATATTGTCGGTATTAAAAAGGCAAATGACGGCGAAGAGGTAATGATAATAACGCAAAACGGCGTAACAATAAGATTTGAAGTAGCTGCTGTTTCTGTCATCGGAAGGAATACTAAAGGCATGCGACTCGTCCGGCTTGGCGATGGAGATAAAGTTGCGGCAATCGCCTCTGTGGTAAAAGACGAAAACGACGGAGAAACACAGAACGCTATAGAGAAAACTAAAGAATAAGACCGATAGAATTATGAAGTTTTAGAAAAATGCCAGATTACTTCACAACATTGGCTTAAAGTTTAAACTATAAATTATTAAAGCTGGAAATGTTAAATAAAACGGCAGGATTAACGACAAAAATATCCTGTTTGAGAATATAAATTTATAGATAATAATGAAATAAAAAAAAACAGCGTATAATGAGTTTGCCAATTTTATCGGTTATAGTAAAGTTTTGAGGATGTGTAATAAAACAGAGTTGCGGCTCAAAGCGGATAATGACAAGTATTTTCTGTCATTTTGTTGATTTCAATTCATTGCTGTGTGTATTTCTGCTTATCTTTATTCCTGTAATCTATAATATACGATTTTCGGGACTTTCCTCTTTCACAGGTTTGAATCAGCTAAAAACTTTATTTATCGCTTTCTTCCCCAGCCTTTGGCAGATTTAATGCCAAAAATGATAACTCAAATTTACATCCCGCAAATGAACATAATAGAAAGAAATGAGAAAAGACAGCATTTTAATAATATTTTAAATTTTAAAGAATCAGTCATGTCTTTATTAACCGTTTCAGCGATTCCGCCGAATGCAACGGCAGCAATCAAATTAAAAAATTCTTGCTTTGCTCTTTATTATTTCAACAGACGAAGTGTTCTTAGCAGTTCACTCCGTTTTCATCTCTTCCCAAATTCTTTTTTATCCTTTAAACAATTTCTTGAAAACACTGTCTTGTTTTTCGTTGCCGCTTAGCATTTCCTTCGTTTAAGTATTTTATTGTTTTGAATTTTCTTCAATACAGTTGAAATTGCATCGCAATTATTCGTTAAAGTTCCCGAAAAACATCTACTTGAATGGGGATATATTTACTTATAAACTTAAAATTTATAGATTCGTTTTGGCGAAGTATTTTGCATGATTCCAATGGTTTATCAATGAGTTTATTTAATCGTTTATCTGGATATTATGGGTTTTTTAAGATAGCTGTTAAAAGTAAAGTTATTAAAGACACAGTTGAAAATTATCTGTGCGAAATTATTTAGACAAATCTGAAAAGAATAGCTATTATTAAATATCAAATGACCTTCTCCTGTATTTGAGTTTCTGTTTGAGAAACATCGGTCAAAGAACTGGCATTTATTGACGTATTACGACAACAGTAACTCTTTATTGCCTAAATTCTTGCACTAACTGCTATAGCAGCAAACTCCTATTGTTTGGAAAAGTTGTAGCCGCTGCCAATTCTGGCGCTTTATTTTCATTTATCGGTTTACCGACAGTCTCTTTTTTATCGCAGTCTGCCAAAATATAAATACACTTTTCATTTTTATGCTTATCCTAATTTGTTCGCTAGAGTCAATGTATCCGCGTATTAATATTTTTAAAATGAAGAAAATGAGAAAAAATTTTATTTATTGGTCTTTATTGTAGAGACTTTGTAAAATACGTAAACAATAAGTATCCAAATGGGAACTGCGATAGCCTGTTTGATCATTCCTTGTAATATTGCCATAATGATCAAAATGAGAAGAATAAATGCAAATACTATATAATTTGTATATGGATAGAATGGCGATGGAAACAGTGTTTTATGATTTTCGAGATTTTTTTGTTTTTTAAACTTCATGTGGGACATTGTAATCAAGCCCCAGTTAATAAGAATGCAAACAACTACGAAGCTTATAACCGCTTGAAAAGCGTCAACCCAGTTTGGCAGAAAATAGTTTAACGGGACTACTAAGAATGTCAAAATGCCGGACAGCATCTGTGCGGCGGCAGGTATGCCTTTCTTTGTTGTTTTTGAAAAAATCTGCGGAGCGTTATTCTGTAGAGCAAGTCCGTAAAGCGTGCGGCTATTGCTGTAAATACAGCTGTTATAGACTGATAATGCGGCGCTTAAAATTACAAAGTTGAGAACCCATGCAGCATGTTTAAAGCCTATTTTATCAAATATCATTACAAAAGGACTTTCAATTGTTTGCAAGTTGCTCCAATGATACAGCGATAGAAGCACAGCAATAGAGCTGATGTAAAGGATCAAAACACGAAATACTACTTGGTTTGTAGCTTTAGGAATAGTTTTTTGAGGGTCGGCAGTTTCTGCGGCTGTAATTCCTATGAGTTCTAAGCCGCCAAAAGCAAAAGTTATCATTGGAATAGCCGCTAAAAGTCCGACGATGCCGTGCGCGAAAAATCCACTTAAAACGGGATTACCTGTATTTTCGCCGACGCTTGCCGCCATCCATAAGTTTCTGATGGTCGCGCCGTCAACTAAACTGGTATTTACAATCAATATATATCCGCCCACCAAAATCATAGCGCATATTGCAGTTACTTTTATAATTGAAAACCAAAATTCTATCTCGGCGTAAGCTTTTACCGCAGTCAAATTTATTGCATTTATAAGCATAAAAAAGAACAAGGCTGTTTTCCATGTCGCTAAAGTTGGAAACCAGTACTGGACATACGCTGCAACGGCAGTCAGTTCTGCTATACCGACAAGAACATATTGAATCCAGTAATTCCATCCTGATAAAAATCCTGGGAACTTTCCCCAATATTTATAAGCAAAATAGCTAAAAGATCCTGTCATAGGTTCTTCTGTTTCCATTTCGCCGAGCTGACGCATAATTAAGAAAATTGAGAGTCCGGCAATCAAATACCCCAAAATGACCGCGGGACCTGCCGCAGAAATTGTACTTCCGGTTCCCAGAAATAAACCAGTTCCAATTGCCCCGCCGATTGCAATAAATTGAATATGACGGTTTGTAAGTTTGCGCTTCAAATTGCTTTCTTGAGGCTGTTTCATAATAACTCCGTTAAAAAGATTTAATTATAATATATCAAATGGTTTGCATATATTTGATATTATAGCAAAGAATTGCCTGCCAATTCATCTTGGCGGGCGGCTTGGCTTTTTGTATTAAAAATTAAAACTAGTCCTGAAGACATAAGCTGTATTACAAAAAAATAGTTTTTTCTAGAGCGCAGATAAAATAATAGAGAATAATAATCTATGCAAATAAGGATTTCTGGCGATAAAGTCCAATATTTCTATAGATTGAATCATGTCTAAAAACATATTGACGACAGGTTCTATATGTAAGATTTCAACGCAGCTTCACTTTTTATTAAGTTGGGCATAATCCAATTTTGTCATATTAATAGGACTTTGCTCCGTAATTATTCTGTCTTTTTTTGGATTTTTCAAAGAGTTCGCTTTTTTAGAAAAAAGCGATTGCTTGGCGGCAGACTTAATTATACTGAATCGATTAAATGTAAATGTGTGATAATTTAAAATTGAAGGGATTTTCAGTTCGCAAATCTTTAACGGTTTTTGTTTATCTTTCATGTGTTGTTATGGTCGTGTTTTAATTTTGGAAACGCGGATAGCTCGGTTGGAAAAGAGTTGATATTTCCTATAGCGGTTCGTCAATATGTTTTAAAAGGGCAGAAATTGGAAAAAACATCATTTAAAAGCTGAGCTGGAAAACTGCTTGTTAGTGATTATTCTTTAAAAGGCAGACCATTTTCTTATTTAAAAAGAGGTAAAAATAGTTTCTGCTGCAAGAAAAATGTCGACGGATTATGTCAAATTGAATTTGGAGTGATAATCCTGACCAGATGTGAAATTGCCATTCGTTCTGCCCTTAAAATTGTCTTTATAATCCTTCCATGCTGGAAAGTTCCATCTGTTTTAAGAAATCTTTATTAGATTTTGAGCTGAGTAATCTTTTGCTTAACTCTTCCATAACTTCTATAGAATTCATCGAATTCATCCATTTTCTCAATATCCACATTTTATTTTTTTCATCTTCGCTTAAAAGGAGTTCTTCTTTTCTTGTGCCTGAACGCAGAAGATCTATCGAGGGAAATATTCTTCTATCGGCGAGTTTTCTGTCAAGGTAAATTTCGCAGTTGCCGGTTCCTTTAAACTCTTCAAATATAACGTCGTCCATTCTGCTTCCTGTTTCAACGAGAGCGGTGCCTATAATGGTGAGGCTGCCGCCTTCTTCAATATTTCTTGCGGCTCCGAAAAACCTTTTGGGTCTTTGCAGAGCATTTGAGTCAAGTCCGCCAGAGAGAACTCGTCCGCTTGACGGTATTGCCGTATTGTAAGCTCTTGCAAGTCTTGTAATGGAATCTAAGAGAACAACTACGTGTTTTCCGCTTTCAACCATTCTTTTGGCTTTTTCTATAACCATTTCTGCAACCTGTATATGTCTGTCTGACGGCTCGTCAAAAGTTGAGGATATGACTTCGCCTTTGACGGAACGCTGCATGTCTGTAACTTCTTCTGGTCTTTCGTCTATCAGCAAAACCATAAGCACGATGTCGGGATTGTTTTCAGTTACTGCGTTGGCTATTTTTTGTAGAAGAACGGTTTTCCCTGTTCTCGGAGCTGCATTGATCAAAACTCTCTGCCCTTTTCCTATTGGGACAAGCATATCTATGATTCTTGTCGATATTTCTTCTTTTTTTGTTTCGAGGACTATTTTTTCGTTGGGGTACAGTGGCGTCAAATTATCAAAAAGAACGCGATCCCTTATATTTTCAAGATTTTCCTGTCCGTTGATTGATTTTACCTGCAGGAGCGCAAAATAACGTTCTTGTTGAGCTTGAGGCGGACGGACATATCCCGCCACCGTGTCGCCTTTTCTTAAAGCGAATTTCTTTATTTGCGAAGGAGATATGTATATATCGTCCGGACCCGGCAGATAGTTGTAATCCGTAGAACGTAAGAAGCCGAACCCATCGGGCAGGATTTCCAAGACGCCTTCGTCGTAAACCAATTTATTCTCTTTTGTCTGCGCTTCAAAAATTTTTGCTATAAGTTCTTGTTTTCTTAAACCTGCAACAAAATCGAGTTTAAGAGTCTTTGCAATTTCTATGAGTTCTGCCATTGTTCGTTTTGACAAAACCGACATATCCATAGAAGATTTATCTTTTTCCATTAACTCCTCCAGAGTTTTTGACGCATTTTTACTTTTGATTGTTTTTTTATTTTGGCATAGGTTGTAATTCTACTTTATTGTGTTGCCTGGTTGACTTGTTATTTTGTTCGGATTATTTTGTTTGATTTGAAAAATATCTATGTGGATTGAAAAGAATTTTATATTATTTTTGTTTTGATGTCAATAATTTATATAAATCTTTTATACTTTTTTTCAAATCCTTTTTAGAGCCGGAATTGTCTATTACGAAATCCGCAAGTTCAACTTTTTTTTCTATCGGCATCTGGGAATCAATTCTCTGCTTTATCTGATCCGCATTTAATTTATCGCGCAGAGCCAGACGTTTTACCTGAATGTTTGACGGAATCCACACGACGACTATTTTATCGCACATTTTGTTTAATCCGACCTCAAAAAGGAGCGGCGCATCAATTACTATATTGTGTTTGTTTACATTGTGCGAAATTATTTCGCTTATGTGCGAAATTATATGAGTGTGAAGAATTTTTTCAACGCTGAATTTTGCTTTTTTGTCCGAAAAAATTATATCCGCCAATTTTTTTCTGTTTAGGCTTCCATCGGAACGCAGAATGCCGCTTCCAAAACTTTTTACAAGTTCGTTTAAGACCGGCGTGCCTTTGGATGTGAGTTCGCGCGATATTGCGTCTGCGTCTATAGTATGGGCGCCGAG
Organism: Candidatus Endomicrobiellum agilis; assembly: GCA_020328155.1. Classification (GTDB taxonomy): domain Bacteria; phylum Elusimicrobiota; class Endomicrobiia; order Endomicrobiales; family Endomicrobiaceae; genus Endomicrobiellum; species Endomicrobiellum agilis. The sequence goes on along the minus strand of JAIXMX010000005.1, from coordinate 77,813 downwards.
CGCTTTAAAGTGTTTGACGCTTTCGCTTTTTCCTGTGGCGATCCCTCCTGTCAGACCTATTATCATATTTTTTTCATTTCTCCCCAATTTCTGCCGGTTTTAATATCAACGGATATGGGAATGCTTAAGGGTAAGGAATTTTCCATTTTATCTTTTATTATTGAAATCATGTTTTCAGTTTCTTCATCTGGAACTTCAAAAAGCAGATCATCGTGAATCTGCAGAAGAATTAAAGATTTGTATCCTTTAAGTTTAATTTCGTTATATATATTTATCATCGCGGTTTTTATTATGTCTGCGGAGCTTCCCTGCACCGGAGTGTTTAAAGCTATTCTCTCTCCCGCGTTTCTCGTTTGAATGTTTGCGGAATACAGTTCGGGGATATATCTTATTCTTCCGGTGATCGTGCGCACGTATCCGTCTTCCGAAGCCTGTTTGACAATCTGTTTCATCCACAATTTTACTCCGCTGTATCTTTTGAAATATCCGTCGATATATTCTTTTGCTTTTCCGAACGGGATATTTAGCTGTTTTGAAAGTCCAAAAGGCGACATGCCGTAAACTATGCCGAAATTTATGGATTTTGCCGCGCTTCTTAAATTGTCAGGCACAGGTTCGCTTCTTGGTATATTAAAGATTTCCCTTGCCGTCGCGCTGTGTATGTCCGCGCCGTCTTTAAAAGCTTCAATAAATTTTGCGTCTTCTGAAATATGCGCTAGAACTCTTAAATCAATCTGGGAATAATCTGCAGATATAAAAATCTTATTGTCTTCTGGCACAAACGCTTTCCTGAACTCCTTTCCATAGGCGGATTTTATTGGGATATTCTGCAGATTCGGTTCTGTCGACGACAATCTTCCCGTAGTTGTTACAGCTTGGTTGAAAACGGTGTGAATTCTGTCGTTGTAATAAGAGCAGTAATTTGTTATTGGGTCTATATAAGTGCTTTTTAATTTTTGGAGCTCTCTGTATTTTAATACTTCGGCAGGAAATTCGTGGGAGGAAAGTTCGGACAATACTTCTTCATCGGTGGAGTAACCTGTTTTAGTCTTTTTGATCGCCGGCAGATTAAGTCTTTCAAACATGATGGAAGAAAGCTGTTTTGGCGAATTGATGTTGAATTCTTTGTCTGCAATTTTGTATATGGTATTTTCAATTTCCTTGAGTTCGGAAACAATTTTTTCGTTGAAATTGCGCATAAAAGACATGTCGACTTTTATGCCTGAAATTTCCATTTCGGAAAGAACTTCGACTAAAGGCATCTCCGTATTAAAGAAAAGTGGCGAAAGTTTTTTTTCTTTTATCTGAAAATCAAATATTTTGTATATCGCAAATATCGCGGCGGAAATCGAGTTTGCGTATTTTGCGCTGTTTTCTATTGAAGAATCAGCAGCCGCAAACTTTTTTGCTCCTTTCACAGCACGACTTTCCTCTTCTGCCGTAAAGTTTAGGTACTCTTTTGAGATATCGGTCATATTGTGTGATTTTGCGGGATTTAAACAATACGATGCCAACATTATGTCAAAGTATATATTGTTTATTTTGGTTTCGGACATCCTGTAAATATTTCTTTCCTGTTTCAGGTCATGTCCTATTTTCTTTATTTTATCTGAAGAAAACAACGGAGTAAAAATGTTTTTAAATTCTTCAAAAGTTATTTGCCGTGAAGTCAAATCGTTGTGTCCGATTGGAAAATAGAAAGCTTTGCTTTCAACGCACAACGATATGCCTACAATTTTTGTTTTTAAAGGGTCAGTTGTGGAGCTTATTGTCTTTAATGCGAGAATCTCCGCTTGTTCTATTATCTTTGCAACTTCCGCAGCTCTTTCTTTGGTGTTTACTATTTCAAAACTCAGTTTGTCTGTCGTAAAACTATTAGTTTTAAATTCTTCATTGCGCTGCGTTTCATTCGCAATGAGAGTCGGTTGAATTTCTTGATTTACGGAATATTTTGCCAGCAGGCTGTTGAACTCGTATTTTTCAAAAAAAGGAATGGCTTTATCCGCGTCCATATCTTTATTTTCAAACTCTTCGAGTTTGTATTCTAAAGGGACATGTCTATTCAGTTCTACTAAGCTTCTGCTGAGCAGTGCTTTCTCTTTGCCTTGCCTGAGCAATTTCCCCGTATTTCCCTCTATGGAATCCGCATTTTGCAGAATACTTTCAAGAGTCCCAAACTTTTTTATGAGTTTTATTGCGGTTTTCTCGCCTATGCCTTTTACGCCGGGTATATTGTCAATAACGTCTCCCATTAAAGCAAAAACGTCGATAAGCTGTTTAGGCATGACGCCGTATTTTTCTTCAACTTTCTTAGCGTCATACATAATGTCTTTGGAATCGTTCCATATTAAGATGTTTTCATCTTCAGTTAGCTGCAGAATGTCTTTGTCGCCCGTTACGGCAATAGTCTGTACTCCGCTTTTCTTATTATTGCTGGCTATTGTAGCAATTAAATCGTCGGCTTCATAGCCTTTTATTTCTATTTCTGCAATGTTTAAAGTTTTTGCGGCTTCTCTTGCGATGGGCATCTGGTTTATAAGCGCTTCGTCGAGCGGTTTTCTGTTTGCTTTATAATCTTTAAATATTTCATGTCTGAAATTTTTTGACGGGTAATCAAAGCAGACTGCGATATAGTCCGGTTTAAAGTTATTTTTGATTTTAAGCAGCAGCTTTATAAAACCGTAAACTGCGTTGACTTGTAGGTTATTTGAAGTAGAAAGCGGCGGCAAAGCATGATATGCTCTGTGAATGTACATATTTCCGTCTATAATGAAAAATTTTTTCATGGATTTTCTATGTAATGCTGTGCGCTTATAGCCGCCTGAGCGCCGTCTGATACGGCTGTTACAACCTGTCTCAGCTGTTTTTTCCTTATATCCCCGCAGGCAAAAATACCGGCGACAGAAGTATTCATGTTTTCGTCTGTTATAACGTATCCCGCTTCGTCAAGCGCAAGACCTGAAAAAAACGCAGTGTTTGGAATTAAGCCTATAAAGACGAAAATGCCGTCAATTTTCAAATCTTTGTTTTCGTTTGTCTTTATATTTGTCATTGTTATTTTTTCAGGGAAATCTCTTCCGGAAATTTCTTTTGGGACAGTATTGTATATCACTGAAATATTCGGATGCAGCCTCATTCTTTCCTGTAGAATTTTTGTAGCCCTTAACTTGTCTCTTCTGTGAGCAATAGTTACGTTTTTTGCGAACTTTGATATGTAAACGGCTTCCTCAATTGCGGAATCTCCGCCGCCGACAACCAATACATTTTTGTCTTTGTAAAAAGGAGCGTCGCAGGTGGCGCAAAAGGATACGCCTCTGCCTAGGAACTTCTCCTCTCCGCGTATATTCATTTTTTTTGCGTGCGTTCCCGCAGCAATAATAACGGTTTTGGTTTCGTATGTGCAATTTGCAGCAATTACTTTTTTTGCCAATCCGTATTCAATGCGCACCGCTTCGTCATAGATTATTTCCGCGCCAAAATCTTTTGCCTGGTCCTCAAATTTTCTGGCAAGCTCAAAACCGTCGATTCCTCCATTAAACCCCGGGTAGTTTTCAAGCGAACAGGTTGTTATCATCTGTCCGCCGCAACCGTTTTTTTCTATAAGCAGTGTTTTCAGTCTTGCCCTTGAAGCGTAAATTGCTGCTGACAACCCCGCAGGTCCGCCGCCGATAATGATAACATCATATATCATTTGGATATCACTTCCTGCAGTATTCCTATTATTTCTCGCAGTATTTCAGTCGTGTTCATATTCATTTTGATTCTCCTTTATTTTACGCCGACGAACTCTTACTGCAGAGTTTCCAAAATTTAAGGTATCCGAAAAGTTTCTTTGTGAATTTCCACGCTTTTTTTAACTTGCCATTCTGCGCTTTAGCCGTATTTGATTTCTGCTGTGATTTCAAGAGTTCTTCTGATTCCGCTCTCTCTTGCTGCTCCTTCAATATTTTGAGTTTGGATTCTAGAAACTCTTTTTCTATTCTCTGCGCGTGCGGTGTTTCGGTTTTAATCGCGGGTACTCTATAGCCGCCAATATTTTAAGAGATAGTTTGGAGTCCGCCTTGTCTAATTCTCTCTTGTTTAGCTCAATTTGCTTCTCCCTTAACTCAAGACTTTTCGCTCTGCTTTTGTACCGCAGAATCACGAATGCCAGAGCCACCGCACACAGCGCATATACAGATTTTGCGGGCAGCAACTGATTAATGGTTACCGCAGATTGTGTGGGGATTTCTCTGTCGGGCATCTTTTCTGCTATCAGTTGTCTCCGTCGCGTGGTGGCTCGGAACTCCGCAATGAATCTCTTTTCTCAATCTCTATCAGAAAGCGCGGTCTTTTAAGAACCGGTCATTTGTATGTTTTCTGCTGAATTTTTGCCGTATTATCTCTGTAAAGTTTATTTTTTGATTATTTAAAACGCATTGTGTAGGTGTACTTTTACTTCTCAAAAAGTATGCCATTTGCCTTTGTTTTTAGCCGTTTAAAGCTGAATTTCTGGATTCCGCAGCAATGAAAGAAGGAACAACAACCGACCTTTAGTGTCCTTTTTCATTCTTTTTTAGCAATCAATGCTAAACGCTCTAAACTCTTTATATTTTTATCGATATCCTGTTGAGTTAAGTTGCAGCTTTAATTTTTTCTCTAAAATTATTCTTTACGCATATTTGCGGATTTCTAATGAATTTCTCCCGACTATGCTTGCTGTATTAAAGCCGAATTCAATATTGATTGCGGTACTTTGACATAATCGTACTTTTCTCTTGAATCTTTCTATTTGCCGCCTAAAAATATTGTTAGGTAATTTAGGGAAAAGGCTTGTTGAAGATACCTTCGCGCCGCTCGCTCTTAATATAAAAATAGCGCCGCTTTTTCTTATTGCGTTCATTTTCAGCATAGTTATTTTTGAATGCTGTCCGGCGAGCTGATACGATAACCGGCAAAACCGCATTTTTTTCTTCTTGTTTATTTTATATTGCTGTATATAATATGGGACAGGAAAACTTTAAATATTTCTTTTTGAGTTAAAACTCTGTTAGGTGTATTATCTTGTGGTAAAAATTCCACTTTATCCTTTGTAATCGCAAATGAAATATTTTTTTATGAGTTGATCATAACAGCGTATTGTCAATAATTTTTTTAATATCGTTTTTAGATCTGAATCCGTCTATTTTGTGTACTGTTGTGCCATTTTTAAATAAAATTAGGCATGGAATTGACGTAATTTGAAATTTTGCCGATAAAGATGTATTTTCATCTGTATTTATTTTGCCTATTTTTACCCTGCCGTCATATTCGTCGGCAAGTTCTTCAATGATAGGGGAAAGCATCTTGCAAGGATTGCACCAAGGTGCCCAAAAATCAACCAGCACCGGGTTGTCCGATGATAATACTTCTCGTTCAAAATTGCTTTCATTGATTTCAACCGCCACAGCAGAATTCTCCTTGTTTGTTATTGATGCCTGCCGGTGGCGTCATAATAATCTGTGTTGTTGGATAATTAAGCTGACGCGGCAGATATATCGTCCCGCAACGGTATATCAAGATTTTTGTCATTGCAGATGAGTAATAAGCGGTAATGTTTACAGTTATTACATCATAATATATTTAATTCTATTATATCATAATTTAAAAACGATCGCCTGTTGAAAGCTGTTTGCCTTGAATAAAATCCCATGCAAGCATGACAGATTTATTCTCAGGCTGTACTTTTAAAACCAGAATTCTGCCGATGGCGCATGATACCGTAAACCCTTTGTTTTTTTCTGTTGAACATACGATGCCGCAATCTTTATTTATCGAGCTGCTGTCAAACACTTTTATCTCTGCAAATTTGATTCTTCTACCCGCAAGTTTGCCCTGAGAAACTATTGAATATATTCCCGGCCAGAGGTATAAGCCTCTGAACTGGTTGTATATCTCGCTTACGCTTTTATTCCAGTTGACCAAGCCTGTCTCCTTTTTGAGAGACGGGGCGAAACTTGGATATCCAGTTTGAGACGCTGCTCCGTATTTTCCGTTTCGAAAAAGCCCGAGAGTTTTATTCATGACGTCTATGCCTAAAGGGATGAGCTTATTAAACAGAGTTTCCGCGTTATCTTTTGTGTCTATATTGAGCTTTTCCTGTATTATTATACCGCCGGTATCGAGTCCTTCGTCAATATAAAAGGAAGATATGCCTGTTTCAGTTTCCCCTTTATACAAAGCGTATTGGACAGGAGCGGCTCCTCTGTATTTTGGAAGGAGCGAAAAATGTATGTTAAAAGTTCTGTATTTTGGAATCTCAAAAACAGTTTTTGGAATGAGTCTGCCGTAAGCTACGGCGATTCCCACGTCTGCGTCAAAATTTTTTATTGCTTCAATAACGGCAGGCGTAAATTTTTCAGGTTGTATAAAACTTATGTTATTTTTTGCGGCGTAAACTTTTACTGCGGGAAAGGTAAGTTTTTGACCTCTCAAAGCACGTTTGTCCGATGTCGTTACGGCGAAAATTTCATGACGGTTTTTATATAATTCTTCAAGATAAATTTTTGAGATGAGAGCTGTGCCAAAAAATAATATTCTCACCAATCGCCTGCTTTTTTCTTTCTTTTTATTTTTTTTTCAATAGATTTTCTTTTCCAATCCGGGAGATAATCTATAAAAAGTTTTGCATCTAGATGGTCTATCTCGTGCTGTACGACTTTGGCAAAAAATCCTTGCGCTGTTATTTTTTGCTTCTCGTCGTTTAAATCGGTATAGCTGACAGCAATCTTTTCGAAACGCTTTACATTTTCGTAAAAACCCGGTAAAGACAGACATCCCTCTTCAGCGGTTATTTTATTTTCACCTGAAATTATTTCAGGATTTATCGCAACTACGGGAGATTTTTTGTTTGGATCCACGTCAATGACGCAAAGTCTGAGTGAAATGCCGACTTGCGGGGCGGCAAGACCTATACCCGGAGCAGAATACATGGTTTCAAGCATATCGGAAGCAAGTTTTTTTATGCCGTCGTTGATTTCTATGACTGCTTCTGCTTTTTTTCTTAGTACAGGGTTCCCGTATTTTTTTATTATGAGTTTTGCCATAACGAATAATTATTTTATCATTTAGTCCTTGTGGTTTCAATATACGCGCGCATTTTTAAGCATTGCAGTTTTAAGCGGTATTATAGCTGTTTATGCGATTTTGCCTCTTCCAAAAGAGAAGAAAAGTAAGGAGAGGAGCCCTCTAACGGAGTAGTCCGCGTTGTGAAGATGCGATTGGTTTTAATAACTGTGTAAAAAACAAAAGCTGTAAAATTTTTTTGTAATATGAATATAAGCGCCGTAAAATATAAAAGCGGATACGGATTCTTAAATTCTTAAAAAAGATATAATGCCCTTTAGGCAGACATTTAATCTATCTTTTTTCTTTTAACTGAAAGAAATCGTCAGGTTTATTTTCAATGGACATTTGCTTATTGGCGGACTAGCTGAATATTAATTTGAATTTTGTTCTCCCGCTGAAAGCGGGACGATACCTCTAACGGACTAAAAAACAACAACTCTCTCTTTCGTGAGAAAGAAAAGGAGTTGTGGTTATTGATGGTGGGCAGTGCAGGACTTGAACCTGCGACCTCTTCCTTGTAAGGGAAATGCTCTTCCAGCTGAGCTAACTGCCCGATGTTCTGATGTTCAGATTATTTGAGACCAAGCGTGCAGTAACAAATTTACTTTCTTCTGTCAATCTTAATTATATTATTCATTGCTTTACCAAACAGCTTAATTTTGATAGCATAGCATACTAAAAGTATTGTTTCAAATTTTTATCTGTTGATCCTTATGTAACTGGACGTATTTTATAAACGGGAGAATTAAGTGGAACACAAAGTGTTCAAATCAGGGCTCGATATAGGTTCTACGACTGTTAAACTTTCAATACTTGACAAGGATAACAAGCCTGTTTACTGTAACTATAAAAGACATCGGTCGGATTTGTTAAATACCGTTGTCGATTTAATGGATGACGTCCCGGAAGAATTAAAAGCTGCAGATATTGTCGTTTGCGCTACGGGTTCCGGAGCGACGGATTTGACGCAAAGATCAGATATAAGCTTTGAACAGGAAGTTATAGCTTGCACAAAAGCCATAAAAACTTTTCTTCCTAAGGTTGATGTCGCGATAGAACTTGGCGGTGAAGATGCAAAAATTACGTTTTTTGACGGCGCTTCGGCAGATCAGAGAATGAACGAAACTTGCGCGGGCGGCACAGGTGCTTTTATAGATCAAATGGCGCAAACGCTTAAAACCGACGCTGCGGGCATAAACGAACTTTCAAAAAACCATAAAACAATTTATCCTATAGCCGCAAGGTGCGGCGTTTTTGCGAAGACTGACATTATGCCGCTTTTAAATGAAGGTGCAGCAAAAGAAGATATAGCGGCAAGTATTTTACAGGCGGTTGTCAATCAGACCATAGGCGGTTTAGCAAGAGGACGCACTATTAAAGGAAACGTGTGCTTCCTTGGCGGACCGCTTTTCTTTTTGTCCGAACTACGAAATTGTTTTATTAAATCATTAAAGTTGAAGTCTGAAAACATATTTTTTCCTGACAACGCTCATTTCTTCGTGTCTTTTGGAGCGGCTTTATTGAGCAAAGGCGACAAAACTACATTAAATGAGCTGAAAGAAAGATTTAAAAACATAAAGAGCAAACCTTTGCGTACCGCGTCGGAACTTCTCTCTCCTCTGTTTGCAAACGAAAAAGACTATGAAACATTTATGCGACGGCACGGCAAAACGTCTGCCGCGAAAATTGAACTTGGAGATGTCGAAGGGGATTTATTTTTAGGAGTCGACGCGGGATCTACGACTACCAAAGCGGTTTTAATAAACAAAAATAAAGCGATAGCATACTCTTGTTACGGCTCAAACGGCGGAAATCCTCTGCCGTCCGTAGTAGACGTTTTAAAAGATATCTATGCAAAACTTCCTAGTAACGTTCGGATAGCGGGCGCGTGTATTACCGGTTACGGCGAAGCGTTAATCAAAGCCGCTCTTAATTTTGATCAAGGAGAGGTTGAAACGATAGTCCACTATAAGGCTGCGCATCATTTTAATCCTAAAGTGTCTTTTATTTTGGATATAGGCGGACAGGATATGAAGTGCATATATGTTAAAAACGGTCTTATAGATAAAATAGTTTTAAACGAAGCCTGCTCTTCAGGGTGCGGATCTTTTATACAGAATTTTGCACAGTCGTTGAATTATACAGTACAAGATTTTGCCCGGCTGTCGCTGTTTGCAAGAAAACCTGCAGATTTAGGTTCCAGATGCACGGTCTTTATGAACTCTAAGATAAAACAGGTGCAGAAGGAGGGCGCAAGCGCGGCGGATATTTCCGCAGGTCTAGATTATTCTGTCATAAAAAATGTTTTATATAAAGTTATAAAAATAAGCAATCCCGAAGAACTTGGAGAACATATTGTCGTTCAGGGCGGCACGTTTTTTAATGACGGCGTTTTACGTGCGGCTGAAATTCTTTTGAAATCAGAAGTTATCCGTCCCGACATTGCAGGTCTTATGGGGGCTTTTGGATCTGCAATTATCGCCCTGCAAAATAAGAAAGCTTCAACTTCGCTTATATCTGAAGAAAAACTTTCAGGATTTACCTGTAAGATGAGAAATACGCATTGTAAAGGCTGTGAAAATAGGTGCCTGCTAAATATTACTGTTTTTCCCAATGGCAAAACCTTTATTTCCGGCAACAGATGCGAAAACGTTTTACAGAATAAAAAATCGCAGAGTTTCGCTTTTAATATGTTTGATTATAAATATAAACGGCTTTTTGATTGCTATAAACCGCTTCCTTTGGAAAAAGCGCCGCGCGGCGAAATCGGCATACCGCGCGTTTTAAATATGTACGAAAATTATCCTTTCTGGTTTGCCCTTTTTACAAAACTCGGCTTTAGGGTGGTTCTATCCGACCAGTCGTCAAACGCTTTATTTAACAGCGGTCTCGACACCATTTCGTCGCAAACCGTATGTTTTCCTGCAAAAATGGTTCACGGACATATAGAAAATCTTGTTGAGAAAGGCGTTAAAACAATTTTTTATCCGTGTATACCTTATGAAATAGAAGAGTTTAAAGATGTTGCCAATCATTATAATTGCCCCATAGTGGGAAGCTATCCTGAGGTTATACGTTTAAATATGAGCGTTTTGGAAGAAAAAGGGGTAAAGTTTCTTCAGCCTTTTCTGCCTTTTGATAATATTAAGAGACTGATATACAGGCTTGCTGAGGAGCTTAAAGATTTCAACATAACAAAGAAAAGTTTAATTTTCGCAATACTCAGAGCGAGAGCCGCTCTTAACCTGTTTAAAAAAGATATAAGAAAACATGGGGCGGCGTTTATAAAAGAAATTAAAGAAACTGGAAAACCTGCGGTTATTCTTGCAGGAAGGCCGTATCATATTGACCCCGCGATAAATCACGGCGTTGCGGATTTAATTGCGTCGTACGGAATGATAGTTTTAAGCGAAGATTCGGTGGCGCATTTGTCAGGACCGCTTCCGAAAATTAATTTTGCCGATCAGTGGATGTATCATTCCCGTCTCTACCGCGCTGCAAATCTTGCTACAAGAATAGAGAATCTAGAGCTTGTGCAGCTCAATTCTTTCGGCTGCGGACTGGATGCGATTACAACTGAACAAACGGAGGAAATTCTCTCCAAGTCGGGTAAAATTTATACGGTTTTAAAGATAGACGAGGGTTCTAATCTGGGAGCGACAAAGATACGAATACGTTCTCTACTTGCCTCTATAAAGGAAAGAAAAGGACTAAAATTTAAAGATAATATTTTTGAAAGAACGAAGTTCTCAAAATTTTCGGAATTTACGAAAGATATGAGAAATTCTTATACTATTTTGTGTCCTCAAATGTCGCCCGTGCATTTTCGTCTTGCGGGTTCTATTATGCGCAAGTACGGAATAAAATTGGAAGTTTTGCCTGAAGTTAGCAAAGCCGATATCGAGGAAGGACTGAAATACGTAAACAATGATGCGTGTTACCCTACGATAGTCGTTGTGGGACAGCTCATAAATGCTTTAAAATCAGGCAGATACGATATAAATAAGACCGCATTGATAATTTCTCAGACGGGCGGCGGTTGCAGAGCTACAAATTATGCAGGTTTTTTAAGAAAAGCTGCTGAAAAGGCAGGCTTTAAAAACGTACCGGTGATTTCTTTAAGTGTTACGGATTCTTCGCTTAACAAATCTCTGGGGATTTCTTTTTCAATGTTGAAAGACGCTCTGCTTGTGCTTCTTTACGGCGACTTGCTTATGAGGCTGTCGAACCGCATGCGTCCTTATGAAGTTTATTCAGGACAAACGGATGCTTTAGTTGAAGCATGGCTTATGAGACTTTCCGACAGGATAGGAAAAACGCTGTATTTTGACTTCAAAAAGACCGTAAAAAAAATTATCGGAGATTTTGACGGCATAGCTGTCAAAAAAGTAAAAAAGCCGCGCGTCGGTGTCGTTGGGGAAATTTTAGTTAAATTTCATCCTTACGCGAACAATAATTTGGTTTCAGCTTTAGAAAAAGAAGAAGCGGAAGTAGTAGTTCCCGATATGACGGATTTTATAAATTATTGTATGCTTGACGACATATACAAGCACAAGTATCTTGCCGGAAGTTTTAAAAATAGAATTATATCATTTATTGCGAGCAGTTATATAGAGAGGCTTCGTTCCGTTATAAGAAAAGTGCTGAAAAAAAGTAACCATTTTTATTCATATCAAACCACAAAAGATTTAGCGCATAAAGCTTCCGATATTATTTCGGTGTGCAATCAAACCGGCGAGGGCTGGTTGTTGACCGCGGAAATGCTGGAACTTATAGAGGACGGTGTAAAAAATATTATCTGCGTGCAACCTTTCGGATGCCTGCCAAATCATATTACGGGAAAAGGCGTTATGAAAGAACTCAAACGGCGATATAGCGACATAAATATTATCTCTGTTGACTATGATCCGGGAGCGAGTGAAGTAAATCAAATCAATAGAATTAAGCTTTTAATGAGCGTTGCTCATCAAAATGTTAATTAGATATTTTTATCCTATTACATAATCTACCGTATATAAAGCTGAAAACAATCCTTTTTGCGCAAAAAGGAAAAAACCTGTTACAAAATTTCTGCGATAGACTTTTCTTATATTATCTAATTGTATCAATTACTTTGATTTTCTTTTAAGTGAAGCTTAAAAAGCGAAGGAAAATCTCCGTAATTTTTGCGAAAGTCTCCTTTCAGCAAATTAAATTCTTCTACAAGTTTTTTAATGTTTGCTTGATATCCCAAAACCGCATTTTTAATGTTTTCGTAATAATTATAGCTTTGTAAGAGATGTTGCCTGTCATCTTTTTCCTGTGCTGACAGCTGATCTAATGCATAAATTTTTTGTCTTTCTTTCCTTTTTTCTTCTGCTATGTACTCTATATTCTCATTTACCTCTTCTATGGGGTATCTGAGATTTCCCTCTATTTCTATTTTGTTTGCGGTGTTTATTAGAGCGTTTGCCTTAATCCTTAGCTTTGTAGCGGATTTTAAATCAGTTTTTGTGGTGGCTTCTTGCAGCAAGTTTTCTGCTTTTTTGCGTATGTCAATAGCGGTATCTCTCGCTGCTCTGAACTTTAGCCCATTGATATCGCTTTTAATCTTTTTAATATTGAAGAATTCTTCTTCTAGTTTTTCTAGACTAATAAAGACGTCGGTTTTAGGCTTTAATTTATCAATATTTTTTTTGATGTTTTTGATAGTGTCAGCTTGCAATTGAAGACTTTCTTGCGTTTTTTGTACGTAAGCAAGGGACTCTTGGGACTGAGCCTTTAACTTTAATTTATCGATATTTTTATTGGCGTTGACTTGCGATTGAGAATTTTCTTTTAATTCATTGGCAAAGATATGACCTGATTGAGTTAAAAGTTCTTTAGATTTTATAATATCATTAATTTCTGGTTCAAGGTCTTTTGCTAATTCTTTTAATTCAATAATGGGTTTTTCGCCGAGTTTATTAAAACTTCTGCTAAGTCTTTTCATAGTTTTTTTGTAATTATCTAGGATAAGTAGCTCCATAGATTTCTCGACGGCTTCTCCGACGATTTCTTTGTAATTAGCGGGATTATCAGTTGCGTTTTTTAATTCGTTGAGAGTGTTGTCGATATTTTTAAAGCCAGCGGATAGCTTTAATTCCTTGATATCGCTTATGATATTTTCAATACTTTTTTTATCAGCGTCTGGAGCGGATAGCTTTAATTTCTTGATATCGCTTTTGATTTTTTTAATAGCGTTGGCTTGCGATTTAAGATTTTCTGCTTGTTTAAGTAGCTGAGCAACGTCGTCTCCGATAATTTTTTTGTAATCAGATAATTTGGATATTTCGACATATCCATTTTTGCGAGTTGAAAAAAGAGGTTCTTTAATAAGTTTGTTGATTTTGCTGGTGTATTGTTTGATGCTTTCAGCTGCATTCCAGAAAAATATTTTATTGATATCGCTGCTGATCTTTTCAATGCTTTCTTTGTAATTATTTGGAAGAGATGATTCTGCAGAGATATCAACTTTAGACTTTAATTCATTGATACTGTATTTTACCTTTTGAATTTTAGAATTTTGTCGTTTAAGGTTTTCTACTTGTTTAAATAGTTGGGCAACGCCATCTCCGATAATTTTTTTGTTGTAATTAACAGAATTGTTGATTTTATCATTTAATTTAGGGCTATTACTATTGATTTTTTCAACGATATCAATTTGCGACTTAATATCTTCTTCTTGTTCGAATGGTTTAGCAGCGGTAACGATATCGTCAATTTCTGACTTTGATTTGCCAATACCGCTTTTAATCTCTTCGATACCTTTGATTGCGGCGGCGAAATTTAATTTCTTGATATCGCTTTCTATTTTTTTAATAATTTTTTTGTAATTATCTGGATTGTATTGGTCACGTTCACTGTAAGTCTTTGGAATACTGTTTAATTTCTTGATGTCGCTTTTAATGTTTTCAATAACATCAGCTTGCGATTTGAAACTTTCCATTGCTTTTTTTGTTTCAATATCTACAATTTTTCGGTAAGTGTTTTGGAAAGTGCCTAAAAGAGATTTTCTCGCGGGTTTTAATTTGTCTTTTAGAGCTTTTAATCCATAAATTTCCCGTCTTTCATTTATCATTTTTATTATTCTTGTTGCCTCTTTTTCTTTGTTACCTGCTGAATTTTCTTCTAAGTTTATTCCTGAATTTGAAATCTGCTTTTCAATTGTATCCGCGATAGTTCTGCGGACGGCTGCCTCATTTTTTAATGCTATGGAGGGAAGCAGAGCAGTTGTTTGGGTAGATTGTAATTCAAGATCTTCCGCCTGCCTGCGCAGGTCAATAACAGCATCCATGTAAATTCTGAGCTTTACTTTTTCAAGCTCAGATGTAAGATTTTTGGCTGCCAGCTCTTTTAGTCCGTAAGCGTTTTTTTCTATTTTATCATTTATTATATTTTGCAGTTCGTCAAGCGCTTCTTTTTTACGATTTTCATTTTCATTTTCTTTTTTATATGTTTCATGCAATAGTTTTCCTAGCGGCGTTTGATTGTTTAGCTTGTCGTCTTGCTTTATAATATCGGAAAAATCATAGCTTGTTTTGTATTCGTCATTGTCTTTGCTCAAGGCTTCAAGGAGATTTATGGCTTTAATTATACTATAAGAGTCCAGACTTAATGCGTTAAGTGAAAAATTATTATTTTTGGGCATTGAAACTGCAAGTTCTTTGTACTCCTTGTCTAAAGCGTAAGCTTGACTGTTTTTTAAAGAGAGAGCGGCATCTTTACAAGCAGAGCAACGCTTTGCGTTCAACTTTATTTTTTTGTGTTTTATTTCGCATTTTAGCACTTCTTGAAAATCAGCGTTAGACTTAAGGTTCAATTTAAGAACTTTTTCTTCCGCGCGCTTTCGGATCTCATCGCTAGATGGAAAATACTCCCTATATGCTTTCTTTCTTATTCTTTCTTCTGTTAGTTTTATCTGCTCAGAAAAATTTTCACGGAATATTTCAAAAACTTTTTTTTCTGCGCGCTTTTGGATTTGAATATCATCGTCGGGTAAGATATTCTGCTGATTTTCGGTATTGCACTTATTGACAGCCTCTTCATATTTTTCGTGTAAAAGATGATTTTCTATTTTTTTCATCGTATTTATCAGAGATGCAGGTGTTTCTGATTTGACAAAATATTGATGTAAATAGTCGTCCGCGATGTATGGATTCGACTTAAAATATCTTCTCATTTCGGCAATTAATTTGTCAATTTCTTTTGATTTATTGTTAAGCGTGATGATAGCGTCTTTATTAGAGTTGATGCGTGCTTCTTGGAGATTAATGGCGGTTTTTATGAATTTTGTAGAGTTGTCTGTTAAATCGCGTTTTGCATTATCCAGCAGAGCAGCTAATTCGTTAATTTTACTTTTTAAATTTTTAATGTCTCTGTTTTTTTTAAAGATGGCATTCAGGGAATTTTCTATATTGTTTGCCTGGTCTTTGTCGAATCGGATTTTTGGACGAATAGTAAGCTCTTTTCTTATTTTTGTTCCTTCTGTCGAATCGGAAGATTGTGCTTTGGCGAAATTGAAAGTTTCTCCGTCAGCTGTTTCCCAGCCGCCGGCGTATTCGCAGCCATTGTTCCAACGGGGTATTCCTGGATATGGAATAGTATCGCCATGTTCAACGTATTTTTTTAGACTATTGCGGTAATCGTGCAGGTAACCGCCCAGCAAATCAATATTTACCAAATGTTTAGGCTTTTTATCTGCATTTCCTTTATTGCAGCCGAATAGTGTTGTTATCGTTAGAACTATCAATAGCATTTTTTTCATTTATGTGCTTTTCCTCTTGAGTAGCATATTATATACCATTTTAAGCTTAAAATGAAGAAACGAAGAATTTTTCTATCTGGAATTCAGATTAGTGGCGCTGACAGTCTGGCAAAGATTCTCCTTCTCTCTTATCAAAATTGGGGAAAAAATAAGAAAGTTTTTTTCTAATTGAGACAAGAGAAGGAAAGGGTTAGAGTATTGCAAAAGAGCGAAAATCCGTCGAAGTAGTCTATAAGTAGTTAAAGCGCAATTGCATAATTATTGAAGTTCTACGAACTATATCATTATAATCTCATGAGAGTTATGTTAGATTTTATGTTATAATACCATATACAATTACAATACAAATATATAAGTATTACAAATGGAAAGCGAGTGCGCCGATGAATTTGGAAAAAATCATTCAAATAGTGAATTATATTCTGCAAAAATATAATTTTACTTTAAATTATACCAAGCTGTTGAAGATTCTCTATATTGCCGACAGAGAGTGCCTGCGCAGATGGGATTTCGCGATTTCTGAAGATACTTATTGCGCAATGAAGCAGGGAATGGTACTCAGCGGGCTTTATAGCTTTATAACTCAAGAAGCGGATGAGTCATCTCAAGCTAGATGGAACAGCTGTTTTAAGAAAGATGGTGATAATGATTTATGTTCTATAGTTAAAGAAAATTGTTCTTATGACGAACTGAGCAAAGCGGAAATAGAGATACTAGACGAGGTAGATAAAAAATATCATTCTAAAGATTGGAAATTTTTGGTTGACGAGATTCATCATAATTTTCGCGAGTGGAAAGAGGTTGATGAAAAAAAGGAGAAATCTTCCGTAAAAGTAAAGAAAGAAACGATACTTTTGTCTTTGGGCAGAAGCGAGGATGAGATAAAAGAGATAATCTCAAATGAGAATGCGTACAGAAAGTGTAAAGATGATTTACAAGGGTGACCTTTTGAGACATAAAGGGATAGCTTTTTGGTTTGGCGAAGAAAAAAATCACTTGTATTTTGTAGTATCCGATCCAGATGTTGATAATAATGTTTTAGCGGTAAACATAACGACATTGCATGGTAATGGAAGGGAAGACGAGTCTTGTATCTTAAGATGTAGGCGACCATCCGAAAATAAAACATCAATCATTCATTTTTTATCAGAAAGCCATTGAAGTATCAGCGCCAGAAATTATGATACGTGTTTCAAGTAAGGAATATAATATGGCGGAAAGGTTGTCTGGCGAGACCCTGAAAAAAATTCAAGAAGGTGCCAAAAAGAGCAGGTTTCTTCCGCCGAAATTTAAAAAATATTTTAAATATTTTTAAAAAGCAGCTTCTGAAAGTTCTTGAATAAAATTTTGATTGTCCTTTGACAGATTGTTTTGGCTGTATTATTGGATAAAACGCGGTAATAGCGTAAAATTACGGCTTATCGGCAAATTATGAAATATCGCGGATTTTACATAGAAGTTTCGAGGCGGTGCCGTATAGTTTTGATATATGTAAATAATTAAGTGATAACTGGAGAGATGGCCGAGCGGTTTAAGGCGATAGTCTTGAAAACTATTATAGGGGAAACTCTATCGGGGGTTCAAATCCCTCTCTCTCCGCCAAATATTTCTGTTTTTGCCGTTAAAGATTTATTTTGACAGGATTAGAATCGTTTAGTATTTTATTATCTAAAGGTTTTTTATTATTAAAATCTTGGTAATTTTTTATTTCCTCGCCTTTTGAAGTCTTCACTTATATTGTAATTTAGGTAAGATATCTTCAACTTTAGTGACATGTTCAAACTGCACGTCTGCAAATTCTTTAAAATGAGCTTTGCCGCATTTTATTTTGAGCTTTTCCTCTGGTCTGAGTTTGTCTTGATCTAATGTAGATTTAGTTTCAACCACAAGATATGTTTTTTTATTATCGTCTTTGTATATCAATGCCCAATCAGGGTTATATGTACCCAGCGGCGTCATTATTTTAAACCAGTCAGGCAATTTGATAAAGAAATCTATATTTTCACTGCTGTCGCAGTCTTCGGCAAATTTTTCTTCCACATGGGAATCAATAACAATACTGTCTGTTATTGTTTTATTTTGGTTTTTAACAGTATAGAGATTGTCAATATATGTTTCCATATTCTTAAAACACTGTATCTGCCATTCCTGTCCTCCTGTTTTTTCGTATTTGATACCTTCTATCATAAGTTTATTTATTACATTATTTATTTTGTTGACAGCAAGGTCTAAAAACATTTGCGGGTTTTTCAAAATATCTGCCATTCTGCCCAAACGTTTTACTATTTCGCATATGGTCTTTCTTGTCAGTTTGGCATTGAGCTTGTTTTGTATATAATCAATAATATTTGGCACTTCAAAGCTGCCCTGTATAATGCTGAGTTTATCAGCGACTAAAACTGTTGATACCCCTGCTTCTGTTACCTTTATGCCGGCTTTCTTCCGTCTTATTGCGGGGGCTTCTATTTCATCTTTAATCTCTTCTAAAGCTTTGCCAGCTTCGGACACAAGTTGTTCGGTCTCATAATTTGCTCTGTATGTAGTTTTGTATTTAATTTTATCCCAAAGCTCTTTAAATTTTGCGTCAAGGTCAAATCCTTTCTTTAAAGTTATTTCCTTTCTATCTCTTTTATTTTTTGTCCCTCCGTCGAACTTGACCCCGCAGTCTTTTTCAAATTCTTTTTGAAGACTTTTTGCAAAATCAGCGTAAGTCTCATTAGATATAACTGTGAGTGTGTTGATATCTTTATCATAAATTCTATTGCCTTGAGCGTTTACGGGAAGCCGCAGTCCGCGTCCTATTTCCTGCCTCTTTTTCATTTCGGAGTTCGATTCATTCAACTTGCATATTTGAAATACATTAGGATTATCCCAGCCTTCTCTTAACGCAGAATGGCTAAATATAAATCTCAATGGCTCATTTATATCTAAAAGTTTTTCTTTATTTTTCATGATTAAATGATAAGCATCATTGTCGTCTTTGGCTTCACCTGAAGAATCCTTGAATCTATGCTTTTTATCCTTTGCAAAATATCCATTGTGAATTTTTTTAACTTCAAAAGGTATAATTCCGTCATAATCCTTATTATCCTTAATTATTTTAGTGTAAATTTCTTCGAACCATTCGGATATTTTACCCGCAACGGGATTACCGTTCTCATCGTAAGACCTGTAATTTGATACTTTATCTATAAAAAACAGAGACAAAACTTTAGTTTTTTTGTTTTGATCTTTAAAACGCTTTTCTTTAGACAAATGTTCTAAAATAGTGCGTTCTATTTGCATTTTCATTATTTCATCTCTTATCTGGCTGTTGTTTTGTCCTAAATATATTTTTCTCCCGTTTCTAAACTCAACAAATTTTTCAGATGCGTTTATATTTATCGGTATAAAATTATCTCTATAAATTTCTCTTTCTCCGGACAGTTTAAACAAGTTATATTTTTCATCTGCTCCTATAATTACAGCTTTAGGCTTAACTCCTGTAGCAGTTTTACACTCTATTTGCACTTTTGCCAAAATGCTGTTTTTATTTTGTTCAAACCTCAGAAGTTCTATGAACGCATTGTTATGATTATTTTCTGTTGTTACAGAATCTACTTCTATTTGTTTTACAAGTCTGCGTTTGTATGCTTCAACAGGGTTTAAGCTGTAAACCAGATTATAGAAGTTTTTATGCGTGGCGGAATATCTTAAAGTGCAGGCTGGCTTTAGTGTCTCAATAGCTGTTTTTCGTGCGGTCGTTTCCATGTTTTGCGGCTCGTCAATTATAACTATAGGATTTACACTTTGTATAAATTCTATAGGCTTTTTACCTGCTAATTTATCATTAGGACGGTTTATAATATTTTTATCTTTTACGAAAGAATCTATGTTTATAATTAATATTTGTATATTATTGCTGTCAGCAAACTCGCGCATGATGGAGACCGCTGAGGAGTCATAAGTCTGAAAGGTTACAGGCGTATTGTCGTATAATCCCTGAAAGTGTTCGCGTGTTATTTCTAGATTTTTAATAACTCCCTCTTTTATGGCAATGCTCGGTACGACTATTACAAATTTTTTAAAACCATATTGTTTATTGAGTTCGTAAATTGTCCGCAGATAAACATAAGTTTTTCCTGTCCCTGTTTCCATTTCAACAGTAAAGTTTAGTCCTTCCAGTTTTTGAGAGGGTTTCAGCTTATTGTTTTTCTGTATCTCTTGGATATTTTTTAAAATTTCTTCTTCCGATAAAGTAATATTATTCTCGGCTCCTTTATTTATACGCTGTCCTTTAAATATTTCTGTTACGGCTTCTACAGCATCTTTTTGATATTGTTGGTTTTTGTCAAAATGTAGCTTCATATTTACACCACTTTTAAATTAATTTCTGCATCTTGCAGCTGTAACACGACGTTTGTTTTAAAACTGTCCTGCCCCTTAAACAAGCTGTCCAGCATAAAACAGCTTGATGGTTTGATTTCTAATATTTTTGAAATTATTGTATTTGATATCTTTTCTAAACAAACTATGAGTTCGTTGTTATTTACGGCATAAATTTTAGCTTCGTCTACTTCTATGATTTCTGTTTTAACATTGAGATCATACCCAAACTTTAAAAGCAGTTCCAAGAGTACGTTTTTTGCTTTCGTTCCTTCTTTTAAAGGATATTCAAACAGGTCGGCGAGGTTTTCCAATTCTCTTTCGTCGGAAATTGTATCGCAGCGCCAGATTTTAAAATTGGATTCTTTCAATTTATAAGCTTTAAATCCTAAATCCGTACATTCTTTCCTCTGCTCCTCTTGAGGGAAAGATGTGGCAGATGATTCTTCTTTAACTTCGGCTTCAATTTTTTTAGCGGCTCTTCTTATTCGTTCTTTAGATATTTCGGCTATTGTCTTATATCCGGCTTTAAATGCCTCAGAGTTTTCTTTCGTTTTTTCTGGTAATTGAACGCATATAAATTTTCTGTTCCCGTTGTCTTCTTTATTTAATTCCATAACAGCCTGCGCCGTTGTGCCTGAGCCGGCGAAAAAATCTAGAACAATGTCGCTTGATGAAAATTTTATAAAGGAAATTATAGTTTTCAATAGTTTAACAGATTTTGAGTGATTAAATATGGCAGTACCAAACAATTCTTTCATAGCATATGTGTCGTTAGCATTTAATGCTATTAAATTTTTGTGTGAATATCCTCTTTCAACAGGGTTTCCTTTACTATTTACGTTAAGATAGTTTTTATAACATACATCCCAGCCGCTCTCTGTATTACTTGATTTTTTAAATTCAAGGAAATTATTTTTTCGCTTCCATTCAACTCTTTTCTCATTCCATGCCCAACTCCAGCCTTCTTGTATTTTTTCTTTTCTTCCATTTGGATATGTTAAAGTTCCGTCAGGACACTCTATAGCAAAATTTCTTCGAGGAGAATTATTATGTATGCTCAGCTTGCCTGTATAATAAGCTCCTCTTGTTGAGATGTATTCATCTTTATATTTATATCTTTCTAAATATTTTTCTAAGTTGTGAGGATTTTTTGAAAAACTCATCAATTCGTTTTTTTTACTTTTGTTTTTGCAATATACTATGATGTGTTCTGTAATTGTATTAATTGCTTCTACATTCCAATGTCCAGTCTTTTTTTGACATGTAATTTCTGAAACAAAATTCTCTTCCCCAAAGATTTCGTTCATCAGAAGCCTTAGATTGTGAACCTCATTGTCATCTATTGATATAAAAATTACGCCGTCGTCTTTAAGAAGGTTTTTGGCTAAAAATAATCTTGGATACATCATGTTAAGCCAGTTGCTGTGAAACTGTCCGTTTTCTTTGGAATTCTTGTGAAATAATCCTTCTTTAAGTAAGTATCCTTCTTCGTCTTTTTCTTTTATTTTTTTGAGGTATTCTTCTTTGGTTTCTGAAAATTTGTCGGGATATATAAAATTATCACTACCTGTATTGTAGGGCGGGTCTATGTATATCATTTTAATTTTGCCGAAGTACGACTTTTGGAGTATTTTTAATACTTCCAGATTTTCTCCTTCTATAAATACATTTTCTGTAAAATCAGGTTTAACAGATTCTTCCGGGGCAAAGCCCAGAGTTTTTGTCGTAGTAGTTTGTATGGCAGTAAACACTTCTCTTTTGTTTTCCCAGTTCAAAACATATCTTTCGTCGGAAATTGATGCATTTTTGCCGAGAATTAATTTGAGGCGTTCGAAATCGACTTTGCCTTCACTGAAAACTTCAGGGAATAATCGTTTAAACTCGTTTAATTTTTCTTTGGTAATATTCAATGATTCCTTAGAGAAATTCTGCATAAAACCTCCGCTTTTTGCCGTAGTTATTTGCTAACTTGAGTCGTCCAAATAGTAGTACAGCTGATTTTTTGTCAGGCAAGGATATTTTCCCTGTATTCATCAAATAATATAGCAATGATCTCGGGATATTCAATTTCTTGCCAACTTCAACAGCAGTTAATATTTCCATTATATAATATCTCTTGCGCAACTAATTTTTAATCTTTTTGCACATTCTCCCGGCATATAATCTGTTTTGCAGGAAAGTTTAATTATAATTTTCACCAAGAATCTGATTATCACAGACTGTTTTACAATAGTCTATTTGTCCTTCATATTTTTTTTCAATATGGTCTATTATTGCTATTGCTTTACAGATATTAACATAGCGGTCAGGATGAATTGGCGACTGTTCGCTTCTCCAAGCCCCGTGAGATAAATCATGTATCGCTGTATGCAAATTTTTATCATTGGAGAAATTGGTTTCTATATAATTGCTAACATCATCAGTTGAAGTCAGTATATTTTGAAAATATGTTAATGTTTCAATAATATGCCGGATAGAGTTTGCAGTTGTATGATTTGGACTTCCATGATTTTTTGCAATATTGTAAATATTTAATAAATGACTAATATAATAAGGTCGTCCAAACCTTGTTACCATATTCACCGCAAAAGCATCTTAACTTAGTATAGTAGGAAATCTTTCCTCAATCTGTCAAAAAAAGCTATATATCCTTTTCCCGCCAAGGCGAACACTCGGGCAGAGGTTATTATAAGTCAAAGTTAAAAATAAGTTCCTCTCGCGTATTTGAGCTTCATTATCAATACGCCAAGCCCATTCGGACGTCCGCCGCATACAACATGGGAAACAATGTTTACATGGACAAACCATCATTTGAACCTGTTCTTATGTTTGTCATGTAAACAGGCGTGATACAAGCCATAATAAAACCATCTTCTTGAAAATCATAATTTGCTTTTTTATGGACGATAAAATTAATCAAATTCTGACGTACACCAGTGGTATTAAGAGTTGATATATTATAAATCTTATTTCAAATGGCAACCTTAGCTATATCCATTTTGTTCTATAATAAAGTATAAAGGGGTTAGACGCGTACTGCTATAAATTCTGCACCCATCCGTTCTCTAGATTTAACAGTTCGAGATAATTTACCGCTTCTTCGTATTCTTCTTTAGTTAAGGAGCGCGACAGCTCTTTAAAATTATTTGATTTATGCGCCGTATGATACTGTGACATCAAACTCACAAAAGTACTTTCTGATAATTCTTTAGCGATGAACTCTAAAGCTTTTTTGGTATTTTCAATATTTCCAGGCAAAACCAGATGTCTTACAATAACGCCTTTTTGAGCCGCGCCGTCAGCGGTAACCGTTAAATCGCCGACTTGCCTTTTCATTTCTTTTAAAGCGATTTGATTTATTTCAACATAATTCTTAACTCCGGAATATTTAAAAGCCGTTTCGTCATCAGAATATTTTACGTCAGGAAGATATATATCAACGGTGCCTTCAAGAAGTTTCAAAGTTTCAATATTTTCATATCCGCTGCAATTATATAGTATAGGCAGCTTCAAACCCTTTTTGCGGGCAGCGTGTACGGATTTTACAATCTGCGCACTGTAATGAGTAGGCGTAACAAAATTTATGTTATGAACGGCTCTGCTTTGAAGGTTGAGCATTATACCAACTAAACCTTCAACGCTCACTTCTTTTCCGTTGCCGAGCTGGCTTATCGGATAGTTCTGACAAAAAACGCAATTTAAAACACAATTCGAAAAAAAAATCGCTCCAGATCCGTTGTCTGCGCTTACCGGCGGTTCCTCGCCTCTGTGGATATTACTGCTTGCGATAAATATCTTGTCTGCAGTATTACAAAGACCTTTCTGTCCGCTGTTTCTATCTGCGGCACATTTTCTCGGACATATAGAACATTTGTCCATCATTGAATAAAGTTTTTCTATATTGTTTTCAAAATCAATCATTTTCTGTTCTATTTTGTTCTGTTCTATTTTGCAATTTGCAAAATATTCTGGCGTTCAAGTAAGAGAGAGAAGGAAGTCCGCCTAATATCGCAAACATACCCGAGACTTGAAGAAACGCAAACACGAAATATAAACCAAAACCGCGCCCGTCCGGATTTGAACCGGAATTGCCGGCTCCGGAGGCCGGCGCTCTATCCGTTAAGCTACGGGCGCAATCTGTTCGCAGTCAACGACGGATAATTTTACAAAATACTATAATTGCTGGCAAATCGGCGACAACAACTTTTAATTTTTGAAAAGACGGGCGGAACATATTATTTAGATGATAATCAATACTTGCATTTTTCAATTAAAAGTTGTTTAACTATAGTTGAAATAACAGAATGAGAGAGTTTTTTTATCTTTTTGCAATCGCAATTAGGAGCTGAATAATGAATAAATTTTTGACGGAAATTTCCAATATCGGAATAGTGCCGGTCGTCGTAATTGACGATATACAGCAGGCTTTGCCTGTTGCAAGAGCGCTTTATGAGGGCGGCATAGGATGCGCGGAAGTGACTTTTAGAACTGCAGCCGCAGAAGAATCAATAAAAATTATCTCAAAGGAAATGCCGGAAATGCTTGTCGGCGCCGGCACGGTTTTAACCGTCGAACAGGTTGACAGAGCCGTTGCCGCCGGCGCTAAATTTATAGTGAGTCCGGGACTGAACCATAAAATTGTAGAATACTGCGTTGGTAAAGGTATTACGATAATTCCAGGATGCGCGACGCCGAGCGATATAGAAACCGCATTGAAGTCTAAACTTGAAGTCGTCAAATTCTTCCCGGCGGAAGCCGCCGGCGGAATCGATATGATTAAAGCGATGTCCGCGCCTTATAAAAACATAAAATTTATGCCGACGGGCGGGATTAACATAAAAAATTTGAACACATATCTCTCATTTAATAAAGTTATTGCCTGCGGCGGAAGCTGGATGGTCGGCAAGGACTTGCTCAAAAACGGCAGCTATGAAACCATTACAAAGTTAAGTAAAGAAGCTCTGCACACTATGCTCGGCTTTGAAATAAAGCACGTAGGTATTAATACGCCGGACGCGGCTTCCGCGGATAAAACAGCAAGCGCATTTGAAACTTTGTTCGGTTTTACAAAGAAAGAACATTCCATCTCCTTTTTTGCCGGTTCCGGGGTAGAGGTGATGAAAAAACAATTTTTAGGTAAAAACGGACATATAGCCATAGGCACAAACAGCGTAACGCGCGCAGTATATTATCTGAAGAAAGCCGGCGCCGCATTTAACGAGGAGACTGCTTCGTACGATGAGGCAGGCAATCTACGCACTATATATCTCAAGGAAGAGATTGGGAATTTTGCCGTTCATCTTGTCGAGAAAAAATAATTTAAACGGAGATTTGAAATGTCAAAGAAAGTAATAACATTCGGAGAGTTGATGCTTAGACTTGCGCCGGAAGGATACTATCGTTTTTCACAAGCTGACAGATACGGCGCCGCTTACGGAGGCGGCGAGGCGAACGTTTCCGTTTCTCTGTCAAATTTTGGACTGAAAGCAGCCTTTGTAAGCAAAATGCCTAAACACGAAATCGGACAGGCAGGCATAAATTCTTTAAGAAAATACGGCGTTGACACCTCTTTTATAGCGCGCGGCGGGGATCGCGTCGGCATATACTTTTTAGAAAAGGGCGCAAGCCAGCGTCCATCTAAAGTTATTTACGACAGAGCGGGATCGTCCGTGTCCGCGGCGTCAAAAGAAGATTTTAATTGGAATAAAATTTTTGAAGACGCTCAGTGGTTCCACTTCACGGGCATTACGCCTGCGTTAAGCGACAATATCGCCGAAATATGCCTTGAAGCCTGCAAATATGCCAAAGAAAGAAACATCACTATAAGCTGCGATTTGAACTACCGGAATAAACTCTGGTCTAAAGAGAAAGCCGGCAAAGTTATGGGCGATATCTGCAAATATGTAAATGTCTGTATAGCAAATGAAGAAGACGCGGGAGATGTCTTTGGCATAAAAGCAAAACACACAGACATAGCCGCCGGCAAAGTCAACCATGAAGGCTATAAAGAAGTGGCGCAGGAATTAAAGGCAAGATTTAATTTCTCAAAAGTGGCAATAACGCTTAGAAGTTCTATTTCCGCCAGCGATAACCGTTGGGCGGCTATGCTTTACGACGGCAATGATTTCTTCTTCAGTAAAGAGTATCTGGTTCATATTGTCGACCGCGTAGGCGGAGGCGATTCTTTCGGCGCGGGACTGATATATTCCTTAATAAACGGATATGCAGGTCAGGAAGCAATAGAATTTGCGGTTGCGGCAAGCTGCTTAAAACACAGTATAGAAGGAGATTATAACCAAGTTTCGCTTGACGAGGTCAAAAAACTCGCCGGCGGCAACGCTTCTGGGCGCGTAGAGAGGTAACGTATGAAAATGACTTTTAGGTGGTACGGAGAAAATGTCGATACTATACCACTGAGACATATAAGGCAGATACCCGGCGTCGAAGGTGTAGTATGGGCATTGCATGACATACCGGCAGGGGAATGCTGGCCTATCGCGCGCATTGAAGAAGTTAAAGCGCAAGCCGCAAAATACAATTTCAATACGGACGTTGTGGAAAGCGTCAACGTTCACGAAGATATCAAGCTTGGTCTTCCATCGCGAAAAAAATATATAGAAAATTATAAAGACACACTCAAAAATCTCGGCAGAGCCGGCGTAAAAGTCGTATGTTATAACTTTATGCCGGTTTTTGATTGGACGCGCACCGACTTGTACAAACCGCAGTCCGACGGTTCCACAGCGCTTTTCTATGAAAAAGCTAAGGTGGACAGCATAAACCCAATTGAGTTTTTGGAGCAGATGTCAAAACAAGAAGGACTTTTGACAATGCCCGGATGGGAGCCGGAGAGACTTTCAAAAATAAAAGAACTTTTTAAAGCATACGAGGGCGTGAAAGAGGATGAGCTTTGGGAAAATTTGAAATATTTTTTGCAGGAAATTATTCCTGCCGCGCAGGAAAGCGGCATAAAAATGGCAATACATCCCGACGATCCTCCTTGGAGTATATTCGGTCTTCCGCGCATAATAACCTGCAGGGACAACATCAAAAAATTTCTAAACCTTGTTGACAATCCCTCAAACGGACTCACGCTGTGCAGCGGGTCGCTAGGCTCCTGTATAAAAAATGATGTCGCGGCTATGGTGCGGGAGTTCGGCGACAGAATATATTTTGCGCATATACGCAATATCCGGCATTTTGAAAACGGCGATTTTACAGAAACTTCTCATAAAACTTCCGATGGTTCGCTTGACATAACAGAAATTGTAAAGGCATACCACGATATAGGCTATAAGTATTATGTTCGTCCCGATCACGGGCGGCATATATGGGACGAAAAACCCCGACCCGGATATGGTTTATACGACAGATCTCTCGGTATAATGTACATATTTGGATTATGGGACGCCTTTGAAAAAATATCAAACGTTCAAAAGGGGGGAGTATGGAGTGGAACAAAAAGGTGGCTGTCATAACCGGCGCCGGCGGCGTGTTGCTCAGCGCTTACGCAAAAGAATTAGCTTCAAAAGGCGTCAAAATAGCCGCTTTAAGTAGGGATATTAAACACGCCCGGCATACCGCGGACGAAATCAACTCTGCAGGCGGCGCTGCAAAAGCGTACGCTTGCGACGTGCTTGATAAAGAAAATCTTGCCAAAACGGAAGAACAGATATATAGAGATTTCGGGCAGTACCACATCCTTATAAATGGCGCCGGCGGCAATATGCCCAACGCCAATACCACAAACGAAATTTTCAAACCTGAAGATTTAAATAACCCGGACGTCTGTTCCTTTTTTGATTTGGATTCAAAAGAAGTAGAAAAAGTTTTCGCGGTAAATTTTCTTGGAACGTTTCTCGTCACGCAAATTTTCGCAAAACGCATGCTCGGCGTAAAAGGCGCCACGATTATAAACTTTTCAAGCATGGCGGCGCAAACTCCGATGACAAAAGTTCTCGGTTACGCTGCGGCAAAAGCGGCGATTGACAATTATACAAAATGGCTCGCGGTGCATTTTGCGGAACACGGACTGCGCGTAAACGCCGTAGCGCCCGGATTTTTCTTGACAAATCAAAACAGAGCGCTTTTAACAAATCCCGACGGTTCGCTCACTCCCAGATCCAATAAAGTTATTGCCAATACGCCCATGAAGCGTTTCGGCGAACCGCGCGATTTATTCGGCGTGCTTTCATGGCTTTGCGACGAAGACGCATCAGGCTTTGTCACAGGCAGCATTATTGCGGTGGACGGAGGATTTCAGGCGTATTCAGGCGTGTAAAAATAAACGGAGTAAAATTATGAAAAATTTTCTTGATAAAGATTTTTTACTTTCTACGGAAACGGCAAAAGAGCTTTTCCATAAACACGCGGAAAAAAAACCCGTATTGGACTATCATTGCCATATTGACCCTAAGGAAATCGCGCAGGACAGACAGTTTGAAAATATAAGTCAGGTATGGCTTGGCGGAGACCACTATAAATGGCGGCAGCTGCGCTCCAACGGCGTAGAAGAGAAGTATATCACCGGCAACGCTCCTGATAGAGAAAAATTCCAAAAATGGGCGGAAACTCTTGAAAGAGCGATAGGAAATCCTCTCTATCATTGGAGCCATCTCGAACTCAGAAGATATTTTGGCTATGAAGGCGTTTTAAACAGCGAAACCGCAGAGGAAGTATGGACGCTGTGCAACAAAAAACTTGAAGAGAAATCCATGTCAGCGCGCGGCATGATAAAGCAGTCCGGCGTTACGCTGATATGCACTACGGATGATCCAGTCGACAATCTTGAATGGCACAAAAAAATTAAAGAAGATAAATCTTTTGACGTGCAGGTTCTTCCGGCGTGGCGTCCAGACAAAGCGCTGAACATAGAAAAACCCGGCTTTATGGATTACATCATCCGTCTTTCGCGAATAAGCAACATCAATATCAACTCTTTTTCAGCGCTGAAAGAAGCTTTCCAAAGAAGACTGGAGTTTTTTATTTCTTTAGGCTGTCGCGCGACAGATCATGCCCTTGAGTACATTACGTATGTCCCTTCTTCCGAAAAAGAACAGGAACTAATATTTAGCAAAAGACTAAGCGGAGGCGTGCTTACCAAAGAGGAGGAACTGAAATATAAAACCGCTTTTATGATTTTTGCAGGTGAGGAATATTTCAAAAACGACCTTGTCATGGAACTGCACTACGGCTGCAAACGCAATAATAACACGCTCGTGTTTGATAAACTCGGACCGGACACCGGACATGATTGCATAGATAATTTTGCCTCCGGCGCGCAAATGGCGGACTTTCTCGACGCTCTTGACTCTTCCGGACGACTTCCGCGGACGATAATATACAGCCTTAATCCCAACGACAACGCCGTCATAGGCACCGTGCTGGGCTGCTTCCAAAACGATTCGGCTTTAAGCAAAGTGCAGCAGGGCGCCGCATGGTGGTTCAACGATCACAAAACCGGCATAATTGAACAGCTCACTTCTCTCGCCAATTTGGGTATTTTAAGCAATTTTATCGGCATGCTTACCGATTCACGCAGTTTCCTATCTTACACAAGACACGAATATTTCAGACGCATTCTATGCGATTTGATAGGCGGCTGGGTTGAAAACGGCGAATATCCGTACGACATCAAAATGCTTTCCAAAATAGTTTCGGACATTTCTTATGATAACGCCGTTCGTTATTTTAAATTTAATCTCTAATTTCCTGACATCGCGTTACGCGAGCAAAAGAAATTTTAACAGGAGAATCGTCAATGGCACAAAATGAAACTTTTTCCGCTGCCAATACAATCAATCAAAAAGCGACTAATTACAGATGGATTATCTGTATGTTACTCTTTTTTGCCACCACTATAAATTATGTAGACAGACAGGTGTTAAGCCTGCTACAACCGTATTTGTCGGAGAAGTTTCACTGGACCTACAGCGATTATGCCAATATCACTTCAGCCTTTCAGCTTTGTTACGCCGTAGCGCTGCTTTTTGCAGGCAGGTTTATAGACTGGCTCGGCACTAAAAAAGGATATTCATGGGCGTTGGTATTGTGGTCAATAGGGGCGATAATACATGCTTTTGCAAACCACATAGGCGGCGCTTTGTCGCCTTTGTTCTCTGCACTTGGCTTCGCAATGCCCGCGTCCGTAATAGGCTTTATATTCGCGCGTATTGTGCTGGGCGCGGGCGAATCTGGAAATTTCCCTTCGGCTATTAAAACGACGGCGGAATGGTTTCCTAAAAAAGAACGGTCGCTTTCAACGGGCATCTTCAATTCTGGCGCTAATATCGGAGCGGTCATCGCGCCGCTTAGCGTGCCGCTGATAGCGGAATATTTCGGTTGGGAATACGCGTTTATCTTAGTGGGTTTAACGGGATTTTTATGGCTGGTCTTTTGGAAATTCTATTATGACAGTCCGGAAAAACTTTTGAAAAAAGGAAAAATAAACAAAGCCGAATATGATTATATTCATAGCGATACGCAAGAAGAGAGCGTTGAAAAGAACAACGCCGAAGATGACGAAAACGATAAAAATAAAGTCCGCTGGTTCCGTCTTCTCGGGTACAGACAGACATGGTCTTTCGTCGCGGGCAAATTTCTTACGGACTGCGTTTGGTGGTTTTTTCTGTTTTGGCTTCCGGTTTTTCTTAAATCGTACTATGGTATGACAGGCACGCAGTTAATGCTGCCCCTTGCGGTGGTTTACACTATGACTATGGTTGGCAGCGTAGGCGGAGGATGGCTGCCCACTTATTTTGTCAACAAAGGTATGAATATGTACCCTGCCCGCATGTTGGCTATGATTGTTATAGCGCTTTGTCCTCTTGTGGTGCTGTTGGCACAGCCGCTGAGCAGTATCAGCTATTGGTGGCCTATTGTGCTAATAGGAATCGGCACGTCGGCGCATCAGGCATGGTCGGCTAATATTTTTACTACGGTATCGGATATGTTTCCCAAAAAAGTTGTGGCTTCGGTAATCGGTATTGGAAGCACGGCGGGCAGTATCAGCGGCGTAATTATTTCTAAAGCAGGCGGCTGGCTGTTTGATCATTATAGCGCGCTTGGACATATTGAAACGGGATACACTATAATGTTTGCTTTCTGCGCAGTCGCTTATTTGCTAGCGTGGTGCGTAATGAAACTACTTGTCCCCAAGTTTAAACCTATAACAGACTTGTAGAGGCGCTATTGTCTTTATGGCAACAATAATGGGAGCAAGTATGCGCAGATAGCAGAGAATTTTTTTCTGTGGCAAATATCTCAATGAGAGGCTTTGTAGCTGACTTTTTATGCCAAATAAATTTGCAGTATTAGAAACTTTAATTTTTATTGCTGTCGTCGTCATCTGTTGCTGTAAAACTGAAACTGAAAACCAAAATCCGAAATCCGAAATCTTCTAACCAGTCCGCCTCCGCAGAAAATAATGAACGCGTAAATTAATGTTGACGAGACAACCAAAGTGCTTTATCGACGACTATCTGGATTGGAGCGGATGGTTGACTGGAAAAAAAGAAAAGCAACAAATCAGAGAATTATCTTCGCCGTCTGTGAGCGGCGCATAAAAAGACAAGCGAAATTTTCTTTTATTAGGGATTCTGTAAAAATTAAAGCAGAAGGAATGATCCCGCGTATTAAAAAAACGGGAGTATTTTAGAGAGAGAGATTTCTTTGATAAGAGAAAGTTGAGAACAACTCTTGACGAGCCGTCGATAGCTGAAGTATAAAAGCTTGTGATATTTCAAAAAAAAGAACATCATAATAATTCCTGCGCGTTTTTTATGGCGTTGCTTAAATTTGACAAATCTTTTGATCCGCCTTGAGCAAAATCAGGTTTTCCTCCACCCGAACCGTTTATAGTCGCGGCGAAAGCTTTCGCTATTTTACCCGCATCGACCCCTTTTCTTACACAGTCCAGCGTAGCAGACACTATAAAAAACGCTTTGCTTTCGTTTTTTGAAACTATTAATAATACGACAGATTTCAATTTCTCTTTTAATTGATCGGATATATTTCTCAGCGATTTTACATCCGTTTCGCCGACCATGGCGGATAAAAAATTTATTCCATTGACACATTTGATGTCTTTAGCATAAGAATCTATTTTATCTAATATCTGACTGCTTCTTAACGAGCCGAGTTCGCTTTCAAGTTTTTTATAATCAATAACGAATTTCCGCGCTTTATTTATAAGCTCTTCTTTCGCAACGTTCAATATTTCTGCAGTCATAACAGTTGCAGCTTCTTCGTTTAAAATATAATTTTCTGCGGCGACGCCGGCAACTGCTTCTATACGCCTTATTCCTGCGGCAATAGACGATTCTGCCGTAATTTTAAAAATACCTATATCGCCTGTTCTTCCGACATGCGTCCCTCCGCACAGTTCCATTGAGTAATTGCCGTTTCCATCTTTATTTTTTACAGAAACAGTCCTTACCTCTTCGCCGTACTTTTCGCCAAACAGCGCTATTGCTCCGGCGCTTCGCGCTTCCGCAGCCGCCATAGTTTTAATACGCACTTCTAAATTCGATCTTATAATACAATTAACTTTTTTCTCTAACCCGATTAAATCGTTCTTTTTAACTGCGGAAAAGTGCGTAAAATCAAAACGGAAATAATCTCTTGCCACCAAAGATCCCGCCTGAGCTATATGTTCGCCGAAAGTCTCGCGGAGCGCTTTATGAAGCAAGTGCGCGGTCGTGTGGTGTCTTGCAATCTGCATTCTGCGTTCAACGTCAATTATCGCCGATACCGTATCGCCAATTTTCACAAGACCTTTTAAAATTTTTACTTTATGCACAAACAAATTTCCCACAGGTTTGAGAACGTCTTCAACGTCGCTTTCAAAAGAACCGTTTGCTATTTTTCCTTTATCGGCGTCTTGTCCGCCGGACTGCGCATAAAAAGAAGTCTGAGAAAGTATAATCCCGCCGCTTTCGCCGGCTCTTAATTCGCCGACTTCTTTGTCGGTTTTTATCAAAGCTAGGACTCTGCCTTCGCTTACGTAATCGTCATATCCCGCAAACGCTGTGTCGCCTGTTTTTTTGCGCAGTATTGAATAAAAAGTCATGTCTTTTTCACCCGATCCGCCCCATGCGGCGCGCGATTTCTCCCGCGCTGTTTTCTGTTCGGATTTAAATCCGTCTTCGTCAATCCCCAGCCCGTTTTCAGAGGCAATCTCCTTTGTTAAATCGTGCGGAAATCCGTAAGTGTCGTAAAGTTTAAAAACATCTTTGCCGCCGACAACATTTAGTCCTTTAGATTTATAAGAGCTTATAATGCCGGAAAGCATTTCAGAACCCGATTCGAGCGTTTCTAAAAACTTTTCTTCTTCAGTTTTGATAACGTATCGTATGCTGCTTAACTTTGAGGAAAGTTCCGGATACGCAGATTCCATAATTTTAAATACAGGCAAAACAATCTCGTTTATAAACGGTCTGCCGTATCCGTAAAATTTTCCCTGTCTTAAAGCTCTTCTTAAAATTCTTCTTAAAACGTATCCTCTTCCTTCGTTTGACGGCAGTATTCCGTCTGAAATTAAAAAGGTTGCCGCTCTTGAATGATCCGCAATCATTCTGAGCTTCGGCATATCTTTGCCTTCATTTTTTATCTTTAAAATCTCCGCGGCGCTTTCTATAATTGGCATAAACAAATCGGTGTCAAAAACATTCTTTTTGCCGTTTGTCGCCGCAATTAGTCTTTCGAGTCCCATACCCGTGTCAATGTTTTTTTTGGGAAGATTTCTAAGCGAACCGTCGGACTGTCTGTCAAACTGCGTAAACACAAGATTCCATATCTCAAGATATCTGCCGCAGCTGCAGGACGGACTGCATGCAGAACTGCCGCAACCCGTTTCACGACCCAAATCTATTAAAATTTCTGAACACGGACCGCACGGACCCACATCGCCCATATTCCAAAAATTCGTTTCTTCGTTCATCCTTATAATTCTATTTGACGGAGCGATTACCTTCCAGATTTCAGCTGCTTCGTCATCGTCTTTGTAAACGGTTATATACAGTTTGTCCTTAGGCAGCGACATATTTTTTGTTAAAAATTCCCACGCCCACGCGGCGGCTTCTTTTTTAAAATAATCGCCGAAAGAAAAATTTCCGAGCATTTCAAAAAACGTAAGATGCCTTGCTGTCGTTCCCACTTGTTCGATGTCAGACGTTCTGAAACATTTCTGGCAGCTTGCCGCTTTTGTAAAAGAATCTTTGCTCTGTCCAAGAAAATGCTGTTTGAACTGCACCATTCCCGCAGAAGTAAAAAGCAGTGTTTTATCCCCGGCGGGAATAAGCGAATCCGACGGGACGACGACACATCCGTTATTCTTAAAAAATCTTAAAAATTCCGATCTGATTTCCGATGATAATTTATCCATAATGAAGTAATTTTACTAAAAGTTTTATCTTAACTCAAATGTTTGCAACCGTTGAATATACAATTAATTTGACGTTTTTTTTCAAGTGCAAAAGTATTGAAAAAGTAAAACGCTTGCCCTAAAAAAGAGAAATGCAAAATTAATTTAAGCTATAAAATCACTGATATTATTCTTGTTTCAAAGGATTGTTTTGTATAAGATCCCGATACTTTATCGTATTGCTCTGAGGCTTTTGTTTTTCATCTAATTCAACAATATTTATTTTTAATGGCAACTGCGCGGCAGTACCGCTAAATATACAAGTTCCAACTTCTAAAGTTGGTATTGAGCCTAACGACAATCTATCTATATACGACACTGCGTTAGATATAGCCTCAATGTCCTCGTGATTTACAAGTTTATGAATAAAATAATTATGCGCTTGCGAAATTATTGTCTCGGAAATATCGCTTGGACGCTGGCTCGCTATAGTTAGAAAAACTCCAAATTTTCTGCCTTCTTTTATTATCTCTTCAAAAGTTTCTAACCTAAAATCCTTCCAATCTTCAGATTCCCTAAACGATTGATTAGATAATATGTTATGAGCTTCATCTATAATAATTGTTAACGTTCCCTTATTATTTTTTTTATGCTCGGAATATACTTTTTTTGCTAGCAAAAGAGGAATAGTCTTTTTCATATCTAAATTGGCGTCGCGCATATTAATAACGATAAAATTTTTTTCCAAAAAAATATCTGCTTTTTCAATATCATTTTTTTTAGACTTTATTCTATTAATTAGAGGAGCGATATGCTCATTATTAGCCCTATTGCTAAGAACTTGTTGTATCAATTGTAAGTACATAAAACTTATTATTTTTTCAATAAAACTGTTGCTGAACTTGAAATCATTAACAGTCTTGTATATTTTAGTTTTTTCAATAGATTCGTCAGTGGCAAGAAGCACGTGTTTTTCATCATCGCTGGAATAAAACCCTTTATATGTACAATGCCAAATAATGTCAGATTTAGCACCTTCTATATTGTTTTCATCAAAATTGTTTTCATCAAATAAAATCTCACTTGCGTAATCTAGCAACAGACCGGCTTTAATATCTCTCAAACGAAATATATCTTTTATTCGAGCTTTTAATATACCCTTAAAATAATCAATTGGTTTTTCTTTTTTAAAAACACGATTATAAAACCTAACTACTCCGGAAATAAACGGTCTTTGAGTTTTTTCTGTCGCATTGGACAAAATAGAAAACATTTCTACATCAAGCATATCTGTGGTTTTTAACGGAATTTTATCGACGTCTTCCACCTTATGCGTAGATAAATTATACGAATGTTTGTTTTTAGTTATACAATCTTTTCCTATATATTCGCCATTAAAGTCAAATATAATAAACTTTGAACTTTCTTTAAAAGATTTCTCATTTTTTCTAACTAATGAACTTATTAAGCTTTGATATAAAGAAGCTACAGTGTTTGACTTTCCGCTCCCAGTATTGCCAAAAACGGCTATATGGCTGTTGAACAAGTTATCAACAGGTAATTTTATTGGAGCATCATCAATATGCGATTTAGCTATATTAATAGACAGTTCGTTACCACCTATGAAATTATAAACAATTTCTTTCTTTTCCTTTGACAGTATAAACGCTTCATTGCCAATTAGAGGAGCTTCTTTTGTACCTCCCTTAAAGCGATTTTTCACAATATAACCGACTATAGAAACTTCTAATATTCTCTCAACTTTTTTCCCTTCAAAATGCTTTTTTTCCTCATCTGAAAAAATTTTTTCAGAATCGACAATTCCAATGAGACTTACAAAACCTTTTTGAATTTCTATATGATTGCCAACCGCTACATTTTTTATAACATCGCCGTTAAACAATAAATCAGGTGAATTTTTATTTTTATCGACGACGATAAAAACCTTTTTGCCGTTAATTTCTACGACATTCCCTATTTTTAATACGGCTTTTTCTATTAATTCTTTATATTCCATTTATTATTTCCGTTAAAAGTTTGTTGAATCCCTTGAAGCTTAATTCCTCTCCGGTACGATGTATTAACGACACGTTGTCAAAATTCTGAAATTTACTTTTAAAACTTTCAAATGCTTTTTCATCATAGCAAAAGATAACTAAATTGAGAGTACTGTTCTTTAGCCCCCTGCGCGTAATATCTAAAAGATGTTTATCTTCAAAAGAAAAACCTAACGAGATTAGAAGCGTGTTTTCTTTTTCTATCTCGTTTGCATACATTCTAATTAAATCGTAAATAATATGTTTTATGACAGTTTGCTCAAATTTATCATTGCTTGGCATGATACTCACAAAATCAGTATCGTATTCATATTTATCTCCATCGGAAAATATTATAACATCGTCATCATCTATTTTTTTTAACTTCCAAGACACTGAGCCATGCAATTTAAAAAGATTGATTTTTGGAATCTCAAACTCATAATTATATAACTGCCCGTTATTATAAGTGGTATTAAAAAATGTATTTGTTGAAAACTTAAACAAGTTTTTTAAATTAACATTTCTTTCAAATCCATCATTTAATATAGCGTTTATATTATTAGCGGCTTGTTCAATAAACAAATCGTAATTTGTGGTAAAAATATTAGCTTTTTTATGAATATTTATATTAGATCTTTTATGTAAAATTTCTGAAAGCATGTCCAAAAATTTCCGGTATTCTTCAACAGTTTCAAGCTTATTATTTAAATCCTTATGAGCATTTAAGATTTTTTCTTTAAATTTATTCAACCGGTTTTCAGCTTCTTCCTTTCCACCAGCTTCCTTCAATTTATTATTAATTTCTTGTTCAATATCGCCTAATAATTCAATATCGGGAGTAGAACACCCAGAACCTACTAAAAAATTTAAATTACACGATTGAAGCATTCTTATCAATTTATCTTTTATTTCTTTAGAATA
The DNA here is from genome assembly GCA_020328155.1 of Candidatus Endomicrobiellum agilis. Lineage (GTDB taxonomy): Bacteria > Elusimicrobiota > Endomicrobiia > Endomicrobiales > Endomicrobiaceae > Endomicrobiellum > Endomicrobiellum agilis. The sequence continues at coordinate 40,252 of JAIXMX010000005.1, read as the reverse complement.
TTTTGTAATATCAATATCCATAAATTCCCTCTCGTTTCATTATTTATTTTATATTTTATCATTTTTCATCAGGACTCATATCACTACATAAACTGACAATTCCAGTTTAATTAGTTATAATTACAACAAAAGTTTATAATAAAGAAAACAACATATTTTATTAGTAAATAACTACGGCAAAAAGCGGAAGTTTTATGCAGAATTTCTCTAAAGAATCATTGAATATTACCAAAGAAAAATTAAACGAGTTTAAACAATTGTTCCCTGAAGTTTTCGGCGAAGGCAAAGTTGATTTTGAACGCCTCAAATTAATTCTCGGCAAAAATGTATCAATTTCCGACGAAAGATATGTTTTGAACTGGGAAAACAAAAGCGGAGTGTTTACTGCCGTACAAACTCCTACGACAAAGGCTCTGTACTTTGTCCCGGAAGAATCTGTTAAACCTGATTCTACAGAAAATCTATTTATAGAAAATATAACAAAAATATAAAAGGTATTTTATAGTATCCTGTCGGATTTAGAATAATTAAATGAAAGACTTATAGAAATTTCCATAGAAGAATCCGAAAAGTTTTTTCAAGATTATTTGAAAGAAAGAAATTTAGATATAAATACGGTTGATTTATTTAAAAAGATAGAGGAAAGGTGTGAAATAACATCTATAAATCTACAAAAAATACATTTAGTTTTAAACATAAAAGTTTTGCGGAATTTTTATATGCAAAATTAATGAGATTTCAAGGCAATAATATTACAGATAATACACGTGTGTTCCAGCTTTATTAGATTAGAATATTTGATGGCTGGTTATGTCAGTTCTGTAAATTTTAAAAATTTTATCTGAAACTATATAAAAGACTGATAGCACTGTTAAGTTATATTTCTATGCTATACCCGCCAACCAATCCAGCGCATTGACGCGTTGAATACCGTTATATGAAGATGACGGTAAATAATCCATAGTTATGAGATATTTGGGATTGTGGTCGTTGATTGCATTTAACGGAGTAAGTTCTCGTTCCAGCGCGCTTTGTTCTATTATGCTTTGAGCAACTTGATAATATTCAACTTTACCATCTTTAAGCGCGACAAAATCAATTTCATTAGTTCCTGCTTTGCCTATGTAAACTTTGCACCCTCTGCGAACAAGTTCAAGATAAATTACATTTTCCAAAATATGTCCTATATCGGCATTTGCGTTACCTAACAGAAAGTAACGAAAACCAATGTCAACTAAATAATATTTTTCGTTTGTTTTTAAGTATTGTTTTCCTTTTATATCATAACGCCCTACTCTGTATAAAATATAACTGTCCAATAATGCGTCTAAATAATTTTCAACAGTAGCCGGATGCATTTTTCTGCCGTCGGATGACATTGTATCGCTGATTTTTTTGATTGAAGATAAATTTCCTATATTGTTAAACATAAACCGTATTACGCTTTCAAGCCTCGAAACGCTGGAGATATTTTTGCGTTCTATAACATCTTTTAAAACTATAGTATTATAAATCCCTCTTAAATAATCGTTGATTTGCTCTTTATTGCCTTGAAATTCAACAGTATATGGAAACGAGCTATTTTCCAAATAATCTCTAAACTTTTGCGGTAAGTTTGAATTATCCTTAAATGCCGAAATATATTCTTTAAATGACAACGGAAGCATTGGGATTTCAACATAGCGGCCTGAAAGAAGCGTAGCTGTTTGACCTGAAAACATATATGCATTTGAGCCTGTAACGTATAAATCAACATTTTTTTTAATATACAAACTGTCGACAACTTTCTGAAAATTACCAACATTTTGAATTTCATCTAAAAAAATATAATTAGTTTTATCAATAAGCAGACCACCTTCTATATGTTTATGGAGTACGCTGTAATCTGTAAACTTCTCATTATTTACATCTTCAAGATTAATACTTTGAATTTGAGCTTTATCAACTCCGCTGTGCAATAAATAATCTTGAAAAAGTTTCAATAAGGTTGATTTTCCGCATCTTCTTATGCCCGTTATAATTTTAATGAGTTGTTTATCTTTAAATCCAATCAATTTCCTAAGATATTCTGGTCTTTCAATCACAATTGACCTCTTATATTTTTATAGTATGGTATATAAAAATTTACGAAAAGATAATAGTTTTATAACATGCAACGTAAAAACTTATAAAAATTAAATAGTTTCATAATATATAGTGTAAAAACTTTTGCATATTTTATAAAAAAATTTGAATTGCCAATTTTTTCACTTAAATTACTATAAATCTTACAATTTCTGTGACTTTATAATTCAAAAGCAAAAAAATAGTGATTATACACATCTTATATTGAAAGTTAACAACTTTAATCCGAATTTATAAGAATTGTTTTACTTCTTTTATATGTTTAGGAATTAATGGAGTTGCTTTGCAGTATTTACAAATAAAATTAAATGTTATTGAATATTATCAAGTTACTTAAATTACTTAGAGTAAAATAAGTAGAACAAAATATGGTGGAACGAGAATTTATTCCGTTAAATGCAGCCGGCAGCCATAATCCCGAATATCTCGTAATTATGGATTAACGCTATCTCCGATACATCAATGCATTAGATTATAGTTAGCAGGCATAGGTTTAGAGATATAATTTAATAGTATTATCGGTCTTTTATATAGTTTTAAATAAGATTTTTAACAAACATTAAAAGTAACAGCAGCAATAATTGTTTCTGAAATATAAAAAATTCTTAAAAGATTCTTGTTTTTGCAGGTCAGTCTCTATATGAAATTTGATATGAAAAAGATGAAAGAAATTACATTGTCTATAAAATGCCAAAACATTGCGCCCATAAATAATTTGTCAAAAGATATTCAATCGAATTCATTAAAAATAGGTGTTTTTGCTGACAACGGAAGCGGCAAGACATTTATTAGCAGACTTTTTAGGCTTACGGAAAATCGAGAAAATCTATCAGAGCAAGATGAAACATCTCCAACTGATAAACTGTTAAGCTTTGGTCAAGACAATGGAAAATTTGAAATTTCCATAAAAGGGAAAGATGGAGAGATAAAAGATGATTTTCAAATCACAATTAATAAAGGTAAATTCCCGTCAATTCCGGAAACAAAATATCTATACCATACATTTAACCAAGATTATGTGAAAGACAACATCAAAGATTATGAAAAAGACAGTGAAATCGAGGGTTTTATATTAGGGAAAATAAACATTGATTTAAATGAAGAAGAGAAAGAACTAGAAAAGATAGAGAAAGAAAAAAGAGAATCGATTGACCAGATAGAAAAAGGAATCGACAAACATGTGAAGGAAAAAACCTCGAGTATTGAAGGTATTGCTCGCTTTAACAAATATAAAGACTTGAACTATCAGAAGGTTTCTGAAGGAATAGACAAAGAGAAATTACCAGTTTCTAAAACCACTGAAGAATTGATTGCAGATCATAATAAAGTTAAATCAGCTCCGGAAAATCTAAGCGATATTCAGCTTATTGAAAAAGTAAATTTTGATTCTAATTTATTGAAAAAAATTAGAGATAGTATAGAAGAAAAATATTCGTTAAGTTCTTTCGCGGAAGAATTCAAACAGAAGGTTAAAAATGAACAACCCTTTATAGAGAGAGGCGTGAAATTACAGAAAGAAAATGCTAAAATCTGTCCTTTTTGTGAGCAGGAATTAAAAAATGACGCCCTCCGACTTATAGAGGAATACACAAAATACTTAGAAGATACAGAATCTGAAAAAATAAAGCTTTTTAAAGACTATGCTGAAAAGTTAGATAAGTATATAGGTGATCTACATGGATTGGAAAATAATAATACTGATCGAATTAACTCATTTAATGAATATAAAGCAAAATACATACCGTCGAGGGGAGGTGTCGAACTCCAAAAAACACAGAGTGAACAGCTGATTAAAAATATCCAAGCTGTAAGTGAGAAAATAGAGGAAAAAGTTAAAGATATTAGTAAATCTATCGTTGTTGAAGAAGAATTGATATCAAAGATTAAAGAATATCAGGACCTAATAGATGAAACTGTAGCTGATAATAACAGAAAAATTGGAAATATAAATTTAGGAAAGAATAAGATTAGCAAGGAAATGAATTATACAAAAGAAAAAATTTGTGAAAGTATTCATAACGATCTTGTAGATAAGTATAGGGATAAGATTAAAGATATAAATAGTAAAGACGAATCAATAAATAAATTAAAAGAAGAAATCAAAAAAAAGAGAGAACAGGAAAAAATAAGCAAAAAATCAGAAGTTGCATCAACTATAACAAAAGTCTTAAATTACTTCTTCTCTGGTAAATATACCTTTGATAAAGAAACTTTTAAATTAAAGTTTCATGAAAAAGCATTAGAAACAGGACAAGCAAAAAATGTGTTGAGCGAAGGAGAAAAAAATATTGTCGCATTTGCGTATTATATAGGAGATTCTCATCTTAAGATTGAAAATGAAAGCGATTATGAAAGATTGTTCTTTATTATTGATGACCCGATTTCCAGCATGGATTTTTCACATGTTTACACACTTTGTGGAGTAGTGAAAGATATTAAGAAGATTATTACGAAACTAAGTAAAGAAAGATTTATTATTTTCACGCATAACAATGATTTTATGAGAATCATTACTTCAAGTGAGATTATCAATAAAACGCTGCTTCTAAAGAATTCCGAAATCAAAGGTTTTAATACAAAATTTACAGTGCCGTATATCAGCCATTTATTAGATATTTACAATATTGCAAAAAATCATGGAAGTCCAAATCATACAACTGCAAACTCTATCCGGCATATTATTGAAACATTAACATATTTTCAAAATATACTGACTTCAACTAATAGTATTCGCAGCTATATAGAAACCAATTTCCCCAATGATAAAAATTTGTATCTAGCAATACAGGATTTATCTCACGGGGCTTGGAGAAGCGAACAGGCGCCAATTCATCCTGACCGCTATGTTAATATCTGCAAAGCAATAATAGACCATATTGAAAAAAAATATAAAGGACAAATAGACTATTGTAAAGATCAGATTCTTGGTGAAAAATTATAATTAAACTTTCCTGCAAAACAGATTATATGCCGGGAGAATGTGCAAAAAGACTAAAAATTTAGCTATATTACTATTTGGACGGCTCAAGTCAGCAAACAACTACGGCAAAAAGCGGAGGTTTTATGCAGAATTTCTCTAAAGAATCATTGAATATTACCAAAAAAATTGAACAAGTTTAAACAATTATGGTATGATAATGAATATAAAGCGGGAATAGCGATAAGCGGTAAACTGATAAAAAGGCAATGTTATTAATGTTGTTGTTATTTGTCGGTTGTAATAGCGCTGAGTTAGAAGCATGCTCCCGCCGGGCAAAATAAAATTGAAGAAGGAGAAATATCGTTCAGATGAATACAAATTGTACAAAGCAGCTCTAAGCAATGAAGTCAAAAGAGGCAGAAACAAATTTAGTGGATATAAGTCTAAAGGAAAGCAAATAAATTGGAGGAACAAAGTGAAAAAGAAGATTAGTTTAGTACTTTTGACAGTACTGATAATATGCAGTTGCGGGAGGAAGCAAGACCTGACTAGTCCAGTACATTCGAAGTATGTTGATTCACACGCTGTAACAAACAACAACTTGAACACGAACATGCTGAACTTAACAGAAGAACAAATGAACGCAATATTCCCCTATATAAAATATGTGGCTTACTCAAGTGCTTTGATTGGTGTAGCGGCAATAGTCTATATGATTCCTCCTACTTATAATTTTCTCTGTTCGGCAGGAACGTTAATAATGAAAGGTTTGTCTTTAATTCCGAAGATTAGAGAAATTGGCTTCGTTAAAAACCAATCTGCGAAGCCGATCTTTGGAAAGTCGTCACCGTCGATACCAGAGTTTCCAAAAGAGATGACGGTAAATATAGCAAATAACAGTGCGCAAAATCCTATCCATGTATTACAAGCACCACCACCACAGCCTGCGGAAGAATAATAGGAGAATATTCAGAGTATTTATTTTCTGTCTGTTGATATATGAATATAAGGTTACGGAAAAAACAAAGATCCGGTAAAACTGTATAAAGCTGTCGCAGAAGTTACATAGGAAGTTGAAGAGTTGCCTGTTGTGCCTATTGAAGAAATTGAAATGTTGCAGCTCCTGAAAAACCGCAGGAAATTGCGGGGAGAAAAGCTCCCGATTTGACTGCATGTAGCCGGATGAGTGTTTTTTGCAGCTGCACTCGCATTTACAATTTACGGAGATAGGCACAGGCACATCCTCATGAATTTCGAACTCAACCTGCTTGAAGCACAAGAAAATCCTCTAAAGATTTTTAAAACCTCTATAAACGGTGCTGAAGCTTGGTGGGCGCTGGACCGAAAAACGCGGATTAATAGAAGCGACGCCCAACCAGATATGCACTATAACGGAAAAAAATACATAGCCGTCAGAGCGAAACTTTTTAAAGATGAAAAGACTGGATATAATGTTTGTGGGGAGTCGTGTTTTGAGGAGTATTGCGTACAAGCGGGAGTGAGTAATGAAAAAGGCAGGCAGGAAAGGATAAAAAGAGCAGTGAGTACAAATGAAAAATGGGATGATTATATATAAACAAGTATCTCGGGCGAGCGGATAACTCTGCATGAGGCAGAACGTAAAGTATTGGTAGCGAAAGAACAGGAACAGAACGAGGAAGAAATAGAAGAGACAGACAACAGGGAAGAGTTTGGGGAAGCGATAGAAAGTGCGAAAAAGCAGAAAGAAGAAGAGTTGGTAAAAAAGCGGTTTGGGTTAATAGATATTTAGAGCGTGATACCAGCGAGAAAATCGGCGAGAAATACCGTATTGTGTGCAGAATTGATTATGTGGTTTGGGCGAAGTTGCAGGTGCGAGCAAAGCAGAAAATATGCCGCTGAGTTCGCTGCGCATGAATATACTCGAAGAACAAATTATTAAATACAAGAAGAATGAAATAAAGTGTGGCATGTCGGAAAGCCAAACAAGTAATCCGACATAATCTCTTGCCTGTTCCGCATAGCATAAGAAAAGATTAATATTGTTGTTCTTAACCGTAAGTTTAATTTCTGGCTGTGATAGACACTTTCAGAATAGTAGTAAATCTGGCACTGCTGTTAATACTGTTGTTGAAGAGGTTAATTCTCAGAGCGGCGGTAAATCTGGTGCTAATGCGAATACTGTTATTGAAAATGCGTCTAATAATCCAAATCCTTCACCATCGCCAACACTCACTCTGATGCCCACTCATTTAAATCCGCCATTCTATGTGACTTTAGGTGTTTGGTGTATGGCTTTCAGTTTGGGCTTTCTTTTTTGCGGTTGTCTTGGAGGTTGCGGTTCTACTTGTGTGTTTCATTATGTCTTTAAATATGTCTTTGCGAAATATTTATCTTCCCTGTAAAAATTGGTTTCCGTCCTGATAGGATAGGTACAAAATGAAAAAAGTAATATCGTTGTTCTTATCTGTGTAATCTTAATCTCAGGCTGTGGTAAACCGCTTAATAATCTTAAATCTGAAACTGCGGAGACTGATACTCAAAATACTGGACAGGTTAATCCAACGCCCAAGTCAACGCCAACGCCAGGATCTACTTTTACAGGAATACCACCTTTGCCATCTGCTCCATCGGAAAGCTCTTCAATCTAGTCGTCCTTATGATCTGTCTCTCAATTTTTTGCTGGTATGGCTTTTGCTGTTGGTATGATCGGAGGATGTCTCTTCGTGGGTAAGTTGTTGTTGTGTAAAGCCTAAAGCTAAGAAGCCTGCTACTACTTCGAATGAAATTGTTGACACTAACTCTTCTGGTGCTGGTGGAATTCCTTCTATTACTAATCCTGACACCGATGGCGGTGGTGCTGGTTCTAGCGGCGAGCATCATTCTAGTAATCCGCCTCCCAATGGAGCGACTGCTATTCACGTATGAACCAGAACAATCCTATACAAGGATTGTCCGTGAGTGTCCGCTTGCTGAGTTATTTAAAAGTGCATACTATTCCAAAACAGATAATACAAAGAGAATAATTATAAGTTAAAAATATTTTAGCGGAGCAATCCGCTGATAATCGGACGATCCGCTAATTGGGTAAATACAAAACAAGGAATAATTTCAGCCTTTCCCAACTTTTTAACTGCCTAAACGAATGGCAACCTTTTAATTTTAAAAAGAGCATATAGATAGATTATACAGAAGAAGATGAAAAAAGGAATATCGCTGTTCTTAATAGCAGGCTTAATCTCTGGCTGTAATAGACTGACTGACAGCGTAAATCCTGCGCGCGTTGTTGCTGTCAGCGAGAAAAGTAATCCAAGTCCTTGAACCTTCAAAATCTCCCGCGCCTGAACCGACATTTACGCCAAATCCAACGCCTGAGCTGAAAGGAACTGTTCCAGATTTGTCCGACATCGTTGAGCCTTCTTCTTGGTACTCGTGTTTTCCTGCGGTTAACGCAGGTAATAGGATTGCAAATTGGATTTTAAATATTGGTATTTATGTTACTGTTATTGTTTACATCGGTTATAATGCGCATGGATGCGTAAGACTTGAACCTGAAATTGTTCATTGCCCATTTGATGGTTTTGTTAATCTTCCCCCTGAAGAAATCAGCGAGAAAGGCTATAAACATTGTTATAGTAATTGGGAGGATAGAGCATTACTACCGCTTGGTATATTTTTGAAAAGGTAACTCGACGCTATTTTTGTCTGAATTCCAAGACACACGCTCCGATTAAAGAAATATCTGTTATAAATCGCTATCATAGTGGTAATGAGCTTAATGAAATTCAATATCTTTATAAGCCTGAGTCTGCGATTTAGCAAACAGGAAATTAAAATGATTGAAGCCGCTGAGAAATTTGTTAAGGAAAAACTTATAATGAAAAAAAGTATATGTATATGTATATGTATATGTATATGTATATGTATATGTATATGTATATGTTTGTCGTCTGGCTGCGGTAAGCTGCCTAATCATGGAAGCCCTGTGAATACTGTTGTTGAGAAAAAAGGAAGCGCCGGCGTTCTAACGACTCCGCTGACATCAAATACTGTTCTTAAACCTTCAAATGCTCCCGCTCTAACATCTTCGCCGAAAGAAACTGCACCAGTCTTGCCCGATAGCGCTGCGTCTTCCTCTTGGCTTTCTTGGTATTGGTATTTTCCTGCGATTAACGCAGGTAACTTAGCTGCAAATTTGGTTTTGAATATTGTTGCTTATGCTGTTACTGTTACTCTTGCTCTTGCTGTTATTGCTGGCGTATATTATGGCGGTTATAAGCTGCTTTATGAATTTGCAAACCATGAATTTATTCCTAGAGATAAATTAGGTACTGTTAATCTTTCTGAAGAAAAAGCTCTCTCAGAAGGTTATAAACGTTGTTATAAGGTACCTAGTATTAATTGTTATTTTGCTTATGATACATTCAATTGGATTGACGAAATACCTGTTTTGAATAAAGGTGTTCCTGCGGGTTCTAATTATTCGCTTCTTTATAAGCCTAATTCGTCAATTCTGAAATCTCTAAAAACTCTGTTGAGGAAGAAATTTAAAATGCCTGTGAAGCGCGTTATATTCATTGAGGAATAGAATGCCTGAAAACGTTGAGAGCGTTGCAGAAGACATTTTAAAGGAAACACACAGTATCTACATTTCCGCGCAGTCGTTAATAAGGCGGTTATGAGATAAGTTTGACGAGTCTCCGAGAGAGTTAATTGATATGTGCGAAGATGTAATAAGTTCAATCTACAGAATTGAGGTCAGCTAAAAAAATGAAAAAAGTAACAACTTTGTTCTTAATTATAAGTTTAATATTTGGTTGTTCAAAATATGACAAAGATGGCTATGATAGAGAAAACTATAGCAGAGCTGGTTTTGATAAAGATGGCTATGATAAAGAAGGTTTTAATAGAAATGGCTATAGCAGAGGTGGTTTTTATAGAAGAGGACATACTGTGAATGGTACTTATTATTATGACAAAGAAGACTATGATAGAGAAGGCTATAGCGAAGCTGGTTTTAATAATAAAGGTGATGATGATAGATAGATACCGAGAAGGTAAAAAAATAAAAAGATTAAATTTTTGCGTTTGGACTAACTGCGAATGTTGCTTAGAAATAAATGATTGTTTTACTTATGATAAGAGAGATTGCCTCGCTTATTCTTCTGACGAAGATGATGTTGGTTAAATAAAAACAATAAAATAAGCGCGACGGTTGTTGCTCCTGAAAAGAATATTATCGCTGCTCTTAATTGTAAGCTTGATTTTCGGGTATAGACTCCTGTCGTTAGGATAGGATAGGATAGGAGTAAAAATGAAAAAATTAATTGCAGTAATTTTAGATTAAGCTTAATTGCAGGCTGTGAAAAAATGCAGCTACCCGTTGCGCCTGTAGTAAACAATACATTGCCTGAGTCGCGGGTAAATATAGAAAAACTGGAAACGACAATTGACACAAGCGGAATTGAAAAAGCGTTTAGCGTCCCGCGTATTCTTGCGGAACTTCGTGTTATGATTTCCGCTGCCGGCTTCGTTTGGAATTATTGCATACCCGGCGAAGAAAAACGCAAGTTTTATCACATACCGCTTACCGTTGCGGCGGCTCTTTGCGTCGGGTTCGCGGACAGATTGTTAAGTTGAATTCTGTAATTAAAAGCTGTTAAGTGTGTAGCTGCTCGCTGATGTATTTGAAATGCATGCTAATCCAAGATAAATAATACAAAGAGAATAATTATAAATTAACCCACGAAGAGAATATTATCGCTGGTCTTAGCGGCAATCTTAATCTCTGGCTGTAGTAGGCTCCGCGATGGCGGAAACGCTGAAAATTTTGATGATACCGGCAGAGTAAGCAAAACGTCTGAGCCTGCAAATATGCCCGTGACAACACCAACACCGCCGACTAACCCAACAGCGACCTATAAGCCTCTCTCAAGATGTTTAGAGGAATTGTGCGGTAAGGGAAATGGTTGCTCGTATTTGTGGCATTCTTGGTTTTCTTTTGGTGTAAATTCATTTCTCGTTCTTGTTTTGGCGTCGGCGCGTCCTTCTATAATTAAATTTGCTAAGTTTTTGAGGATATTTAGAATGTTTTCTGTTCTGAGTTTTCCTGTACATGCAGCTCTTACAAATCTTTCTTTTTTGCTTAAATCAAAAATAAGTTTAGCCGCTTTGGCTGTAGATACATTGTTATCGTTACGCGGATTTATAACAACAAAACCCTCAATAAGTTTTAAGGTATATTCGCTTTTAATGAGAGAAGAGTTTCTGCCGCCAGCATACATACCATCTTTCTCATTTCTGTTTCTTTTTGTAAAAGCCGGATATGATTTTGTTTATGTAAGTGTATTCCCGCGCTTTTTTTTACTTCTCTTAAATTTCTTTCTTTTATGTTTATTTAGGCTTCTTTACTGTGCATTAAATCCATTCCAACCGACGAACTGCGTCTCTAATATTTAGTACAAAAGAATAAATCGTATCCTTAATTTTTTAACAGCGTCAGCTGTACTGTGTTTTACAAACTCTGTTTGACTGTACGGCTCAGGTCGTAGATATTCGCTCCGCTCATCTACATCGGCTCGACCTCTGCTGTTTTTGCGTTTATATAGGCGGCGAACGAAATGAAGAACGTTTGTGATATACGACACTCTTTCGCAATTACTTAAGAAGTGAAATAAACGCGGCGGCGTGCATGATATATGTGCTGTTGGCGGGAAATTAGTTTTGGACAGTGCCGCATGGCAGTCGTTTTTACATTTGTAAACTCTTAGAACAGTACGCTTAGTTTTTGAAATGACGCATAGTCTTTTTGTCAAAGTTAATATAATAGCTGAGCGTTATTTTTCGTTAAAAAGCGTTTAAGAGCCTCTGATAGCTTGTTAGCGGCCAGAACTCATCCGCAACCAAATCTTCGGCGGTATCTACTTTTTCTCTTAAGCTTTCCAGAATTTCTGCGCCTTTAGATGCGAATTCGTCGGCTGTTGCAGCGAAATCGCCGTGGTCTGCATTGAGGAAATTCGCCAAATCAGTGCGATGTTTTCTTATATCGCCGTAAAGTTTAACCAGAATTTCAAGCTCTTTTGCGAATATTTCTGATTCTTCGCTGAACTTACTCAAATTTTTGTTTGTCTCTGCCAAAACGTTTATATGCTTGAGAATTGCGGGGAGCAGTAAAGTGTTTACAATTTTTATCGCGTATTTATATTCAATTTCTTTCGTCTTTACGTAATTTTCGAGTTTTATATCAATTTTTGATTTAAGCTCTCTTTCGGTTAGTATGTTATATTTTGAAAAGACTTTTATTACGTCCTCGTCGAGAAAAAGTTTTAACGCTTCAGGAGTGTTTTTTGCATTAGGCAGCCCTCTTTTTGCGGCTTCTATATGCCAGTCTTGGGAATATCCGTTTTTCTCAAATCTTACGTCTTTTGTTTCTGCAATTATTTCTTTTACTACTTCTAACGCTTTCTTTTTTACGTCGCTGCCTTTCTTTGCTTCAATTCTGTTATATATTTCGTCAAATCCATAAGTCGCTATTAGGTTTAACGTAGTTCCCGCTTCTGCCGGATTTGCCGAAGAGCCAAGAGCCCTGAACTCAAACTTGTTGCCGGTGAAAGCGACGGGAGAAGTTCTGTTTCTATCGGAATAATCCCTGTTGACGCTGGGAAGATTCTCCACGCCTAACGTGATTTCGTTTACTTCTTTTTCATTTATAATGCTCGCTTTTTCTATTGAATCCAAAAGATCGTTTACGAATTCGCCAAGATAAACGGACATAATCGCCGGCGGGGCTTCGTTTGCGCCGAGTCTGTAATCGTTGCCGGCGTCTGCAACGCTCGCTCTTAAAATTCCGCCGAACTTCTTTACGCCAAGCAATACCGCGCAGACGGCTAAAAGAAACGATATGTTCTTAAGCGGAGATTTTGAAGGCTCAAAATAGTTTGTGCCCGTATTATCGCCTATAGACCAGTTGAAGTGTTTTCCCGATCCGTTTACGCCCGCGAACGGCTTTTCGTGCAAAAGAGCGACCATATTATGCTCGTCGGCGACTTTCCCGAGAATTTCCATTATTTGCAGATTATTGTCTATCGCCAGATTTTCTTCTTGATGAAGAGGCGCCAGCTCAAACTGGTTGGGGGCGACTTCGTTGTGTCTCGTTTTTACCGGAATGCCTTTGCGGTAGAGTTCGTAGTCGACGTCTTCCATGAATTTTAAAATATTTCCTTTAATGTTTCCAAAATAGTGGTCTTCCATCTGCTGCCCTTTTGCGGGTTTGCCGCCGAACAAAGTTCTTCCGGCGACTGTTATATCGGGTCTTGATTTTACAGCTTTCTTAGATAGGAGAAAATATTCCTGTTCAATGCCTGCAAAAACTTTTATCCGTTTTGCGTTTTCATTTCCAAGCAGTTTCTGAAGATTTATCACTTTTTCGTTTAAAGCGATGAGAGATCTAAGTAAGGGCGTTTTGAGATCGAGAACTTCGCCGGTCCAAGAAAGGAAAACGGAGGGAATTACTAGAGTTTTTGTTTTCCCCGCTTCGAGAAGAAATACCGGAGACGTGGGATCCCATGCCGTGTATCCTCTTGCCTCAAAAGTTGACCTTATTCCGCCTGACGGAAAAGAAGAAGCGTCGGGTTCGGACTGCACAAGCTGCGAAGCCGAGAATCTTTCTATTATTTCTCCGCCTTCGCCGTAATCTATAAATGAATCGTGTTTCTGGGCGGTGCCTCCTCTTTGAGGCTGAAACCAATGCGTAAAATGCGTCGCTCCGTTTTCAAGAGACCATTCTTTCATTGCGTGAGCGACTTCGCCTGCTATCGATTGATCTAAAGGTTCAAGATTTTCGCTAGCCGCTACAAGCTTTTTGTAGATATTTTTGCTCAGCTTCTGTTCCATTATTTTTTTTGTAAATACTAATTCGGCATAATAATCGTGAACTAACCGCATAGTTTCTCCTTCTATGTAAAATTATGTTTATAGATACTTAACAGTACAATCAATCTAACATTTTGCTCGTAATGATGTCAACATGAAAAATATAATTTTCAATCAAAATCGCCGGGAATGGCAATAAAAAAAGCGCCGAAGCCTAAAGTTTTCGGCGCTTTCTATTGTTTTATATTTGTAAAAGTCTATTATTTTACTTTAAGGATATTGAGAATGTAAACTATAATTACCCCGCTGCAAAAGATATAACGTCCCATAGGAATAATCCATTTGCCGACTGGTTTGGAGCGTCCGCTTTGAATTTCCTGCAGGACCCTGCTTTTTGGAACAATCCAAAAAAGAAAAATGCCGCTGACTAGAGCGCAGAAAGGGATTAAATGGATTTCAAGCATATCGACAATCCATCTTACGTTTCCCACTACAAAAACATTACACATCACCGCTGTTACTACTGAAACAATGCCTACAGCCCAGCCGCGCCGTATTTTAAATTTATTTTGCAGTACTTCAACCACAACTTCAAACATGCCTATAAGCGAAGTGAGAGCGGCAAAAAATACCGCGATAAAAAAAGCGATCATAAGGAACTGCCCTAAAGGCATACTTTTAAAAATCTCGGGCATTGTTATAAACATAAGGGCTGGACCGGCTTTAATGTCTTTGCCGAAAGCAAATACGGCGGGAATTATCAGCAAAGCCGCAATTATTGAAGCCAGCGTGTCTAGAAATACGATATTTTTTGCAGAAGAAATTATATCGCCGCTTTTTTTCGCGTAAGAGCCGTATACGACCATAGTCGAGCCTCTGATAGACAACGAATAAAAAACTTGTCCCAGCGCCAGTATCCACGTTCTTGGATCAAACAAAAATTCCCATTTCGGAGTGAGAAGATATTTATATCCTTCTAAAGCATGCGGCAAAAAAGCAACCCTTACCGCCAAAACCAAAAGCAGAACGATAATTGCGGGAATCATAAATCTACAGCATTTTTCAACGCCTTTTTCAATGCCTTTTACTATGGTTATGGCAGCTGCGGCTACGGTTATAACAATCCATACTAGAGCATTGCTGGTGACAGCCGAGTCAAAATATTGGGCGCTGTTAGATGCATTAAAAACTGAACCTGTAAATGACCCTGCCAGAAAACGCACAACCCATGATACTATCAGTGTGTATCCTATCGTTTGCACTAAAGCA
This sequence comes from Candidatus Endomicrobiellum agilis, assembly GCA_020328155.1. Classification (GTDB taxonomy): domain Bacteria; phylum Elusimicrobiota; class Endomicrobiia; order Endomicrobiales; family Endomicrobiaceae; genus Endomicrobiellum; species Endomicrobiellum agilis. The sequence goes on along the minus strand of JAIXMX010000005.1, from coordinate 25,089 downwards.
ACCAAAACGCATATCCAGCCGAAAACCTCTCCCGGCTTTCCATTTTTACCTCGTATTTCTAAAGCTTTTTTAAAAGCTAAAACGGGGCCCGCGCCTGTGAGTCTGCCGATGGTCACTTCGCCAATTACTGCAATAAATCCTAAGACAAGCAGACAAGAAATATAGGGAATTATAAATGCTGCCCCGCCCATCTCTCCTACGCGGTACGGGAACAGCCATATGTTTCCCAAACCTATAGCCGAGCCTGCGGCGGCAAAAATCAAACCCCATTTTGACGAAAAAGAATCTTTGATAGCGCTCATAGTTGCTTTTTCTCCAGTGTTTTTATAAATTTTTTAATCTTTAATTATCAAAAAAAACAACTGCTTTTTATGAAGAAAGGCAAACAGCATTATAACAATTTTTTTCTTATTTTATCAAATAAATTGCGCGTGTTTTTCAAGCTTTAATTGTCTCGTTTTTAAAGTCGGCGCGGCGTTTTCCCATTTGCTGTCGGCTGGTTGATGTGTTTCCAATTCGGATTTGAAACTAAGTCCGCTTCCGATAAGATTTTTATTTACTTATAAATCGCGGAAAATACAAAAGAAGGAATAAACGCTTGGTAGTCGTATAGTAAGATATTATAATTATAACAGCGGAAAAACTTTATTATTGCGTTATGTCGTATTATATGAAACTGCTGTCGTTTATAAGCGCGTCTTTGGAAAAGGTTTTGTTTTTCAATCGGCTGGTGGTTTACTCTTAAGAAAAAGCGGGACAGCATGCTGCAAAAGCGGAAAAAATATCTGTGGCAAGGCTTAAGCGGAAAATTGAAACCTATGGGCAAATAGAATAGAGCCGCTTAAATAGGCGTCGGGTTAAAAAAGAAGGTTCGTGAAAAGAGATGGGGCGTTTGTCAAAAATCCGCCGGCGGTTCCTATGACTGTGGCTTTAAAAGATGTTGCGGTTTTGCAGTAATAATAAATCGCGGATATTTGCAAATGACGGCGGCAGTACGCAAGCGCTAAAATTAAAAAAAAGAATTGACTGTTAATTCGCATCTTTGTATAATCTTACTCAAGGTTAAACAAATGATAGATTTACATACGCATACTTTCTTTTCAGATGGCGTTTTATGTCCGTCTGAACTTGTCTATAGGGCAAAATACAAAGGCTATACTGTCATTGCGCTCACAGACCATATTGACTATTCCAATATGGAAATTGTTATTCCAAGCATAATTAAAGTTGCAAAAATGTTGACGGAAAACTACGATATTTTAGTTTTGCCGGGTGCGGAACTTACATATATTCCTCCAAAACTCATAAAGGACGCTGCGGATAAATGCAGAAAACTCGGAGCTGAAATTATTGTGGTTCACGGCGAGACTGTCGCTGAAACTGTTCCTCCGAAAACAAATATATGTGCCGTTGAAGCGGGCGTCGATGTATTGGCGCATCCCGGACATTTATCTGAGGAAGAAGCCGGTATTGCGGCTGAAAATAACGTCAAAATAGAAATTACTTCAAGAAGAGGACATAAGGCTACAAACAAGGAAGTCGCGGAAATCGCGCTTAAGAAAAAAGCGAAGCTTGTTTTAAATACTGATTCTCATGATCCGGATAATCTTTTGACAAAAGAACTTATAGAGCAGGTTTTGTCAGACGCGGGTCTGCCGGCTAATTATTATGGCATTATGCAAAGGAATTCAGCCGAAATTGTTAGAAGTAAAGGAATTTAATAAAAATAAATTCCGTAAGTCCTCAGGAAGTCGATTAAATGAGAAAGTTTCAGAGTTTGTCGTAAAGGCGGATTGAAGAAAAAAAGATAAGGTTTTTTGCGGTTGCGGTTTTTGCGCTGGCAATAATTTTAGTGATATTTATTTTGAGATTTTGTATGCGACTGAGAAAGTGCCGTCTGTAAAATTGAATGCGGTTTATGCGTTTTTTTGCGCGCGGGCGGACGCAAAAGTAGAAATTGTCCTTATTAAGCAGGGCGATAGTTAAGTTTTCAAAAACTTCTGTTGCATATCGAGCGGAGCTTGCTTAAAACTGATGCGGTGAGTTTATAAACATTGTGAAGCTTTAAAAATTTTGACGGAATCTGCAGACAGCGGAAAAAGCGTCGTCGTAAAACTGCTTGCGCAAGCGTAAAAATTATTTGCGTTTATGATTTCCAAAAAGATTATTAGCACCCGCGTCGAGGCGGTGCGTAAAATTGTGTTTATAAGAGTATATTATTGAAAAAGGAGTGTGTAATGAATATTCCGCAGGATTTAAAGTATACAAAAACCCACGAGTGGATTAAAGTTGATGGCAATAAAGCTAAAATCGGCATAACTGATTTTGCCCAGCATGAAATTACGGACATTGTGCATATGGAACTTCCTGAAATAGGTAAACAGGTAAAAAAAGGACAGCCCGCTGCCGTTGTAGAATCTGTCAAATCTGCTTTTGATATATATGCTCCGTTGACTGGCAAAGTAATTGAGATAAATGACAGCGTTTTGGAAACTCCCGAAATTGTCAATCAGTCGCCCTATGAAAAGGGCTATTTGTTTGTGATTGAGTTTGCGGACGAGAAAGAGCTTGATGATTTACTTAAAGCGGACGACTATAAAAATTTAATTTAAGAGATACTATCATGGATTATACATCGCAGAACCAAAAAGATAAAAAAAAGATGCTGGAAACGATAGGCATCGGCGGCGTAGATGAGTTGTTTGACGTAATTCCTAAAGATTTAAGGGCAGAGAAACTCAATGTTTCCGGCGGCAAAACAGAGCAGGAGCTTTTAAATTATTTTTCGAGGATTGCTTCCAAAAATAAAGTGCTTGCCTCTTTTAGAGGTGGCGGTATTTACGATCACTATATACCTTCTTTAGTAGGGGAAGTTGTGGGAAGATCAGAGTTTTTGACCGCGTATACGCCTTATCAGGCCGAAGCGAGTCAAGGCACTCTTCAGTCGATTTTTGAATATCAGAGTTTAATTTGCGCTTTGACTGGTCTCGACACGTCAAACGCCTCTCTTTACGACGGCGCAACCGCAACGGCAGAAGCCGCTTTGCTTGCTTTGAGAGCAAGCGGAAAAAGTAAAATATTAATTTTTCAAGGATTGCATCCGGATTACAAGCAGACTTTAGAAACATATCTTGAAAATTCTCAAGCTGAAGTTGTCGTTTTAGGCGGCTTGGAAAACGGCGGAATAGAAAAAGACGTCCTTGATAAAGCTGTTGACGGCGATACGGCTGCGGTTATAATACAATCGCCTAACTATTTTGGCGTTATTGAAGATATGCTGCCTTTGTCTGCTATTGTAAAGAGTAGAAATTCGCTGCTTATCGCGGTTGTGAATCCTTTGTCGCTTGGCGTTTTTCAGTCGCCGGGCGAGTACAATGCGGATATTGCCGTCGGCGAAGGACAAGTTTTAGGCTCCACTATGAGCGCAGGCGGGGCGACGTTCGGGTTTATTGCCGTAAAAAAAGCTTTGGAATGGAAAATGCCGGGAAGAATTGTCGGGCAAACCGTTGACAAAGACGGTAACAGAGGATTTGTGCTAACTCTGCAGTCCAGAGAGCAGCATATAAGAAGAGAAAAGGCGACGTCAAATATATGCACCAGCGCGGCTTTAAATGCGTTGGCAGGCTGCGTCTTTTTATCGGGCTGGGGAAATGACGGTTTTAAAAATCTTGCTGAAGTTAATATATCAAAGGCAAGATATGCTTTCAATAAAATAAAATCTTTGGAAGGGTTTAAAGCGAAATTTGAAGACAAAGTCTTTTTTAATGAGTTTGTTATTGAAACGGCAAAAAGTGTTAGTAAAATCCAAAAAACTTTGCTTAAAAACGGTTTTCTCGGTCCTTTGGATTTGTCCAGCGTAAATAAAAACCTTAAAAATTGTCTTTTGTTTTGTGTAACGGAGCAGAGAACTAAAGCTGAAATTGACAGACTGGTTGAGATTTTGGCGAAAGCGTAAAAGTTAGAATATAGATATAAATATTGTTAAAATTTCTGAAGGTTTAGCAGCTTCTTGAAAATGAAAGCAGATAGTATTTATTTACATTAAAAGAAAATTGCCGATATATACCGATGGAAAACGAATATTGTTTTTGAGCGCGAAAACAATAAAGTCCTTATTGAAAATTTCAGAAACCGGACATACTCTTTGCTTGATAAAGGATTTTTTTTTGAACTTACAGGCAAGATGTTTTTCAGGTGAAACGGCTTGGAGATATTTATTAACAAAAACGGCTCTTTGTGCGGTTCAATGAAAAATTTAGGCGGAGAAACTCTTTTCTGCATTATGTGCTGCTATCGGGCGATTTATTTACAGTCGGTTGATTGTTAAAATTATAGCGATGGAACGGCTTAATTTATAATTTAATATTATTTCAGCTGGCCGAAAAGCGAAAAGTCGGCGGTTTTTCTATAGATAATTTTGGAGTTTAGAGTGTGAATCTAGAAAAACCTGTCAACAGAAATTTCAGACTGTTTTAACAGACAAAAATGTAGATTGTCAGCCGAGTAAAAAAAGATTGCGTTCGCAGTGTAATTGAAATAAAAGGAATACGAATTCAACTGTCCGATTGGCTCGGACGTTAACCATGCATTGATTTGAAGTTGAGCCGAAAGGCAGTTCTCAGACTGCCGATTCGGCGTCTGAATAGTGTTGTAAAAATCTCCTGCCTGTTCCGCATAGGATAGGATAGGATAGGATAGGAATGAAAAGATTAGTTAGTTTGGTAATATGCTGTATGATGTTTATAGGTTGTGACCAGCTATCGGACAGTATTGCCTCAAAGGTATCTGTAAAAATGATTGAACCGATTGCTGCTGCAATGAGAGGCATAAGCGCAGATACATTAAAAGCAGCATATGCTCAGCAGGAGCAGAATGCAAAGAAAGATAAAGCGGAAGAGATAAAAAAATGAAAAAAGTAATATCGCTGTTCTTAATGGCAGTCTTAATCTCTGGCTGTAATAGAAGGACTGACAACCTTATTGCGGACGGTTATAGAACTTGTTATTACATCTATCAGGATAGTATTTCTTTGGTTTGGTGTTTTTTCAAGAGGATAAATCGTTGTTGGGGTTATTATGATTTTGAAACAGATAAACTGATTAAAGAAACACCAGTTGCGAATGACTACCTTATTGATAGAAAGCCTATTTTTTGTTATAAGCCTGAGCCTGTATCTAGCCCAATAGGAGCCTAGAATGACTGAAAACGTTGAGAGCGTTACTGAGGACATTTTAAAGGAAACACGCAGTATCTACATTTCCGCACAGTCGCTGATAAGGCGGTTATGCGGTAAGTTTGACGAGCCTCCGAGAGAATTGATTGATATATGAAGATATAAAAAGTTCAGTTTACAGGATTGAGGACAACTAAGAAAATGAAAAAAATTATATGTATATGTATATGTATATGTATATGTATATGTATATTCTTGTCGTCTGGCTGTGATAAGTCGCTTAGTCATGGAAGACCTGCGGATAATGTTGTTGAGGATAAAGGAAGAGAAGCAACGCATTCGCTGACGTCAAATACTTCAAATGCTTCCGCTTCTGTACCTTCAAATACTCCCGCTCCAATGCCTGAGCCGAGTAAGTCTGCTCCGCCTTTGTCTGATACTGCTGATACAGGCAGCTCAGTTGTGAAATATGCTGCGAATATTGGTCGTTGTGTTTTTGCTCTTATTGTTATTTTTGGCGGTTATAAGTTGCTTTATAGATTTGCAGACTTTAGCCCTATTTCTGCAGATAAATTGCGTATTTTTACATATTTCCCCAGAGGTTATAAAGAATGTAGTGTTTATTTTCGTTTTAGTCGTTATTATTATTTTGATTGTGTTACACATGAATTGATTGACGAAATACCTGCTAAGATAGCTTTGCCTACTCTACCTACTTATTATTGTCTCTTTTATAAACCTAATCCGTCAATGCTAAAACCTCTGAAAACTTGGTTGAGGAAGATATTCAGGATACCTACGAACTATTATGATTTAATGAGACCTTAGAATGCCTGAAAAGGTTGAGAGCGTTACAGAAGACATTTTAAAGGAAACACGCAGTATCTACATTTCCGCACAGTCGCTGATAAGGCGGTTATGCGGTAAGTTTGACGAGCCTCCGAGAGAATTGATTGATATATGAAGATATAAAAAGTTCAGTTTATAGAATTGAGGACAACTAAGAAAATGAAAAAAATTATATGTGTATGTTTATGTATATGTCTGATATCTGGCTGTGATAAGTCGTTTAATCGTGGAAGTCCTGTGAATGCTGTTGCTGAGGATAAAGCACCGCATTCGCTGACGTCAGATACTCCAAATGCTTCCGCTCCCGAACCTTCAAACACTCCCGCTCCAACGCCTGAGCCGAGTAAGTCTGTTCCGCCTGCGTCTGATACTGCTGATACAGGCAGCTCAGTTGGGAAGATTGGTGCTGTCATTCTGTCTGTTATTGTCGTATGTTATGTCGGTTATAAGTTGCTTTATAGATTTGCAAGTATTAAACCTATCTCTGTAGATGACTTGAAGATTTTTAACAGTGTCTTAGGAAATTATAGTTTATGTTATTTTAAAGATAATTATTTTTTTGATATGGATTCAGATGAATATATTGACGAAATACCTGTTAAGGTTTGTACGAATGAAGGAATGGTTTCCTCTTATCATTATATACCTAATTTGTCAAAGTTGAAACTTCTGAAGACTTGGTTGAGGAAGATATTCAGAATTGAAATACCTGTTCCGAAAAAATAACCGAAAATACTAAAGAGATTATTAGGTTGTTGCGTTCTGCTCCAGACCTGTCCGCTGAATTGCAGAAGCTGTTCGGTGTCTGCCAAGATATAAGGCGTGACGCTGATATTATAAAGTCTAAGGCAATGATGTTTCCGCTGGCGAAAGAAGACGAAGATGATGAAGATAAAGATAAAAAGGATTTTAGACTTTGATATTGTAGGAGAATAGAATGGCAGAAAACGTTAAGAGCGTTACAGAAGACATTTTAAAGGAAACACGCAACATCTGCATTTCCGCACAGTCGTTAATAAGGCGGTTATGCGATAGGTTTGACGAGCCTCCCAGAGACCTGATTGATATGCGCGAAGATATAATAGGTTTAGTTTACAGGATAGGGGACAACTAAGAAAATGAAAAAAATTATATGTATATGTATATGTATATGCCTGATGTCTGGCTGTGATAAGCTGCTTAGGCATGGAAGCCCTGTGAATGCTGTTACTGAAGATAAAGCACCGCATTCGCTGACGTCAGATACTCCAAATGCTTCCGCTCCCGAACCTTCAAACACTCCCGCTCCAACATCTGAGCCGAGTAAGTCTGTTCCGCCTGCGTCTGATACTGCTGATACAGGCAGCTCAGTTGGGAAGATTGGTGCTGTCATTCTGTCCGTTATTGTCGTATGTTATGTCGGTTATAAGTTGCTTTATAGATTTGCAGATATTAAGCCTCGCTCTGTAGATAAATTGAAGGTTGTTGAAAATATGAAGCAAAATTATGCAGCATGTTATTTTCAAGATGGTCATTTTTTTTCTGTTATTTCAAGTAGATATATTGATGAAATACCTTTTAGGGTTAATGGGATTGACAATGTTTGCTTCTATATATTTAATCCGCCAAAGCTGAAACCTCTGTTGAGGAAGATATTCGGAATTAAAACACCTGTATTTAAATATTAAAATGAAAAAAATTATATGTATATGTATATGTATATGTATATGTATATGCCTGACGTCTGGCTGTGATAAGCTGCTTAGGCATGGAAGACCTGTGAATACTGCTGTTGAGGATAAAGCACCGCATTCGCTGACGTCAGATACTTCAAACACTCCCATTCCAACACCTGAGCCGAGTAAGTCTGCTCTGCCGTCTGATAGTGCTGATACAGGTAGCTCAGTTGGGAAATATGTCGGTTGTGCTGTTGCTGTCATTCTGTCCGTTATTGTCGTATGTTATGGCGGTTATAAGTTGCTTTATAGATTTGTAGATATTAATCCTTTTCTTGAGGATTTATTAGATGAAATTCCTTCTGCTAAAAATATGCCTGAAGGTTGTAAAGAATGTTATTTTAGTAATGGTCATTTTTTTGATTGGGATACAGATAAATTTATTGAAGAAATTCCTGTTAATGTAAAAGAAGGAAGTTCTAAATTTGTATTACCTACTTACTATTATAAATCCAATTTGTCAAAGCTGAAACCTCTGAAAACTTGGTTGAGGAAGATATTCGGAATTGAAGTACCGAAGTCCCCTTATGTAAGATAGGAGCCTAGAATGCCCGAAAACGTTGAGAGCGTTACAGAAGACATTTTAAAGGAAACACGCAATATCTACATTTCCGCACAGCCGCTGATAAGTCGGTGAGGTAAGTTTGACGAGCCTCCGAGAGACCTGATTGATATGCGCGAAGATATAATAAGTTCAATATATGAAAGAATTTGAGAAACTATTGCTGCAAAAAATGCTGCCGTTTAGGAAAAACCGTAAATTGAAATTGAGAAATATCTGTAGGTTTGGCGTGTGACAAAAGCGTAATTTAAAAGGATGGGGCTTAGCGCTTCCAAGCACAATCGCGATAACAAGGCGTAATTTTAAAAAAATGGAGCGCAGAGGTATAAAAATGGAAAAATTATTAAATGAGCTGTCTTCGGAATGCAAGCCGGCATACAGCGTGAATTCGGACGTTGAAATTGACGTGCAAATTCCTGAAAATTTAAAAAGAAATTCAGATTTAGGTCTCCCGAGTATTGCGGAAAGCGATCTGTTGAGACATTTTACAAATCTTTCAAGGAAAAATTATGCCTTAAGCACGGTTTTTTATCCGCTTGGATCATGTACGATGAAATATAATCCTTTGATAAATGAGCGTATTGCTAAAGACGAAGCTTTTAACTTTATACATCCGCGCCAGCCGGCGGAAAGCATGCAAGGCGTTTTAGAAGTAATGTGCGAATGTGAAAGAGATTTATGCGAGATTTCCGGAATGGATTATTTTTCGCTTCAGCCTGCGGCGGGGGCGCACGGAGAGTTTACGGGACTTTTGATAATCGCAGAGTATTTTAAATCTATAAAGCAGGAAAGAACAAAAATAATCGTTCCTGATTCCGCTCACGGGACAAATCCCGCTTCGGCAGCTTTTGCGGGTTTTAAAATTGTTCCTTTAAAATCGGAGCCGGACGGAAGCATAGTTCCTGAAAAATTAAAGGAAATCCTAACTTCTGATGTCGCCGCGGTTATGCTTACCGTTCCTAATACTCTAGGAACGTTTGAAAAAAATATACCTGAAATATCAAGAATAGTTCATGAAAACGGCAGTCTTTTATATTATGACGGCGCAAATCTGAATGCTGTTATGGGCATAGTAAGACCCGGCGATATGGGTTTTGACGTTATGCATATAAATCTTCATAAAACTTTTTCAACTCCGCACGGCGGCGGCGGTCCAGGATCGGGTCCTGTCGGCGTAAAAGCGTTTTTAGAGCCTTTTCTGCCCGTGCCGAGAATAGAAAACAAGAAATCTAAATTTGTTTTAAATTATAAAAAGCCGAAAAGCATAGGAAAGCTGAAAGCGTTTTTTGGAAATTTCCCTGTGATATTAAAAGCGTATATTTACATAAAATCGCTTGGCGCGGAAGGTTTAAAAAGTGTCTCGGAGCAGGCTGTTTTAAACGCAAATTATATGCTTGCGAGGTTTAAAGATAAAATCAATGTTCCCGCTGGAAGCAGATGCATGCACGAGTTTGTTCTCTCTCCCAAATCTTTGTTTAAAAATGGCGTGAGGACTTTAGATATTGCAAAGAGACTTTTGGATTACGGTTATTACGCTCCGACGGTATATTTTCCGCTGATTGTTGAAGAAGCGATTATGGTGGAGCCTACCGAAACGGAATCTAAAGAAACGCTAGATGCATTTGTTAACAATCTTATTAAAATTATTCTTGAAGAAGCGGCGCAAGAACCGCAGAAACTTAAAGATGCGCCGGTTAATACTTCTGTCAGAAGGTTAAACGAAGTGGAAGCGGCAAGAAAACCGATTTTGAAGTGGTAAAACAAGAAGCTTGAAAGCAATGCTTAAACGCTCAAAGAGCCAAAATAAAGCCTTGACAAGAAAAAAAATGCAGGCGGAAATAAAAAAACTTCAGAAAGCCGGTAAAAAAGTGGTTTTTACAAACGGCTGTTTTGATTTGCTTCATTTGGGGCATATAAGCCTTCTTGAAAAGGCGAAAAGCATGGGCGATGTTTTAATAGTTGCTATAAATTCGGATAAATCTTTGAGTTGTCTTAAAGGTCCCAAAAGACCTTTGTCCGCAGAAAAGGACAGAGCGAAACTGCTTCTTTCTTTAAAACCTGTAGATTATGTCGTTGTGTTTGGCGAGCGAACGCCGGTAAAAATTTTAAGCGAATTGCGTCCGGATATTTTGGTGAAGGGCGGCGATTATAAGCTGTCGGAAATAGTCGGAAAAAAATATGTAAAAAAAGTTTACAGGTTTCCTTTTGTAAAAGGGAAATCGACGACAAATTTGATAAATTTAATAATAAACCGTTATGGCGCTGAAATAATGCAGGGTCAAAAATGAAAAAATCAGAATATTATTGTTGCGTCTTCTCTTGTATTTGCGCGTGGCGCGCCGATTGCCGAGAAGTCATCTTAACGGCAACCGCAGCGGGAAAAGTCTTCCTGTCAAGAATGTTTTGAATTGGGAAAGATTTGGACTTGCTGCCGTTTGCTTATCTTTCTCGATAATATGTTTTCAACGCTGCATATGCTTTTTCACACGGGTTTAGCGGCAAGCCGGGAGACTTTGCGGAATAGACAAAAGAGCGAGGATAGAAATTTTTTTTGAAGGAGCGGATGATAACGATTGCGCGCATGAAATGTTTTGTTTGTTAAAGGCGGGAGCGGAAGTTTGGGAATGAGCAATAAAACTAATAACAAAAGAAGAATTCCTCCGTCTGTCGTTTCCAAACGCTCAGAGGGCGTTGCTTTCGGAAATTTTAACCGGAAGTCCGCTTTGAGAATTATCGACGCAAATTTAAATCGTTGCCGCGAAGGTTTGAGAGTTGTTGAAGATAGTCTGCGCTTTGTTTTAAATGACGGTTCTTTTTATAAAAAAGTTCGCGGGATTCGTCATGATGTGGATAAAATCTTGAGAGACAATTATGGCAAACTTATAAAAGAGAGAGATTCTTCCGACGATTCCGGCAGACAAATGCCTGAACTGTTAAAGAAAGAATTGTCAGGCGTAATAGTTGCAAATTTTAAACGCGTTCAAGAATCTCTAAGAGTTTTAGAGGAATATTCAAAAACTTTTTTCCCTGAAGCGTCCGCAGATTTTAAAAAACAGAGATATGCGGCGTACAGCGCTGAAAAGCTGGTTTATTTAAAGTATAGAAAGTTTTTTATTGCAAAAGCGTATGAGGGGGGGGCAGTCAACGCTATTGCGGGAAAGAAGTCCTTACAGTAAATGAAAAAATAGAACGGCCGCTCGTGCAGAACGATATATAGGGCAATATAAAGTTTGTCTGTTAGTTAGTTGCTTTGTCAGCTTAAAAGATTTGGAGTGGTGTCAGTAGAGCTAAAAACTACGCAGGAAATAAATCGCAACATCGTTGAAGGAGCAGAGGAAACGGAAGAGGGAAATGAGATATGAAGCCTAAAGGATTAAGGTAATAGACGAAAGAACCTGACAAAGCTGCAGATATCGAAATTGTCAAAGAGAATATTAATTCAATCAAACGGGATTTTGCCGATTCTGTAAATAATTTGCCTAAACTGCCGTCTGCTTTCTGTTTTTCCGCTTGAGGAAATTCCCGCAGAAGGTTTTCAAAATCGTCTTTAAACGAGACTAACCGTGCTGATTTTCAATCCGCAGAAAATCCTTAATTAAAAGAAGATGTTGGAATTATATGAGGTAAAAGAAGTTGCCAATGCATCTTTTTAATAAGAAAAAAAAGCATAAAAAATGAGTAATGAGCTAATCAAAATACCTTTTTAAGTCTGCTTGTCAAATCGGGTAAATTGCCGTTGACTATGCCGGATAAACCTGACGGCGGAAATCAAAAATATATTGCGGAATAAATTTGCGGCAGGGATATTAAATGGAGGAATAATGACACTAATGGAAGATGCTCAGAGTAAAAAAGCGAACGGCTTAATAAAGAGTGCCGCTAAAGCCGAAAATTTAGACGAAGAATTTATAAGAGCCGGCGTTGCTGACGGGACTATTGTCATACCCAAAAACGTCAATAGGAAACTTCAAGAAATCGTAGCTGTCGGGAAGGGATTGAAGACGAAAGTCAACGCTAATATCGGCACATCGCCTGACCATATTGACATTGCGGAGGAACTTGCAAAACTTGATGCCGCCGTTAAAGCCGGCGCCGATGCCGTTATGGATTTGTCAACAGGCGGCGACTTAGTGCAGATAAGAAAAAAAATTCTTGCCGCTTCGCCCGTGCAGGTGGGAACGGTTCCTATTTACGAAGCTGCTTGCAGAACGGTTGCAAAAGGCGGAAAAATATCCGAAATTGACGGCGAATTGTTGTTTGACGTTATAGAAGAACAAGCGCAGCAAGGCGTAGATTTTATTACCGTCCACTGTGGAATTAACAAGGCTACTGTGGAAGTATTAAATCGTCAGGGGCGACTTGCCGGCGTTGTGAGCAGAGGCGGCTCTTTTTTGGTTAAGTGCATAAATGCGACTGGGAAAGAAAATCCTTTATACGAACATTTTGACAGGCTTTTGAAAATAGCTAAAAAATATGACGTCACATTGAGTCTTGGCGATGGGTTCAGACCGGGTTGTGGGTTTGACGCTTCGGACGGACCGCAGCTTGCCGAACTTTCAGTTTTAGGCGAACTCGTTTTAAGATCGCGGAAAGAGGGCGTTCAGTCTATGATAGAGGGTCCAGGTCATGTTCCTTTGAACCAAATTGAAGCGAACGTAATTCTTGCGAAAAGATTGGGATATGATGCGCCGCTTTACTTTTTAGGACCTTTGGTGACCGATATAGCTGCTGGTTATGACCATATAACTTCTGCAATCGGCGGAGCGTTGGCGGCAGCTTACGGTGTTGATTTTATTTGTTATGTTACTCCCGCCGAACATTTAAGACTTCCCGACGTTCAAGATGTCCATGACGGCGTTATTTCTTCGAGAATTGCCGGACACGCCGCGGATATTGTCAAAGGAGTTAAAGGCGCGGCAGAGCGCGATCGCGAAATGTCTAAATGGCGTAAAGCGAGAAATTGGGAAAAACAAAAAGAATTCTGTATAGATCCTGTAAAATTTGCAAAGGAAAGAGCGAAACTTCCCCCGCAGCAGGAAGATGTATGCACGATGTGCGGAGAGTTCTGCGCTATGAGAGACGAGTAAGACAGGGCGGAATATCAGCTGAGTGTAAAAAAATTAGTCTTTCGTCCCTTCTTTTATTTGATGCGTTTGAGACGAAGGCAAAGATCTCGCCAACTCGAAGCGACAGTGCTTCCCGCGTTCTCTTTTATAGAGTTCTACGTAATGCAATCTCTGATGAAGCTGTAAATTATGCTTCTTTTCCAATTTTTTATATCCGCCAATAAAAGGTATTCTCTCTAACGGCGGACCCGGCTTTTTTTCTTGCCTCATCGGCAAGTCTCGAATCTACGAATACCGCCGAACTGAATAATCTCTGGATTCTTACAACTGCTTTTTAGTTGCTTTGTCTTTGATTTTTTTGTTATTTCTTTCTCTTTTTAGAAAAGACATGTAATCGGGAAACGTTACGATTCTCTTTGTTTTACCAAGCCACACGTAGGTGCCTATATCTTTTTGAAACTTAATTTTTACGGGATTTGCAGAATATGTTTTGTTTACATACCATGCCGAGCCGATGATATTTTTATATTTTGTCGATTTTTTGTTTGCCGCTATCGTATTCCCGTATGCTTTTAACTGTTGTTTTACTATTTCTTCCGCTTCTTTAGGTTCAGGGATGTCTCTTGTAAAATTTACATGCAGCACCGCCGCCATTTTAGGCGATTTCTCCTGAAACTCTACAAAATAATCGGTTTTTTCAACAAAATCCCCGAAACAAAAAACATTTGCCGCAAATATTAAAGTAAATGCCGCCGTAGAAAAATATTTTTTCATTTTATTCCTTGTTTTAACCGCGCTGTATAAAAAGAGATGTTTCTGCAACAGGTAATGCAGTGAAAATCAACCGCGCCGCAAGTCGCAGGGCTTTGTTTTCTAAATTCTTCATTACGAGATGGCAACGCTGTCAAGCCGTTAATCGCATTTTCTGCTTCCAGTTCGTTATCTGTTTTCGGCTGATGTGCGGATAATCTCCATGTTTTTTTCTTGAAAATCCTTATCGTAATGCTCGATTCCTTTCGTTTAATTGTTCAGTCGTGGCATTGCCAATAAATCTTTTTGGCGCATGTTTTGTTCCTATAAAGAAATCAATGAGGCAATTTGATAAAGAAAGTCCTCCATATGCAGATATGGACGCCATTGCCAACAGTGGACATGTATCCTCTCTCCATTTCTCCGGACGATTTTACAGAATAATTTCCTTTTGCAGGGAATTTGTGCATAAACCGCTTCGCTGATCGTTTATTTTGTACTTCTTTGCGCGTCGAATTGAGAATTTTCCGTAATTATCTGACTCGCTGCTTCCAATGATAAATGATAAGCGGAACGCATTTACGGCACGCTTCGCAACGTATAAAGTTATTTTACAATTTTGACGTTTTATAGTAAACTTATCCTTATAAAAATAACGAGGTAAAAAAGTGGGCGCTGCAGGCGCGCCGAAAAATGTAAAATTGTTTTGCGGCGTAATTTCATCCGATGGAGAAAGGGAAATAAAGCGAAAATCCTTTGAAGCGCTTAAGGGAAGATTCGGCGAAATTGATTTGACAAGTGACGATATGTCTTTTGATTTCTCCGATTACTATAATATTGAAATGGGCGATAATTTGGAACGTTTTTGGATTTCGTTTGAAAGATTAATTTCCCCCGCCGATATTGCCGGGATAAAAATTTTTACAAACTCCATTGAAAATGGATTTGCCGTAAATAATAAAAGGCGAATAAATATTGATCCGGGATATATAACTCCGTCAAACGTTATTCTCGCTACGACCAAAGATTACAGTCACAGAATTTATCTTTCTAAAGGTATATACGGAGAAGTTACTACAATATATAATAAGAAAACCGGGTTTACTAAGCTTCCATGGTCATATCCTGATTATCTTTCTAGACCGGCAACGGAATTTCTTTTAAAAGCGCGGACGGAGCTTATGAAGCGATTAAAAAAGAGTTAATACTTATTTTAATCTACTCAAGTTATGTCGTTCAAGCAAGGGGGCAATTTATGGACTCGCTGATTTTTATTTTGGCCTACTTAGTCGGACATCTTTATATTGCATGGCGCGTGAATTTGGACTTAAATATTAACCGGCCTTACAACATTTGTTTGTATGCCGTATTTATTATTTTTTGTATTGTAAGCGTTTTTTCATTTGCCGCCAGACATTGCGAAGCTCCAATTGTGTTATCAATTAGTCGTTTTGGATTTATATGTATGGGTGTTTGGGGAATAACGCTTTCTTTTTTTATTGTAAACGACGTATTAAATTTAGCTAATTTACTACTTAAGATAAAGAACTTCAGATATTATTCAACTCTTATAGCTGTAATTTTGAGTATAGCGGCGTCAATCTGGTCTTTGTTGAATTTTGCGTTTATATTGAGCGTAAAAGAAATAAAAATAAAAGTTCCGCAGCTTCCGACTGACTCTTTGAAAATAGTACAGCTTTCGGACGTGCATATCAACGCGGTTACTTCGCCTAAAGCCATAAATAAAATTTTTGATAAGGCGGCGTCTTTGAAACCGGATATGATAGTTATTACAGGCGATTTAATAGATACTGATATTAATGCGGACGACAAATATGCTGAGTACGGTTTTGAAAAATTAAAGGCGAAATACGGAGTTTTTGCCGTCTCGGGGAACCACGAATATCATACGGGCATTGACGCCTATTTTTCAATGTTAAAAAAATTAGGATTTAAAGTTCTTCAGAATGAAAGCGTTTTAGTTGAAAATCTGGTTAATGTTGCAGGCATAAACGATGCAGATTATGATAATCCTGCGGAAATCTCAAAAATTTTTGCTGGTACAGATAAAAATTATCCTGTAATTTTTTTAAGCCATCACCCCGATTCCTTTGACGAAACTTCAAAACAAGGCTTAAAAATAATACAACTTTCAGGGCATACTCACGCGGGGCAAATACCGCCTATTGAAATAATGAGGAGATATTTAATGAAATACAATTACGGCTTATATTATAATAACGATGCGGTTATGTATATAACTTCCGGAACGCGTTTGTGGGGACCTCCTATGAGGTTATTTAATACAAGCGAAATAGCGGTGATAACTCTAGAACGCGAATAGACTGGGTTATCTATAATGTGCTGGCGTCGGCTGGATTTTAACACTTTCGGCAGGGCGCTGAGACTATTGCTGTTCCCTTTCAAATTTAAAGCGTGGTTGTTTTTAATTGTTTGAAAAGCGAATTTCCGTTTTCTTAGGATTTCAGCGCAAAGGGCGGCAAATATCGGCGTTATGGCTTATGCTATACAGGGAAAAAGGAAAGCTGTTAAGCTTCTGCGAACTGTAGATATTATATTTTTCTGTTGGCATTGATGCCTGCGAATCAGGCACAAAGCGGTGACATTGAAAACCCGACAATATATAAAGCGGTTATTACAAGCATGATTTGAAAATTGCATTGTCGTCTGCAAAGTTTTAGCCTCAAAATAGAAAAAAACGCATGTTTTTGGATTATTTAATTCCTTTTAAATTCAATTTTATAATTTTTTCGAGAGAACATATTTATAAGTATTTTAAATAAGCGCTTTATCTTCAGCGAAGAAGGAGATAGAAGAGTTCTCTATGTCGAGAGGCGTAATATTCGGATAGGATTTACTTTGAAGTCCGGTAAATGGCAGCCGCTTTTGCCAGGCGGAGATTAAAGAGGCTAGTTGCTGCGGGTATAATCTGAGGTTTGTCATTCATCTTGCTTAGGCGTTTGGGAAAAAGATAAGTATGAGAAATTATTGTTTATTGTTAAAGAATTTTGATTTTTGTACAATCTTAACAATCTAATTTAACGAGGTGTGTTTATGCTGAAAGAAGACCTTGAAATTACCGCTTTTCTTGCAAGAATAGATATTAAAGAAGATGAAAAAGAAAAATATCTTACAGATATAAATGAGATGTTTGACTATATTGAGATTTTGCAGGAGCCTGATACTGCTAGTTTACAGCCAACAACTCATGTCACGGAACTCAGAAATGTCTGGAGAGAGGATGTTGTAAAACCGTGTCCGAAAGAGGTTATAGATCATCTCCTTGACAGCGCGCCTGCAAGAGAGGGAACTTTTTATAAAATTCAAAAGGTTATAGCAAACGTATCTTAATTCTGATGCGCAAGCAGAGCAGATTTTATTATGATAAAAGCGGTTTATTCTATCGGCGGTAAGTTTACTACCGAATATGAAGCATCAAGAATTTCGGAAGATTATAAGAAAAAGCCCGATATTATGTGGATTGACATCCATTTGGAAAACCACGAATTAGGGCAAGAAGAGACGTTGCTTCTATCCGAATTATTTAAATTTCATGAGATGTCAATTGAAGATTGTCTCTTTCCGCAGTATCATCCAAAAGTAGAAGAGTTTGAAAATTATGTCTTCGTTGCCGTACACGGAATACAGCTTAAACCAAACTATTTTCAGGAATTTAAAGACAGCATTTACGAGTTAAATATTTTTGTCGGCAGAGGTTTTGTAATTACCGTGCATGTGGAGGAGTTATTTTTTCTTGAAACTCTTTTTGAGAAAGCAAGGATAAGACCGCAGGTCGAAATGGGAAGCCTTGAGAACCTGCTTTACAATATTTTTAATAAAGTTGTTTCCAGCTACGAGTTCACTTTGGAGAAAATTGACGATAAAATGGAGAATCTGGAAGATGATGTCCTCGAAGAGCCGGAAGCTAAAAATATGGAAGAAATACTCAATATCAAAAAAGTGATTTTTGCAATGAGAAAAGTAGCCGAATACCAGCAATCGGCATATGTTTACTTTAACTTTATAAGAGCGTCAAACAACAATTTGATTTCAAAAGAGTATTTGGTATATTTTCGCGATATTTGTACGCAGTGCGTGAGAGTAAATCAGTCCATAGTTATGCGGAGCCAGATGGTTGTAAGCTTGCTCGAAGTTTATATGTCGAGCGTCACGTTAAGGCTTACCGAGGTTATGAAATTTTTGACGGTAATAGCGACAGTTTTGATGCCAGTTCTTATTATATCCGGCTATTATGGAATGAATATGCGGTTTCCGGAATATTCAATTTTTGGGGAAAAGAATTTGTGGGTTTTTGCGATATGTTTGATGCTCATTAGCATGGTGGTGATGCTTGTATATTTTAAAAAGAAAAAGTGGTTTTGAGTATGGACGAGATTTTAAAAATTAGAGTGAGAAATTTGCGCGCGAAGGTTTGTTCCGGCGAAATAAAAAGCGTTGAAATTGTCAAAGCCTGCTTTAAGCGTATTAAAGAAGTTGATTCAAAAATAAAAGCGTTTCTTAAATTAGACGAAGAGCATTCCTTAAAACAAGCTGCGCAAACCGACAATAAGATAAAAACGGGCGCAGAATGCGGATCTCTTGAAGGCATTCCTATAGGCATAAAAGATAATATTATGATAAAAGGCGAAAGTATGACTTCCGCTTCTAAATATCTTGAAAATTATATTTCTCCTTATAACGCCGCTGTTATAGAAAAACTTAAAGAAGCGGGCGCAGTTTTTGTGGGAAGAACAAATATGGACGAGTTTGCGATGGGCGGTTCTACGGAAGCATCAGCTTACCAGAAAACTGCAAATCCTTGGAATATTGAGCGTATTCCAGGCGGTTCTTCGGGTGGCAGCGCCTCCGCCGTAAGCTCGGGTATGGTGCCTTTTGCGTTGGGTTCCGATACCGGCGGTTCAATAAGACAGCCTGCGGGTTTTTGCGGCATAGTGGGCTATAAACCTTCTTACGGCTTAATAAGCAGGTACGGCGTGTGCGCTTTGGCGTCTTCTTTTGACCAGATAGGTGTGCTTTCAAAAGACGTAAAAGATGCCGCTTTGCTTACGAGCGTTATAGCAGGCGAGGATTACAGGGATCCTGTTTGCTGTCCCGGAGAGCGGATTGATTACACGAGCGGCATTGATAATCCTGACATATTAAAGACTGTGAAAATCGGCATACCGAAACAACTTTTAGATTATAAAATGGATGGAGAAATATCGGAATGTTTCAGTAAAGCTGTAAATAAGCTTGAACTTGAGGGCGCCACAATAGCCGAGATTGACATTGCGGCTTATAAATATGTTCTTGCCCTGTATAAAGTTATCATGTGCGCTGAAGTTTCTGCAAATATTGCGACTTTTGACGGAATTCGTTACGGGCATAGATCGTCAAGCGGACGGAATTTAAACGATGAATATGCAAAATCCCGAGCGGAATCGCTTGGGTACGAAGTTAAGAAAAGAATATTGTTTGGAACTTATGTTTTAGGCGCAAAAAATTATTACAGGTGTTATCATCAGGCTCAGAAAGTGAGAACTCTGCTTATAAACCAGATAAACGAGGCGTACAAAAAATGCGATTTTATATTTTCGCCCGCAACTTTGCAAATGCCTGTAAAATTTGGCGAGACGCTTTCGGAAGAATGCGATATTTTCGTCACGGCGGCAAATCTTGCTGGGCTTCCGGGTATTACCGTTCCGTGCAGTTTTGTAAGTTCGGGTATGCCGATGGGCGTGCATTTTATGGGATCAAGATTTTCTGACGCGAAACTCTTTCAGATTGCCAATGCTTTTGAAAGAATATCAGGATTTGATTTAAATAAATATCCGGTTCTTTAGCAGAGATTAAAGCGTTTGTGTTTTGACTGCGGAAAGACTTATCCGCTTTTCTTATTTTGATATTCATGAAAACTGCAAAGCAATTCGTCCCAAGTTGCCCTTAAAAGAGTTTTGTGGACTAAAGAAGAAGAGATGTTGAAAGAGAGCTTATCATCATTTTTTAAAGATAGAGAGGATAATTGTAAAAAATGGTTGTACGAATTTAAAATTGGCTAAAAATAGGTTACGGATATAAGGAGTTGGAAATGAGAAAGATTTTATGTATTTGCTGTTGTGTAAGCATGTTAATTTTTACTGCTTGTGACCAAGATGCTTTTAGAAAAAGCTACAGTAAAACGTTGGGTATAAGCGCTGGAGCGACTGTGTCAGCGGTCGTATTATTTTCCCTTGTGGCGATACTTGGAATTGTAGTGGAAAATACTACTAACTGCTGTGGGAGTAATAATAAATGTTGAAAGTTTTAATTACTCCTAGTAATATTTGAACTTTTGGAAGGTATCGGCTTTAACTGAGGAAATATACTAAAACCTGCATATAAGACTGAAAGATAAAGGCGATAAAGCAATTATAAGAACAGACAGACATTGTGTTCCCAACACAATTTTTTAAAGAAAAACTTTAAACAAACTAAAACCGGTGAATGTACGTACGTTTGTATAAATTGGCGAAAAAGAAAAATTTGCCAGCTCATACAAATGAAAAGATATTGAAATTTTCAGTCTATATATTGAAAGTATATGGAGAACATAGTATGGACGGATATATAATTTGGGAGAAATAAGCGTAAAGCTGTAAGCAGATATTGCGGTCAAATTTAAAAAGCTCATACAGATGTAAAAAAGGTATAAGATAATGGCTGATTATGAAACGGTAGTAGGACTTGAAGTACATATGCAGATCAACACAAAATCAAAAGTTTTTTGCGAATGCTCTGCAAAATTTGGTTCCGAACCGAATTCAAATACGTGCGTGATTTGCACCTCGCAGCCGGGAGCAATTCCGATACTAAATAAGAAAGCGGTTGAAGCCGTTGTTAAAACGGGTCTTGCGCTGAACTTTACTATAAATAAGCGGTGTACTTTTGCAAGAAAGCAGTATTTTTATCCTGACGTTCCAAAGAATTATCAGATAACCCAGTCCGATCCGCCTTTATGTTCCGGAGGAAAACTTGCGATAATCGTCGGCGGAAAAGAAAAGATTGTAAACATAGCGAGAATACATCTGGAGGAAGACGCCGGGAAACTCGTCCATGAAATAGGCGGCAAAAAACTTAATTATTCTCTTCTTGATTTAAATAGAGCTGGCGTAGGGTTGATGGAACTTGTCACTGAACCGGAGATTAGTTCTCCTCAGGAAGCGTTAGAATTTTTAAAAGAACTCAAAAATATTGTTGAATATTTGGAAACTTCGGAGTGCAGCATGGAAGAGGGTAAAATGCGCTGTGATGTAAATGTAAGCATACGCCCTGTCGGACAAAAAGAGTTTGGGACGAGAGTCGAAATTAAAAATATGAATTCGATATCTGGCATACGAGACGCGATAACTTATGAAGTTGAAAGACAAAAAGAGGTTCTTAATTCCGGCGGCAGACTTACGCAGGAAACAAGGCTTTGGGACGCGGAAGAAAGAATAACAAAATCGATGCGTTCAAAAGAAGGTGCTTTAGATTATAGATATTTCCCTGAACCGGATCTGGTTCCTTTTGACTTGATGGATTCTTTTGTTGAAGAATTGCGCAAGCAGGTTTTGGAACTTCCGAAAGCAAGAAAAACGAGGTTTATGAAAGATTACGGTTTGTCGGAATACGACGCAGCTTATTTGACTTCTGTTAGAATGATTGCGGATTATTATGAAGAGTCGTTGAATGTTTTAAAAAATGAAAAATCCGGTGTCTTAGCCAAAAAATTTGTCGTCGCTGCAAAAACGCTTGCAAATTGGATTTCTACAGAATTAAGTGCGAAGCTTAACGCTTCAAAAACCTCTATTGCGGACGCTCCCGTTTCAAGTCGGAATTTGGCAAAATTGGTTTCTCTTATTTTAGATGGCGCTATTTCGGGGAAAATGGCAAAAACTGTTTTTGAAGAAATGTATGAAAAATCAACAGATCCGGAAATGATAGTGAAAGAAAAAGGGCTTATGCAGATTTCTGATGAGTCGGCTATTGTGAAGATGTGCGAAGAAGCTGTTTCTGAAAGCCCTAAAGCTGTTGCAGAGTTTAAGTCGGGCAAAGAAAGAGCAGTCGGCGCAGTCATCGGTCTTGTTATGAAAAAGTCAAAAGGACAGGCAAATCCGCAGCTTGTTAATAAAATCTTAATGGAAAAACTGAAAACATAATTGAGATTGAGCGAGAAAAAGCAAGAATGTTTTTGTATGAACGTAAACTGAAACTATTAAAATTTTGCAGACTAAGCTTCTTTAAAATGTTGTAATTTGAGCGTCTGATAGGACTGGCTGATTTAATGGAACGATATGTAAATTATGCCTTCGCCAATAAGATGGAGAGATGGCCGAGTGGTTTAAGGCGCAGTCCTGGAAAGACTGTTTATCTGAAAGGGTAACTAGGGTTCGAATCCCTATCTCTCCGTTTAAATATGTGCGCAACTGACAGCGCGCACTAAAAGAAACGCTAAACTAAAACAACGCGACTCAAACGTTACGCGATAAATAAAAAGGCGTTTTGGCATGTGTGTCGACGAAAATAAATATTAAAAAGAGGCTGCTAATAAGTAATCAAGGTGAAGCGATGCTAACGCAGCACGCCTATGATTTTGGCTGTACAGAAGTTTTTGAAACAAAGAACCCTGCAGTCGCCCTTGTAGAGAAAAGCAAGAAAGTAGAACTGATAGCGAAGAAGTAGGACAAAATGTGACAGCAACCGCAACGCACCGAAGGTGGAAGGGAGTGAAAAGCTATGAGATTTAACGGCGATGACGACCAGTCGCTTAAAAGGTTGTTTTTGTACTTGTAATAAGAAGGAATCTTTAGTTGTAAAACTTGAACTTTTACACTTAGACATTCATTTTTATAGAGAAGAGTTATCTTGCATTTTGAGGTAAAAAAACTTACTCCTTTTCTCCCTACTGAATGGGTTAGATATAAGAAATGAAAAAATTGTTTGTTTTTAGGTTTTGCGTCTTGTAAATCTAGTAATTCCCTTATCGAAAAAATTAAGTCGCTTGATGAAAAATATAAATCGCTTGTCGCAAACGATAAGTCATTTTTCAAAAAAACTAATATGCTTGCTGAAATAATGAAGGTGGCTGAGGCAAGTTGTAGGATATTATGTCAAAAGTTTTTGAGTTGCTTGAAAGAGAGTATATAATAGATATGTAAAATCGGAACGGAGCAATCCTGTTGTCAAAGCTGCTCTGCATAAAGGAAACAGCAGATTAAGAACATCTCTATATTGATTGTAAATAATCTCAAAAACTACAATATTTATTGGGATAGTAATGAGAATAAAACAATAAAATGAGTGTGTTTTGGTAACAGCGTATAATACTGAACTCGGCATTAAGAAGGTCGCAAATCTTGTCCACCCGATATATGACAATACAGATTATCAAGTAGAGTTGCAGACTAATTTAGAGAAAGTACATAAAGATGAGTATCTAACCAAGTGGGAAAAAATGATGTTCCTCTATCCTGATACAGAAGACATAGCAGAGTGGGAATATGAACAGGAAAGGTGAGGAGAGGAATTTCACAATGCCATCCCCTGCAGAGACGGGGGGAATGGAAAACTACTTTTACCCTTCATATCCTGATTTATGTCTTCCATATCCTTTATATTCAGAATAAAAGAGTGTAAGCATTTGACTGATCTCGAGCTGTATATGGAGCCGGCAAAACTAGCGACGGCGAATTATAAGTATTTGTATGGCAAAAGAATATTATATAGAGCTTTGAGGAGTTTGTAATAGGTATTTAGCTGCATTTTGCGTATTATAATGTGTTTTATCGCAAGTGTGACGATTGTACGATTAATAAACTTTTTACTATGGATAAATATATTATGACTGCTTCTTTTTGATGAGTCAATAGAAATTATAAAAATTATAAAAGGAATTGCCAAAATGGAAAAATTAATGTCGATGTTTTTAATATCTTGTTTATTATTGTCAGGCTGTCAAAAACCAATTAATCATAACACCTACTCGTATCGTATAAAGTATGTCTCCGCCAAGAAGGAACTGCCAGCGATAGCTACGGCAGAAAAGGAAGAATGGAGAGAAGTACAGATACCAGACGACGCCGACGGACTAAAGCTGGGCTTATGGAAAGGTTTGAGAGGATTTGATTATTATGCTTCTTACGTTTATTTGCCAGCCAAAAGCTTAGCTGTCAAAACTTTCCACTTTCTAAGCAGCAAAAATGACGTTATCTTCAATGTCGTCGGCTCAATAGCCGCCATAACAATAATATATCGGTTTTTCAAACCTCGGGAAGTCAGGAGTTTAAAGCAACCTATTATAATTCAATAGCGTGGTTACAGATGCAATCAGTGTAGTCAAAGGGTAACGCGAGATATTGAAGGCGGCGTTAGGGTTGCCCTTTGAAATAAGATCTATTAATATTTACCCGTGCTGCTTCCCTGTGAGTACTGTGTTAGGGTTGCCCTTTGAAATAAGATCTATTAATATGGAGTACCATTTCTTATTTTTGGTATCTTGGTTAGGGTTGCCCTTTGAAATAAGATCTATTAATATTAACCGACCGAAAAGCTGTATATCTGTGTAGTTAGGGTTGCCCTTTGAAATAAGATCTATTAATATGCAGTTAGCGATGATAACGTAATCGGCACTGTTAGGGTTGCCCTTTGAAATAAGATCTATTAATATTTGGTATTACAGACCCGAGCGAATACTTTAAGTTAGGGTTGCCCTTTGAAATAAGATCTATTAATATGTTGGACGCTGTCACAAATGTTACCGAATCGTTAGGGTTGCCCTTTGAAATAAGATCTATTAATATTCATTCAAGAAGTACATGTGCATCGGAGGAGTTAGGGTTGCCCTTTGAAATAAGATCTATTAATATTAATAGATCTTATTTCAAAGGGCAACCCTAACCCTTGAAAGTGAGAACCAAGAGCTGGCAAAATATTAAT
>JAIXMX010000004.1 GCA_020328155.1 Candidatus Endomicrobiellum agilis | reverse complement strand
TAGCAAAAAAGGACGCAATATGTTGCCAGAAGATATACAGCAATATATCGATAAAGGAATTAAATTAATCGGCGTGTACAGCAACGGAGCGGTTATCGCAAGAGGAAAAGAAGAGATTGAGAAAGCGTACACAAATGACGCTGAAGAGATAGAAGCTCTTATGCACGGAAATGGTGATAAGCATGGAAATGCAAAAGGGACTCGGATATCCTGCTTTCGGTTTGTACCCGCTGATTACGAATATATTGTGATTGATATCGACCGACATGAAGGCAAAGAAGACGGACTTGAAAACTTTTACACATGGCTGAAAAAACAGGGATTGTCGCGCTCCTCGTTACCGATGTATCTGCAAAACATTGATGAAAATAATCAGTGTTATGTGCGAACAAAAAGAGACGGATATCATCTGTACTTCAAATGCCCAAATGTGCAAAATATCAAATTTGAAAACAATCCTGCGGACTCTGTTGAGTGCCTAGTTACAAAGCCTGTGACAATCGGCGGAAGTTGTGTAAACGGCCAAAAATACAAACTGTTCGGCAGGTTAGAAAATGCACATGTACTGCCCAAAACATTGCTGGAAATTTTGCGAAAGAAAGAGACTAAAACTAAATCAATGACCAAGCAATCGGTGCCATCGTCATTACAAAAAAGCAGGCAATCGGCAACATAGATTTCAAACCAAATTCATTTTGCGGTCTGTAATGTCCAAATGGCACCTTGAGCATTGTGTGTTCGCGACCAGCAGGCGGAAAGATGAACATAATGAGAGAAGCGGCAAACACGCATATTTCAGATTACAGCAAGCAAACAAGGCAGTGCAAGAACTTGACAAGACCATGCAAAAACGTAAAATTCTATATGTGAACCTAGAAATGAATTATTGGCAAATCATTCGCAATCTGCACCTGCCGCTGATGTACGACAGTGCCGACCACGCCAAGAGAAGCGACCTCGAAACAATAACGGACGTACAAGGCGCGTTTAGATGGGCGGTGAATCCGACCAAGTGTTTGAGTACACCTAATAAAGTATTTCTGGAAGCTTACAAACAAAAAAGCAGATACGTTAAGTGATGGCTGTGAAAAAAGATTATACAAATCTATAATGGTACAGGTGCGGATACAGAAGAGATAATAAACACTATTAACACGCACACGTCAGAGGACGGCATTGTGTTGATTGATTACATCCAACGCATGCCCGCAGAGTATGGCGACGAGCGACAGCCGAGACAAGTACAACTGCAAAAAGTTAGTGCGGGATTGCTAAAATCAGCGATAGAAAATCAGATTGTGATTATTGCAAGCGCGCAGTTTAACCGACAAACGAAAGACGACAAACCTAACATGGAAAACATTCGCGAGAGCGGTAATATTGAGCAGGACGCATTTAATATTGTCGCAATAGTAAACAAAGACGAAAATAATAGATACATAGATACTGAAATGAAATGTATAAAAAAGAGCATGTAGAAGCAACAAAAAAATATATCCATTGGGAAGTAACCAGAGATTATGATGATGATAGCGACAATGGCAGAAGCAGTGGCGAGGCGGACAAGAACAAGGCTGACGAAAAAGAAAAAAGGGTGACTTTTTACGATGGAAAGGAATGGTCGTGAAAATAATTGCAGAAATATTCCGAGAGCAAAATGAAGCTTAAAGGAAGAGTCAAATATCCCCAAAAAGGAGCATATTATGAACTTTTCAATAGTCAAAAACCAGCAAGAGTAAATGAAGTAGAAATCCGAAATAGTAATCTTAAATATTAGAAAATTCTTTTCAACCACTCAGCGAAGAGCAAACAAATAACTTGAAGAAATCTCTTTTTTCAGCGGCAGGAGCATATCCCTATATATTTGACGCATTATGCTACATTTGTACATATGAGAAAGAACTATGCAAACGATACAAAAAGGAACATATAGTTCAGCTGTCGGGAGATGTCGATACGTCGTACTACCGAACAATTTTACCATTTGAAGATTTCGTTAATTTTGCGATAGGAGATAATAGAAAACAGATATCTTTTTTAAAACACGAACTTTGCAAAATGGAATCAACTCCACTCAAAGATTTAATTAAATGTATTCTGCTGACTCCTGATAAGGTAGTTCGTACAGCACCTATCATAATAGGAACAAGACGAGAAAATCAGGAAAAACTATCTTCGTCTAAACTAATAAGGCTCTTCAACATCTCAGGGAAAAGCAACGAAGGCGAGATTGAATACAAATTGCCAAGAATAGAAATTGAGATTTTCTTTTTGCGTCCTCTTTTCAATCATTTTTTTGCAAACAAAGATGGTAAAGGAAAGGCATGGTTTCCAATACCCTCAGCATTTCAATCTAAAACCGTGAAAACACTGAGAGAATCTCTGAAAAAATACAAATATATCACTTTCTCAGCAACTTCTACGCAGGTATTTCTTATACCTAAATCTACACGATAATTCTCAAAAAGACATAACGTGCCTAAACCTCAATCAAAAAGATTTACGGCTACATGTTGTTGGATAACAAAGAACGAGAAGTATATATAAGAGATAGACAACAAGCCAGCGGTTACATTGAATTGATGAACTACATATTCTGTGATATGACTGCGAAAGGCAGAATGAAGGGAGCAAAAACATTTCCGAAACAAACGTTTGAAATAGATGGAGATTGCTATAAAACAGCCGTGAGCAGAACGCCACGATTGGACGGAATGGATATGAAAAGAATACAGGAAATCGCAGAAAGACAAAATAAAAAAAGGAAGTTTCTTGACTAATTTTGGGCAATTTTCAGCTGAATTTTCTCGCAACTTCAGCGATGAGCCAATTTGTAACATAAACAAAGGACTTGTTGATTTGGCTATCAAATCTTTTTCTGTAGAAAAAGATAAAAATTCAAGTTCAGCTATCTTATATAGAATTGTTAGGTCAGAAAAAGGAGAAGAAGAAAATACTTTTCATACTCTTAGCGAAAGTGAAAAAATGATCATAAGTTTTCTTTACTTCATTGAATTATGCAAAGGGAAACAAAATGAAGCTGACACGAATCAAAATAAAATTATTATTATTGACGATCCAATATCGTCTCTTTCACATATATATGTATTCGACATTGCACAAATTATAAAAAAATTTTTATAAATGACCAAAAATATAGTCAAGTATTCATTTTTACTCACTCCCTATATTTCTTCCATGAATTAATAAAGATTCTTAAAGTTAAAGAACAGAATCTTAAAGCTAAAAACCTGAAATTGTTTAGATTGATCAAAAACGAGAACGGTTCAGAATTGAAAGATATGAATCTTGAAGAAATACAGAACGATTACCAAAGTTTTTGGCAGATTATTAAAGATGTAAACCAGCCTCCCGCATTGATTGCCAACTGCATGAGGCATATCATTGAGTATTTCTTTGGCTTTATTGAAAAAATAAAATTAAAAGATGTGTTAGAAGCGTTGGAAAAGAAAGATTTAAATACAAATAAATATAAAGCTTTTTTTAGATATATGAATAGGGAATCGCATTCTGATGGGATTAATATCTTTGATAACGGAGAATTTGAGCATGGTTGCTTTAAAGAGGCTTTCGAATTAGTTTTCGAGAAAAGCGGTTATATTAACCATTATAATAAAATGATTAGCTGACATTGATATTTTATTTTTAATAAGAACCGCATTAAAATTATAAAAACATTGTGAAATATCACATTATGTAAAAGAGACTACAAAAACAAAAGTTAAATTGTTAAAGTTGTTAGCTGATAGAAAAGATGTTTCAATATTAATCACAAGGTCAATTAAATAAAGACAAAGTTTATACAGAACCAGTATTATAAAGAAATTACTCTTGCTAGATTAAGTATAATAAAATAGTTTTTGAAAAATAAGCTATAGGAAAATTTAAAAGTCTTGTGTTTTGATACAATGGAAAAACAAACGATTATTGGAAAATGAAAATTTTTTCTATTATATCAATAGTTAAATTGACAATTAAGAGGTTATAAAGATGAGTTATATTGAAAAAGTCAAAATAACGAATTACAAATGTTTTAAAGAATTTTCATTTGAATTAAAGAAAGGTATGAATATTATAGTTGGTAATAATGAATCGGGTAAATCGACTATTCTTGAGGCGATTCATCTTGCTTTGTCAGGTTTACTCAATGGTAAATATTTGAAAAATGAATTATCTCAATATATTTTCAATAAAGAAACAGAGAAAAACTATTTGTCTAGTTTGAAAGAAGGTACTCCACAACCGCCTCCAACGATTTCAATTGAGGTTTTTTTTGATAACAACGATTTTCCGGAATTTGAAGGAAATGGAAGCAGCGATAAGGAAGCTTGCGGATTTCTTTTAAAGATTGACTTCAATGATGAATACAACGAAGATTACGAAGAATTGATAAAAACAAAAAAAGTCGCTACTATTCCAATTGAATATTATAAAATTACATGGATATCTTTTGCTCGTGAGAATATTAGCATAAAGAGCATTCCAATAAAATCTGTTCTAATAGATTCTGCATCCACCCGATTCCAAAATGGCTCCGACGTATATATATCTAAAATTATAAAAGATGACTTAACTGTAAAAGAATCAGTTGAATTATCACAGGCCTACAGGAAAACAAAAGAATCGTTTATGGAAGAAGAATCAATAAAAATGATAAATGAAAAAGTTACTAAAAATGCAGGTTTTTCTACAAAAAAGATTGAAATATCTATTGATTTATCGCCAAAAAATTCTTGGGAGAACGCTTTAATGACTTATTTTGATGATATTCCATTCCACCAAATAGGCAAAGGCGAACAATGCTTAATTAAAACCAATCTTGCATTGGCACATGAAAAAACAAAAGGGTCTAACTTGATTTTAATGGAAGAACCTGAGAATCACTTGTCACATACAAAGTTAAACCAATTTATTAAAAATATTGAGGATAAACTCAAAGATAAACAAATAATTATTACAACGCATAGTAATTTTATTGCAAATAAGTTGGGACTTAAAAATCTAATTTTGCTTAATGATAAAAAGGCAGTCGCATTCGCTTCTTTAGAAAAGGAAACTAAGGAAACTAAGGAAACTTATGAATACTTCAAGAAGTTGCCGGGTTATGATACTTTAAGAATGATATTATGTAAAAAAGCAATACTTGTGGAAGGTCGCTCAGATGAATTAATTATCCAAAGAGCATTTATGGATAAAAACGAAGGCATGTTGCCAATAGAAAAAGAGATAGATGTTATTTCTGTAGAAGGTCTTGCTTTTGAACGATTTTTATACATTGCAAAGATGATAAAAAAATCTGTCGCTGTTGTCACTGACAATGATAAAAATTATAACAAAAAGATTGAAGATAAGTATACTAAGTATAAACAATATCCGTCTATCGAAATATTTGCTGATGAGCGAAATGAATTTCATACTTTAGAACTTCAAATAGCGGATGCAAACAAAGAAAATTTAAAACTCCTTTGCGATGTTTTGAAAATTGATTCTAATAAGCAAACGGAAGAATCAATTGCTGATTATATGAAACGGAATAAAACTAAATGTGCGTTAAATATTTTTGATGCAAAAGAGAAAATTCTATACCCTGAATATATCAGCAAAGCAATAGACTGGTGTAAATGAATAATAATAAATTAATCATAGCGGCTGCTGGCTCTGGTAAAACAACACTACTCATAAATAAAGCAATGGAGATTAAAAATGGGAAGGTATTATTTACAACATATACGGATAACAATGCCGGTGAAATAAAACAAAAATTTATTAGCGAATATAAATATATTCCAAAATTCATAACAATACAGACTTGGTTCTCTTTTTTAATTAAACATGGCGCAAAACCATATCAAGGTTCATATAATGAGCAGATGTTTGGATATGATATAAAAGGTTTAAAATTAGTCAATGAAAAGTCAGGTTATAAAATTGATAAGAATGACAAGCCTATTATTGTAAATAAACATCGTTTATATTGGCCAGAACAGGATATTAAAAAACATTTTTTTGATATTAGGGATAGAATATTTTCCGATAAATTATCAAAATTTGTTTTTAAAGCAAATAAATCTTCTGACAATAAAGTAATAAATAGAATTGCAAGAATTTATACTCATATTTTTATTGATGAGGCTCAAGATTTGGCAGGGTATGATTTAGAAATTGTAAAGCTATTGCTTAATACAAATTCTACTATTATACTGGTTGCAGATCCCCGCCAAACAACATATTCGACACATCAAGAGTCTAAATATAAAAAATATGCGGATGGTAAAATAAAAGATTTTTTTCTTGAAAAGTGTAAAAAATTAATTGATATTGATGAAGATTCATTAGAAGTATCGTACCGTAATAATCAAGAAATATGTAACTTTTCATCTGCTCTTTATCCAGAATTTCCAAAAAGTAAACCGTGGGCATGTTGCCGTGATAACACAGGCACATACAACGGTGTTTGGTTGGTGCAGAAAAAAGATGTTGAATTATATTCTTATCAAGATAAATATAATAGTGTAATTCTCAGATGGGATAAAAAGAAAAAATCATCTAATACACTACGTCCTGCTTTTAATTTTGGAGAATCTAAAGGAAAAACTTTTGAAGGAGTTCTTATTTACCCAACAAAAGAAATGGAAAAATGGATATTTGATCATAGAACTGAGTTAAAAAATAAAACGAGGGCCAAATTTTATGTAGCAATTACGCGTGCTAAATATAGCGCGGCTATCGTTGTAAATGATGGTGTTCGAATTAATGGAAGTCCCGATTTAAAAATATGGACACCAAGAAAATAAGGCATGTCTCAATCAATAAAATATAGAATTGACTACAATTATACCCGACTGAAAATGTAAAGTATCGATAGTAGGCAATATTTATTATACGATATATCCAATGTTACAAAGAATATCTCGTATAACATACTTATATCACCTTTTATAAAAAGCTAAAAGATATAATAAAATATAACTATGAAAAATAAAACACTTGCCAAAAACGCTGGTAAAACGACTTTCGGTACTACTCTCTCAAGAATTCTTGGTTACATTAGAGATATGCTTGTTGCCAATGTATTTGGCGCTGACATATTTGCCGCCGCTTTTTACGCTGCTTTTAGAATCCCCAACCTTTTTAGGCGTTTGCTTGGCGAGGGTGCGGTTTCAGCGGCTTTTGTACCGGTATTCAGTGAGTACCCGCACACAAAAGAAAAACAGAAACACAAAAGTTTTTGAATGCGTATTCACCGCTTTACTCTTTATAGTTATGGATATATCAGCATTAGGCATGTTTTTTGCGACACTGCTTGTAAAAATAACAGCTTGGGGATTTACAAATGATCCCGAGTGATCCCGAGAAAATGCAGCTTGCTATAGAACTTACAAGGTTAATATTTCCATTCATTCTTTTATATATCTTGCCGCTTTCTTACTTGCAGCGCTTAATACATTACATTCATTTTTTTATTCCCGCATCTGCTCCGTCTGCATTAAGTTTTTCTGAAATTTTCTACATGTTTGCTCCCGCTCCTATGCTTGTTCCTGCAATCAAATTAAGGGTCCTGCCGTAAGCGTTATAACCGGCAGCGCATTACACTTTTTTATACAATATCCAAAACTTAAAAGTTTAAGTTGGAATTTAAAATTTCATATTGATTTTAAACACCCATGTATAAAGAAAATTGCATTGCTTATGTAGGCTTACCTGTAAATCAAATAAATGCTTGTGTTGATAACATATGCGCATCTTTTCTTGCAAGAGGATATATAACTGCTCTTTATTATTCTAACAGGCTTATGCAATTGCCTTTGGCAGTTTTTGGATTGGTTTTTGCTACCGTATCTCTCCCCATGATGTCAAAAGCTTACGCTCAAAAAGATATGGCAACGCTTAAAAATTCTCTTGGTTATTCCGTTAGATTTACAATTTTTATTTCGTTCCCCGCGGCGACAGATCTCGCTGTTATAGGTCTTCCTACAGTAAAGCTGTTGTTTGAACGCGGCAAATTTAATTCGTTAGCATCACTCACGACAAACAACGCATTATTTTATTATTCTTTAGGACTTCCTGCTTATGCTTTAACAAGAATTTTTGCAAATGCGTTTTATGCGTTCCAAGATACAAAAACACCCGCCAAAATGGTTATGATGACTATGATTCTACATGTTATCTTGTATAATTTATTAATGCGTCTGATGGACGGCGGACTTGCTTTTGCAACAGCTGCGGCATCCTGCTTTAATTTTATTTTACTTGCCGCATATCTTAAAAAACGCATAGGCAAACTTGGTCTTAAACAAATATCATTTTCATATCTAAAAGCTCTGTTCGCATCATAACGGCTTGAAATGTATGCAGAATTTCAGAAAACTTGTTTATTTCAGTTCCTACTTCAATATTTTCAGGCTTAATTGTATTTGCCGCAGTCTCATACGCCTGAAAATCTGGAGAATTAAATCTATTCTTATAGTTTCTTTTAAAAAAATAAAAACGAGCAAAGGAATACAAGTTAATCAATTATCGCAAGCGCAGCGTAAATTGCTACAATTTCAGACGGAACACTCACAATGAAAGACTATAAAAATAAAAAATTTAACAATATTCCAAAACTTCCCGGCGTCTATATAATGCGCGACGGAATCGGCAATATTATATATATCGGAAAAGCAAAAAGTCTTAAAAATAGAATATCGTCATATTTTAACGCCGATATAAATTCAAAAGCCGCCACTATTATAACGGCAATGCGTAAAATTGATTACATTTTGTGTACTTCCGAAAGAGAAGCATTGATAATTGAAAGGCAGCTGATAAACAAAGTCAAACCGTATTTCAATTCAATGTGGAAAGATGATAAATCTTATCCGTATATCAAATTTTCAATAAATGAAGATTTCCCTCGTTTGACACTTATAAGAAAAAAAATTAAAGACGGCGCTCTTTACTTCGGTCCATATCCGCAAGTTTTTTACATAAAAAAATTTGTCCGTTGGCTTGTAAAACTTTTTAAAATCCGCCCGTGTAAAATGGATATTGCGGAGGAATCTCTTCCTGAAGAAAAAAAGGTTAAATCATGCCTTTATTATCATACGGAAATGTGTACCGGTCCGTGTCTTAGTAAAATTACGTCGAAAGATTATAAAGAAAAAATTAAAGGTATTGAGTTATTTTTAAACGGGAAATTTAAAAAACTTGAAGATAAGTGGAAAAAACAAATGCTTGATTTAAGCGAAAATATGCGTTATGAAGAAGCAAGAGAAATAAGAGATAGACTCTACGCGCTGCAAAATATGTCCGAAAGAGTCATGATAAACGAAATCACACAAGATGAAATAAATCAATCTGTGCAGAGAGCAAACAGCATAAACGAATTAAAAAATATTTTAGGATTAAAACGCCAACCTGCAATAATAGAAGGATTTGATAATTCAAATATACAAGGCACAAATGCCGTCGCTTCTATGGTTAGATTTCAAAACGGCATTTCGGATAAAAAGAATTACAGAAGATTTAAAATTAAAACTGTCGCGGGAGCGGATGACTTTGCAAGTATGAGAGAAGTTGTTTTCAGAAGATATTCGGCATTGATAAGAAAGAATGAAAAGATGCCGGATTTGATTTTAATCGACGGAGGAAAAGGACAGCTTAGCGCCGCATTGGACGCTCTTGAAGATATCCAGTCGCAAATTCCGATAATTTCGCTTGCAAAAAAGAATGAAGAAATTTTTTTACCAAACAAAGACAAACCGTTGATTTTAAGTAGACATTCGCCGGCTTTAAGACTTTTGCAGTCCGTAAGAGATGAAGCGCATAGATTTGCCGTAAATTATCATAGGAAACTTAGAGCAAAAGAGTTTGGAATATAAAAATCAAAATTGTATTATGCTATTTTATGAGTGCTGAAGAAGACGGTTCCAGAACGTTCGCCAACAACAACGCAACCAAATTTCTCAATATAGGAAAACCCGTGAAAAAAATACCAAAAGATATTATTGAAAAAATGAAAACCTACCCTGATTTTTATGTAAAAGTTTGGAAAGCCTGCTTTAAAATATCTGCAGGAAAAACTTTAACTTATTTGCAACTTGCAAAAAAGATAGGAGCGGCTAAAGCCGCAAGAGCGGTAGGTACGGCATTAAGTAAAAATCCTTTTGCTCCGATAGTGCCTTGCCACAGGGTTATAAGAAGCGATGGGAAAATGGGCGGTTATTCTGCGGCGGGCGGAATAAAGAAAAAATTGCAGATGCTTAAATACGAAAAGGAAACAGGAAAAGATGCTTCGTTGGATTGACGATATTCCAAGAAATGCAGCAATGAATATGGCGCTTGATGAAACACTGTTTAATGAATACAAAAATGAACCTATTTTAAGAACATATTATTGGGACAATCCATATACAACAATAGGCTATTTCCAAAAAACCAAAGATATTGCGGCAAGCACTTTTGTAAGAAGGTTTACCGGCGGACTTACGGTAAACCATTATAATGATATTTCTTATAGTTTCATTATATCGTCAGACTTTCTCAATGTGTATAATCAACAAGAAACTTACAGAAATATTCATTTAGCAATACGGAAAGCTTTACAGTTGCTTGGTATTGATTCTACAATTTTAGATAAGAAGGCAGGAAATGCAAGCAATATATGCGTTCAGACTTTTTGTGAAAACGATTTGATTTTAAACGGTAGAAAAATCACAGGTTCGTGCTTACGCAGACGGGGAAATAAACTTATGGTGCAGGGATCAATTCATATAAATCTAAATAGTACCGACAGAAAAGTTTTTTCCTCAAATTTTGCAAAAAATATGGCAGAATTTCTTAAAACCGAAATAAAAACTTCAAATTTCAATAACGATGATATTAAATATGCAGAAAAAATTGTTGAGGAAAAGTATTTAAATCTACAGTGGAATAATAAATTTTAATATAAAAGATTATTCCATCTAAAACAGAAAAAAAAGAGCAGAAATAAATGTAAATTCACAAATCAAATTCTTATTGGCATCAATTCTTTATGCGTATCGCAAAGATAAAGCAGTGGAGAAAAAGTAATGATAATGAACAAATATTATGTTTCAGAATTTTAAAATGCCCAATTATATATGCATTGAATCAATAATTCGATGTTGACTAAACGCACTTTTATTAATATAATACAGCTCATATTGCGTATTACGAGTTTGTTTCTGTGCCAATAAACAATTTGACAATGACAAAAAACATTGAGAATAAAAAATCAACTTATATTACACGCTTATATAGACTTTTTCAGGTAATTGATTATTTCTTTATTTCCTGCACAAGCATTTATAGATGGAAACAGACTTTCGGCTACAGAAGAATCTACTGCATAATTTTTGGATTGAGAACCGAACTTTAAGGAAAATGACTGACTGTGCGGAAAATTATTTGTTTGCCAACTTGTATTTAGTTTATAGTAAAGTTGGAGTCGCAAGGCACATGCGTAAAAGCAGCGGAGTTTCATCCTGCAGTATATAATTTGTTAAAGAGATTTGTATGCAGCTTATGCAAAACTCGAAAATAAGCAAAATCAAACCAGCAAACGGATCGAGATACATTAAATCAAACTGAACAATGCAGGTGGAATCAATAAAGATTACATGTTTGACTGCAGGCGATTATCATCACGCGCTATGCGGGAGCGGCATAATATAAAATCGCGGCTACTTGAAACAGGGAATAAATATTCATTCTAAAAAAAAGTCAGTCACAAAACTGAGGCAATTGAGATGCAAATAAGTCCCGAAATATTATTTTCAATAGCAGGTTTTCCAGTAACAAATACTGTTATTGCTACAGTTATTACCGATATTGTTATTATTGTATTAGTTTTTATGGTAAGCAAGACAGTTGCGCTTAAACCCGGCGGCACACAAAATGCCGTTGAAGCAGTTATTGATTATTTTAGAGAAACCACTGAGGAAATTGCCGGGGAAAGAGCTTCGTTTATATATCCTTGGGTTTTATCATTTTTTTTGTTTATACTAATCTCAAATTTAGTTGCGCAGTTTCCTGGGTTTGAATCAATAAGGTTCCAAACAGCGGCATTAGAACATCATGGAGTGCCATTTCTAAGAGCTGCCACAAGCGATTTAAATTTCACGCTTGCACTCGCCGTCATTTCCGTAGTCGTAACGCATTACTTCAGTATAAAACACACTGGCATCAAAGCTTATTTCAGAAGATTCATTACATTCAGAATGTTTCCTATATTTTTATTCGTCGGCATCTTGGAATTTGTAAACGAAATAACAAAACTTATTTCATTTTCTTTTCGTTTATTTGGAAACATCTTCGCAGGAGAAAGAGTTATGTCGACTATGTACGGATTGTTTTCGTTTGGTTTGCCGCTTCCTTTTATAGTTCTTGAGATCATGGTCGCTCTTATTCAGGCAATAGTTTTTGCAATGCTTACAATGGCTTTTATGCATATAATGACAGACAAATCACATTAATTAATAGTATACGTAAAAAAGGAGAAATGAAATGATTTTTACGCTTGCAGGTGGAATCATCATTGCAATCGGTGGTCTAGGACCGGCTTTAGGAATTGGTTTCATCGGTGCAAAAGCTGTTGAGGCTATAGGACGTAATCCTGAAGCAGCTGGAAAAATAATGGTGAATATGCTTATAGCGATGGCATTTGCTGAAGCTATAGCGATATACTCTCTCATTTTTGCATTTACTAAGTAAAAACTTAATAGCAAGAGATAAAAATGGAAATAATACAAAAATTCGGTCTAGAAGCAAGATTATTTTTATTTCAGCTTGTAAATTTCTTAATCATAGTATTTGTTCTTAAAAAGTTTTTATTTGCGCCTTTAAAAAAAATGCTTGATGAAAGAAAACGTAAGATTGAACAATCTTTGCAAGATGCTGAAAATGCAAAAATTATCTTGGGAAATGCAACTGAAGAGAAAAAAAAGATTATTGCGGAAGCTAAAAGCAGCGTCGACATGATGATGGCAACAACAAAAGTTTCGATTGAAGAAACAAAGGAAAAAGCAGCTATAGAAGCAAAGAGTCGGTCGGAACATATCGTAGAAGAGGCAAAGCAGAGAGCGGCAACAGAGTTTGAAAATATGAATAAGAAAATCGGAAAGATGTCTGTAGATATTTCGGGAAAAGTTATGTCAAAAGTCCTATCAAATTTATTTACTGAGGATGAGAAACAAAAACTTATATCGCGGGCATTAGAAAAAATAGATGAAAATATCACAAATTAAAGAACTTGTAGATTCTATTATTAAACATGATGAACTTAGTATAAAAGGGTTGGAATGGATTCTTTCCAATCTCTCAAGACAAGAGCTTAAAGTGTTTATGCGTTTGTTGTCAAAAGAAATAAAAAACAGCAGCGTCACCGCAAGTTTTGCCGGCGAGTTAAATGATGTAAATAAAAGGAAAATTACTGCGATGTTTCCAAACAAAAAAATTTTATTTAAGCGCGACGACGAGAATATTTCAGGCGGAGTGCGATTTGAATATGGCGATTTTGTTTTGGATTACAGCGTTTCTGGAATAGTAAAAAGAATATTAAATGATATAAGAGAGAGTTTATGAAACCAGAAGAAATAATACAAAAAATTGAAAAAGAACTGTATTCTGCACAGCTAAAGCCCGAATTAGTAAACTTTGGAGTTGTTGAGAGTGTCGGCGATGAAATTGTAAAAGCTTCAGGACTCTCCGATGCAGGTTATTATGAAGCAATAGAGTTCGACGATGGATCTATAGGTTTCGTTTTAAATATTGATGAAGATTATATTTCAATAGTACTGCTCAAAAATTCAGGACATATCGTGCGCGGAATGAAAGTAAAATCTACGGGAAAAGTTCTAAGCGTCGCGGTTTCCAATAAATTAATAGGAAGAGTAATAAACACTCTGGGGCAGTCCATAGACGGCAGCAAATTAAAACACAGTAATCCCGTCTATTATCCGATTGAAAAAACAGCTCCCGGCATCATTCAAAGAAGTTCGGTGGATAGACCATTAAAAACTGGCATTAAAGCCATCGACGCAATGACCCCGGTGGGAAGAGGACAGAGAGAACTCATAATCGGAGACAGAGGTACCGGAAAAACAGCTATAGCAGTTGACGCTATAATAAACCAGAAAAAACCCGATATGGGCTTGAAAAGAGTTCTATGCATATATTGCTCGATAGGACAGAAAAAATCTAATTTAGCCTCAATTACAACAAAGCTTAAAGAAGAAGGCGCAATGAGTTATACTATCATCGTTGCGGCTACGGCTTCAGATCCCGCTTCAATGCAGTACATTGCACCGCTTACGGCTTGTGCAATCGGCGAATATTTTATGGATAAGGGCGAAGATGTTTTGATTGTTTACGATGATTTAACAAAACATGCGTGGGCATACAGACAAATATCTCTTCTAATTAAAAGACCCGCAGGACGCGAAGCGTACCCGGGCGACATTTTCTATTTACATTCAAGACTTTTGGAAAGAGCCGCAAGAATGTCTGACGAAAAAGGCGGAGGAACTCTCACAGCGCTCCCCATCGTCGAGACTCAAGGGAATGACTTGTCCGCCTATATTCCTACAAACGTCGTCTCAATTACAGACGGACAAATATATCTTGAAGCCGATTTATTTAATTCAGGCATACGCCCGGCAATTAACGTCGGACTTTCCGTTTCACGTGTAGGAGGAGCGGCACAGACTAAGTCAATGAAACAATTGGCGGGACCTTTAAGACTCGAACTCTCACAATTCAGAGAATTACAAGCTTTCACGCAGTTTGGAAGCGATTTAGACGAGGATACACTGAAAAGACTTGAAAGAGGCAGAAGAATTACAGAAATTTTAAAACAGGCACAGTATAAACCTTATGACGAACTTTCTGAAATATTATCAATTTTTGCCGTAACATCAGGGCTACTTGACAACATAGACATTGACAAAGTTGCTGTAGTTGAACAACAGATAATAGAATATGTAAAGAGAACATATCCTGAAACCGTTAAAAAACTTTCAACAGGTGCAAAGATAGATAACGCTTTAAAAGCAGAGCTTGAAAAAGAACTAAAAGAGTTTAAAAAGATAAATAATTATGGCACAGAACCTACAACAGCTTAAAAAAAGAATAAAAACCTCAGACAGCATAGCACAGATAGCAAAAGCTATGGAGATGATAGCTGCGTCTAAAATACGCAAGACTCAAGATTCCGTTGAAAAACACAATTCGTACGCAAGAAAAATTAAGTATATAACTCAACGAATTCTTACAGATCAAGATTTATATGATGAAATAGAAAAATTTTCTAAAGAAAGAGATGGCAAGAGACTTGTTTACATTATTTCTCCGGATAAAGGACTTTGCGGAGGACTTGTTGTAAATCTCTTTAAAAAAGTAAGTTTTTACGTGCAGCCCAGTGACTATGTCGTTGCCATAGGTAAGAAAGCTGCAAACAATGTGGCAAGGTACAACTATGACGTTCTCGCGTCTTTCAGTATGGGAACAAATTTTCCTAAATATGACTACATATACCCCATAATCGACATAGCAAAAAAATTTTATGTCTCAGGCGAAGTCACAAAAATAAGCATAATATATACGGAATTTAAAAATATGCTTATACAGGAGCCGGTCATCGAGGAAATTTTACCGATAAAACCCGATAAAAACTTTCAAGAAAACAAAATGGATTACATTTTTGAGCCTGATCCACAGAGTATTCTTAAAGATATGCTTCCTTACTATTTTGAAGTTGAATTTTACAGTGCATTCATGAATGCTTATGCTTCAGAACAAGCTGCAAGAATGACCGCTATGAAAAATGCAAAAGATAATGCGAGCGATATTTCAGCATCTTTAACTAATATTTATAATAAGTCCAGACAGGAAAAAATTACGAATGAAATTTTAGATCTTGCTAACGGACAACAGAGAATATAAAATGGAAAATAAAGAAAACGTAAACTCACAAGGCACTGTTATAAGGGTTCAGGGCGCAGTTGTAGATTTTAAATTTGAAAATACTGTCCCTGAAGTCTATGAAGCATTGATTTT
This sequence comes from Candidatus Endomicrobiellum agilis, assembly GCA_020328155.1. GTDB lineage: Bacteria > Elusimicrobiota > Endomicrobiia > Endomicrobiales > Endomicrobiaceae > Endomicrobiellum > Endomicrobiellum agilis. Next base: position 81,005 of record JAIXMX010000004.1, on the reverse strand, counting down.
AAAGATGTCTAACGGGAGCAATTTAGTTCTCGAGACAATGTTCCAAATGGATAATTCCGAAGTAAGAACGATAGCAATGGGATCAACAGATGGAATGAAAAAAGGAATGAAGGCTGTAAGAACCTTTGCTCCCATCAAAGTTCCCGTAGGCGAAAAAACACTCGGAAGAATATTTAACGTTTTAGGCGAACCTGTTGATGCTTTAGGAGAAATTGACAATTCCGTCAAAAGATACCCTATACATAGACCCGCACCTGCTTTTGTCGATCAGAAAACAACTCCGGAAATGCTCGAAACAGGACTTAAAGTAATAGACTTGGTTTCCCCTTTTACGAAAGGCGGGAAAATAGGAATTTTCGGTGGCGCTGGAGTAGGAAAAACCGTTATAGTCAAAGAGCTCATAAGAAATATTGCCGCAGTCCACAAAGGACATTCAGTTTTTGCAGGAGTGGGCGAGAGAACAAGAGAAGGAACCGACCTGTGGATGGAAATGGTGGAATCAAAAGTTATGGATAAAACTGTTTTGGTCTTCGGACAGATGAACGAGCCACCAGGAAACAGAATGAGAGTTGCGCTTACGGCTCTTACAATGGCCGAATATTTCCGCGATGAAAAAGGCGAAGATGTTTTGTTGTTCATCGACAATATTTTCAGATTCGCTCAAGCCGGTAGTGAAGTGTCCGCTCTTCTTGGAAGAATGCCATCCGCAGTAGGATACCAGCCCAATCTCGCGAAGGATATGGGTGACTTACAAGAAAGAATCGCATCGACAAATAAAGGTTCGGTTACTTCCGTTCAGGCAGTTTACGTCCCTGCAGACGACTATACCGATCCGGCGCCTGTAGCAATTTTTGCGCACTTAGATGCGACTCTCACACTTGACAGATCAATTATGGAACAAGGATTATATCCTGCCGTCAATCCGCTTACTTCTTCTTCAAGACTTTTGGACCCTAACATTGTAGGCGAAGATCATTATAACACAGCAATGTCTGTTAAAAAGATTTTACAGAAATATAAAGATTTGCAGGACATCATTGCGATACTCGGTATGGACGAACTTTCAGATGAAGACAAACTGACCGTTTCAAGAGCGAGAAAAGTACAAAAATTTTTGACCCAGCCTATGTTTGTCGCCGAAACGTTTACGGGACTTGAAGGAAGATACGTTAAAACTGAAGATACTATAAAAGGATTTAAAGATATTATTAAAGGGAAATACGATTCTCTGCCAGAACAAGCTTTTTATATGGTCGGTTCAATAGAAGATGTTATCGAAAAAGCTAAAAAGTCTCCTTAAAATAAAAGAAACAAATAATTTAACGGGAAAATATGAATAAGTTTGAAATAGAAATTTTATCGCCGGAAGGAATTGTTTTTAAAGGGGAAACAACATCGGTTTCTTTCCCGACGACAAGAGGCACGATTACTGTGCTGTCCGGGCATACAAATTTTATAACAAAATTAAATAACGGCGAAATAACAATTGCAACTTCAGGCGATATAAAAAAGATTGCTGTCAGCGGCGGTTTTATAGAAATTACCAACAACAACGTCAATGTAGTTGCCGAATTTGCGGCGCACTCTGATGAAATAAGCAAACAAAAAATAAAGCAGGCAATAGATCTCGCAAAAGATATGAAAAATAAGAGAAAAGAATTTGTTGATATATCCGTTATTGAGTCTCAGTTGAAAAAATCAGCAGTTGAGTTAAAATCTAGGTTAGGACTTAAACGGAAAAAAATATAATTATAAAAAAGCAATTTTGCTGTTTTTATGTTAAACTTGTTAAGGTATAAGGAACAAGCTTGAGGAGTTAAAGTATGTCAGGTCATAATAAATGGGCGAGTATTAAACACAAAAAGGCTGCAACTGACGCCAAAAAAGGCAAGGTTTTTACAAAAATTATCAGAGAAATTGTAGTTGCAACCAAAGAAAGCGGCGCGCAGGTTGAAAACAATGCCCGTTTGAGAAAAGCCATAGAAGATGCTAAAGAAGCAAATATGCCTCAGGATAATATAAAAAAAGCCATACAAAGAGGCACGGGCGAAATACCCGGAGCCATTTACGAAGAAATGGTCTATGAGGGTTACGGTCCTGCAGGAGTAGCGTTGATTGTTGAAGTAACGACTGACAATAAAAATAGAACAGCGTCAGATATAAGAAAAATGCTCTCAAGTCACAAAGGAAATCTTGGAGAAACCGGATGCGTAGGCTGGATGTTTGGCAGAAAAGGTTACATAATCATCAACAAATCTGCGGCAGACGAGGAAACCGTGATGAACACAGCCTTAGATGCGGGGGTAGAAGATTTTAAAAGTGAAACCGGCAGCGATGTATATGAAATTATTACGTTTTCTCAAGATTTAGAAACTGTAAAAAATGCTCTAAAAGAAAAAAATATACCTGTTGTATCAGCTGAAGTTACAATGGTTCCGCAGACTCATATCATTCTTACAGGTGATGATGCAAAGTGTATGCTGAAACTTATAGATGCATTGGAAGAACACGATGATGTTAAAAATGTCTATGCAAATTTTGATATTTCCAGCGAAGAGATGGAGAAATTGAGTGTTTAAGCACTTTTTGACATACAATGATAGTACTTGGAATTGACCCCGGTCTTTCACTTACCGGATGGGGTGTCCTTGAAGCGTTTTCCAGAGATAAAATTAATCCCGTGCGGTACGGCTGTATTAAAACAATGCCGTCGGTATCGCTCATGCAAAGATTGCAAAATATCAATGCAGAACTCCAGTCTATCATAGATAAATATAAACCTGAAGCTGTCGCAATAGAAGAGCTATTTTTTTTGAAAGCAGCAAAAAGCGTTACGGCAGTTGGACAGGCAAGAGGTGCAATTATTTTAACCGTATCATTGAACAAAATACCTTTGTTTGAATACAATCCAAAACGCGTCAAAATAGCATTAACAGGATATGGATCAGCAGATAAACATCAGATGCAGCATATAGTAAAAACCTTTTTAAGACTTAAAGAAATACCAAAACCTGATGATGCCGCAGACGCCCTTGCGATTGCAGTATGTCATGTCAATACTATGAGTTGGAACAATACCTCTACTATTGTGAAAAGTTAAAAGATTTTAAAGAGTAAAACTACATCTCTCAAGAAACTATGCTCTTTTTAAGATGAAAACGAAAGCAAGGGTTTATAATGATAGATTATTTTCATGGAATTCTTGATTCAAAATCAAAAGACGGCATAACTGTTGAAATCAACGGTATCGGTTACGCAATATCAGTTCCGCTCTCCACATTTCTAGAACTTCCAGAAATTAGAAATCCAATAAAAATATATATAGTTGAGGCTGCCGTAGGACTGTATGGCGGAATTACTTCTCTTTACGGCTTTTTAACAAAAGAGGAAAGAGATATGTATCTGCTTATAAAAGACGAAGTTCCGGGAACTGGCGCTAAAAAAGCCATGGAATATATCGATAAAATTTCAAAATCATTTGCGGATTTTAAAGCTGCAATAATTTCAAAAAATCCGGCAATGTTAAACGAGATATTCGGTTTTACAAAAAAAACAGCGGATAAGCTTATTGCCGCTTTAAAGGATAAAATATCTACAGTAAATATTTCAGGCGAAGAAAAATGGATAAGCATAAAAGCAATTAAAAATACAACTATTTCAGAAGCCATAACAGGTCTTATAGCTTTAGGGTATAGAGAGCAGCAGGCAAGAGTTGCAGTAACCAACGCTTGCGAACACAATGAAAATATTACTCTTGAAGACTTAATAAGAAAATCTTTGCAATATTTGTAGTTTATACTGTCTCATTTTCAAAACTTGTTGCTGCAAACCGATTTTATTTAAAAAAAAAAGAATACAATGAAAGAAAAACTATTTTCTAGCTCCACTTTAAATAAAATTTCTAATCCTGACTTTAAAGAAGACAGTGTCAAAGAAATTATAATTTTACCTATTCTTGAAAGACTTGGATATAAGCGAGAAAATATTATCCGCAGTAAATCTTTGAAGCATCCTTTTCTAAAGGTTGGAAGTAAAAAACGGAGCGTAAAACTTATACCCGACTATGTTTTAAAAGTAAAAGATAATTTTGTATGTGTGTTAGAAGCAAAAGCACCAAATCAAAAAGTTATAAATAGTGATAATGTAGAGCAAGCTTATAGTTATGCTTTTCATCCTGAAATAAAAAGCATTTATTTTGCACTTTGCAATGGTTTAGAGTTTTCACTTTTCAGGACTTTGTCAACAGATGAGCCTATTTTATATTTTAAAATTGAAGATATAGATGAAAATTTGGAAAAACTAATAGCTTTATTATCTCCTTCAAGTTTTCAAAATGGCAAAAGTTTTGTTTATGAAGTAAGAGAAACAGCTGTAAAATACAAAAATCAATTTGATTATAACAACAGAACTCTGCTCGAAGAAATAAAGGTAGAAAAACGAGCTGCAAAAAGGCATTTCGGCGTTCATGGATATTTTACAAAACAGAGTTGGAATGTAGTAGCCGAATACATCAAAAATTACAGTAAGTCTAGCGATTTAGTGCTTGATCCTTTTGGCGGCAGCGGTGTCACTGCTATCGAAGCTTTAATGAACGGGAGAAAAGCTGTAAGTATAGATTTAAACCCTATGGCAGTTTTTTTAGTGAAGTCATTACTTGCACCTGTTAAACAGTTCGAATTAGCGCAGGCATTTGAAGAAGTAAAAAATGAGTATATTAGGAAAGAGCCAAAAACAGAAGAAGAAATTCAAAAGATTTTGAAAAAATATCCAGGTCCCAAAAAACTCGCGCTTCCTAAAGGGTCAGACGTCGATACTGTAGATAAATTATTTAACAAAAAACAAATATCGCAACTTGCGCTATTGAAGTCATTAATCAAAAAACAAAAAAATGAAAATATTAGGAACTCATTGTTGTTGATGTTTTCAGGAATGGTCACAAGAATTAACTTAACTTATCATGCTTCAAAAACAGGAGGAAGTGATTGTGCCGCATTCCGATATTATCGGTATAGAATAGCTCCAGATCCTAAGAATATAGATTTTATTAAGTTTTTTGATCTTCGCTATCAAAAAGTGAGCGAAGCAAAAAAGGAAATAGAGTATTTTATAAATGATAAGACAATTTTAAACGCCCAGATTTTAAAAGGAACAGCGGCGGACTTATCTTTTTTGGGTAATGAAAGCGTTGATTACATCTACACTGATCCTCCTTATGGGAAAAAAATACCTTATTTAGATCTATCTGTAATGTGGAATGCCTGGCTTGACTTGGACGTAACAGAAGAAGACTATAAACAAGAAGCAATAGAAGGCGGTGAACACCACAAAAGCAAAAACGATTATAATAGTCTCATAGCACAAAGCATAATGGAAATGTATAGAGTATTAAAATTTGACAGATGGCTTTCGTTTGTATTTGCCCACAAGGATCCAGAATTTTGGCATTTGATAGTCAATACGGCTGAAAGTTGCGGTTTTGAATATGTCGGGGCAGTTTCTCAAAAAAACGGACAGACAAGTTTTAAAAAACGCCAAAATCCTTTCACGGTTTTATCAGGACAGTTGATTATAAATTTCCATAAGGTAAAAAATCCGAAAACAATAATGAAAGCAAATTGCGGTATGAATATAACCGATATGATTACGCAGACTATAGAAGGAATAATTGCCAAAAATGACGGAGCGACTCTAGAGCAGATAAACGACGAGTTAATTATTAAGGGGTTGGAGCTTGGTTTTCTTGATTTATTAAAGAAAGAATATTCAGATATTACACCTTTTCTTCGTGAAAATTTTGACCATGACAAACAAACAAAAATTTTTAGCATAAAAGAAAATGCAAAGTTTCAAACGCATATTGATGTTAAATTGCGCATTAGATATTACTTAATCAGTTACTTGCGCAGAATGGAAAGTGAAAATAAAGCTCCGACTTTTAACGAGATAGTGTTTCATATATTACCTCTTTTGAAAAATGGAATAACACCTGAAGAACAGACAATTTTAAACGTGCTTGAGGACATCGGGCAACGCGTCGGCGAAAGCAGCTGGAAACTTAAACAAGACGGACAACTTTCATTAGGCGGATTTTAATACATACGATAAATATGCTTTATAAGAGTATTCAAGAGTTAAATCATGGACGAAACAGAAAGAATTGTCGAAACTTCAAAACTTATTGAAGAAGACGGAATAGAAAATATCCTAAGACCGCAAAGTCTTGACGATTTTATAGGTCAGGACAAACTCAAAAATAATCTTAAAGTTTTTATAGAAGCTGCAAAAAAAAGACACGAGGCGCTAGACCATTGCTTACTTTATGCTCCACCCGGACTAGGAAAAACAACTCTTTCGCATATAATTGCAAAAGAAATGGGTGGTAATTTAAGAATAACGGCAGGACCGGTTTTAGAAAGAGTCGGAGACTTGGCGGCAATACTTACAAATCTTTCTGAGGGCGATATCTTTTTCATAGACGAAATCCACAGAATGAATCATCTTGTTGAAGAATCTTTATATCCAGTCATGGAAGATTTTAAACTCAATATTATAATAGGACAAGGTCCTTCGGCAAAAACAATTAAACTGTCTATTCCTCATTTTACATTGATAGGCGCAACAACAAGGGCAGGACTTTTATCAAGTCCTTTGAGAGACAGATTTGGCATCATAGAACATCTGGATTTTTACAGTACAAAAGAACTTGAGCATATAGTTAACCGTTCTGCCACAGTAATGAATATTGTTGTGGACGAAGATGCGAGCAAAGAAATTGCAAGACGCTCAAGGGGAACGCCAAGAATAGTAAACAGACTTCTAAAAAGAGTAAGAGATTTTGCTGAAGTAAGAGAAGGCAAAATTACGCACACTATAGCAAAAGAAGCACTTAATGCTTTGGAAGTTGACAGTGCGGGACTCGATAAAATAGACAGACTTATTCTTACCGTTTTGATTGAGAAATTTGACGGCGGTCCTGTAGGCATTGACACTATTGCAGCAGTCATATCTGAGGAGCCAGATACTATAATAGATGTTTATGAACCATATCTTATACAATCCGGTTTTATAGCAAGAACGCCAAGAGGTAGAGTTGTTACCGATACTGGATATAAACATGTCGGTCTTGAACTTCCAAAAAGAGATATTGTAAAGTGAAAAAGAAAGTTTTACTTCATATTTGCTGCGCTCTATGTTCAGCAGCTGCAGTAAAAATGCTCCGTGATGAATACGCTATTTCCTTCTATTGGTACAATCCCAATATTTATGACGAACAAGAATATAGAAACAGAAAAAATGCGGTTACTAAATACGCGGAAGAATTAAACGTTTTGCTCTATGAAGAAAAAGATTTTCTTTACAACTATAACAACTGGAAAAATAAAAGTTCCGAAAAGTGTAATCTTTGTTATACATTGAGACTAGAAAAAACCGCAGCGTTTGCAAAACAAAATAAATTTGATTTTTTTTGCACTTCACTTCTCTCAAGTCCCTACCAAAAACAAGACTTAATAAAACAAATCGCAGATAATTTTGCCGATAAATACGTAATAGAATTCTTGTCCAGCGATTTTAGAACAGGTTTTTATGAAGGTAAAAATTCTTTAAGGCAAAAAGGGTATTATGTACAGAAATACTGCGGTTGCAATAAATCTTTGAACGAAAGATTGAAGCTTAAAGAAGACACTACGCAATAATAGAGTTATAAAATCGAATAATCCAGAGAATCAGGACGCTTTAAGGATTTTATTATTCGATAAACTAATAGAATCAAAATGAAAATTAAAGTTTTATTAATATTTGCTGTCTTTTTCTTATGCTATTGCTATAACGTCTATGCGTCGGAGGATGTACAGGAAAACATAAATGTCGGCATAATACTTGATACTCCTTCTTTTAGGGCAGGAAGTTCAAAAGATTTTTTTATCTCTGACGCATCAAACAAAAAACTAAAACTTACTAAAGGCATCACCGACATTTATTGCTCTGAAAAAGGTATTCAAGTAGAAAAACTGTTTTTGTCACCACCTCTAAAAATAGAACCTTCAAACGGCGTCATTTTTGCTGATTCCAAACCTTACAGGGGATATCTAATAGTAGAAAAATCAGGAAATAAATTAAATATTATCAATGTCCTAACTTTAGAAGATTACATAAAAGGTGTTTTACCTAAAGAAGCATCGGTTGATTGGAATATAGAGGCATTAAAAGCCCAAGCCGTAATAAGCAGAACATACGCAATCATAAATTTAAACAAGCATTCGAGTCAAGGATTTGATATATGCTCTACAACTCATTGTCAGGTTTACGGCGGTGCAGGTGTTGAAGTCACTCCATGCAATAAAGCAATTTTAGAAACTCAATGCGAAGTCTTAACTTATAACGGGGAACTTGCGCAGACTGTTTTTCATGCAAATTGCGGCGGACATACAGAAGATCCGCAATATGTATGGAATTGGCAAGATACGCCTCCATACTTAAAAGGAGTAAAGTGCGACTACTGCGCCGCAGCTCCATATACAAACTGGGAAAAAGTACTGGACGAAAGTTTCATAAGGAAACAACTTTCAGATAATAATATAGGGGAAATTAAAAAGATTAAAATCGAGGGGAAGACTTCGGCAGGCTCCGCAAAAGAGTTAAAAATAATACATTCAGAAGGTGAACTTACGCTTAATGCCTATCAATTTCGCCTCGCTGTTGATGCATGGCAGATAAAAAGCCACTCTTTTGATTCTATAAAAATAAATGGCAACAAATTTCACTTTAAAGGCAAAGGATGGGGACACAAAGTAGGTTTGTGCCAATGGGGTGCCAAGGGTATGGGGGAAAAAGGTAAAACTTATAAACAGATTTTAGTTCACTTTTATCCCGAGACAAAAATTGAAAAGGTTGTTTATAAATGACAGATGCAGATAATTTTTTATCTAATTATGACTATGAAATTCCAAAAGAGTTAATCGCGCAAAAGCCAGTTGAAAATAGGCAGGATTCAAGACTTTTTGTCGTCAATAGAAGAACACAAAAATTTTATCATAGAAAATTTTCTGACATTGTTGAATATTTCAACGCCGGCGATTGTCTTACAATTAATATAACAAAAGTTATACCATCAAGACTTTTCGGTAAAAAAAGCGGTGGCGGAAAAGTGGAAATATTGTTTCTTGACCCGCGCCAAAAAGATGGGGAATACAAAGTTTTGATAAAACCTTTTATTAGCAGCAGAAAAAAAGTGTATTTTGAAGATGGCTATGAATGTGAAATAATGTCAAAAACAGAAACAGGTGAGACTATAGTTAAATTTAATAAGTCTGGAATCTTAGAATTCCTGCAGAAACACGGCATTATGCCACTACCGCCTTATATAAATAGAAAAGGCAAGCTTGCATGGGAACTGTCAGATTTTGACAAGCAAAGATATCAAACAATTTACGCCAAAACTTTAGGCGCCATTGCAGCTCCTACAGCAGGTCTCCATTTTACCGAAGATATTTTAGGAACACTAAAAGCAAAAGGCATAAATATCGCAACTTTAACTCTTTATGTGGGATGGGGAACTTTTAAACCTATAAACACTGCAAAGTTAAATAATCATATTATGCTTTCGGAAAAATTTATTATAGACAAAACAAATGCGAAAATTATAAATTCAGCGATAAATAACAATAAAAAAATTGTTGCAGTGGGGACTACTTCGGTAAGAGCGCTCGAATTTGCCGCAAGCAAATCTGGTCTTCTAAAAAATGACAAATTTTTCATAAAAGATATCTCTGGCGAAACTTCAATTTTTATATATCCTGGATATAAATTTAAAATAATAAATACTTTAATCACCAATCTTCATCTTCCTAAATCGACGCCTCTTATAATGGCAAGCGCTTTTTCTTCAAGAGAAATTATGCTCAAAGCTTACAAAGAAGCTGTAAAAGAAAAATACAGATTTTTTTCCTACGGAGATTCTATGCTTATTCTATAGAGTACATAGATTCTGGTTTGGCGGATTTACGTTATAATAATGGCTGCCAATTTTGAAAAGGTTTTAAGTGATTTGCAAGACATATATTTGATTGATAATCATAAGAATTAAAAAAGAGAGAAACTCAAAAATGCCTTAGGTTTGAAGCTTGAGAAACCGTTCGAATTCCCATTTTAGGGAGAATTTGACGCACAAAGAAAAGAAACCGAAGAATATTATAGGTAACTGCTAGCCTGCCCGCTACGGCGGGCAGGCATAGCACACTAAACGGACAAACGATGACGCCCAACCCCTAGAATTTATTGACACTCGCTCAACGTAGAAGACGCGATAAGCGAAAATAAAGTATTGGGAAATGAAGTGTGGCGAATGGGATATAAAATAAGTTGCTTAGTATATCAAATTACAGGAAGAATTCCAGTATAATATAAGTAAGATGAAATGTGATTTATGAAATAGCAAGTCATAGTAAGAAATAATTTGTAATTTTGGCAAATCAAAAACAAGAATAAATTTTAAACGATAAATACAATAGCTCTAAATATAACGATAATTCCGTAAAATTATTAATGGTTAATAAGTGAGTATATTGCAAAACGCTACAACTTAATGTAAAATATATAAAAAAGAAATTTGCGGCGCGGTATAATTAGCTAATGCTAAAGGTCGCAATTTATATATGTATAAAAGTGAAATAAAAATGATTATTAAAATTAAACAATACTTTAGAGTATTGTCAACTTAGTCTGTGATTATTTTTGTTATACTAAAAAAATAATTATGGGAGAAATAAAGATGGAAAAAAGTAATGTAATATTTTTTGATACAACACTGAGAGATGGAGAACAATCGCCGGGCGCAAGCATGAATTTAAAAGAAAAACTAATTGTTGCAAATCAGCTTGCAGCTTTAGGTGTTGATGTTATTGAAGCAGGCTTTCCAATTTCCAGTCAGGGAGACTTTGAGGCTGTAAAAACTATATCTCAGCAAATTAAAACATCTTCAATCGCAGGATTATGCAGAGCTTCTGAAAAAGATATCAATGCTTGCTGGAATGCCATAAAATATTCAAAAAAACCCAGGATACACATATTTCTGGCGACTTCCGACTTGCATATGGAAAAGAAGCTTCAAAAAACCAGATCACAGGTGTTAGATATGGCTATAAAGTCCATTAAATATGCAAAAAGTTTATGTAAAGACATAGAATTTTCTGCTGAAGACGCAGGAAGGTCAGATATGGACTTTTTGTGTAAAGTTGTAGAAGCCGTTATAGACGCAGGTGCAACTACTGTAAATATTCCCGACACTGTGGGTTATACAACTCCTGTTGAATTCGGACAAAAAATAGCTGAAATTAAAAGAAAGGTTCCCAATATTGACAAAACAATCTTAAGTGTTCATTGCCATAATGATTTGGGGCTTGCGGTCGCAAATTCTTTATCCGCAATTGAAAATGGCGCAAGACAAGTTGAATGTACAATTAACGGCATAGGAGAAAGAGCAGGAAATGCATCTCTTGAAGAAATCGCAATGGCATTGAAAGTGAGACCTCATTACTACAATGCAAAACATTCAATTAAAACAAATGAAATATACAATACAAGTAAGCTTGTTTCAAGGTTAACTGGAATTCCAGTACAGGTAAACAAAGCCATTGTAGGTGCGAATGCTTTTGCTCATGAATCTGGAATTCATCAGGATGGAGTTCTTAAGGCAAGAGAAACTTATGAAATTATGAGTCCGGCCGATGTGGGTGTTCCCGAAAGTTTATTGGTTTTAGGCAAGCACTCAGGCAGACATGCGTTCTTCAAAAGAATTAAAGATCTAGGGTATAAATTAAAGGATAAAACATTAGAACAATTATTTGAAAATTTTAAAATTTTAGCTGATAAAAAGAAAACGATTTTCGACGATGACATAATCGCTTTGATTGAAGAAGATTCCTCTTCAGGAAAAGAGACTTTCATTTTGAATTACTTAAGCGCTACTTCAGGTACTGGAACAATACCGACAGCAACTGTAAAAATTCTAAAAAGTGAAGAAGACAACAAAAAAATAAAACCTATGATTTTTCAAGAAGCAGCCTGCGGCTCAGGACCTGTTGATGCAGTATACAAAGCAATAGATAAAATAATAAATATGGATATCAAACTTACGGATTTTTCATTACGATCTGTTTCTTCGGGAGAAGATGCACTTGGAGAGGTTATTTTAAAAATAGAGTATATGGGAATGATGTATTCAGGTAAAGGAACTTCAACAGATATAGTTGAAGCAAGCGCAAAAGCTTATATGCAGGCAATTAATAAAGCAAAATCGTTCTATAACAATAAAAAAAAGGGGAAATAAATGGGCAGTACTATTACAGAAAAAATATTGGCATCACACTGCGGTAAAAAAGTTGTTGAGCCAAATGAGTTTATAGAGCCAAAAGTTGATATAGCACTTTCAAATGATGTTACAGCACCTTTGGCAGTAAAAGAGTTCAGAAAAGCCAAAATAAAAAAGGTTTTCAATAAAAACAAAATAGCTTTTGTGATGGATCATTTTACGCCAAATAAAGACATATTAAGTGCAGAACATGTTAAATTTGTAAGAGAATTCGCAAAAGAACATAAAATAAAACATTATTATGAAGGTGGAAATGTTGGCGTAGAACATGCTCTGCTTCCTGAAAAAGGTATCATAGTTCCTGGAGATGTTGTTATAGGTGCAGATTCGCATACTTGTACCTATGGAGCATTGGGTGCATTTTCAACAGGAGTCGGTTCAACAGATGTCTCAGCAGCAATAGCAACTGGAAAAGTGTGGTTTAAAGTTCCCAATTCAATTAAATTTGTTTTAACTGGGAAATTAAATAAATGGGTAAGTGGTAAAGACATTATCCTTTATATAATCGGACTTATCGGCGTTGACGGAGCGCTTTATAATTCGATGGAATTTGCTGGTCCTTTATGCAAAAAACTTACAATGGCCGACAGACTTACAATAGCTAATATGGCTATTGAAGCAGGTGGAAAAAGCGGTATATTTACGCCTGATGAAATTACAGAAAATTACGTGGCAAAAAGAGCGCAAAGAAAATATAAATTTTATACAAGCGATAAAGATGCAAAATATTTGAAAATATTTGAAATAGACTGCAATAAAATTTTGCCTCAAGTAGCAATTCCTTTTTTACCGTCAAATACAAAAGCTGTAAAAGATATCAAAAAAACTTATATAGATCAAGTCGTAATAGGTTCTTGCACTAATGGCAGAATTGAAGATTTAAGAATTGCCGCATCGATTATAAAAAAAGGCAAAAAAGTAAATCCTAACGTCAGAACGTTTATAATCCCTGCTACGCCAGAAGTTTATTCTCAAGCCTTAGATGAAGGACTGCTCAGAATATTTATGGATGCTGGAGCTGTAATTTCCGCACCGACATGCGGTCCATGTCTCGGCGGACATATGGGAATACTTGCATCGGGAGAAAAGTGCGTTTCAACTACAAATAGAAATTTTGTAGGAAGAATGGGACATGTTGAATCGCAATTATTCTTGGCAAACCCTGCAATAGCAGCAGCATCAGCGATAAAAGGTTATATAGCGACACCGGACGAAATTTAGAACATGGTTTTCTCAGGTCGGTCTCCACGCGCGCTACATAAAAATATTATATCTCTGTATTAAGTGCGATAAATACAGCGGGGAGATTTGTTTTTTTAATGAATCAGATTGCCATGAAAAATGAAAATATTATACATTTCAAATCAAATATCGAAAAGGGAGTATATGATGTCTGATATAATTCTAAAAGGTAAAGCTCATAAATATGGTTCAAATGTAAACACAGATGAAATAATACCAGCAAGATATCTAAACACAACAGACCCTGCGATACTTTCAAAATACTGTATGGAAGATATAGATAAAAATTTCGTAAAAAATGTAAAGTCAGGAGATATAATAGTTGCAGAAAATAATTTCGGATGCGGATCCTCAAGAGAACACGCTCCGATAGCAATTAAAGCTGCAGGCATTTCAGCTGTGATAGCAAACTCTTTTGCAAGGATATTTTTTAGAAATTCAATAAATATAGGACTTCCGATTTTGGAATCTCCAGAAGCTGTAAAAGCAATAAAAAGTGGCGATACTATTGAGATAAATTTAAATGAAGGCATTATAAAAAATGTGACTAAAAATAAATCTTATCAGTCACAACCTTTTCCAGAATTTATGCAGAAAATCATAAAAGCAGGCGGACTTTTGGACTATATAAAAAGCACAGGCGGAGAGCAGAGTTAAGCAAAATTTGTATAAAATTTTAAAATATGGAGTTATAAAATGCCCAAAACTTATAAAATAGCGATTCTTCCCGGTGATGGAACAGGACCTGAAGTAATAAAAGAAGGCATAAAAGTAATTGAAACTGCGGCAAAGAAAAATAGTTTTAAATTTGATTTTACAAACTACGATATCGGCGGAAGTAGATATTTAAAAACAGGTGAAATTCTCCCCGATAGTGTTATAGAAGAATTTAAAAAATTCGACGCAATGTATCTCGGTGCGATAGGACATCCTGACGTAAAACCAGGAATTCTTGAAAAAGGTATCCTTTTGAAACTTCGTTTTGAACTCGAGCAGTACATAAATCTACGGCCAGTTAAACTCTATCCCAATGTTGAAACTCCTTTAAAAAATAAAGAACCTGAAGATATAGATATGATAATTGTCCGCGAAAACACAGAAGGTCTATACACAGGGGCAGGCGGATTTTTGAAGAAAGATACACTACAAGAAGTGGCAATTCAAGAATCCATAAACACAAGATTTGGTGTTGAAAGATGCATCCGTTACGCATTTGAACTTACTAAAAAAAGAGCGAAGAATAATAAATTGACATTGTGTGGTAAAACAAATGTCTTAACTTACGCTTCAGATTTATGGCAGCGCACTTTCAATGTTGTTGCAAAAGAATATCCGCAGGTAAAAGGCAATTATGTAAACGTCGATGCAGCATGTATGTGGTTCGTAAAAAATCCCGAATGGTTTGATGTTGTTGTTACCGATAACCTTTTCGGCGATATTATTACGGATTTAGCTGCTATGATTCAAGGTGGTATGGGCATTGCAGCAGGAGGAAATATCAATCCTGAAGGCGTATCAATGTTTGAACCTATGGGTGGATCTGCTCCCAAATATACAGGATTAAATATAATAAATCCTATAGCAACAATCAATGCAGGTGCAATGATGCTTGAAACAATCGGTGAATCTAAAGCTGCAAAAGACATAGACAATGCAGTTATTAAAGCTTTAGAATCGGGCAAAATTAAGAGCATGTCAGCTGGAAAAATGGGACTTTCAACAACGGAAGTCGGTGATTTAATCGCTTCATTAATATAGTAAAACAAGTCTCAAATAAGAAAGAAAAGAATTGTTTATTCACAAGCACTATTGAGGATGTTAATTCCCATACCATAGTGCTTGATTCTTTTTGAAAACGAGGAAAAAAATGAAGAAATTCAAAGTAGCAGTAGCTGGCGCTACCGGTGCAGTAGGGCTTGAAATGATTAAGATGCTTGAAAGTAGAAATTTTCCTGTGGAAAGTATAAAATTTTTAGCTTCAAAACGCTCTGTAGGTAAAAAATTGACATATAATGGTAAAGAAGTTGCAGTCGAACTGCTTACAAAAAACGGCGGTAGAGGTGTCGACATCGCACTTTTTAGCGCGGGTGCAGCAGTTTCTAAAGAGTTCGCTCCTTTTTTCACGGCTGACGGATGTTTTGTCATAGATAATTCAAGTGCGTGGAGAATGAATAAAGATATTCCTTTAGTTGTTCCAGAAGTAAATCCACATGATTTGAAAAAAGAGAAAAAGCTTATCGCAAATCCTAACTGCTCGACAATTCAAATGGTTGTGGCCTTAAAACCTTTGCATAATTTTGCAAAAATAAAAAGGATTATTGTTTCAACATACCAAGCAGTTTCGGGAGCAGGACAAAAAGGCATAAATGAGCTTGCTGAACAAACAAAAGCATGGGCTAAAGGTGAAACAATCCTAGCTGCAGATAAATTCCAGTATCAAATAGCCTTTAACCTTATACCACAAATAGATGTTTTCACGGAAAATGGATATACAAAAGAAGAAATGAAAATGACAAATGAAACAAAGAAAATTATGGGTGATAATTCAATAGAAGTCAGTGCAACATGTGTAAGAGTTCCAGTATTCCGTTCGCATTCAGAAAGCGTATGGATTGAAACTGAAAAACCGATTTCTCCGGCACAGGCAAAAGAATTATTTTCAAAAGCTAATGGAATTCAACTTTTAGATGAACCTAAAAATAATAAATATCCAATGCCTTTGTCTGCAGAAAATATGCAGATGACCTATATTGGAAGAATTCGTTCTGATATTTCAACAAAAAACAACGCCTTAACACTTTGGATAGTATCTGACAACCTTTTGAAAGGTGCTGCATTAAATGCAGTCCAAATTGCAGAAGTGCTTGTAAAAAACAAACTCATATAAAAAACTCTCAATAAAAACATCAAAAACCCAATAAAACCCAAGCCTTTGTCTGCAGAAAATATTCTGACAATCTTTCTTTCAATCTTTTGATTTGATTTGATTTGAATGGTTGCTTCTGATATTTCTCAATTTTAATATTTTGCTATTTAATAACAATTAAAGACAAATACAATCATAGTTAAAATTATTTATATTTATAAATGTAAATTTTAATAATCATAATATTTTACTTTACTGTTTATAACTCATCGGGATGCGTACTGTACTTAACATAATATACATTATCGGACATTCCAATGTCGCCTGAATGTCGCCTGTTTGTAAAACGTATGAACTGTTTGTCTTTTCTTTTGCTTTTCTGTAGTGCAAATATTGGAAGAGATGTGCGGCAAAGGGCATGTAGGCTGTAAAGCCTCTGGACACGCATGTGAATACAGTGTTAATGCAGGAAACGAAGTCGACTATGTGAGAATGAAAAAACACCCTGAGAACTACAAGCTCAAGGTACTGACAAACTTATTTCGGACGCAAACCACGCAACTCCTCAGGACTTATATACGCTGCTTAGAAGCCCTCATAACCAGATAGTCGGGAGAAAGTAGCTAAGAATAGTTAAAACCATCTCTTTTTTCATAAAAAGCATAATCCCAAAAACCATACCAACTCCTCTTTCGACTCTTCCGAGCATTCTGTCAACTCGCATGGCACCGAATATTACGCCAGAGTGTGGCAATTTCCTGTAGTAATTATTTTATTTCAGTTGATATACCTATATTTCCAAGTAAATCAAGATAAGTATCAGGATCAAGTTCCTCAACATTTACCATTTTTTTGACATCCCAATTTCCATTGGCAATTAAAATAGCAGCTGCAACAACCGGGACACCTGCAGTATAACTTATAGCTTGAGATTCAACTTCCTCATAACAGGCTTTATGATCGCATACATTATATATGAAAATCTCTTTTTTATGTCCATTCTTTACTCCTGCTACCAAATCCCCTATACAAGTCTTGCCCGTATAATCGGGAGCAAGAGTTTTAGGATCAGGCAGACAAGCTTTTACTACTTTTAAGGGCACCACCTCAAGCCCTTCAACTGTTTTTACAGGTTTTTCCGACAAAAGTCCTATATTCCTAAGTACATTGAAGCAATTTATGTAGTGATCACTAAATCCCATCCAAAATCTCACTGAATTAGCATCAATATTTTTTGAAAGAGAATGAATTTCGTCATGACCATTCAAATATATAGTTTGTTTACCTACCACAGGAAAATTGTAAACTTTCTTTTCAGAATGAACGGGTTTGCACACCCATTGTCTATCTATCCACGACCAAACTTTTACAAACTCTCTGAAATTTATCTCAGGATCAAAATTTGTTGAAAAATACTTATTATGAGTCCCAGCATTAACGTCCATAATATCTATCGTATCTATTACATCGAAAAAATGCTTCTTTACATATGCCGCATAAGCATTTACAACACCCGGGTCAAATCCAGCACCTAAAATCGCCGTTACACATTTATCTCGGCAACGTTCCCTGCGTTTCCACTCATAGTTTGCATACCATGGGGGATCTTCGCATACTCTATCCGGTTCCTCATGGATTGCAGTATCTATATATGCTGAACCGGTTTCTATACAGGCTTCTAATATTGACATATTACAAAATGCTGACGCTAAATTTAGTGTAATGGAAATTTTAAGGTCTTTTATTAACTTTATCATCTCACGAATGTCTAAAGCATTTATTTGTTTGATTTGTATTTTTTTTGAAGTATCTTTATAACTTTTTTTGCGTTCTATGCTTTCCAATATCTGTTCACAGTTTTCAAGTGAACGCGAAGCTAAACAAATGTCCCCAAATAAATCGTTGTTCTGCGCAAGTTTATGAGCAACAACATGACCTACACCGCCCGCTCCCAAAAGAAGTATGTTCCTTTTTTCCATTTCCTATAAATCCTCCTCACCAACCTTTTAAATTTATGATAAATCTTTTAAGAAATCATTATATAAAAACTCCTTTATAATTTCTACTCTTTCGTCAAGTCTTTTAACAACAATAGAAGGCATTTTAAGTCCGTTAAACCAGTTTTTTTTAACCATTGTGTATCCTGCGGCATCGATAAAATGCACAATAGAACCAATTTCAAGCTTATCCGCGAGTTTATACTCACCGAAAATATCTCCAGCAAGACAAGATCTTCCAGCAATAATATATCTGTTTCCCCCAGCTTTAGCATTGATTTTTGCAGGAGTTCTATATATAAGCAAATCAAGCATATGTGCTTCAATAGAAGCATCCACTATTGCAATATCTTTTATATTTTTTACGATGTCTAAAACTTTAGTAACGAGTTCGCAACTTTCTGTAATCGCAGCTTCCCCAGGTTCTAAATAAATCTGAACATTATATTCTTCGCTAAAACTCTTCAATTTCTTACAAAACTCATCTAAAGGATATTCATCTTTTGTAAAGTATAATCCACCGCCAAGACTAACCCATTCGACTTTATTTAAAACTTTTTTATATTTTTCGGCTAACTTATCAAGCATACCGCTAAAACTTTCAAAATCATCATTTTCACAGTTATAATGGAACATTAAACCACTTATATTATCTAAAACTGATATAATATCTCTTTCCGATATCACACCAAGTCTTGAATATTTCCTTGCAGTGTCAGCCAAATCAAAATGTGAATAACTTATTCCTGGATTTATTCTCAAGCCAACCTTAATATGCTTTACTTCATTATAAAACATTTTAAGTTGCGATACAGAATTAAATATGATTTTGTCAGAAATGTTTTTTAGTGCCTTAATATCATCCGCAGAATAAGCGACGCTGAAAGCATGTGTTTCCTTCCCGAATTTTTCATAACCAAGTTTTGCTTCAAAAAAGGAACTGCTCGTTGTACCGTCCATATACTTACTCATTAAGTCAAATACAGACCACGTAGAAAAACATTTTAACGCTAAAACCAATTTAGCTCCACTATGATCTCTCACATGTTGAATTTTTTTTAGGTTTTTGAGTAGTTTTTTCTCATCAATCAAATAATACGGCGTTTCCATTTCTTTGTTCATTGTTAGGATAGAGACTTTTATCTCTATCTTGCTCTCCTTATCTAAAATATGTTATTTAACGAAAATGCTAAAAAAATAACCGCTGCTACCACTATCGTCTGACAACTTATATACTAAAAACATTAAATTTTCTCGAGTGCTTTTAAAACAGACATTCCAGGTTTTATACCAACTTTCTGTGCATGCGTAGTAGAATTTATAATATTTTTTTTCAGCATATCATCAACAGTTTTTACCCCTGTGGCAATTGCCGCAACATTTCCTACTCTCTCAGCAGTTTCAAGATTCAAATATCCGCACATTATAAAACCGTTATTTCCTCTTATAAAAACTAAGTTACTACCTGGAAATAATTCCCCTTCAAAACCACAATATTTTCTTTCGTTTATAACAAACTCTTTTAATTGCATTTTCCCCTCTTTTGCTCATTTTAGTTTATACTATCCACTTTCAATTCTGCCACTGCCGCGGTGGGAATACCACCTCTTTTACATTCGTCCCATTTCCGTTAGACAAAATAAACAAATACTCGTTATGCTCCTCAACCTTTTCCATGTCAGCGTCCATTTTTTTCAAGAATACGTTGTTTTTCTCGCTTCTAGAACGCAGATTGCGATTATCATCGCTATCGCGGACGAAAAACCTGCTTCTAATACGATGAAAGGATAGTCTGATATGATTCTGTTATATCGTTTTTTCCATTTCCCTGCCCGTGTTTTTTATAGCTATTGGTCTACTAGTATTGGGAAACGTCCGTTTTCGTGGGCAAAATCAACCAGATGGTTACAGCAAATTTGCTCGATTGCGTTATATTTCCGTTGACCCCTTCCCCTATTTATTTGAGTACTGCAGCATCTAGCGTAAAGTCATTCGATTCTTCAAGCATTTTCTTTTTCTTCAAAATCCATATAAAAATTCACAAAGAATGTCTTTTAGCGCTTTTTTCACTTCATTACAATCTTTCTTTTTGGGATATTATATTCTATAAAAAAAACTAGCTCCTCTTCCCAAATTTACTCTTGTGTTGTAAACATTTGCACATCTCGCGTTTTCCGCGCTAGACAGCAAATGAAGTTTACAGTTGGAAAAACTTTTCAATCTCAAAGAATGATTTACAACAAAAATTTATAGAATTTGACCATAGCGTTTTTAGATTTATAAACTCCGATTTAAAATCTAAATTCCTAGACTTTTACATATCGCTAATATCTTATTGCGATTCTAAGAATTTCAATTTAAGTTTTTTTGCGACATTAATAATATCTCTAGCAATACTATGGAACAATAAAAGAGAGCGTTTTTGGACTACTTTGGTCATTTTAGTAAGCACAATGGCAGCAGGATCTCTCATAATGTTTCCTTTAAAATATTATTTTGAAAGACCACGCCCTTTAAAAGTATTTGGAGATAGAAATGTAAATATATTTTTCGAGAAACTATATAATAATTCTTTTCCATCAGGACATACACAAATTGTACTTTCTGTATGCACTTTTATGTTTATAATGGTAAGAAAATATTGGTATTGGTACATAATTTTGGCTTTAGGAACAAGTTTTGAGAGAATATATGCAGGACATCATTTCCCTTTTGACGTCCTGGTAGGAGCAGTAATAGGAATGATTTCTGCTTATGTAACGGTTGCTTTATTTAGGAAGTATTCTAAAATAAAAATATAATATCGTCACGTTATCTTTACATCATATTCAAAATACACAGCAATTCCAGATATTCTAACCATTAAGAGAATTATTTGTTAAAATTCACAGACATTGAAAAAAACTCCGGGTTGTTGTTAATATAAACTTTTTGACATGTTTATCTACATTTCATATTCATCTTTTTGAATCATTTACAAGCAAAGCAGTCTTTACTGACAACCAGATATGTATTCTACTTAAACATTTTTACATTAACGCCAACGTATATGGCAGTCCCATGCATCGGATAACCTGCTATAAGTTCATAATTGGCACTGCCTACATTAAGTCCTTTCACCCATAAACTTAAATTATCGTTTATTTTATAATTCAAATCCATGCTAAGCGTAATAAAGCTGTCCAGACTTTGTGTATTTGCATCATTGGCAAACACTTCATCTTTATAAAAAAGATTCGCAGAGACCGACAAGTTCTTCATTGGTTTAACGGTTACGCCACAATTGACAGTATTCTCAGGGTTGTATGCTAAAATCTTCTTTGTTTTTTTATTTTCCGATTTGAGATATGTATAATTTAACCTGAAATTAAGAAACGGCATCACAATATACCCTGCTTCAAACTCAAAACCATATTGTCTTGCTTTATCTATATTTTTAACTTGAAACTCTCCATTAGCAGAATAATACCAGTTTATTAAATCCTTCCCGTCGATATAATAAGCATTACCTGCTAATCGTAATTTGTTGTGCGAATACTCAATACCAATGTCACTTGATATTCCATGTTCAGGTTTTAAATTTGCCTCTCCGTACATTCTATAACTTGACTGATTCCAGTAAAGCTCAGTAAAAACAGGCGCTCTCCATACCTTCCCTATATTTGCAGAAATTTTAACTCTTTTATCCGCATTAAAAATCGCACTTACCGAAGGAATAAAAACACTCTGATATTGCGAATTGTTGTCATATCTCATTGCCGATACTATTATAACCTTTCCGATCTGCGAAGTAAGCTTTGTATAAAATGCATAATTTCTCATACTTTTATCTAAACTGTACCCTGATAAATCCTCATTCTCCTTATAATATTTATTTTCAAATTCTAATCCAATAAGAGCAATTTCTTTATAATGAATATCGGCATGAACGCCATAAATATCGGAAGTATACTTATATTTACTTTCAGCAAATACCACAGAGTCATACGGATTTCCATTAACATCATAAAAAAGTCTTATATTATCGGATAGATATCCACTGACATTCAAAAAACCTGTATCAGCTATGCTAAAATCATAATCAAACTTTATGTATTTATTATCATCTTCCTGCTCATTTTTGGGAGTAAGACATGACAATGGTCCAGGAACACCACATTTGCTTTCGTAAACATTTCCGCTTAAAGATAACTTTGATTTTTCAGATACATTAAACTGCCCGCTAAAAAAAGCATTTACATTTGTAAACTTTGAATTTTTCCTATATCCAGTACTTGAAATACTGGATACTGAAGCAAAAGCACCATATTTGTTAGTTGCACACGCCACTGTCAAAACAGGATTTAATGTGTTAAAACTCCCATAAGATACCACAAAATCAAGAATCGGTGCGGTTTCAGTTGCTTTCTTTGTTATAACATTGACAACTCCTCCAAAAGCACCCGCTCCATGAACTGCTGTTCCTGAACCTCTTATAATTTCAACTCTTTCAATAATATTAGCCGGTATCGACGTAAAGTCCACGCTGCCTAGTCCTATATCGTTAACTCTGCGCCCGTTAATTAATACTAATGTATGCAATGATGATGCTCCGCGTATCGAAATGCTTGTATTTGCACCTACTGTCCCTATGCTTCTAAAGTTAACGCTAACCTCGTTTTGCAAAAGTTCACCAAGCGTTTCAAAGTGTTTTTCTTCTACAGTTTTTTGCGTAATAACTGAAACATTTATAGGAAGTTTTTTCGCACTATTATCATGTTTTGTCAAAGTTAGAAAAACATCACGCGCCAAAACAATATTTACCACAAAAACAAGACAAAACAATGTACTTAATATTTTCTTCATTTTTCATTTTCTATCTCTTTCTGGTTTTACTTACCGGTATAATATACGGTCTATTTGAAATCGGATTTGTCTTTACAATAACCGTCGTATTATAAACTCTTTCGATATCTTTATAATTCAAAACCTCTTCGGCTGTTCCCTGCTTGCAAATTGAACCGTCTTCCATTAAAACCAGCTTATTGCAAAATTCCCCCGCTGCATTCAAATCATGCAAAGTTAAAATTACTGTTTTATTACATTTTTCATTTAAATCTCTTAAAATCTCCAAAATATCATTTTGACTGCCTATATCCAAATGCGATGTAGGTTCATCAAAAACAACAATATCAGTTTCCTGAACTAAAACTTGCGCTATTAAAGCTATTTGCTTTTCCCCGTCCGAAAGCTCATTAATATTTCTTTTTACAAAGGTTGCTATCTGCAAAAAATCTATAACTTTTTCCACTGCAATATAATCGGCTCTTGACGGAATTTTAAAAATATTCATATAAGGATATCTTCCAAACATAACAAATTCAAACACAGTAAAAGATAATGAAGTATCTATGCGTTGAGGCATAAAAGAAATTGTTCTTGCAAATTTTTTTTTTGAAAAAGAATTTACATTTTCGTCATTTATAAACACATTCCCAGAATGTGGTTTAATTAAACTACACAGAACTTTCAATAAAGTGCTTTTACCCGTGCCGTTTTTTCCAATTATCCCGAAAAAATCTTTTTTATCTATATTACATGAAACATTTTTTAAAACTTCTCTGTTTAAGTAGCCTACCGAAATGCTTTCTATTTTTATCACAATATTCTAATCCCTTTCAAATCTGTTGCTTATTTTGCGGTTAATCCCGCTCTTCTTTATTCTCTTTTTGGTTTTAACAATAGACAAATAAAGAAGAACCCGCCTATTATGCTCGTAATTATGCCTACAGGTATTAATATTGGTGAAAATAAAATTCTGCTTAAAGTATCGCAAAGTGGCAAAAGAACTGCTCCGGCAAAAGCCGAAGCCGGTATCAAAATTACATTATTTGTCCCTATAATTTTTCTCATTGTATGCGGTATCATTAAACCGACAAATCCTATAACACCGCAAGTTGAAACTGTTGCCGCTGTAACAAAAGATGCTGTAAGAAATAAAAATTTTATAATTTTTTCAATATCCATACCAAAAGTTTTTGATTTTTCCCTGTCCAAAGATACAGCGTTAATAATATTACCAGCCAAAGACAAAATTATTATGCCTGTAAGCACAATAGCTGTAACAAACGGAAGCAGTCTTTCATCAAAAGTTGAAAAATTACCCATAAGCCATACAAAAGCAACCTGCACGTTGTTTGCAGGCGATAACGCAAACATAAGCATAACAGCGGATGAAAAAACATAACTCACAACCACGCCTGATAAAATCATTGCATTGGAATCAAATCTTTTTTGCATACTCAATAAATATACAACCAGCACTGAAATCATCATGCCGGCAAAAGTACAAAATGGAATAAAAAAACTCGTTACAGTCGCAAGACCGGAAACAAAAGCCGCCGCTGCTCCGAAAGCCGCGCCGCTTGAAATGCCTAAAGTAAGAGGATCTGCCAGTGGATTCCTTAATACCGCCTGAAATACACAACCACTTACGGCAAGTCCTGCCCCTGAAACACAAGCCATAATAATTCTTGGAAAACGTATCTGTTTTATTATTATGGTAACATTGCTGTCTGCGCCGCCAAACAATGCTTTTACAGCATCAACAAACGATATATCATTTAAACCGATTACTAAAGAAAATAAAAACACTACAAGAACTGACGCCGGCATTAATATATAAACAAACAGAAATTTCTTATTTGTCATCAAAATCCTCATAAATAACTTTTGCAAGCATCGCCACGCCTTTCGCAAACGTCAATGGCGTCGGCGCAAACATGTCATCGCCGGAAATCATAAAAACCTTATTATTTTTTACGGCTTTTATAGTTTTATATCTGTTCCAATTTCTTATTTCTTCGCTACTGACATCTCCCATATTTACAAGCACTATAATGTCAGGGTTACGTTTAACAACATCCTCAATATTAACAGCAAGATATCGCATATCAACGTCCCCATATATGCTTACGGTTTTAGTATAATGGTTATAATCGCTTACAAAACTCTGTTTTCCTGCCGTATACAACGGTCTTGCTCCTATTTCCCAAAATATTTTTAACTTACTGAAACCGCTTATCTTATGGTAAACTTCCTTTATTGAATGCTTTGCCGCATCTATTATTTTTCCTGCTTCTTTTTCTCTGTCAAGTTTCTTCGCCAGATTATAATAATCAGTGCATATCCCGCTAAAATCTTTTACTGTTCCCATAATATATATTTCAAAACCGAGACGTTCAAGTTTTTCAACTATTGCTCTACTATTCCCCTCTTTCGTCGAAATAATCAAATCAGGATTAAGTAAAGTTATTTTTTCTATATTGGGTTCCAAAAGCGTACCTATAATTTCCTTTTCAGTCACTCCTTTAGAACAATAAATTGTTATACCTTTAACAAATTGTTCAACTCCGAGCTCGTAGAGACTTTCTGTAACTGATGGCGACAGAGAAATAATACGCTTATATTTTTTCGCTGACAAATTATTCAGTTCTGAATAGGCAATACCTGTTAAAAACAGAAATGTGATAATATAAATAATTTTTCTCATAAAAGTAAAAAAACTTAAGATAAACCGAATTTGTCTGAAATGACTAATGTATATTCCTATTGTATCGACATCCAAGTCATTCAAGTACCATTTTAGACCTGATTAACTATCTTTACTGTTTCTATACCCTGCCTTTCGCCCTTACAACAATTCAAACTTCAATATTCTATACCTTTCCGTGCCGCTATTCCACTCTTATAAGGATGTTTAATCTCTTTCATTTCAGTAACTAAATCCGCCATATCAATCAATGACTGCGGAGCACCTCTGCCAGTTACAATCACATTTGACTTCTGCGATAATTGTTTTACAATATCAATGAATTTATTCTCATCGATAAACTTATCTCTTAACGCAACGTTAAATTCGTCCAAAACAATCAAATCATACCTCTCAGAACTATTAACAAGCTCTTCTAACTTTTCCATAGCAAAATAGCATTGATTTACGACTTCATCAAGATTGACATCTTTAACACAACAAGGATGTTCCTTTGCAAAAGCAAAAAAAATCAAATTATCCAGCTTAACTAAAATTTTCTGCTCACCGTAAAAACCCTCGCCTTTAAATAATTGTATAAAGCAAACTTTAAATCCATGTCCTAAAGAACGAATTATCTGTCCTATAGCAGAAGTTGTTTTTCCCTTGCCGTTGCCCATGCTTATAATTATCATAAATACTCACTGATATGATGTTCATTGTTATACGCAGTAAACAAGTTGATATTAGCTATAGACTTTTTCTTTTCTCTACTTTTTCTCATATAACAAAATTATGAAACCGTATATAGAATAAACCATAAAAATAATTGACACTTTAAATGTATGGAGTTAGAGGAATATATATAAATAATAAAAAAGTCCATTTTCCAAAAAGAAAGCAGACTTTAATATTCATATTTTCATCTTTTCCTCGGAAGTTACAAGATGTGTAAAATAATCATAAATACATGGATAATGAATAAACAAATTGATGAAACTCGACCTCAAGCTGTCTATGCAGAACGGCACTCGAATTAGAGTAATTTACAATTTTTATAGAACCTGATTTTTTTAACAAACAACTCTGAAACTGCTTCACTTTTTTAAGCTGCATGCAGGATTAAACATACAAAAAACTTTTAATTTTTATCATTCTTTCCGTTTACATAATTGTGCGATGTACCACTTTAATTCTATATCAAATTGTACTCTTTGAAACTAAAATAATTGTTATTGGAAATTATTATGTGATCTAAAAGCGAAATTTCTATAGATTCCAAAGATTTCTTTACAGCAACAGTTGCATTTATGTCGCTTTGCGACGGCTTTAAAGTACCACCGGGATGATTATGCGCTATTACGATAGAAGCTGCTCTGTGTTTTAATGCAATTTCTGCAATTTTTCTCGGTATAAGCAAAGATTTATTTACAGTACCGCTCTCAATTTCTAAACAGTCAGTAACCCTATTCCCCGAATTTAATATTATCGCGTAAAATTTTTCTATTTTCTCGCCGCTTAAGGCTGAAACTAAATAATCTTTCACATTTTCGGGCGACAACAACCTGTCTTTTTCTTTTATGTCCAAAGACAAATATAAAGAAGTAAACTTTTTCAAAAATAACAGAAACTCTGCAGAATAATCCGAAATGCCTTTAATTTGTTTTAATTCATCTGTGTCAGCGTCAAAAACTTGTTTTAAACTGCCGAATTTGTTTATCATTTCTTTTGCTAAAACTTTTACATCTTTTCTGGGCAACACGTATGCCAATACCAATTCCAATATCTCGTAATCCGCAAGATTATTAAATCCTCCGGAAATAAATTTTTTTCTCAGACGATATCTGTGTCCTAGGTAATGCGGTTTTAATTTTCTTGTATCCATTAATAAATTACTTTTTCCCGCATCTCTTTCTTATAAGATACATTCTTCTTTTCCGCAAGTATTTTCTCTTTAGCGTGTTTAGAGCGTTTTCTTTTCTGTCTGCGGATTTTTTCTATTTTCTGCTGTTTCTCGGATATTTTCCCTAAAATTTTTTCCTCAATTTTCTCTGCAAGCAGCTTTCTTGCAAAAAATCTATTTAATCCCTGAGTTCTCTCTCTGTGACATTTTATTTCTATTCCCGTCGGAGAATGCTTCAAATAAACGGTTGTCGAAACTTTATTGACATTCTGTCCGCCTTTCCCCGGAGAACGGATAAACTTCTCTTCAATATCCGATTCTTCAACCCCATATTTTTCAAATTTTCTATTAAGTTTCTCTTGTTTTTTTGGACTTACTCCGAAATCCGTCATATCCGTACCTTTTGACTTTTCAGCTGCCTGGTAAGTTCTAATTGATCCGTAAACAAGTGAGCATTTATTCCATTATTTCTCGCAGCTTCTACATTTTCTTTTATATCGTCAACGTAAAACATTTCACTCGGCAAGATGCCGTAATACCGTACTACATGCTTAAAAATCTCATCTTCCGGTTTCCTCAAGTGCATTTCGTGCGAAAGAAAAAATTTATTAAAAAGCAGAAAAATATCGGGATAACACTCTTTTAAATAATTGAAATGAAGTTCATTTGTATTTGAAAGTACAGCAACTTGATAATTTTGCACCAGAGAGGTAACAATTTTTATCGTTTCAGGTATAGGCTTAAAAATATCATTCCATATAGCGGAAAATTCATTATAAGTCCCGCTATACTCGGTTCTTTTAACCATTGCATTGTAAAAATCTAAAGATGACATATTTCCTTTTTCGTAGGAATAAGCAATATCTGAATAGACAGAAATCAGCTCGTCAAAATCGTTTACTTTATGCCTGCGAGTCTTTTTTAGATACGCTTTAGTAAATTTTGACAAATCAAACTTAAAAATGACATTTCCTAAATCAAAAACCGCAATTTTTATTGACATATAATTTCCATACTTACATTACTTACATTTTAATTTAAAGTCCGTTCATATTTAATTCAATAGTAAATGTTTTTCTATCACATCAATTATCTGTATTAATTTAACAAAAACATCCTTTAGTATCTCATCTAATTTCTTTTCGTCCAGTTTAAAATAAGATGAAATCTTTTTATTTAGTTTCTCACTTCGTCTATGGGCAACTGTTGAAGAACGTAAATCCTGAAGATTCCTTAAAAGCTCAATCATATCAGGAATTCTCACATTATTATTCTTTAAAAATAATTCAAATTTACTTATTCCTTTGATATCTTTTATTTTTGTTGAATCTAAATTTATTTGCTTAACCAACTCTTTTTCATTTAACGAATCAATAAAAATCTTAGTTAAAGCAAGTATTTGCTCATCAAATTCTTTTCTATTGTCTTGACTGGTTAATAAGTGAAGGGCTTCTAAATAATGAGAATCCTCTTTGGATAAAGATTTGAATAAATGCCAGTTATATTTCTTAATCCATAATTCATTAAATTGTTCTAATCTCATCTTTAAGTAAAAATCCGCTTTAACAGGATCGCAAAATTCTCCAGCAACAAAACGTTTATATCCTGTAACGCTAAACCCTTCCTTGCGCGGAGAGATATTAAAGCTTTTCCAGTACAGCTGTTCTTTATGATGGAGATTTCCTAAATCTCCGAGTAGGACTATTACATAATCATCACAATTATTATCCAATCTAATAGACCTTGCTCCCTCGCATGAAATGTGACAATCTTCTACTAAATATCTACTTGGATTGTCATAGTATTTTTTTAACACATCTTTACTAAAAAATACAGGTGTAACATATTGGGGAGCATCAGGATTTTCTCCAAAATCATTCCCCAGTTTTTTCTCATCACACGAAAACGATATAAACTTCCCATTCTCATCACAACCAATAATAAATTCTTCAAACTTATCATTTTCTTCTATATTAGGTCTATAATCTTTAATACTTTTAATCAGAACTTTGCCATTAATCCAGCTTCTGGTTTTCCAATCAGGCAAATATGTATCCTCATCAATTGTATGATTATAAAAATACTCCTCAGAGGAACTATTTTCATTTATCTCGCTTATTCCTAGTTCTTTTATTGTCTTTTTACTAAATCTTATAAAATAAAAATCAATAAACAAATGCTTCTTTCTCACTGAAATGTAATCTTTCAAGAATCTCAATTTTATAAGCACCTCATTTTTATCAACTTTTGCAACTATTTCTTCGTCCCCATTACTATTAAAATATAAATATTCTCTTTTATCCGGAGAGTTGTAAATCTCATATAAATTGTGATAAAGCCTAAACTCTTCTGATAATTCTAAATATCCATCTTTACGTCCAAATTCTCGACGATAAATTAACGGCTCAAAACCTTCCACGCTAAATCTATGATACTCTTCCCTATATTTTTCACCACCTTTATAGTACTCTGTAAGTCCAGGACGATCGCATTCAATCATTTCCAATTTACAATCTTGCAACGACTTGCCAACTTTATCAATATCTACTATCGCACTACACAAGCCACTACTATTAAAATCGTCTTCAAAATTACGACTAAAAACCGTTATCCAGTCTTGATCTATAAATTTTGTGTTTATCTGTTTCTTTACATCTTCGAAAGATATTTTTTCTACATCGTTATACACAGGTGGCGCACATCCTTTCCATGTATCATAAAAATAACATCCTCACTTATATTTGTAGCATGATCGCCTAGCCTCTCTATGCTCTTCGCCACAAAAATTAAATCTATAGTTCTTTGAATGTTGTCAATATTCGGAGATTTAAGCATTAAATTTTTAAGATTCGCGAGAACTTTATCTTTTAAATCATCAACTTCATCATCTCTCGCAAGCACTGACAATGCAAGTTTGGAATCGCTTGTATTAAAAGCTTTTATACAGTCCATTACCATACTCTGCACAATTTCTACCATTTTAGGAATATAAACAAGAGACTTAAGTTCGGGATATCTTATTAGATCCAAAGCCATTTCGCTTATATTTACAGCTTCGTCGCCCATTCTCTCTAAATCGCTGTTAATACGCATTGCAGAGGTTATAAATCTTAAATCGACGCCTACAGGTTGATTTAAAGCTATAAGTTTTAGACATTTATCATCAATAACTATTTCCTTAACGTTAACTTCCCTTTCAAGGCAGCATACGGTATCAGCCTGTTTTGGATCTCTTTCAACAAGCTCTTGCATTGCAGTTTTTATCATTTTCTGAACAAGCTCTGCCATATCAAGGAGATGATTTTGTAAATTACTCATTTCAACATCAAAACGCCGCATACTTCCTCCTCAAAGTTGTTTGGCAATGACAACAAACAATATCTCTATCGTTCCATTTTAGTCTCTATATTTAACCAAACCTGCCGCTTACATAATCCTCAGTCTCTTTTTTTGATGGATTTGTAAATATTTTTTCAGTTTTATCGAATTCTATAAGCTCGCCAAGAAGCATGAAGGCGGTATCATGCGAAACTCTTGCCGCCTGCTGCATATTATGCGTCACTATTACAATCGTATATTTGTCTCTTAATTGAATCATCAGTTGCTCAATTCTCTGCGTCGCAACCGGATCTAAAGAAGAGCAAGGCTCATCAAGAAGAACAATATGAGGAGCTACAGCAATAACCCTCGCAATGCAAAGTCTCTGTTGTTGTTCTAAAGTCAAACTTAATGCCAACTTATGCAGTTTATCTTTAATATCATCCCATAATAAAACGGCCTTTAAACTTTTTTCCACAGTTTCGTCAATAATATTCTTATTTGAAGCTATTCTATTAACTCTTAAACCAAAAGCGACATTTTCATAAATTGAAATTGGAAAAGGATTGGGTCTTTGGAAAACCATTCCAACATTTCTTCTTAAAGTATCTACGTCAATTTTACTGCCATAAATATCTTCGCCGAAGATATTGATTATGCCGCTTGTAGATACGTTATCTATCGTATCGTTTATTCTGTTTATTGATCTTAAAAGAGTGGACTTACCACAACCCGACGGACCTATGATAGCGGTAATCTTTTTCTCTTCAATATAGATATTAATATTTTTGAGCGCATGAAAATCCGCATAATATAAATTAAAATTTTTTATCTCTATTTTTGACATATATTCCTCAAAAATTAACCGCATAGAACAACGTCTATAAAAATAGTGGCATTGTAACAGTCGGAAACGATATCATTGAATACACAGAAACAACAAATGACAAAATTGCAATTATCAACCAAAACGTCCAGTAATATAATCTTCCGTCTGTTTTTCTTTCGGAGATACAAATAACCTATCAGTTTTATCAATTTCAACAAGTTTACCCATAA
Organism: Candidatus Endomicrobiellum agilis; assembly: GCA_020328155.1. Lineage (GTDB taxonomy): Bacteria > Elusimicrobiota > Endomicrobiia > Endomicrobiales > Endomicrobiaceae > Endomicrobiellum > Endomicrobiellum agilis. The sequence goes on along the minus strand of JAIXMX010000004.1, from coordinate 48,743 downwards.
GAAAAAACGCTGTTCTGTCGCTAACGCGCGACGCTTGTTTTACATTGTTTGTCACAAGTACTATAGTATATTTTCGTTTAAGCTCAATCATTGATTCTTCAACCTTTGCCGTAGATATCGGATCAAGTCCAGAGCAGGGTTCATCAAATAAAATAACTTCTGGGTTAATCGCAAGAATTCTTGCAATACAAAGCCTTTGCTGCTGTCCACCGGATATTTTCATTGCGGACGAGTCTAACCTGTCTTTAACTTCATCCCACAAAGAAGCATCTTTCAAAGCCTGTTCAACTATAGTCTCTAGTTCTGATTTCTTTGAAATAAGCCCAAGACGTTTCGGAGCATAGACAACATTTTCATATATACTCATAGGAAGCGGTATAGGCATTGCGAAAAGCATACCTACACGTTTTCTCAAATTTTCCATATTCATATCAAAAATATTGTCACCGACTAGATAAACTTTACCTTTACGAGAGTAAGTTTTATCAAAATCGTTCATTCTATTTAGAGTTCTCAAAAACGTCGTCTTGCCACTGTTTGCTGGACCTATAATACTTAAAATTTCATTTTGGACAATGCTAATATTCAAAGACTCCAAAGCACATTTTTTATCGTAATAACAACTTAAATTTTCAACTTTAATTTTATCTACCATTTTCTGCGTTTCCTGAAATAAATTCTCGCAACAATTGCAATAAAACTCATTGTCAAAACCATCATCAGAAGCACAAGAGCTGTGCCGAATATAATATTTTTTGGCATATTAGGGATCTGCGTCGAAATAATATACAAATGATACGGCAAAACCATTACCTGATCAAATATGGAATGCGGCAAATGCGGGACAGAAAATGCCGCCGCAGTAAATAATACAGGTGCCGTCTCGCCCGATATTCTTGAAATGCTTAGTATCGCTCCTGTCAAAATACCGGGAAGAGCATTCGGAAGCACTATATATCTTATAGTCTGCCAGCGGCTTACGCCAAGCGACAAACTCGCTTCTCTAAACGAATATGGAACGCTATTTAACGCACTGCGCGACGTGGTTATTATGACTGGAAGTTCCATTATAGACAGAGTTAAAGCTCCTGCAATAATAGAAACGTCCAGTTTTAAAAACATAACAAAAATGCCGAGTCCAAACAATCCGTAAACAACTGACGGAACACCTGCTAAATTTATGATAGCAAGTTTAATTATTCTTGTAAGCAAATTATCTTTTGCATACTCGTTTAAATATATTGCCGCACAAACACCTATTGGAAGAGTTATCACAATAGTACAAGTAACTATTGAAAGAGTGCCAAGTATTGCAGGAAGAATTCCACCTCCGTGCATTCCGTTCTTCGGCATCGCAGTCAAAAACTCCCAAGTTATAGCAGATGCTCCATTCTTTATGATTGTAAAAATTATCGCACTAACAGGAATAATAGCCAAAAGAGTCGCAAGAAAGAGAATTGTGTATGAAAGTCTTTGCGATAACTTAGGGCTTAGTTTTATCATTTATTCTTATTTTTCCCAAGAAATAAATCCGCTATAAAATTTATGATAAACGTTATTAGAAAAAGTACAAGCGCTATGGCAAATAATGATTTGTAATGCATGCCGCCTCTGACAGTCTCTCCCATCTCGGCAGCTACCACCGCCGTCATAGTTCTCACTGGCTCAAATATCGAGAGCGGAATACGTGCCGAATTTCCTGTTATCATCATAACAGTCATCGTCTCTCCGATAACTCTGCCTACTCCAAGCATTATTGCAGCAATTACTCCTGGCATTGCTGCTTTTAATACAATTCTTCTTATAGTCTGCCACTTAGTCGCTCCCAAAGCAAGCGCTCCTTCCTTATATTGCCAAGGAACTGAGCGCATTGCATCCTCTGATATTGTCACTATTGTAGGCATAGCCATGAACGCAAGCATTATTGATCCAGAAAAAGCCGTAAGTCCGGTGGGTATGTTGAAAAGTGTTCTAATAAAAGGAACAAGCGTAACCATTCCGACAAATCCTACAACTACGCTTGGAATTGCAGTCATAAGTTCGACTGCAGACTTCAAAACGTCTCGTATGCCTTTAGGAGCAACTTCTGAAATATAAAGTGCAGTCATAACGCCAATAGGAACCGCTATTATACATGCTCCCACAGTTACTAAAATAGATCCAATAATAAAAGGAAAAATACCGAATGACGGAGTATTCGAAGTTGGATACCAAAATCGTCCGGTAATAAATTCTATAATACCGAAACTTTTAAAAAAAGCAAAACCTTCTTTAAACAGAAAACCAAAAATTAAAACGACAAAAATAATAGATAATATTCCGCAGATAAAAATTATTGTTTCAATTGTGGTGTCTATAATTTTTCTCATTTTAGTCCTTCAACAAACGGTTTGTCATATCGAGAAGCCCCGAACACACTCGATTAAAATAGACTTTTCAAGACTTCACAACAAAGCTATACGACAAATTAAACTAACAAATATGTACTCTTGCTGCCAATGCAACAACATAATGTCATACATCCTCCAAGAAAGCGGGGACAACATTTTACCTTGCTGCCAATTCTCGACAGTAACACCTCGCTATCTACAAAGCAAAAGACAATGGGATTTACTTTACAAAATACTCCGTCTCTTAATTTCAATTTCCGAGAGGTACAAAATTAGCTTTCAAAACAATTTTTTGTCCTGCAGTCGACAAAGCATAATCAATAAACATTTTTATAACACCCTGCGGCTTTCCGTTTGTATAAAGATACAACGGTCTTGAAATAGGATACATTCCACTTACTATGTCTTTAGCCGTCGGACAAAAATATTCGTTTTCCGCATTCATCGCCACTGAAACAGATTTCACTCCTTCATTTACAAAACCCATACCGACATATCCTAAAGCATTAGGATTCTGATAAACTTCATCGTATACAGCCTGTGAAGACGACATCATAAGTGACTGAGTGGAGAACTCATTTTTACTATTTTTATCATTATTTCTTAAGACGCACTCTTTAAAAAACATATGCGTCCCTGAATTGCTTTCTCTTGAAAGAATTACTATTCTCCTATCTTCCCCTCCAAGCTCTTTCCAATTTGTAACTTTTGACATAAAAATATCCCGCAGTTGCTCTAATGTAAGCTTATTTACGGGATTGTTCTTATTCACAATCACCGCAAGTCCATCAAGACCAATTTTAAATTCAACAGGTTCCACATTTTCACTTCTTGCAAGAATTCTTTCTTTTTCTTCTATCTCACGGGAAGACATTGCAATATCACATGTTCCGTTTATTAAAGATGCAAAACCGGTCCCCGAGCCTCCGCCTGTAATACTTATATTAAACATCGGATTTTGTTCTATAAAATTTTCTGACCATTCTTGAATAAGATTTACAATAGTGTCAGAACCTTTGATTTGCATAGACACATCGTGACCGCTATCACTGCCTTGCGGTTCCATACATGCAAAGAAAAGTGCAAACACCAGAGAAACTACGATTAGCTTAAAGACTTTCATTATTCCCATTCGATAGTAGCAGGCGGTTTATTAGAAATATCATAAACTACCCTATTGACGCCTTTAACCTCGTTTATAATACGCGAAGATATTTTACCGAGTAATTCATAAGGAAGTTTTACCCAATCTGCCGTCATCGCATCTTCAGAATTTACGGCTCTTACAGCAATTACATATTCGTAAGTTCTGGCATCGCCCATAACGCCTACCGTTTTAACGGGCAGTATCACAGCAAAAGATTGCCATATTTTCTCATAAAGTTTCGCCCTTTTTATTTCCTCCGTTACTATGTTGTCCGCTTCTTTTAAAATATTTAGTTTTTCCTCTGTTATCTCGCCTAATGTTCTTACCGCAAGACCGGGACCTGGGAAAGGTTGCCTATCTATAATTTCCGCTGGAATGCCGAGTTCTCTTCCTAAAACCCTTACTTCGTCTTTAAATAAAAACTTTAGAGGTTCAACAAGTTTCATTTTCATTTTTTCAGGAAGTCCGCCGACATTGTGATGACTCTTAATTGGTGATTTTGCTCCTTTTATAGAAATACTCTCTATGATATCAGGATATATTGTCCCCTGCAAAAGAAAATCTATGCCTTTTAATTTTTTTGCTTCTTTGTCAAAAATTTCTATAAAAGTATGACCGATAATTTTTCTCTTTTGTTCAGGCTCGGTTACACTTTTAAGTTTTGACAGAAATATTTTTTTTGCATTGACTATAATAAGATTTTTACCAAATATTTTACCAAATACTTTACGTACCCTTTCAGTCTCACCGAGTTTCTGGAGTCCGTGATCAACATAGACGCAGATAAGTCGTTTCCCTATGGCTTTATAGAGCATCACAGCCGCGACGGAAGAGTCGATTCCGCCTGACAGGGCGCATAAAACTTTACTTTTTCCGACTTGTTCCTGAACCCTTTTAACTTCATCCACAATATAAGATTTTATAGTCCAGTCGCGTTCTGAACCGCAGATTTTAAATATAAAATTCTTTAAGATTTTTCTGCCGTTAACAGAATGCTTCACTTCTGGATGAAACTGAACGCCGTATATATTCTTTGCTGCATTTTCTATAGCTGCATAAGGAGAGTTATCTGACTTTGCTATTACCCTAAAACCCTTAGGAATTTTTAAAAGTTTGTCGCCGTGGCTCATCCACAGAGTTTCTTTGGAACTAAGCCCATTAAATAAAAAGCAGTCATATTTTACATTGACACTTGCAAGACCGAACTCCCTACATTTTGACGGAGCAACTTTCCCACCAAGATGTTCCGCTATAAGTTGCATACCGTAACATATTCCCAAAATAGGAATACCTAGTTCCCACACTTTAGGATCAGGCCAAGAAGCATTTTTTGAATAAACGCTTTCATAACCACCCGAAAGAATTATACCTTTTAAACCCTCAAATCCGGAAAAAGATTTTATCGGTTTATTCCCTGGATACAGTTCGCAATATACTTTTTCTTCCCTTATGCGTCTTGCTATCAGCTGTGTGTACTGCGAACCAAAATCCAATATTAAAATCATCTATTTTTCCTATGTTACCTTTATACTCCTTCGTCAAATTTATTCGGATTAACTGGTCCTAAAACTAACAAAATAATCAATACAATCCACCCTATAATGGGAATAAGTCCAACCAATTGAAACCAACCGCTCCGATTAGTATCGTGCAATCTACGCGTGGTTATTGCTATCGATGGTATTAACAATGCCCACCACAAAATATTTAACACACAAAAATCAAACACACCAATTATTTTTACAAAAATAATTGGTAAAATAAAGCAAAAAACAAAATTAATTAATACAAAATACCAAAATTGTACTAAAGAGGCGCGACCCTCAAAATCAATATAATGATTAATGATAGCATCCCAAAAATACATTTTCAAAAACTTAACCATATTCTCTATTCCCCATTTCTTTATTTGTTTTTTTGCATTGTATCAAATTTTTGCAGAAGTTATAATTTTTTGTTTCTGATATTTCCCTCTTTTGTCTGCATAAGAGATTTCACAAGTTTCACTTACCCCTAAAAATAGAATTTGCGCTATTCCTTCATTTGCATAAACTTTTGCCGGGAGTGATGTCGTATTTGATATTGAAAGAGTAACATATCCCTCCCACTCGGGTTCAAACGGAGTGATATTTACAAAAATTCCGCATCTTGCATAAGTTGATTTGCCGAACGCAATCGTTATAATATCTCTCGGAATTCTAAAATATTCTATTGTTTTACCTAAAATTACAGAATTCGGAGGGATTTCTATGTAATCTTCAACTATTACGGTTTCAAATAAATTGTCGCTCGCTTTCTTAGGATCTAAAACAAAATCTTTATGTTGATTTCTTCCCAAATAAGCTTTCATAACCATAAACTCATTTGAAAGTCGCATATCATACCCGTAAGAAGACGTGCCATAAGAAATCTTTCCATCTCTGATTTGTCTAATCTCAAACGGCTCTATCATTTTATATTCAAGAGACAGCTTCTTTATCCACCTATCATTTTTTACCATCTTATTACCTTTCATGTAAGCATTATTAAAACAGGTTCAGAATAACAATAAGACAAAGGTCATCAGTCTGAACTTGTAGATCATCAATAATTGACATTTATTTTATTTGCTTTCCTTATTTACAAGGAATATTTAATTCCTTCAATAAAACTTTAAAGTTATCGACACAATGTGGATTGTCTTTCATTTCAACGTATTTTATATCTTCAGATTTTAATTGATTCTTATTTTGTTTACTTAAAGTATCCGCAACAAATATATCAGTATCTCTGGCGTATATCACATCCGCACTTTCAGGATTTCCTTTACCCATAAGTTTAACTTCCACTCTATATTCTTTCCCAGTTTTATTACAAAGTTTAAAATCAACTTCCCTATCAAAATTCAAAGTCCCGTCTTTTTTAAATATTGAACCATCAATATATTTTTTTGGCACTCCGCATAATTCACATAGTTTTAACAATAAAGGTTTTTCAACTTTTTTACCTATCGAACTCCATGCCCCACCCATCATTGCTATCTTTTTCGCAGCTAATGCATTTATAACAAGCAAACTTTCTGTCAATGACAGTTTAACTAAAACTTCTTTATAACTTATTTCTATACTAAGGTTTGCTTCTGACTCACCATCCTTTTCTAATAAAGAAATAAGTCATGTTAAATATTCAAAATTTGCATTAGCAACATCTATAACAATTTTCTTTGTTGCGCTTCCGTATATGTTAGTAATCGTTTTCTTATTCATACCAGCAAATATTGCTTTATCATCGGAAGAAATAGTATCTGAGTCAATAAAATATTTTTTATACCAAGCTAAGTTAATATTTTTCTCTTTAATCTTTGCACTGATTATTTTCTTAAAAAAATCTATAGCAAAATCCAGGAAAAATATATTAATTGCATTTACTACTCCATTACGATAATCATTGCCTTGAATCAATTTATTCACAGTATCTTCAATGACTTCTTTTTCAAAGGTCGTCATAATCTTCCTCTTCAAGTTTTTTTATATACTCTTTATTAATTTCACATAGCACAGGAACCATTTTCATTTTTTTCGACACTTTTCCAAAAGTCCCAGAGCCTGCAAAAGGATCCAAAACAATATCTCCCTTGAAAGAATAATACTTTAAAACTTTCTCACATAATTCTTCAGGAAAAACAGCGGGATGCTTTTTATCCGCCTTGGGAGATATATGCCAACAATTTGATGTATCCGTCTTTTCAATAGAATTTGCCAATGTTCTTGAATAAAGTTTTATATTTTTATCAAGTAAAAAAGACGTTTTTTTCCTATAAACTAATAAACTTTCAGTAATGCAATTAGGCTTGTATGACAAAGGCATTCCTGTCTGTAAATAACCTGCGACTCTATTTGGAACCGTACATTCAGGTTTAATCCATATAATTTTATCTATGAAATAAAAACCTGCGTTTTCCAAAATTTTATGAAAATCAAAATGAATTGGATATCTAATGCTTTCAAATTCTCGTCCGGGTCTTTTTGTAATAACTGGAGAAACATTTATAATAATAAAACGTCCGTCTTCCAATATACGGTTACACTGTTTTAAAATACTACACATTTTCTCTAAGTAACTATCATAAGACGTATAATCAGAATACATTCTGGCATTATAATACGGCAGGGACGTAAATATAAGTTGTATAGTTTTTTATATCTTTGTCTTTTATTATTTTTTCTAATTCAATTTTTCGCTGATTAACTCAATCAGAAATTCCTATTTCTTTTGTAAATTTGTCATAATTATCCTCTACATCTTTATATATATATTCCCTTTTATTAAATGTAGGTAAAATAATAATTAATTTTCATTGATACATAATTAGATATTCGTAACTCCATATTTTTTCTTAGCTGTGACATAACTTTAACTTTAATATTTTGCACAACATTTTTATTATGTACTAATAATTTTTTCGTCAAGAAATCTAAAAACGATTCGTCAAGAAAAAGATTTTCAGGTTCGGACGTTGAAAATGAAAATACATTATCTGATTTTAACTTTTCTAATCTATCGGTTTCGTGATAATCTGAATCAATTAAACCCAAAACCTTCATAATTAAATTAGAGACTTTATTAAAAACTTTTGTATAGCTGATAACATTAAAGCAAAATTCGACAGGAGTTATTGTAAAACCAGGAAGTAAAGTATTATATATTTTCTCATCGACACTACCTTTTTGTCCTCCGCAAAATAAATTATTTTTTCTACTGCCAAGTAATCTAAGCAACAATGCTTCCGGCAGTTCATTTTACGGAATATCTTCCGTTACTCATTTATCAGGAAAATTAAAAGACTTTATCCAAACTTTTTTTGCGAATGTTCTGCTTATTACAAAATCTAAATCATGAGTTAAGTAAATAAAAATGCAATCTTTTCTTTCTCAACATCACTCATTTGGTATGTTGGATAATTAACGCCAGAATTCATTTTCAAGGTAAAAGTGATGCCACCATAAACTTCAAGAACTCTATGTGTGATTAAAGAATTCCATATTTCCATCACATTATCTAAATTGGTCTGAGGTGGCTCATTATCTTTAATTCCCTTTTGAATACTATCACAAAATTTATTTCTTGCCACATTTCTTTCTGCAAGAAAATCGCCAAGTAATATCGCACATTCATCATAAACATAACGTATAGACATAATATTTTCATTTGCAGAAAAAGTTTTTTTTAAATGGCTTATCTTATTTTTGTGATTGTTACAATTTTTTAGAAGTGCTACCAATACTAGAAATTGCATCAAAAGTGGGCATTAATAGAATCTTTTGAACTGAAATAACAATTCCAGTATTTGATAAATATCGTTTTGCATAGTTAGAAAGAGTTGTTTTACCGCTGCCATTAGCTCCAACTGCCGCAATATTTTTGCTAAAAATTGAGCTTTTTAAAAAAATCAAGATTAAATTGTAATAATTTTAATCGTTCCAATAAGCATTTAGCATTACTTTCTATTTGTTGTTTTATTTTCTTCTTATCGCCTTGAATAAAACCCAAACTTTGCTGATTTATATACGGAAAAATAACTAAAATTTGATTAATATCGCTATGGAACTGATTTAAATAATTAATCTTAATTGTCGCTTTTACATTCGATATTGCATCTTTTATTTGAGAACAATAAGATATTATCTCATCATACAAATCAATCATATCCTTACACGCACCACATTTAACCGAAATATCTTTATGTAGTTGTTAATCTATCTATAGTTGAATTAATGAATTTTAAAAATTCTTCTTCTGTCATATCGTTACTAACATTCCTTACAAAAATGTTTTTTATACCACCAACGCACGAACTATTTTAAAATTGACATCCTTTTATTGAGCAATGATCAAAACTTCTTTTAAAAATCTATTGCTTAAAACATATTTATAATCTAGTTTATTAACTCTTATTTTTCTTTTGTATTTTGACAACATTTGTATCAGATTATTAATCGTTGGAATTCCATCGTCCCAATAAGAAAGAACTCTAATTGACTTCTTGAATTTCCTAAAAATTGCACCAAAAGCGTTCTGCATATCTTCTCACTACATCATACGTTTTTCATCTAAATTTTCCCATTGATCATAGCTATTCCCTCTAAAAATTTTGATGAAACATAAGGAGTGTCAATATAAACTAGGGATCGGCATTTAATTCTAAGTTAAAGACATCAGGGTTATTAACAACATTACTCTAACTATTTGAAAATATAGCTTTATCACCCTCTTGAATAAAATTTTTTTAAATAGAAATCAAATAGTGCATCCCAAGTAGTTTTATTTCCAAAACTTCTTTTAACATCTGCATTCTTCACGTAAAGATTTTTTTCTATGGAGTAAATTAAATTATATGGTCTTTTAATAATAGACGACTGGAAAAGAGCATAGTATGCCAAAGCTTGCTTGTACTTGTTGTCAATCAATTTTATATTTATAATAACAAAATCTAATTATTTATTTTTCACCATCTGTAAAAATTGCTTTTAATCTTTAACAAAAATATTTGCACTTACTTTTCAAATAAATACTATAAGACAAATAGATAATATTATCATAAACTCAAAATCTAAATTAAAGAACTAAAAGCACTTAGAGTACCCGCATTCACGGCAAATAACACAACCTTCAGCAAAAATCAACATCTCGCCACATTCCGGACACTGAGGGCATGCACCTGACAAATTACCACTTGGATCGGAGGTACAGTGTTCTTTTATATCTTCTGACGTATAAGGTTCCGCAATGGGCATATCTCTCGCAAAAAGCGCAGGTAATATTTTTTCTTTGTTATACGCTTCTAAAGCTCTCGCAATAGCATCTGCACACGATAAAATCGCTCCGCCTTCCGTGAGAGTCGGCGAAGGACATCTTATGCCTTTTAATTGTTTTATAATTTCATTTTGATTAACGCCTGAACGCAAAGCCAAAGAAATCAAACGACTTATCGCTTCAGACTGCGACGAAGTACATCCTCCAGATTTACCAAGTTGCGTAAACACTTCGCATATTCCTCCGTCATCTTCATTTACAGTAACATACATTTTACCGCAGCCGGTATGCATAAGGAATGTAAAACCGGTTGTCTTCTTAGGGCGAGGTCTCGGCTTATTCTCATGCAATTTTTTATTCGCAAGATTTAATACCTGTACGTCTCTGCTTCCATCGCGGTAAACAGTTACTCCCTTACATCCGGTTTTATATGAACAAATATAAGCTTCCTTTACATCTTCTTTTGTGGCTGAGCTAGGAAAATTCACAGTCTTTGACACGGCATTATCCGTAAATTTCTGGAAAGCTGCCTGCATTTTTATATGGTCTTTCGGAGTAATATCATACGAAGTCACAAAAATTTTCCTAATTTTTTCAGGAACTTCTTTAAGCCCGCGGACACTCCCTTTTTCCGCTATTTTAGCCATAAGCTTCACCGAATAAAAACCATTTTCTTTCGCAAGTTTCTCAAAGTACGGATTCACTTCATACATATCTTCATTGTCAAGACATTGAGTTCTTTTATAAACAAGCGCAAATATCGGCTCAATGCCGCCGGAAGCCGAAGCTATTATACCGATTGTTCCAGTTGGAGCAATTGTAGTCGTCGTTGCATTTCTTACAGGATCTTCATTTGCGTATATACTTTGTTTAAAGTTCGGGAAAGCTCCTCTTTTAAATGCAATCTCCTTGGAAGTTTCGTGGGATTTTGACTGAATAAAACTCATAAGTTTTTCAGCAAGCATTAAAGAATCGTTAGACCCGTAAGGCATGCCTAAATACAAAAGCAAATCTGCCCAACCCATAACTCCAAGTCCTATTTTTCTGTTAGAGCGGGTAATCTTGCCAATTTCTTCTATAGGATAACTATTCATATCTATAACATTGTCAAGAAAATGAACAGCAGTTTTTACTGTTTTTTCGAGTTTATCCCAGTCGATATCACCGGATTTTATAAAGTGTCCAAGATTTATCGAACCCAAATTACAGGATTCATAAGGAAGAAGCGGCTGTTCTCCGCAGGGATTTGTAGATTCTATTTGACCTATCGCAGGAGTAGGGTTTTTATAGTTTATTCTGTCAATAAAAACTATACCTGGTTCTCCGTTTTTCCATGCCTGATTGACCATCTTATTAAAAACTTCATTTGCGTCCAGTTTACCTGTTATCGCGCCATTTCGCGGATTGTAAAGATTATAACTTTTCCTATTTTCCAAAGCATCCATAAACTCTTCCGTAACTGCAACGGATATATTAAAGTTATTTAAACTATCGCTTTTATCTTTGCAGGCTACAAAATCCAGAATATCGGGATGATCTATTCTCAATATCCCCATATTTGCCCCTCGTCTTGTGCCACCCTGTTTAATAGCTTCTGTAGCGGCATTGAAAACCTGCATAAAAGATACAGGTCCCGAAGAAATACCGTTCGTGGTTTTTACCATATCCTTTTTAGGTCGCAGTTTAGAAAATGAGAAGCCTGTGCCACCGCCAGATTTATGTATAAGAGCAGTATTTTTCAACGTTTCAAAAATCGAATCTATCGAATCATCTATCGGCAGGACAAAACAGGCTGAAAGCTGCTGTAAGTGTCTGCCTGCATTCATTAAAGTAGGCGAATTGGGCAAAAAATCGCAAGAAGACATTACAAGGTAAAACTCTCTTATCAATGCACCCACATCTGCATTTTTATCATAAATTTTGTCTGCATGGGCAATATTTTCGGCAACTCTATAAAATAAATCTTCAGGTTTTTCAACCACGTTACCATTTTCATCTTTCTTCAAATACCTTTTTTGAAGAACAGTAAGTGCATTTTTCCCAAAATTAGCTTTATTTTCTAAAATTAATTTTTCTTTCTTGTCATCTGAAATCAATTTTTCTTTTTTGTCAAATGACATTTTATTTTTTCCTTTATTTCATATTCAAATAAGAATTTTTTTGTCATCTTATTTTTTCATCTATACTCACAAACCTATATTTAAGGTAATATCTAAACGCACTTATTTGCTTTTCGCCTTATCATTTTTTGAAACGTAGTCGTTAAGTAATTTTTTCTCAACTCTCTCTTTTAAATCTTTATTTATAAATTCAAAATCTTTCATCCACACACCACTTCTTTTATTTGAAGGCCATGCAATCCATAAACCTCTTTTGCTTTGCATAATACGACATTCAATTTCAATATCATCGCTAAAAACGACAGATGTAAAAGCCTTTATTTTCGGATGTTTTTTTAAAATTGAAAGTTTATTTGCTTTAAATACAGTATTTTCACTTTTTGAAGATGTTTTATTTTGAGATAAAGCATTGACAAGATATTGTCTAAACTCTCTCTTTAAAATTCCAAATTGTTTATATGCTTTATTTTTACCCCTATATATAGGCAGTTCAATATCATTATTTTTTAAAACTATATTTGAAACCTTGATATCATCATTTAAAACTATATTAAACGATTTATTATCTTGAGTAATCTCTGTAACTTTTAATGCAGCATAAAGAGAAAGAGACGAGCATAAAACGAGAGAAACAATCAAAACCAATAGTGAGATTTTAGTTAATGTCATCTTTTATATCTTCAAATATTGTTTCATATTCTGATATTTTCTTAAGGAATTCAACATAATGCAAAAGATTAGAATTATGCTCTATAAGAATCCGTAAACCGGAAATCAAAGATTTTGCTTCAAGTTTTTTTCCACCTCTGGGAAAGGGAAGGACTTTAGGAATTTTCAATTTTCTGGCAAGACTCGGGGCAATATCCGCAGTATCTAATAAAAGTTTTGAAGCAAGACATTTTAAAACCGCTTCTTCATCCTCAATATCCTGTTCGGAGAGCAGCAATAAAACCAAATCTTCAATACCAAACAGCATAAGAGGCTCATAATTTATCTTCTGCTTTTCCTCAAAGTTCTCCAATGCAAGTTCAAATTCTTTACGCATTTTTATTTTACATTGTACTGCTTGATTTTGGAAACTCAACGGATACACAAAAGCGATGAGTTCGTTTTTACTGTCGTGATAAAGAATAAAACATTCAGCATAAAACACTTTGCCACACTCAGGACACGACACAAGATTAATTTCTTCGTCTATTAACAAATTCTTTAGCTTTGGGTTATCCGAAACGCTTATTGCAGAAAGCAACTCTGCTTCAAAAACATGCCCGTTAGGACATTCAATTTCTTCAAGATTTGAGATTGTCATTGACAAATTTCCTAATGTCTATAACCTTTAAAAAAAGCATTACAACTTTTAAACAATAGCATTTACAATTCGTAATTTTTTTACAACGCTTAGACTTCAGTAAACTTATCAATAATTCGGTTAGAACGATTTTTACAGCAGATAGTTAATTTTGTCTATATCGGTTTGCGTTTCATATTTTATATTTGTTCAAATCCGCTCAAACGGATTTACTCTTGAATCCGCGTGCTATTTTTTATGTTACCTATATCAGAGTCTAATATTATCTATTTAATTTAGCCGATGAGAGGATTTGAACCTCCGACCCATTGCTTACGAAGCAATTGCTCTGCCAACTGAGCTACATCGGCATAGCTTGTTAATTTAACTATGACAATATATGCAACATTTAATATAACACAATTATATAAAAGCATGCTGAGGGACAGAATCGAACTGTCGACACCAGGTTTTTCAGACCTGTGCTCTACCGACTGAGCTACCTCAGCATACAACGAAATTTATTAATTATTCTTTTTCTTTTTTATTGGATTTATCAAAAGCCCTTTTACCTTCTTCAAAAGTTTCTTTTATATTCTCTTTTTTACCGGATAAAACTTTTTCACAGACTTCTTCTTCACAAAACTCATTCTCTTTGAAATCACTACTCAGATTGCTCACAGTGTCCACTATCTCTTCGCCAAGCTTTTTTATATTACATCTTATCTCCTTCCCAGATTTAGGAGCATATAATATTCCTACCAGCGCTCCTACTAAACCTCCCAAAACAAAAGCCAACACCGTATCTTTATTATCACTCATTTCTTTCCTCCACCCACTTTTTATTAATGTTCAAAAAAAATATAAAATAGAAATGAAATTACTGAAATAGCCAAAGACGACAATATACAGTCTATCGACGCGACTTTGCCGGAAACTTTATTGACAACATTTAACTCACTGTTTATCTTCCTTACCACGCTTTCAAATTTCACTGCGACTTCACTCACAACTATTAACATAGCTATAGATAAATTGTCACTATAACTATGCACAGACTTATTAAAGTAATCGCTATAATAATCAACACCATCCCATAAAACTCATAGGTGAACATTTTAATAAAAACCCATCGGCTTGTCAAACGTAAAAAGTTAAAAATTTAGAATAACTTATTCTTCGCTTAATTACGCTTAGAAGATTTGAAGGATTTCATACTTTTTAGCTCAAGCATTTTATCTCTTAAGACCACAGCAGATTCAAAATCAAGATTATCAGCGGCTTCTTTCATCTGTAATTCAACTTCTTTTATTATACCGTCAATATTTTTGGCACCAATTTTATAATCAAGCTGCTTCTCAGCGACCATGTGAGTTACTGATTCCTCTCTTGATAAATTTCTAAATTCGTCGAGTTCGTGAACGGCTTTGATTATTGATTTTGGAGTAATATTATTTTTTTTATTGTACTCAAGCTGCCTGCTTCGCCGCCGATTCATTTCCTTTAAAGCTCTTTGCATTGAACTGGTCACAGTATCTGCATAAAATATGACTCGTCCGTCAACATTTCTTGCAGCTCTTCCGCAAATCTGGATAAGCGTAGGTTCAGAACGTAAAAAACCCTCTTTGTCAGCATCTAAAACGGCTACTAAAGATACTTCAGGTAAATCTAATCCCTCTCTTAAAAGATTTATCCCTACTAAAACATCAAACTTGCCAAGACGCAGATTTTTAAGTATTTCTATTCTTGTTAAAGTATCCACTCCAGAATGCAGATATTCGACTTTAAAACCCCTTTCTTTTAAATAAGCCGCCAAATCTTCAGACATCTTTTTCGTAAGTGTAGTAATTAAAGTTCTCTGTTTTCTCTCAATATTTTTTTGTACTTCTCGCATTAAATCCTGTATTTGCCCATCTATAGGACGAATAATAACTTCTGGATCTACAAGTCCCGTAGGACGAATAATTAAATCCACTATGTGTTTTTTACTTCTTTCTAGTTCATATACTCCCGGAGTTGCAGAAACCATCATAAATTTTTTTAAAAGTTTTTCGAATTCCTGAAATGTCAAGGGTCTGTTATCCAAAGCAGACGACAATCTGAAACCAAAATTTACAAGAGTTTGCTTTCTGCTCCTGTCACCTTCGTACATCCCTCTTATCTGCGGAAGAGAGATATGCGATTCATCAGCTATTATTAAAAAATCATTATTTTCTTGCAGGAAATAGTCTATAAGAGTCGTCGGTCTGGTTCCCGTTGGATTACCTGAAAGATGTCTTGAATAGTTCTCAACACCGTTGCATGAGCCTGTTTCCTTTAACATTTCCATATCATATTTAGTTCTCTGCTCAAGACGCTGTGCTTCAAGAAGTTTATTTTGCGATCTTAATATCTCAAGCCGTTCATTTAACTCTATTCGTATTGTTTCTAAAGCTTTGTTAATTCTATACTTGTCAGTAACAAAAAGTTTCGCAGGATAAATATATGCTTTATCTTTTTTATTAATCACTTCGCCTGTTATCGGATTAAATTCCTTTATGCTTTCAATCGTATCGCAGTAAAATTCAATTCTTAAGGCAGTTTCAAGATATGCTGGAAAAATTTCAATAGTATCACCTTTTACCCTGAACCGTCCCCTTACAAATTCGACTTCATTTCTATCATAATGACTTGTAATAAGTTCGGTTAAAAGCATACCCATCGCTTTTTCTTTTCCCACAGTTATTTCGACGCACATATTCTGGTAATCTTGAGGAGATCCTAAATTATATATACACGAGACAGAAGCAACCACAATAACATCTTTTCTCTCAAGAAGGGACGTAGTCGCTTTTAAACGCAGTCTGTCTATGTGGTCATTTATCGACGCATCTTTTTCTATGTACGTATCACTTGACGGAATATAAGCTTCCGGCTGATAATAATCGTAATAAGATATAAAATATTCTACAGCGTTGTTTGGGAAAAAAGCTTTAAACTCAGCATAAGTCTGCGCCGCTAAAATTTTGTTCGGCGATATTATAAGCGTAGGTTGCTGGAGTTTCTCAATAACACTTGCCATAACAAATGTTTTTCCCGAACCTGTAACACCGAGCAAGACTTGCGAGTTTTTATTACTTAAATAATTACGATACAGTCTATCGATAGCTTGCGGCTGGTCACCAGACGGTTTAAATTTTGAAATCAGTTTAAATTTATTTTCCATGATTATTTTTTGCAACCACCACGAATAAGCTTCTCTTCTCCCATTCCGTCAAGAAAACCTAGAGAGGAAAGACATGCAGTTAATTTTCTATTTTAGCTGATACCAAAATTTTTTCAGATATTTTTGCATTTTGAAGATTGGTTCCGACAAAACTTTTCACTTTCCCTGCATATTTTCTGTATTCTGCTCTTGAAAAATTATCTTTCACTTCACACTTTGCCACGACCAATAAGCCAAGATTTGCAACGCTCATCGCCGAGGACGCTCGACTTCCTATACTAGACTTGACTTGCATGCCCTACACATCACATTAGTAGTATATTATAATCTGGAGGGAGAATAATCATAACTTGATTTTTTTTATAAAAGTAAAGTCTGTCTGATTAATCTGTAGAGGAGTAACAGAAATATACCCTTTATCCACAATATCTATATCCGTTCCATTCTTCTTTCCGCCGGGGATGTATTTCCCCGACAATCTGTAAGAGAGATTTCCTTTTTTGTCAATGACAGTTTCGACATTTTCATTATAAGTACGCAGTCCCAAAGGAGCAACTTTTATACCTTTATAATTTTGAGGAATGTTTATATTCAAACAAATATTTTTGAAAAAAATTTTTCTTTTCAGTACTATTGCGGCAATCTCTCTTGCCGCAATCGCGGAATGTTTATATTCCGTAGCGTCTATTTCTGCCGCAGAAACGGCAAGTGAAGGAATTCCTTTCAATGCCCCCTCTCTCGCGGCGCCGACAGTTCCAGAATAAATTACGTCCTGTCCAAGATTAGGACACGTATTTATGCCGGACACTATTAAATCTACTCCATTTTTTAAAAAATAATACAACCCGTATTTTACACAGTCTGCAGGAGTACCGCCTTTCACTGCATAAAAATCTTCTTCAATTTTTTCAATTTTTTTGTATTTTGTAAGCGTTATGCTGTGTCCTGTACCGGACA
Source organism: Candidatus Endomicrobiellum agilis (assembly GCA_020328155.1). Taxonomy (GTDB): domain Bacteria; phylum Elusimicrobiota; class Endomicrobiia; order Endomicrobiales; family Endomicrobiaceae; genus Endomicrobiellum; species Endomicrobiellum agilis. Next base: position 30,844 of record JAIXMX010000004.1, on the reverse strand, counting down.
TTTGATTTTTTGGAACAATTACATACACTTTCCCGATTTTGGAAAGTTCTTTCATTAAAGGACGGAGTCCGGGACCTTTTACGCCGTCATCGTTTGAAATTAAAATTTTATACATTTTATTATTTCCTCAAACATTAATCCACGCGGAAATTTAGTTATATTTTCAGACATATTGTTTTTTATATTTTCCCTAAGCACATATACGGCTTTGCACAGGTTTTCCTTTGTAAGATTTTTCTCTTCCATTATTATGACTTTACCGTCCCTTTCTATTTCCTTTGCATTCCAATACTGATGATCATCGGTAGCATAGGGATACGGCACCAAAATTGCAGGTTTGTCTAAAGCTCTAAGCTCAAACACCGTACCAGCACCTGAACGGCATATTACGATATCGCTTACGGCGTAGGCGCTGCCGATATCATGCATATACACAAAAACTCTGTAATCCGGATTATCCTTAACTTTTTCCTGAATTTTAATATAATTCTCAGAACCCGTTATATGTAAAACTTGAATTTTACTTTTAAAAGATAATCCTAAAAGGGTTTCGCAGGCGATTTCATTAAGTTTAGCCGCTCCGAGACTTCCTCCGAAAACTAAAATCGTGAAAACACCCTTTTTCAATTTAAGTTCTTGCAACATCTCTTCTTTTGATACTGACAGAATATCTCTTCTGATAGGATAATCCGAAAGAATAGTATTTTTATTTTTAAAATATTTTTCTGAAGATCGAAAACTTATAAACGTTCTATCAGTTATTTTATTTAATAGTATATTTGCTTTGCCAGGAACAACATTCTGTTCGTGTATAAAAGTTTTTTTTTGCAGTATTTTTGCTGCAAAAAGAACGGGAACTGCAATATATCCTCCCGTGCCGATTACCGCTAAAGGGTTTAGTTTTATAATCTTTTTTAATGCTCTAAAGAAAGCAAACTTCATTTTAAACAAAAACATTATAAATAAAAATGAAATCCTTCTCGGCATTCCCGACACATTAAACGCGATATATTCAAAGCCACTATTTTTTAAAATCTCTAAAGAAGTTGCATTACTGTTTATAAAGAAAACGGGATTATATCCCTTATTTTTAAACTCTTCCGCTAAAGCTACACCTGGATAAATGTGCCCTCCTGTCCCGCTTGAAACAATAATTATATTCCTATTTTTCATTTTTATTCAATAGTTTGCAACTACCTTTAACTGTTCAACAGCGCTCCTTAAATCAAATCATAAAAAAACAAGAAGAGACGACAGTTCAATTTCGACGTCTCCCTTCTGAAACTGTGCCAGAATAAAAAAATAAGGAAAAGTTTTTACAGCGGAGATTATAAGACTTGATAAAAAAATAGAAAGTTTTTATCCACACCAAAAAGGATTGTGAACGCAGCCCCATACACAAACCATTCAATACGCAGAAAATTATTGGAGAGACATTGGGCATATTGGTTCCTCTTTGAGTCATCGAGAGGAAAACCTCGCGCATTCTTGAAGTGAAAGAGACGAAGTTTTTTCCCTTCAAGAATAACACCTCGTATTGAGAGGCAGACTGATTAATATACATATAAACTCTTTCATGTCGTCTCCAAATATTCACCCAACTTTAACACATTTTTTTCTTAAAGAGTCTAGCTAGAAGTGGTACCCTTTTTCGTTTATCAGTGCTATCTCTTTCTTACAGCTGTGCTGACAAGGAAGATTAACTATCCCTTTCAAAATCTTCATATGCAATTAATACATACTCCCCTTCTACTACATTAAGTGTATTATGTTTGATTAATTTTTAAATCTGGACATAATATCTCTGTTTCAGATTTTATGGTATCATGTATTTCGTTGCAATGGACATACCCGTCGTTTGCTTTTTTTCGCTATATCCTTGATTGTTTGTATCTGTTGTTTTAGCGTTTCCGCTTCATGTTTATAATCTGTTTCATATTCCGCGTCTGCTGGCAAGGAAGCTGCAAAATCCGCGTGTCCTGCCGATGATTCTCAAATAGGTTTAGAATAGGGACGGTGAGGGATTTTACAAATCTGTTTGAGTTGCAAAACTGTGAAGAGTCGGAGCAGCAGGTATATCTTCATAATCGTCAGTCGCTACACAACAAAATATCTTATATCCCCACGCGCTTCTTTGTTTGCAGATGAAGAGCTGTGAGTCTCTTCCTCTGTGACCTCGTGAGACGACAAGAAGCTGGGGAAGAGTGAAAAATATCCTATTGCCATTTTGCTTCTCGAGGAACAGTCTGCTAAAAGATTCAGACTGACTAATATAACTAATATTTTTTTCTTGATATTTTTATACCTTACTTAACTCTCTAAGAACTTATGATGGTTCTATCTCCTATAACTCTCTCTTTGCAACAGCATTAAAAACTAGATAACAAACAAAGCATCACGGATGCAGTCAATGCGGATAAATCAAATTTGGGATTTAAGCTGACATTTATCTCTCACTATATCTACTTTTGTTTTCCTTATTAAGGAAGACTAAGGATAAATACTTTTAATTTTACGACCTACTCTGTTTTTTGTATTGTGATAGATTTATCAATATCCCTGCAGCTGCCATAGTTATAATTAGCGACGTTCCTCCAAAAGATATAAACGGAAGTGGCAACCCTTTTGCTGGAAATACTCCCGTAGCAACAGAAATGTTTATAATAGCCTGAAAAACAATTAGGAACGTTACTCCCAAACATAAATACAGTGAAAAAAGGTCAGGCATATTTTTACTCATTTTTATACCTTTGCAGAACAAATATACAAAAAATCCAACGACTAATACTGTCCCAATAAATCCGAGTTCTTCTCCAATAATAGGAAAGATAAAATCAGTATGTGCTTCAGGAAGATACATGAGCTTCATTTCGCTTTTACCAAGACCCTTACCTAAAAGACCGCCTGATCCAAGCGCATTTAAAGACTGTTTCACCTGATAAGAAGATGCATCGATATTTATAAAAGAAGCAATATAATCTTTGAATCTTAAAAGTCTGTAAGGTTTTCTTACAATTTCTTCAGCCATCAAAAGAACCGCTGTTATACCACTGGCAAATACAGTACTCATTTTTATTCCCGCACAAAACAACATTGCAAAACATACTCCGGCTATTAAAACAGGCGTACCTAAATCGGGTTCTATGGCAATTGGAAAAAGCATAAGCGAAACAATAAATCCTGGCGCTATTAATCCTTTCCATTCTGCAACTAGTTCTTTTTTTCTCGATATAAAATCAGCTATTGCTATGACTATTGCAACCTTAGCTAATTCCGACGGCTGTACGGTAAAGTGGCCTATTCCTAACCATCTTTTTGCTCCCAATCGCGAAACCCCCATAAATAAAACCGCAATGACCAAAACTAATGCAAACAGATAAATCCATTTTGCATATTTTTTGTAAAACTTATAATTAATCAAAAAACCTGTCACAAACATTGCCAAAAATCCAACGATAACCCACAGCATTTGCCTCAAAAAAAACTTATAAGGACTTGTCCATTTTATATCAGCCATAACGGCGCTGGACGAAAATACCATAAACGATCCAAAAATAATGCATATGCATATCGCCGCTATAAAAGTACAATCGTATTTTCTAAAATCGATTTTAAACATTTCAAGCCTTGTCCAATAAATAACTCATTACTTTTGCTGTTTCTATTCAATTAAAACTTACCTTACAGCAACTTCGAAAATATTGCGGAGTCAGTTAAAAGTTCTTACATATTCAGTAAAGCAGCCTTTTATATTAAATATATATACTTTACAATCAGTCAATACCGGCACATAACATAAAATGGTGTAAAATCAAATATGTAACAACAGCACTTAACAAAATATTGTTCGCGAATATTTAATTCGCCACTTTTCCTCAAAATTGCATCGACGATCAATATTTAGTCACTTCATGGTAATAAGAAATTCTCTCAATTAAATGCATCGCTATAGTTAGTTTAAAATTTGATTGTCGCTGATAGCGCTATTATTTGAACGGCATTTGAACTTATACGTTCATTTATAGACAGAAAAACTACCAATAATCATACTCAATCTCAATTGCTTTAACAACAAAAACTCTAACGCAAATAAGAATTTTTTACGACAATCTATTCACCTAAAGCGCGTATTCATTTGATATTCAAATTTGTGCTTTATTATTTAAGCATTTTCTTTATTTGAAACCTAAAATTTATTAAAAAGCAACCACCGGCAATAATGTTAGTGCCGGCGGGTTAAAATCTGTCTGAATAATATATCTATATCAATTTCAAGTAAATTCAATTCTGTATAAAAAACTTCTAATAAAAACCACAGTCGTTCTCTAGCACGGATAAAAGAAATTACTTTTATAGTCATCGCTTACTCTTACACAAATCGGAAAATCTGCATTTTAGTACATTTTGCAATTTCCGAAACATGAAGTTCCCTCTGCTATTGTTGTTTTTCGATGGTAAAAGCTGTTAAAACTATAAATTACTTTGAAGCGCCCTGAAGAGGAGTTGAACCTCCAACCTTATCCTTAGGACGGATCTGCTCTATCCAAGTTGAGCTATCAGGGCAAATATTCATATAACATAAAAAAAGCAGGTAATCACGGCGTGATCAAATCAATAAATATTTAACTCAATCTTTTTATTTTTTTATATTTTCTTTTGCCGTTCAAAGATAACAGGTCAGATATAAACACAACTAAAACAACATTCTCTAAGCATTCAATTACATAAATCTTACTCGACACATAAGCCCAATGCTACACTTTTATGCACTGTATTTTAAAGTACAAACTATCGTAAATCAGATTCGGGGCGACTGGATTTGAACCAGCGATCTCACGGTCCCGAACCGAGCGCTCTAGCCAACTGAGCCACGCCCCGATTGGTTTTACGACTTATCAATCATAACTACTTTATTTTTATAATTTTATTACTTTTGTTGACAAAAACAATCTTTGGGTTAATTGGTTTATCCGAAAGTTTAAATCCCATTATTATTACCTCTTCGCCCTCTTTTATAAGATGAGCTGCTGCTCCATTCATGCAAATTACTCCGGAACCAGACTCGCCCGGAATTACGTAAGTTTCCAAACGCACTCCCGTTGTATTTGAAACGACAAGAACTTTTTCCCCTATCCAAAAACCCGCTTTATCACAAAGATCCGTGTCTATCGTTATGCTGCCCTCATACTTAACGTTGGCTTGCGTTACCGTAGCCTTAAATATTTTTGAATTTAAAACGAATCTCATTTATAAACCTCCGCACAAACATCCCTTATTATTTATTATACAATTTGTATTACTGCTTGTTAAGCGTAACAACTCTCTGAGGGAAAGGAATTTCTATCTTCTCTTCATTTAATTTTTTATACAAATTCTTAAACACTTCGCTCTGAATAAAACCTTTTGCATAGACATTTTTTACTCTGAAAATTAAAGTAAAATTTATCGCAGAATCTGCAAAGCCTATAAACTGTACTATCGGAGTATAAGTTTTTACAGAGTCTTCGTTTTTATATATTACTTCCTGCGCTGCAAGTATCGCGATCTTCTCAACACGTTCTAAATCGCTGCCGTACGCCACTCCACAATTCACCGAAGCACTAACTTCCGCTTTGCGGAAATGAAAACTTGTCACTATTGCAGACGACAATTTATTATTCGGGACTGTAATAACTGTATTAGATATCGTTTTTATAATAGTTGTTCTCCAATTAACTTCAATTACCGTTCCTTCCTGCCCTAAATCAAGTTTAATATAATCACCTCTTGCAATCTGTTTGCTCAAAAGAATATTTATTCCCGCAAAAAAATTAGCAAGAGTATCCTGAAGCGCAAGGGCTACCGCAAGTGAACCTATGCCCAATGCTGTTAAAATAGGTGTTAATTTAATGCCAACCTGATTTAATATCAATATCAAGCCGACAAAAACTATGCTAAACTTTATTATATTTGCTCCGATTCTTTCTGGAACAGACTTCTGAAAAAGTCTGGAAACAACCGATGCAATGAAAACAATTACGGAGAAAGCAAACACTCCATAGAATAATTTCTCAACAACCGCGTTTGCATTTACAGGCGCCCTTAAAAAAGCGACGTACAAAGCTATAACAAAGAACCAGAAAGAAATGTAACTGCCCGACATTGCAATTATTTCTTTATGCAAAATAAGTCCGACTTTTGACAAAATAATTTGAATAAATTTCGCAACATATTTTTTAAATAGAAATCCGACAGAGAACACCAGTAAAAAAAAAACTGCGCTTTCCATCCATAACATGAAGTTTTTCGGAAAAAATTGAAAAAGAGACGATATCATCTTTTATTTTCTATTTTGTAGATTTTCAGACTCTGACTGGCATTTAATGCAATATTTTGTCCACGGAATTGCTTTCAATCTTTCCACTAAAATAACATTGCTACAACACTCGCAATTGCCGTAAGTACCTTTTTCTATTTTTACAAGAGCATCATTTATGGCATCTAAAGTTATTTTATCGTTTGCAACAAGTTCAAAATGCATTTCTTTCTCACTATTCTGACTTGCCGTATCCATTTCATCGCCAATATTAGTATCTGCATCAGCATCTATTTCTCTTTGAATATTGCTCGTTTTGTTTAAAAATTCTATTCTTTTTTGCATTAAGATTTTCTTAAAATTTATCAAATCTTTTTTATTCATTACTCTCTCCGTTAATTTGTAAAAACTTTTACCGTTCTCAACATTTCTGTTTCTTGTCCGCTTATTCTTATATCTTTAGAAGACATATCTATAAGATAATCGCATATTTCTTTTGTAATTCTTTCACCAGGAATTACAACTGGAATGCCGGGAGGATAAGGCGTAAGAGTCTGGGCGGCAATATGTCCCACAGCCTTTTTCAAGCTCACTTTCTTTGTATTGTTTGAAAGAAAGACTTCTCTAGGTCTTATAACCATTTCTGTCGCAAGAGAGGGAATCTTAAGTATCCAGTTCTTCTGTTTGCCGTGATATTTCTTACTTATATTTTTAAGAGCATTTACAAAAGCCTCTACATCCGACTTTTCTGAACCCTCGCCCATAATTGCAACTAAATTAAACAAATCGGCATAATCAAGCTGTATATTATATTCTTTTGCAAGAATACTCTCGATTTCATAGCCAGAAAGTCCTGTTTTTGTAACGTTCACAGTAAGTTTTGTAACATCTAAATCGAATCCCAATTCTTGTATTTCCTTACGCGTGAAACATTTCATAGAATGAACATTGCTGTTTATATACATACGTCCCCATTCTGCAGCTTTTATAACTCTGTCAAAATTTTCTTCGCCATGCAGAAATACTTGCCTCCTCGCTAAATCTAGAGTTGCAAGAGTCAAATAACTGGGACTTGTGGTCTGAAGCATCGAAACTATTTTTTTTACTCGATTAAAATCGACAAGTTTGGAATTAAAATGTAATACTGATCCTTGAGACATCGCGGATAAAATTTTATGCGTGGATTGAACGCATAAATCGGCTCCAGCAGTAATTGCAGATTCCGGCAGCTGGTCATTAAACAGTAAATGCACGCCATGTGCTTCATCAACTAAAACTATCTTTCCTCTTCTGTGGCACAAGTCGACAATCTTGCTCAATTCCGTAACTACACCATTATAAGTAGGACTTGTGACAAATACGGCTTTGACTTCCGGATATTTGTCCAAAGCATCTTTTATCTGATCATAAGTTGAGTTAAAAATTAAATCTAAATTCTGATCAATTTTAGGCTGAATCCAAATAGGCCATACGCCTGACATAATGATACCTGCCACAATTGACTTATGCGAACTTCTTGAAACTATCACGGAATCGCCAGAATCGCATGCCGCAAGAAACATAGCCATATTTCCGACAGAACTACCGTTAACCAAAAAGAAAGAATGTTCAACTCCATATGCCTGAGCCATAAGTTCCTGGGCCTTCTTTATTGAACTTACAGGATCGTGTAAAGAGTCTACTTCGTCAAAAACAGTTACATCAAATTTATAAACTTCTTTACCAGTATAATCTTTTAATTCTTTATCTACACTCCTGCCGTTTTTATGACCCGGACAGTGAAAAGAGATGACATCTCTTTTTGCATGCTCCAAAAGAGTGGCAAACAAAGGGACTTTAGATTGTTTCGCTAAAAGTAATCTGGATATTTTTTTCATTATTTTATTAAATCCTGAAAAATGCCCGGTAGAAGACTCGAACTTCTGACCCCTTCCATGTCAAGGAAGTACTCTGACCAACTGAGCTAACCGGGCAGTGTACCAATCTGTAAGATTAGGTGCGGGCCGGAATTGAACCGGCGAATAACAGTTTTGCAGACTGCTCCCTTACCACTTGGGTACCGCACCGTTGAAATGTTTTAGGAGTATATAAAAATAACGACATATAGTCAAATGTTCGACAGAATAATTATGCAAAACACTGCCAAAATACAGTATTTTCTCAGTTCTTTTTCTTCGCATATTTTATATGAATCTAGGCGGGGATATTCTGCCGATAAAAACCATATATAAGCAGACTACTATCAAGGTAGAGGTTTTTGCTTGCACAACTAAAGGCTTCTGTTAATTTTCCGTCTAGAAATCTCGTATGCTCTTTTGTCTTTCCATTTAAGACCTGCAGACCGTCCAAAAGTCTTAAAAAATATTCTAACTGCAACTGCAGAACCCCATTTCGATGCAACATCAACTCAAAAATAACAAGAGATAAAAAAATGATAAAATCTAATGGATTGCATGCGGACTTAGCACGCCTTTAATCTATACAAGCGGAAGTTGAGAAATGAAAATAGTAAATTTCTCCGAAAGATTTTTAGATGATATAGTTAAAATTGAAAAGCAGTCCTTTACAAGTCCTTGGACCAAAGAAATGCTCTCAGATTCTGCAAAAAACACAGCTGTAAAGTTTAAAGTTTTAATTGAAAATAAAACGGTTGCAGGGTATTATATAATAATTATGGCCGCAGGTGAAACGGAAATACTTAACCTCGCCGTTGCCTCTGAATTTAGAAGACGGTCTTTCGGGCAGGCAATGCTTATAGATATTAAAAAAGAATCTATTGACAGACAGTCCAGATTTATCTTTCTTGAAGTACGTCAAAGTAACACTGCGGCATTAAATTTGTATAAATCTTTCGGTTTTAAAGAAATAGACATAAGAAAAAAATACTATAAAAATAATGAAGACGCTCTGGTGCTAAGGCTGATTAACGACAGGAAATTCACATTATGAAAATAAAACCTGCTGTCTTTATTTTGGGTTTTGTATTTTTACTTCAAAGTGAAAACTTGTTTACAGCGAATTATGAGGCTTATAAATTTTTTCTACAGGGCATTTTTAGTTTAAAAAAGTGGCATATTAGTACCGCAATAAAAAATTATGAGAAAGTTATCGCTTTAGACAAGGATGCTATTGCCGCATATAAAGATTTGATATATCTTTACTGGTTGTCTGGAAATAACGAAAAAGCACTTCAGACGATCGAGAAATTAAGTGAATTTGACGGTGAAAATTTCAAAACAACAAATTTTTTAGCTGTGATATATTTTACGGCAGGAGAGTTTGACGTTGCAAAACAATTTTGGAAAAAAACAATTGAACTCAATCCGAAGAATAAAACTGCAACAGTTTGCCTTGCGACTTATTATTCTGATAACAAATCTAACGATGCGGCTTCAGTTTGTCGTGATTTCAATTTGGCAAAAAAAGAATGCGAAAAACATATTCCCACCTGTCCAGACAGCATGTTCAAGCTTGCGTACATGGGACAATGTTGTTATCAAATTGACGATTATAAAAAAACAGAAGAGATTTTTTTAAAAATAAGAAAAAGATTTCCCTTATCTCGTGTGGGAACATACCAACTTGGAGTAACATATAAAAACACTGGATATATAGATAAAGCAATAACAGAATTTGAAAAGTTTGAAAAACTTACCCCCAAAAAAGAAAAAGATAGCTCAGTCTTTAAAGAACTCGGGCATTGCTACTCAATACTCAAAGATTATTCAAAATCTGAAAAAAATCTTTTAAAAGCACTCGACCTTGAACCTTTAGACATTGTAATCCTTGAACTAACGGCTTTAAACTATATAAATTGGAAAAAATATGGCAAAGCGATAGAATGTTTTAATAAAATAACAGAACTTATGCCCAATTTTGCCGATGCATATTTTTATTTGGGCCAGGTTTATTATGATAAGAATAAAGATTTTGAAAATGCCGAAAAAGTGCTATTAAAAGCAATAAAAATAAATCCGGATTATTCGGAAGCAATGAACTATCTAGGTCATATTTATGTCGATAAGGGAATAAAACTAAATGAGGCGGAAGTGTTACTTACAAAGTCTATAGCTTTAAAACCTAAAAACGCCATATATATTGATTCTCTGGGCTGGCTTTATTACAAACAAGGAAAATTCGATGATGCAAAAAGACTTTTACTTTCGATTGTAGATACTAGATATCCTCCTATTTTTGACCATCTCGGCGACACTTTTGTTGCACTCGATAGAATTATAGAAGCATGGACATCTTATGCATTATCTTACGATATCAAACAGAACAAGAACGTCAAAAAGAAATTGGATTCTGTGCAGATAAAAATTCCGCAGAAGGAAGTATATAGACAGATGCTTTTAAGAAGCAAAGGGCATTACAATAGAATGCCTTCTTTTAAAACCGGCTACAAAGCAAAATTAAATTCGAAGTTTTCAAGTAAGAGCATTTACATCCCTTTTTTTTATGTAAAAAACGGAAACATTAAAATATATCTCCCTGACGTGCTTATTCAGGGCGGATGTTCAATTTCTATAAAAAACAAACAGACTGAAATTCTGCCGAAAGCCATTGAGAGTAAAATTCCATATACACTGACAAATATTATTGCTCAAGTATGTAAAATTTTTAACGGTAGTTTTTATAAACAGTTTACAGACGCAAAAGTGGTAAGGAACAAAAATAAAATTATATACTCTAAGGACAATACTGAACTTATTTTAAATGCGGATACTGCACTAATAGAAAGATTTTCACAAAATAACATAACTGTTAATATCTTAAAATATGATAATCTATACGGTTCAAAGATTCCATCTAAAATTGAATTTAGCTTTCCGGATATGAAAATTAAAGGGATATTAGAAGCAACAAAAGTTTCTCCTTTAGTCAGTGCTGAAAAAGAATGAAAATATATCTCAAAGCTCCGGCAAAAATCAATTTTTTTATTGAAATTAAAAATAAAAGAACTGACGGATACCATAACTTAGAAAGTATCATGCAAACCGTAAGCTTGTATGATGAACTTTTTTTTGAATCTGCTAAAAACGGGATTTCGCTTGAATGTAACGATAAATCTCTGCCTGTCGACAAGACAAATATCGTTTATAAAGCGGCGCAAGCAATCAAAAAGCATTACAATGATGTGAATAAAGGTGTAAAAATATACTTAAAAAAAGAAATTCCCATAGGCGCAGGTCTTGGCGGTGGCTCCTCCGATGCTGCTTCAACACTTAAAGCTTTGATTAAACTGTGGAATATAAAAACGACAAAAAATAAATTAGAACAAATCGCAGTAGAACTCGGTGCTGACGTTCCTTTTTTTCTGACCGGAGGAACAGCTTTATGCGAGGGAAAAGGAGAAATTGTCACGCCATTAAAAAGCGTCGGGAAATTGAACATAGTGCTTGTAAATCCGGGTTTCGGCATTCTCACAACAGGTGCGTATAAAAAAATCAAATTCCCGTTGACAAATCAAGTAAAAATTCATAAAATTAAAGCTCTTATTTGTAATGATTCTTTTAACAAAAAAGAAGCTTTTAACAGTTGTTTTAACAGGTTTGAAGAGTCTGTTTTTTCGGATTACCCCAAAATAGAAGAAATTAAAAAAGTTTTAATTAAATTAGGCTGCACAGGACTTATGTCCGGTTCCGGTGCAACGGTTTTCGGTATTTTAGATTCTAACACTAAAATTGAAAAACTTAAATCCAAACTGAGCAGATACAGCTGGAAAACCCGGTTTGTTACTACAATTGACGACTCTTCCCATACTTCACTCTTCTCTCTGCAGTTATAGAATTCCGGGATTGTGTAATGGTAGCACAAGGGATTTTGGATCCCTTTGTCTAGGTTCGAATCCTAGTCCCGGAGTTTAAACAGCATTTTCATTATTTTTCTGAATAGAAAAATATGGCTGTGTTGTACTTAACATCCATAATATTACAATGCAAGAATTGAATAACAATCGCATATTCTTGACCAATTTCTATGCATGATCGCGATTGAAAAATCACAAACTGCGTTAAAATTAGTAAAAGATAAAATATTAAAATAACAATCCTGAAATTGCACTAAACAGAATTTGCTACACAATCTTTTACATATTAAAAAAGTAATGAATATTTTTACGGTAAAATTTTGTCTCTTGAAGCAATTACTAAGTGTCTTGCGTGTTTCAATGCCGCTTTTGTTATCTTTTCGCCTGATATCATTCTTGCAATTTCTTCAATATGTTCCGTTTCCGTGAGCATTTTCGCTTTTGTATAAGTTCTTGAATTTTCAATCTCTTTGTAAATTTTTACATGCATTTTCGCAAACGCAACAACTTGTGCCAGGTGCGTTATAGAAAATACCTGTTTCCTTTTCGCAAGCTCGGCAAGTTTTTCCCCTATTTTCTCGCCTGTTTTCCCGCTTGTCCCGGTGTCAATTTCATCAAATATCGCTGTACAGTCATTTCTTATTTTTGACGATAACTCTATGGCAAGAAGCACTCTTGAGAGTTCGCCGCCTGAAGCCGTATTCTTTAAAGGAAGAATTTTCTCGCCTGCATTTGCGCAAAACATAAATTCTATAGAGTCATAACCATTTGCAGACAGTTCTTTTCTGTCAAATTTCACTTCAAATACGACATTTTTTATTTCTAAATCAAAAAGCTTTTCCCGCACAGATTTTGCAAATATTTGTGCAGCTTTTTGCCTTTTACCGCTTATAATTCTACATATCTCAGACAAACGTTTTGTCTCTGATTCAAGTTCTTTTTTAAGCTTTTCGGACTCGTCTTTACAATCACTGAAAGAATTTAACTCGCTGACAATTTTATTTTTATATTCAATGATGGATTCAATACTGTCTCCGTACTTACTTTTAAGTTTTTTTATAATTTCCCTTCTCTCAAGAAAAGCATTTAATTCTTCCGGATTTAGTCTTATTTTGGACAGAATGCCTTCAATTTCTCTATATGCTTCTTCAGCATGGTAATATGCCTGCTCTATTAAAGACACAGCCTCAGAAGCATCTGCGCCGTAAGAATTTACAATTTCGATGTTTTTCTTTGTTTTCAAAATACTACCCAAGATTGCATTTTCAGAAGAATATAATATTGAAATAATTTCTTGTAACAAGGCGGAAATTTTTTCTGCATTTTTTAATTTTGGAATATCCGCTTCAAGTTTTTCATCTTCCCCAATTTTAAGTTTTGCGTCTTCAATTTCCTTAACCTGAAAAGAATATAAATCAACCTTTCTTTCTCTTTCAACATCTGATAAACTTAGAGTTTCAAGTTTTGATTTTAAAATTTTTATGCGAGTATATAAAGCTGACGATTCTTCAAGTAACGGACTAATATTCTCGATTCCGTTATCTAAAATTTCAAGCTGCGAATCTAAACTCAAAAGTGAATGTTTCTCATATTGTGCCTGAAAATCTATGAGCAGTTCTCCAAGAGTCGCAAGTACCGATATGTTTATCTGCGAGTCATTTATAAAAGCCCTGCTTCTCCCCGTATTTTCAATTGTTCTGCGTATTAAAATAGTATTATTATCCTCTACAGAAATTGAAAAGTTATCCAAAAAGTCGGCAATCTTAGAATTTTTATATTCAAAAGAAGCGGTTATAGTGCATACAGAACAACCTGAACGTATACACGACAAGTCCGCTCTCGCACCGGCAAGTAGTTCAATGGATTTTATTAAAATAGATTTTCCAGATCCAGTCTCACCAGTAATAACAGTAAAACCGCTGGTGAAATCAATGGTTAGATCTTCAATTAAAGCGTAGTTTTTTACGGAAAGTGCAAGCAGCATTAAATGCTCCAGTGCAACTTTGTCTTTAGAGTTTCAAAATAAGATTTACTGCAGTTCTTTATAAGCTTAAGCGGTTTTTTATAGAGAGAAAATTTTACTTTTGTCCCATTTGGAAGAGTATAATTTTCTTGACCGTCTATTGATATCATAATTTTTCCATTGCTGTCTTTGTTTTTTGTAACAAATGAAATACTGCTCTTATCAGACAATATCATAGGTCTTTGCGTCAGCATGTGCGGAGAAATAGGAGTAAGAATAAAAACAGGAAGATTAGGGTAAACTATAGGTCCATAAGCCGCAAGGGAATAAGCAGTTGAACCCGTAGGTGTTGCAATAATCATTCCATCGCATTTGTATTCTGCTGTAAAATTTTCATCTATATTGACGTCAACCGTAATAAGCTTTCCGCCTGACAAAGAGCGCACCACCCAATCGTTTGTTGCTATCGCCTTTATTTTTTTGTTTTTATACTCAAATTCAGCAGAGAGCAAAACTCTTTTTTCGATTCTAAAACCCAAAGATAAAATATTTTTTAAAAGCACAAATATCTCACTTGTGTTGGTATCCGTCAAAAAACCAAGTGACCCCATGTTTATGCCTTTTATCGGAACCGACAACGGTGAGAATATCCTTATCACTTTAAGCATTGTGCCATCGCCACCTAATGATAAAACAAAATCAACCTTTTTAGGTTTTATCGACATGGAGTCGCTCACAAATACCCTACATCTATTTTGCTTAAGCCACGATGCGATTTCAAATGCAAGCTTCTTCGCATTCGTTTTTGATTTATTGTAAATAATTCCAGTAGTGTATTCCATAGTTTTTTCCTAATTCATTGCAGTTTGTTATTATATATAAAAAAACAGTATTTTTAAAAGACAGACAACGAATTAACAATATGAAACGACACCAAATCGCGAGTATTTAATCCGCAGAATTTTAACGACTTTTATTTTTTTTCCATATTATCATGATCACACTTTAACTCCTTTTCAGCAACAATACGCTTATTATTCTTTTTTAATGAAAAATTAAAAGTGCAACAGCACATTAATTAGATTTAATAAAAATTTAATAGAAGAAAAACAGCAAAAAAACGTAAAACATTAGTAAGATATTGGATTTTTTTTAGTAAGAATTAAAAAATAGAATAATCGACATACCTTTTTAAAAGATGGCGAGGAATCAGTTATGCATAAACTGAAGCCTATAAATATTTGTGTAAAAGCCATTTAATGCCAGAAGTTTTTTATGTGTCCCAGATTCTACAATACTACCGGAGTCGAATACATATATTCTGTCAGAATTGACTACAGTAGATAAGCGATGTGCTATAGTTATTGAAGTTCTACCTTTTATCAGTTTCTCAAGACCATTCTGAACCATTTTTTCAGATTCGGAATCCAGTGAGCTTGTAGCTTCGTCAAGCAAAATTATCGGAGCATTCTTTAACATAGCTCTCGCAATAGATATCATTTGTTTTTGTCCACCGGACAAATTACTGCCTCTTTCACCGACAAGTGTGTCATACTTACGGTCTTGATTTATAATAAAACCATGAGCGGCGGCACTTTTTGACGCCTCTATGACTTCTTCATCAGTTGCATCAGATCTACCTACCAAAATATTCTTCTTAATGGTATCATCAAAAAGCACTACCTCCTGCGGAACAAAAGCTATATTGTCCCTCAAAGATTTCATAGTGACATCTCTTACATCCTCACCGTCAATTTTTATGCTTCCCTCCCGAACGTCATAAAACCTGAGTATCAAATTTATTAAAGTAGATTTTCCAGAACCGACGGCTCCGACTATTGCGACTTTTTCTCCCTCCCTTACTTCCAAGTTTATGCTGTGCAGAACTTCGACACCCGGAACATAACCGAATTTGACATTATCAACTTTTATAATTCCTCGCGTTGCTTTGAATACTTTTGCATCTGTTTTATCAACTATCGCAGGATTTTGATCCATTACGGTAAAAATACGACCAATAGCAATTATGCCCATCTGAATGCGCATATTTAAACCCGCCAAAGATTTCATAGGTTTATATACTGTAACCACAGCAAACAAAAATACCATAAAAGAACCGGTAGTGAGAGACCCCTGCATTATTCTATATCCGCCATACAAAAGAGTTCCTGCTAAAGCGATACTCCCAAAAAATTCCATCAAAGGACTTAATATATTATTATTTATTGCCATTTTCACATGAATGTTTGATATCACATCAGCACTATCTTTTACTCTTTGAGATTCGACTTTCTCCATATTGTAAGACTTGACAATTTTAATACCTTGAAACGACTGCGTTAGAATTGCGTGCAGATTTCCGAAAGATAATTGTTGTTTGGAAAAAAACTTCTTCATTTTTTTTCCAAAGTACACTATCGGATAAAATGCCATCGGGAAAAGCAAAAACGTAACCAGAGCCATATCAAAACATTTCCAAAACATAAGAACAACTAAAAAAACTACTGAACAGGAGTCTTTGACAAGAGTCGTAACGCCGTTTAATACGGCATCTCTTATCACATTTAAATCGCCCATAAAATACATTAAAACACTGCTCGAATTATTCTTATGGAAAAATTCTAAATCTTGCACGACAACTTTATCATATAAATCGCCTTGCATTCTCCTTACAAAATTTACGCCAAGTCTTGACATAGCTACAGCCTGCACATAAAAGGCAATACCTTTTGCGGCGTAAAGAACTATAATCTGAATGGCAACCCATTTGAGAACTTCTTTATTTTTATCTATAAACACTTCATTAAAGATAGGCTCAAGCAGTTTGACAGATGCAGTTTCCAAAATTCCAAATATCACCATAAAAACTACCGAAACCACAAAAAGTTTCCATTGCGGCAAAATATAGTTAACCCATAGACGCTTTACTTTTATAAAAATGCCGGTGTTTACATTACCAGCGATTTGTTTTTTTATTCTTGAGAAAATATTCATTTTGTTTATCCTTAATTTACATATTTAAATCATACTTTTTAAATGCTGTTTTTCGCCCCTCTTCAACATCCAAGCTCAATGATCATGTACAACTAAGAAAATAAAAGAAAGATCTTTAATAAATTAAAAGAATTTTATCAAAAAAAGATAAAAATAGGAGAACGAAAGAAAGTACTTGTTAAGGTAAATAGATTAAAACATATATACAAAAAAGCTAAAGTAAAATGAGAAAGAGAGACAAATAATAGAAATAATATTAAAATACTTTATTACAATCATGCGGATATAATCTAACCAATATAAATTATTTTACTATACACACAAAAAATATATAATGTTATTTGATAAATATTTAATTCATCTTTTTGCCTTTCAACAATTTATATTTAATTCTTAAGCGCCGAATCTATCACAATTTTAAATGAGTATATGATAATTAAAAGCATTCAAAATCAAATTTTCAAAGATGCCCTCAGTTTACAAAATAAGAAATTACGCGATAAAAATGGAGTTTTCTTTGTTGAGGGTAAAAAACAAGTTGATGAAATTCCAAAAAACCGGGTTATAAGGCAAGTTTTTATATCCGAAAAATATAAAAACGACGTCAGAGGTTTTAAAAACGTTATAATGCTTTCCAATCGACTTTTCAAAAAATTGTCAGCGACACAATCTCCGCAGGGAATAATGGCTATAGTTGAGAAAAAACACTATAGTATTGAAGAGGTTACCAAAAATTCCGGACTGTTCATAATTTTGGAAAACATTCAGGATCCGGGCAATCTCGGAACAATTATACGTTCCGCAGACGCATTCGGCGTAAAAGCCGTGTTTGTGTCAGAGGGAAGTGCCGATATATATTCTGACAAAACCGTAAGAGCGACAACGGGTTCAATATTTCATCTACCTATAATAGATAATATCGATATTGAAAATACGCTGAATTTAATGAAAAAAGAAAAAATTTCCGTATTTGCCGCATCGTTGAAAGGGAAAAAGTATTTAAACGATATTAAATTCCCAAATAAAAGCGCTTTCATAATAGGCAATGAAGCCAATGGTCTTAAAAGCAACACAGAAACCTTAGCAGATATTCTTGTTAAAATATATATGCTAGGCAACGCCGAATCTTTGAACGCTGCCGTTGCGGCGTCTTTAATTATGTATGAGGCAGCGAAAAAACAAATAACATAAATGTGTCATTAGTAAACCTTATTTTTAAATCAACCATTACTTTTTTCTCTTACCATTAGAATAAATAAAATTTACTATCAGACATTGAAAAAGTAGCAACATTCTTTAAGCCATGCTTATTCGACATAGATACCAATTCAACTTTTTTATAATTTGGTATTTTCTGCGATACCACTTTTTCCACATCCTCAAGATATAAATTCATTTCTGTCCAATCTTTAAATAGGGAATACTGCTAAATTTTTCCCTTGCAAGCTCCTCCACTTTAATTTTATAATCATTTTCTACTTTTTCGAAAAAATGAGTTAGGAACAAAAAAGGTTTATTCAATAAGCGGTTCACATCCTTTGCACCGGTCATCGTGTGGTTTACTTTTTATGTAAAGGTCTATTACTTTTTTCTACTAGTTACGTCAATGCTAGCCAGATATTCTTTTGCTAATTTTTCGAATTTTAGGTGATAGTTTTTTCCTCGCTCTCTCCATTACTCTATAAAGTATAGCTTTTGGCTACATAAAAGTTTTTTGCCCTTATCGTCCAATCCTTTCACTTTCACTAAGTCTAACAATTCATCATTTGGCACGATATAGACGTTTTCTTTATCTGATAACGTTTTACCGAGTATTATCCTGAGGTCTAATCGTATGCAGGACAATATTCAAAGTTAACTCTACTCTCAACTGTGTGGAGTCTATCCTTTAAGGTTATAAGCGTGATATCTCTCTTTGCTCTTCCTTGACTTCTTCAATATCTTCATTTGTTGCTTCACATTCTATCTATGAGTAGGTAACATCAAAATGTAAACCAATCAAAACGTCCGAAGAGTATTCCACTGAACCCGGCTCCTGAAAAGTCTCAATATGAGCTTTCTTCCAATAATTATTTGCTCGATTGAAAGATGAAATCACGTAGCGTATGTTTTAACAATGTCAACACTTGTAACACCTTTGATTTTTCTTTCAAACCACGTTCGGCAATAACAAAATACTGCTTATTCTCTTTAACAAATTCCACTTTCACATTATAATGATACCTATTAAAAGTAAAGGCATAACTCTTGTGTTCGCCAGCTAATATAGTTATAGTAAGGAAATACGTAAGTTCCTCAACTCTATGCAATAGTCTGAGGGTAATGAATGCCACTTAATTTCTGATAACCGAGCTGTGTCTGCAAGCTCTTTCACTACTCCTATGCTTATGTTTTTATTTTGGAATAATTTTTAAGTTTGGAAGCTATTGCAACTATTGATTTACGATATTCAATGGTTTTGCGCTTATGCCGGTATCAATAAATGTGACTGTCTCTACTAAGCCTCTAGAAATAATAACAGCTACTTTTATACGTGTTCCACGTCTATGCTCAAAATTTTATCCTATTATTTCATCTATATATTTTAAAACTTCTCCTGCAAGATAAAGAGAACCTATTACTGCCGCTGTTTCATTATTATCTATCATATCGCAAGCGCTTTTTACAGAATCGACTGTACAAATTCTGCCTTGATCAATATACTTTGAAAATTCACGCTTTAAAACTTTGGGATGTAAAGCCCTGCTATTGCTTATCTGTGGTAATATTATTTTTTTTGCAAAAGGAACTATTTTTTTTACCATACATTTATACTTTTTTTCTTTCATAACGGCAAAAATAAAAATCCTCTTTTTTTTTGAAAAATTGAGTTGTGCGAATGTTTCAAAAAATACGTCCAACCCCTGAATATTGTGGGCGCCATCTATAATCAGTTTAAAATTTTTATCCTTATTACTAATTTTTTTTATGGTAAATCGTCCTTGCCAAACAGCATTTTTTAAGCCTGTCCTTATATGCGTTTCGCTTAAATAGTATCCTCTTTTATTTAAGAGTTCTACAGCAAAAAGGGCAGTTGAAGCATTTATAACTTGATGTTTGCCTAAAAGCCGTATTTCGAGATTTTGCATTTTTGTGTTTCTACTTATATAGCTAAATTCCTGTATATCTCTATCACCTTTATTATTTACAGCTTTGAAATCCTTTCCATATAAGTACGGATTTGATTTATTTTTTACTACAATTACTGCTTTTTCAGGCAGTTTTCCGCAGATAACATAAGCGCCATTTTTTATTATTCCGGCTTTTTCAAAAGCTATTTTTTCAATAGAAGTTCCCAGTATTTCCTGATGTTCTTTTGCAATTGATGTTATGATACAAATTAAAGGTTTTTCTATGATATTTGTTGCATCAAAACGCCCGCCAAGCCCTGTTTCAATTACAGCGACATCAGCTTTCTGCTCTGCAAAATATATAAAAGCTAATACAGTCAAATATTCGAAATATGAGAGTTTATATTTTACAGCTCTTTCTAGATATTTTTTTGATAAATTATCAAAATTTTTTATAGATATATTCTTTCCGTTGATTTTAATTCTTTCTGTAATATTAATTAAATGTGGAGAAGTGTACAAAGCCGTTCTATATCCACCTGCCTTTAAAATTTCGGATATAAAGACTGCTGTTGACCCTTTTCCGTTAGTACCTGCTATATGAATTATTCTTAAATTATTTTGAGGATTATCTATGCTTTTAAGGAATTTTTTTATCCTTGAAAGTCCTGGAGTCATTCCTTCATATTCTTTTAGTGTTTCAAAAAACATTATTTACTATAAAAAAACTTTAACACTTTAGTCAGAACATCTCTCATATCTTTTCTTTCTACAACAATATCAACCATACCGTGTTTCTCCAGAAATTCGGAAAGCTGAAATCCTTCTGAAAGCTGCTGCCTTATAGTTTGCTCAATGACTCTAGGTCCAGCGAAACCTATTAAAGCTTTTGGTTCTGCAATATTTATATCGCCGAGCATTGCGTAGCTTGCGGCAACGCCGCCAGTTGTAGGATCTGTTAAAATTGAGATAAAGGCAAGTCCGTCATCAGCAAGTTTTGCAAGGGCAGCGCTTGTTTTGCCCATTTGCATAAGGGATATTGTTCCTTCTTGCATTCTTGCTCCGCCTGAAGCGGAAATAATGATTACGTGATATTTTTTTTTCAAAGCTTTTTCTATCACTCTTACTATTTTCTCACCTACTACAGATCCCATGCTGCCGCCCATAAATCCAAAGTCCATAACTGCCATTACAACACTATATCCGTTAATTTTTGCCTCACCTGTGACGACAGCGTCGTTTATTTCAGATTTTTTTATCTTATCGGAATATCCGGGAAAGTCCAGAAAATTAACAGGTTTAATACTTACGTCCATTTCTTTGAAGCTTCCTTTATCTACGATAAACTCAATTCTTTTTCGCGCGCTGAGTCTTGTGTAATATCCACATTTAGGACATACCATAAGATTCTCTTCAAAATCTTTTTGCAAAAGAATCTGATCACATTTTTTGCATTTTGTCCAAATACCTGCAGGGAGTCCTTTTTTTTCAGACGTATTATTAATTGTCATTTTCATTTTTGTTTTTCCTCCAACCAACCTTTGCCTTTTTTTAAAACTTTACACTTAATTTATTCCGTAGAAAACTTCACTCTCTAATATCATTAAGAAATTCCCTCAGCCAATAAATCCCCCTGGTCCAAAATACCCAGAAGTTTTTTATCTTTGTTTACAACGGGAATATTATCTATATTGTATTTTTTTAAGATTGTCGCTGCTTTTATAGCCATCATTTCAGGCGTCACGGTTTTAGGGTGCCTTGTCATAATGGACACTATACTTTTTTTTAGTATTTTCTCGTCATTTTGAAGATGTCTACGTAGATCTCCATCTGTAAAAAAGCCTATAATTCTACCCTTGTCATCAACAATACTTACTGCCCCGACTTTCGTGCTTGTCATAACAATAAGAGCATCTTTAACGGTTGACGTTTGCTTTATAACAGGGTTTTGCTCTTCTTTTCTCATAATA
This sequence comes from Candidatus Endomicrobiellum agilis, assembly GCA_020328155.1. Taxonomy (GTDB): domain Bacteria; phylum Elusimicrobiota; class Endomicrobiia; order Endomicrobiales; family Endomicrobiaceae; genus Endomicrobiellum; species Endomicrobiellum agilis. Next base: position 8,700 of record JAIXMX010000004.1, on the reverse strand, counting down.
TCATTCACTTGCATAGTAAGTTTTTTGCCTATTGCTCCCAAAGGATGTAGTATTGCCAGATCTTCTCTCTTAAAATCTCTCATATTTGAAACGGTGAGTGCTAGAGCGTCGCCCATTGCAAGCATTGCAGTGGTTGATGAAGTAGGTACAAGATTATACGGACAGGCTTCCTTCTCAATGCTACAGTCAATGACGCACTCAGCGCTTTGCCACACTTGAGCTTTAATTTTGCCAGTCATTGCTATGACTTCGATTTTCATTTTCTTTAAAACAAGGAGAAGTTTTTTTATTTCTTCCGTTTCGCCTGAATAAGAAAGCATTATTACGATATCATCTTTTACAAGCATACCTATATCGCCGTGCAGTCCGTCAGTTAAATGTAAAAATGCGGATGGTATGCCTACGGAAGACATAGTTGCAGAAATTTTTCTACCTATCAGACCAGACTTGCCGAGTCCCATAATAACGATGCGACCCTTGCAATTTTTCATCAAAGAAGCGGCTTTATGAAAATTTGAATCTAAATGTTTTATTTGGTCTTTTACCGCTTGAGCTTCCACCTCAAGAATTTTTTTTGCAATTTTAAATCTTTTCATTTTTAATCTCTACACTGTGAACATCTTTAATAAATGACTCATTTTATTATAATCTTTTCTTTTTGGGGATATTTCTATAGACGAATCTGCGGCAAATCCATACGGAATAGATTCTCCCAGAAAATCTCTGATATTTTCTGTAGAGATGTTGTCGGATATAAAGAACGGTACTTTTAATTCCTTTGTTTTCGAAGGAAGGACGCAATTAAGTTTTACAATCCCTGCATCTGAATGAGTCGTGCCTAAAACAAAATAAATCGACACTGTCGGTATAAGTCGCTAGTTTTAAAATGCCATCTTCACTGTCGAGTTTAAAAAATTTAAATATTTTTACACTTCGCGTATCGCTGATAAATTTACAAAATTCAGGTATTTCATTTCTGTTAAATTAAACATTTTTTATACCGACTTTTATTATTTTAGATACAGGTTCTTCCTCTTCGTCAGAAAAAAATGGCTATGGAAGCAACAAAAGGAAGAAGTCTAGAAACTGTGTCTGATATAAATTTTTCAGATACTTTGTTGGTATAGTCTTTAATGAGACGAAATTAAAAAAATCAGCGACTAAATTTGCTGCGTCCAAAGCATCATTATAGTTTGTAAGTCCGCATATTTTAACTTCCGACTTTGTTATTTTCCTGAATGCATCATATTTTACAATGAAGCTGAGAATCTTTTTTTAATTAGTATCTCATCAATATCTCATCCTCATTAGTGACATAATCTTATAAAAAAATAATTGTCGTACGAAAGCATCTATTTGATTTACTTTTAAATGCGATTTTCCTCACAATTATCATAATAAAACTCTTTTGTTTTCTGGAATATTTCCAAAGCTTTTGGTATTGTCATTTCACAAACAATTATACTACTTCGAACTTGAGTTGACTTAACAGCTCACGCTCAATATTTTCCATTCTTTTTTTACATATTTCGTAATATTTATTGTCTAATTCATATCCTATAAATTTTCTTCTATTTTTCAAGCTTGCAACTCCCGTACTACAACTTCCGGAAAAAGGATCTAAAATTATTTGATTTTCAAAAGATATCAATTTTACCAGATGCTCCATCAATTCAATAGGTTTCAGCGTAGGATGACTATTGAAATCTTCTGCATTTTGCCTGACTTTTGGAACTAAAAAAAATTTATCATAGCCATCGCAGTGATATTGTGTTCTAATTATATTTGAAGGCACACGTCCTTTTGGGTGCGGATTATGCCCTATCTCTGTTTCATCATTTGCAAAAGGTATGCGAGTATTTTCTATATTTAAAACTCCTACTCCATACTTTATCACATTTTGTGCTACTGTTAAATTTTTGCCTACCGGTTTTTGAATCAAAATTATTGGTTCGTAAGCTGGCTTTAAACTTAATCCGCATCCTCTATATTTTTTCCCTAATTCAGATTTTGGTTCTTTTTTATATTTTACATTGGCAGTATAATAATTGTTCGCACTATTTTTTTTATAGCCCTGCACGTAATTGTATGTGCCTACAATCTTACTTTTTACATTTAGTTCTTTATCAATATCCAGTGCAATATCTCGACTTTTAGGCATTCCGTTTAAATATGACCAAAAAAGAACATCCTTAATTAGGAAACCGCTGTCCTCTAAATCAACCATGAGATGATGCATTAACCTTATTGAAGAAAATATTAAGCCAAAACTTCCGGATTTTAACACATTAAAAGAATTTTTCCATATTCCTTTATTAGGCAAATCTTTATCCCAATAATTCCCTTGATAGGATATTCCATAAGGAGGATCTGTTATTAAGGCGTCGATTGAGTTATTTTTTATTTCTTGTAATCCATAGCAAGATTTATTGAATATTTTATATTTTTCTAATTTCATTCTTCCGTAAAATATCAGCTAAAATTTTTTTATAATTAACCAGTAGTTTATAGACAAAATCTTTATTTTTGTCCAGTGGGCATATAACACTAAACTTATAGTCTTTAATTAGTTTTTGTATGGAAATAGATTGTGTCGAACGACTGCCTCTTTTCCTGTTGGCCATCAACTTATATAAATCGTGACCCAACTTATGATGTTGTCCGTAAACCATAAACTGTAAATCATTTGCTCCCTTCCAGACACCTACAACAGTAAAAAGTCTTTTATCAGAAAATGCCAGTGCTTTTTCTTCATTTGTATCGTTCCATGTCCCGCCCCATGAATGACTTGATATTGAACACTGTTTAACCTCTAGAAATTTACTTTCATTTCTTTTTTTTGCATCAAAACCATGCTTATCAGTATTCAGCAAATCAAAACCAAGATAGTTTGCTATTATAGCATCTCTGATTGTATTTATAGTTGTATCCGTATCATAAATTTTAAATTTATTTTGAAAATTTGATAACTCTTCCAACGCACACATTCCGAGTGATCTAAATTCAGCTGAAACAGATTGATAATTTCCTTTTTCGAATATTGTCATAATCTCAGATTATTCTCTGCTCTATTTTTATATTGTACTGAATTTGCTCGAATATAAATGAAATCCTATTTTTTTATTTGCTAATTTAATATATTTATCATTAATATCTATCATAGATAACTTTAATAACTTTACAAACTCATTTCTTAAAATTACAAGTCGTTCTGTATTTGATAGTTTTGTAATTCTCTCTAAAGATTTTTAGAGATAGTTTCGCTTGTGCTGTTTCTATTATTATGAATATTTTCAAGTAATAACTTAAATTTTCCTACAGCCAAATTTTGAATTACTAATCATCTTTGGCATGTGTATTTGAATAATCTTTGATATTTACATAAAAATCTTTTAATCCACCAAGTCTTACATTCTCGACTAGCGATGTTGTATAGTTGTATAAATTTTGCTTTTTATTATTCTATCTCCCATTTTGAATGAAATAGAATATTATCAAAAGCTTTTCCCTTTTATCAACGCGACTTTTAGTAATCTTAAATATCGCGTAGTCTAGAGACATTTTTGATTATTTACTTTCCATTATTCTATTTCCGATGTACAAGTTTGTATCTTTTCAGTTCATTCTGTCTCAGTGAGTTGTTAGATTACCGCGCTTTTTTGATTATAAAGTGATTTTTCAAGTAATGCGTAATTTTGCAATAGAATTTATGTTTTAAAAGACTTTTTATTCCATTGGGACAGCTTGTCTGTCAAGACTTTGGTTTGACTAGAAAGCATTTAAATTTGAATCAAATTCCTTCGGAACCTGTTGATTTTATATAAAACACTGAAAGATAATAATTCAATATCCTAAATTTCAATTATTTTTTATAAACTTTATCAGGATCAAATAGTTCCTCGCCTATGATCTCTGTATCTCTATTAGATGTAACCCTTGTAAAAAAACAACTTCTGTGTCCGGTGTGACATGCAGCACCGCCGATTTGATTTACTTTCAAAAGGATACAATCGGCATCGCAGTCATAATAAAATTCCTTCACTTCTTGAATATTTCCAGAACTTTCGCCTTTGACCCAAAAAGATTGTCTTGAACGACTCCAAAAAGTAGCTTTTTTTGTTTCAAAGGTTCTTTTGACAGATTCTTTATTCATGTAAGCCACCATTAAAACTACATTATCTTTCCAGTCTTGAACTACGGCGGGAATAAGACCTTTGTCATCAAATTTTAAGTTTTCAATAATCTTTTCCACACACTGCTCCCTATTTTTTTCTTATTAATATATTTCGTTTAATTTTAGCTTGCTATAAAAGTTTGCTTTTTGCAAAATATCTTTCATCTTTACGGCAGACTTAAGCACTGTGTATTTGTCTCACCGGTATATTTTGGGACATTAAATGTTCTTTGACTTCTTTTATCGTCAACTCTTTGTAATGAAATAAAGAGGCAACAAGCACTGCTGAAGCGCCGTACTCATAGGCTTTGGAAAAATGTTCGACTTTTCCAGCACCACCAGATGCAATTACTGGTATTCCCACAGAACTTGAAATTGCTTTTAAAAGTTCTAAGTCATAACCATCTTTTGTCCCATCTTTATCCATACTTGTCAGTAAAATTTCACCGGCGCCAAATTCAACAGCTTTTTTAGCCCAAAGAATAGCATCGAGTCCGGTATCAATCCTGCCTCCATGCACAAATACATTCCACTTATTTTCTCTTGTTTTTTTTGCATCTATTGCAACAACTATACATTGTATTCCGAATTTATCGCTTGCTTCCTTTATAATAGATGGATTTTTGACAGCAGAAGAATTCAGTGAAACTTTATCAGCTCCTGCATTCAAAAGATTTCTTATATCTTCAAGAGTTCTTATTCCACCTCCTACAGTGAGAGGAATGAAAACTTTTTCGGCAGTTCTTCTCACCAAATCAACCGTAGTATTACGACCTTCGTGAGTTGCAGTAATGTCTAAAAATACTATTTCATCTGCGCCATCTGAATTGTACTGTTTTGCAACTTCAACTGGGTCACCTGCATCTTTTAGATTGACAAAATTTGTCCCTTTAACGACACGTCCATTTGTAACATCCAAACATGGTATTACTCTTATTCCTAACATTTTATTCCTTTACATTCATCATCATTTTGGCTCTTAATTATGTTTTGTAAAACATATTATTCTACCTTTTTTATTGCATCTTCAAGTTTAAAATCGTCGGTATATAATGCACTTCCGACTATAGCGGCAAAAACGCCGTCTTTTTCATATTTTTTAAGTCTAACTAAATCGTCAATAGTCTTTACGCCACCTGAAGCGATTATCCTCATATCGCTTTCAAATAGTTTTTTAAGTCCTATAAAGTCCGGGCCTGTAAACATTCCATCTCTTGATATATCGGTATATAAAATTTCCTGAACACCTATTTCTTTAAGTCCGTTTACAAGTTCCAAAACTTCAACAGAAGTTATATCTTTCCAACCGCTTATCGCAATTTTTCCGTCTTTTGCATCAACAGCGATAATGATTTTTTGAGGACCGTACTTGTTTATCGCTTTTTTTACAATTTCAGGATCATGAAACGCCACTGTGCCTAAAATTACATATGTTGCGCCTAAATCAAAAACTTCTTTTATTTTCTCCATATTTCTTATTCCACCGCCAACCTCAACGGGAATATCAACCACCGCGCATATATTTTTGATAATCTCTTTATTTGTATTTATTCCGCTGAAAGCGCCGTCCAAATCAACAACATGTAAACGTTTTGCACCTTTAGATTTCCAAAGTTTTGCAATAAAAACAGGATCTTTCGAATAAATTGTCTCGGCATCAATTTTACCCTGTTTTAATCTTACCGAGTTTCCCTGTCTTATATCAACCGCCGGTATTATAATCATTTATTTGCCTCGTTTATAAAATTACTTAAAATTCTCAATCCTTTTTCCCCACTTTTTTCGGGGTGAAACTGGCTGCCCCAAATATTTTTATACGCTATAGAAGAACAAAACTTTATGCCATAATTACAAAAACTTGAGGACTGTGATAAATCTTTAGGCATTCCGTAGTATGAGTGAACAAAATAAAAAGTTTCTTTATTATTTATTGATTCAAACATTTTTTTGGGATACATGCTGTCTATAATTTCTATATTGTTCCATCCCATATGAGGGAATTTTAAAGTTTTATCTTCAAGCTCAAATTTTCTTACTTCGCCTGGTATAAGATTTAAACCCTCATACTCTCCGTTCTCATAACCTTTAGTAAAAAAAAGCTGGAATCCAAGACATATTCCATAAAGCATTTTTCCGGAATTTACATAGTTGCTTATCGCTTTGTCAAACCCTTTTGATTTTAAAAAATCCGCCGCGGGTCCAAACGCTCCAACACCTGGAAGTATTGCACCGCCAAAATTCGAAATTTTTGACGGAGAATCAATAACATACGCCTCTGCATTACAGTAATGCAAAGCGTTTAGCACGCTCTTAATATTGCCAAATCCATAATCTATAACTGCAATTTTTTTTGTCATTTCTTTAATATGTCAATCTCCTTTTTTAACCTGTTTTGTTCATTTCTTTGATTTTGTTTTTCTTTTTTTCGCCAGTTAAAGGAAATAAATACAGAAGATAAAACAGATTACAGAACACCCTTTGTTGAAGGAATGGTTTTCTTACTTCTGGAATATGATACCGCCTGTCCCAAAGCACGGCCAAAAGCCTTGAAAATGGATTCTGCTATATGGTGGTTATTTCTTCCTTTTATCATTTTAATATGCAATGTAATTTCTGCATTGCTTGCAAGAGCGTAGAAGAACTCTCGTATTAAGTCATAGTTAAATCCATTTTTTTGAAATTTTATATCGGCTTCATAACTTAAATAAGATCTGCCTGACAGATCCAAAGCCACATAACTTAAAGTTTCATCCATAGGTAAAAGAAAATGCCCATATCTTACAATACCTTTTTTATCGCCGATGGCTTCTTTTAAGGCTTGTCCTATGGTTATTCCTGCGTCTTCAACCAAATGATGATCATCTATATGCGTATCGCCGGAAGCTTTGATTTTAAAGCCCATTCCTGAATGAACTGCAAAGAGCTCAAGCATATGGTCTAAAAAACCTATTGTAGTTGACACTGACGGTACCGAAGGATTGTCAAGATTAATTTCAACAATGATATCGGTCTCTTTCGTTTTTCTTGCAGTTTTTGCTTTTCTCTGCTTCATTTTACAATATCCTAAAAGAAATTTTCACTTATTTCATTATCTTCTTTTTCTATGTTCTGTATTTTCCCTCTTCATTTGGTTAAGAGGATCGGAGTTGAGGTATCTTACTTCTGCAGATTTTTTGTGATACTGCATACTTTCAGCCTGGGCGAAATCAGCAATAATTTTGTATGCCATTTTGTTATTTTTACTCATCTCGATATATGTGGATCTTTTTAAAAATGTCATTACTGAAAGTCCGCTTGAAAATTTTGCAGAACCGTTTGTGGGCAAAACATGCGATGGTCCAGCCCAATAGTCACCTGAAGCGGTAGGCGTCTGATAACCTGCAAAAATAGCTCCTGCATTTTTAATGCTTTTTAACAAAACTTGATAATTTTTTACCAAAAGTTCCAAATGCTCAGGCGCTATATTATTTGCTATGTCAACAGCCTTATTTAAAGAGCAAAATTCTGTTTTTAACTGTTTAAGGACTTCTTCAGGGAGCAGCTTTTTAATTTCAGATATTTTTTTTGCCGATTCGCATAAAAGATAAATTTTGGCACCAGGATCATGTTCTGCTTGTGCCATTATATCAGCAAAAACATAATCCACAGGAACATCTTTATCCGCAATTATTACCACCTCAGTCGGTCCAGCAAGTGCATCTATGCCGACATACCCAAAAACCTGCCTTTTGGCTTCGTCTACATAAGCATTTCCAGGACCTACAATCATGTCAACTTTCTTTACTGTTTTTGTTCCATAGGCAAGGGCCGCCACCGCTGCTATACCGCCGATACAATATATTTCTTCTATCCCGCACAATTTTGCAGTAAATAAAACAACATCATTCATATTCTTCGGCGGAGTAACCATAACTATCCTTTTTACTCCTGCCGCAACCGCAGGAATTGCAGTCATAATGACAGTCGATGGATAAGGAAAACGCCCTCCGGGAACATAAACACCAGCAGATTCTATAGGCGTGTAAAACTGTCCGACTTTTAAACCGTTTTTAACATAATTCCATCTCTTTTTAATTTGAGAATATTCGTACTTGTGATATGACAAAATATTTAAATAAGAAGATTTTATTACGTTTTTTAGTGACTTCGGAACACGTTTAGCGGCATCAGCTATTACTTTTTGTGAAACCTTATACCCTTTTTTAGACAAATCTGCATTATCAAATTTCTTGATATATTTAAAAACGGCTTTATCACCGTTATTTTTGATATCTTCAATTATATCTGAAACGTAGGTATTAATCTGCTTGGTATTCATTATATATATAATATAAAAATCAAAGGATTTTGACAATAAATGAAGTTTAACAATTCAGTTAAAATTTCGTAAGTAAATACTCTATTCAAAATGTGCATACATATAGTAGAAATCTATATAAAGATGTCTCCGTTATCGCGGGAGCAGTTAAACACAATTAATCCCCTCCCCCCCCCCCCCCGGGGGGGTGTTTTTTATTATTTTTTTT
>JAIXMX010000003.1 GCA_020328155.1 Candidatus Endomicrobiellum agilis | reverse complement strand
GCCAAAACAACATTGTACAGATTGACAAACTGCGTTGACAAAAACATATCCACAAACGAAAACATTCCGCTCTCTATATCAAATAATAAAAACGATTTCTTTTTCTCATCGTATATCCGCCAGCTCTGATTTTTATCTTTGTCGGGGACTCTTCCAAACCGCTTTTTTATCAGCTCTTCTTTCGCTTCTTCTGCCTGCTTTTTCGCACCTTCTATCGCTTCCTCAAACTCTTTCCTGTTGTCCGTCTCTTCTATTTCTTCTTTCATCAGTTCCCGTTCTCTCGCTCTCAATACCTCGCATTCTGCCTCGTGCAGTGTTAATTCGCTTTCCCTTGATACTTGTTTATATCTGTCTTTCCACTCCGCATTCGTAGCCGTAGCCGTTGCCTTTTTTATCCTTGCTTACTTACAAAAAGTCGCAGTCTAATCAAATTTTAACTTGTGTGCAAAAAAGTGCGAAAAAGTGTCAAAAAACGTATAAAATTTCCATGTTCTCTAATAAGATTTACTGTTTTTTCTTTACTTATCTGTTTGTGTTTCATTTCTTTTTTTTTCTCAGCATGTGCTTAAATCCGTAAAGAATTTAAAATAGGTGAACGTATGCTTTGTATCTATACTTGACAAACGTATCAAAAAATTTTATATTAACCTAACATTTATATTTTGCTTTAGAGGGTTTCGATGGTAAAGTTTAAAAGAAGTGAGTCTCTTAACAATTTAAGCGCCTCGCTTGAAAATTATCTAGAGACTATCATGATGTTGAAAAGAAAGAAAAAACACGTAAGAATCGGCGATATTGCCAATTCTTTAAATGTTAAAAGCTCGAGCGTTAACATTGCAATTAATTTTTTAGCCGAAAACGAACTGGCAATACACGAAAAATACGGATATGTTGATTTAACTAATAAGGGGGAAAAAATAGCTTTGGAGATTCAAGGAAAACATGAAATATTATATAGATTTTTAAATAATATGCTGTTTATAGACAGTAAAATCGCCGATAGGGAAGCCTGCGAAATAGAGCACTTCATCGGTTTGGAAACCGTACACAGACTTGAGAGGTTATGTACTCTTTTAAAAGAATATTTTCTTGTAAAAGATGAAGATTCAGTTAATTTAAGAAGATATTTAGAAAAATATGAGAATTATTAATGAATTAAAATTTGCAAGTGATATTGATATCTATAAGAGTTAGATAAAACTAAAATAATTATATATAGCTAAAAATGAGGCTGATTAATGATGGAGTATTTAAAAAAAGCTATAAAACGTGGTTATGAATACTGGCATAAACGCTGGATAAAGGCTCATTTTCAAAATTATAAGGCATTTGATAGTTGTCTTAAGTATAACGGCATGGCTAAATTAAGCGACGCTGGACCCGGCGTTTATAGATTTGTTATAGCTTATTGCGATGATAATAAGTTGGGACACAGGCTTCTTGAAATGGGTTTTGTTCCAGGCGAGTATTTAACTGTTATTGAGAATACCGGTCTGAAAGGCAGCGTAATGGTTAAAGTAAAAGGTTCGAAAATTGCTTTGAGCAATAAAATTGCTGATAAGATTCTGTTAAAAAGGGAATAATATATAATGGCAAATAAAAATATTATAGTTGCTCTTGTAGGCAATCCCAACATCGGTAAATCCACAATTTTTAACGGTTTGACGGGTTCTAATCAGCATGTCGGCAATTATCCCGGAGTAACGGTAGAAAAAAAAGAAAGTTCAAAAAGTTACAAAGGCTATGACATAACCTTTATTGATTTGCCTGGTGCGTACAGTCTTTCTGCGTATTCCGATGACGAAGTGGTAACAAGAGATTTTTTGCTTGACGAAAAGCCTGACGTTGTAATTAATGTAATTGATGCTGCTAATATGGAGCGCAATCTCTATTTGTTTACTCAGATAATGGAACTCGATGTGCCTGTCATAATAGCTTTAAACATGGTTGACATTCTAGAGTCGCATGGAAAAACTGCCGATAAGAAAGCAATGTCAGATCTTTTAGGAGTTCCGGTGTTTGCGACGATTGCAAGCCGAGCGATAAGAATCGTCGATATTTTGGATTGTATTGTAAACGTTGGCGAAAACGCAAAGCTTCAAAATCGTACAAGAATTAAGGTTGATTACGGCGAAGACATTAAAGAAGAAACTGATAAACTTGAAAATCTTATCTCAAAAGATTCCAGATTGTCAAAACTTCCTAAAAGGTGGCTTTCGATAAAACTTTTAGATGGTGATACTTTGGCGTTAAAGCTCGTTTGCGAAGCTGATAATAAAACTGAAATCTTAAAGCAAATTGAAAAAAGCAGAAATCATATCAAAGAGCATTTTGGCAGAGAAGCAAAAACTGAAATAGCCAATAAGCGTTACGGTTTTGCGAACTCTGTAGTAAAAACAGTTGTAAAAAGAACAGGTCAAGAAAAGATTGACGTAACCGAAATTATTGATAATTTTGTGCTTAACAGATATTTGGGAATTCCCATTTTTGCTGCGGTGATGCATATAATTTTTAAATTCACGTTCACTCTTTCAGGACCTATGGTAAAACTCTTCGGTTTATTTTTTAAATGGTTCGGTGAAACTGTCGCGAAGATTATTCCAGACGGTCCGGTGCGGTCTTTGGTTGTTGACGGGATAATTGGCGGAGTCGGCGGCGTACTCGGATTTTTTCCGCTTGTGATGCTTATGTTTTTTGCGATTGCATTTTTTGAAGATTCTGGATATATGGCCAGAGCCGCTTTTGTGATGGATAAAATTATGAGCAGATTCGGACTTCATGGGAAGTCGTTTCTGCCTTTAATGCTTTCAACTAACGGATGCGCGGTACCCGGTATTTTGGCGACGAGAACTTTAGATTCAAAACGCGACAGACTTATAACTATGTTTGTGGTGCCGTTTATGATATGCGGCGCCAAGCTTCCGGTATTTGCTCTGATTATAGGAGCTTTTTTTTCGGCGAGATATCAGACGGGCGTGATGTTTTTTATGTACTTTTTAAACGTTGTTATTGCTTTAAGCATTGCAAAACTCTTAAGCGTTACAGTTTTATTAAAGGAAACGTCGGCTCATTTTGTCATGGAACTTCCTCCCTACCACCTCCCTACAATTAAGGGTTTATTTTTAAAAATGTGGGAGAGAAGCTGGCTCTATGTGCGTAAAGCCGGAACTGTAATTGTTTTGATATCAATTTTAATATGGGCAGTGTTTGCGTATCCCAAAGCTCCTGTAAATGAAAGTCTTACTAAAGCTGAAAAAGCGGCGGCGCAATTGGAGTATAGTATTGCGGGCAGAGCAGGAAAAATTCTCGAACCTTTGCTTAAACCTATAGGCATGGACGGCAACAGAGCTATTGCTTTGATAGCCGGGTTTGCCGCAAAAGAAGTAATTGTCAGCACCTTAGGTACTATTTATTCTATTGGCGAAGTAGGTTCCGAAGATGCCCGTCCTTTAAGAGAAAAGATTGCCACTAGTAAGGACTGGTCGCCGCTTAAAGGCGTGGCTTTTCTTATTTTTTGTTTGATATACGCTCCTTGCGTTGTGTCTGTGATGGTTTTTTTTAAAGAAACCGGTTCAAGTTATAAATGGCTTGCGCTTCTTATTATAGGGAGTACGGTTTTTGCGTGGATAGCTTCATTTATTGTCTTTCAGCTTGGAATGTTGCTAAAAATAGGCGTGTGAAGGAAAAACGGATCGGAGTTTGGAATGTTTTGTCGTCAGCTTCGCTCTTTTGTCGTTGTGTAAAATTTAAAATGTTTTAAAAGGGCTTTAAAGTGTTGCAGAATATAATAATAATCACGGTTGTGTCGGTTGCCGCAGCGCTTGCGGTAAAACGCCTAATAAAGGGCAGTTGTAATTGCTGTAATAAAGGCGGAAAAGATTCAAACTGCCGTTTTGACTGTCATTTAAAAAATAAGAATGATTGACGTCTATGAATAATTGAGGGATAAAAAATATATTTCCGGAGAAAATATAATACTTTATCGTTGAAAAATATTGTTGTGGAGCCAGCGGGAATTGATATATACAAAGCGATTTTACGTTGATATATATGACAAATTCCAATATGCCGTTTCAAATATCAATCAAATAATGTTTCAACTATTCCAACAAATCCAACTCAAAAAACTTTTTATAGAAAATTTATAGAAATCATTGTAACCTTTATTTTAAACAAGCTCAAATTTGGACATGGTTGTGTTATAATAGCTCTCTATCAAATGTTCGTAGTATTTCTCCGCAACAGTTGCCGAATGGTGCTAATATTTTTGACAACCCATAAATATCTTTATACCTTAAAAGATATTGCGCGGCGAACGCGTGTCTCAAACAATGCGAATGAAACACCTCAAACTCTTGCTTTTTATAAAACTTCTTTAAGTAGCTTGACGCCGTTTCCGTGTTTGGACTACCGCCGTTTGAATAAATCGCTGTTTTTATAGTTTTAATTTTGCGGTTTTTACTCCGCTCCTTCTTGAGTTCTAATAAATGCTTTTCCAAATATTGCGGTATCTTTATTATGCGAAACTTGCGGTTTTTAGTTCTAAAAGTTCCATCGGATTGTATTTTAATCGTATGATTGCCAAAATCTACAAAATTGAAGTCAAAATTTAACGCTTCCGATATTCTTGTGCCTATATAAAACTCCAGAATGTTTATTGTTTTCCAGCAGCCGCTGGAAGCGTCTATTATTTTCTTTATATCGTCCGTATTTTTCCAATATTTGATTTCTCTTTCATTTGTAATCTTCTTTATTTCTAGTCTTTGCAAAGGATTATCTTTTACTATTTCCCAATCAACAAGTTTTTTCCCAATATTTAGGAGTAGCGTCTTTCCTGCGTATTGTGGCTTCAGAACTTAAGTTCGCTTTTTAGCCAAGCAAAAAAGCTCTCTGCAAATGACAAAGCCAACTCTTTAACGTAATTTAGTCTTGGAGCAAACCCTAAATGCGAATCGTCAAGTTTAAAGCTTGATAAGGATTTTGTAGCTTTAGAATAAAGAGATACTTTTCTTTTATCGATTGCCAAGACGCCTCAAGCCTATTGAGACCAATACGTCTCCAATCCTTATCTTCTTCATATTTGTCTAGCTCTATTTCCGCGAGCTTTTTATTTTTAGAAGAACGAGTTCATTTGATTTTGTTCTTATAGATTGCTTTGTTATTGCTATCTTTGATTGACAAACCTTTATCGTCAACTTTAGGGACTTGATAACTTTCGCATATATAATACCTGCCGCCTTTCTTTGTTAGGTATGTCATATTATTTTTTTACCATTTAATTTCGGAACATTTGCTTAAGAAAAAGCTTTAGCTTTTTTAATAACTCTATGCCCATGTCAAAAGCAGTCGTCAGTCATTTTTCTAAAATCTCTTTCATATTTAATAATTATCTCTTATTTTATTCCATTCTTCTATATGAAAGTATTTAATTTCTGTTGATACTTTTGCGTCCTTAATCAGATCTGCCGTATAGCATTTCAAAAAGTCGTCATAATTGTCTATAAATCTTAAATAGTATTTGAGCGTTGTTAAAATACCGTTTGCTATTATATCAACTCCTCGCTCTTTTTTAATATTCAAAATCATATCTAAAATTTTCTTTTCTTCAGTAGCATTCTTAAAACTATTCTGAAAAGTCGTGAGAATATAATATCTATCAACTTTAATTTTGCTTATCTTTTTTATTACATCAAAAATTAAATACTCGTCAATAGGAATATTATGTTTAATCTCAACTATCTCAAAAGGTTTTCCATCTTGCGTATATATTTCTATATCGCCAAAACTATGTTTGTCCGATGAAGTATGAACCTGCAAAGGAACAAGTTTTTTGTTTTTGTATCGGTCAAACTTATCAAAAAGAACTTTATAAATTGAATATATTGCAATTACAGGTAATCTTGAACTTTTCTTAACCTGAAAATGTTCTGCAAGCATTGATAGAATTGTATTGATGTTTAAGATGCTTGAATTTTCTGTCCCTTGTTGTGTAGTCCTCTGGAATAAATCCTCGTTACTTTTTGATAATTTTATAAGACTAAAAAATAAATAAACAAGATATTTTTCATGGTCTTGTTTAAAAGTTTCTATTTGGTCAAGTATATTTAGAAACGCTTCTTTAAGTTTTATATTTCGTATTTTTAAAGTTTTTCCATCTTTTTTGGTCCATTTAATTTCTTCTCTTGTAGCCAATGTCAAAAAAGCACTTTCTTTATTTGCATATTTTGGGAAATTATCTTTGAAAAATGGCGATGTTATGTGAGTGTCCAAAACTCTTGCAGAATAACCATTAGCAAAATCTGTTCTATGCAAACGGATATCTTGTTTGGGCGTTGTTATTTTCTTTAAAAGGCTTGTAGTTAAAGCAGAAATCAGAGATTTATTGCTTTCTATATTTGTAATCAATATATCTATATCTTTTTTGATCATACTTGGTATATCATCACTATTTAATTCAGAAGCCTCTTTATATGCCTTTTCTAAAATATCTCTTTCACTCATATAAAAAACTCCTCATAGTTACTTGCTTCCTTGTATTCTCTCTTCTGACAAAGACACATATTCAGGGTTTATTTCTATCCCTAAATATTTCCTTCCGAGATTTTTAGCGGCGACGCAAGTAGTTCCGCTACCACAAAAAGGATCTAATACAATATCACCGCTATTAGATAGCAATTTTACTAATTCTTGTATTATATATAGTGGATAAACGGCTGTATGTCTATTACCTTTTGTTATTTCAACAGGACTTTCTATTAAATCTTTTTTCATAGCATTTCCTGTTATCTTAATTATTGTAAATCCGTTTCTTTTAATTTGGTTATTTCTCCCGCCTTCCATGCCGCCATATGCTTCTTTGTGAATGCCGCGAATTTTCATTCTGAAACTTTCTATTTTACCAAGTTGCACTTCTTTTATAACTTTCTCTAATTCACGAGTTGCATTTGCTTTCTCTTGTGCTGTTAGATTTGAGTGATTTATAGTATCAAAATATTTTTTTCCTATTTTTGAGGAGTTAGAAGTTATTTTTTTGTTTTTCCTATTCAAATGGCTTAAAAATTCGTCTAATTTAAAGCAATAGTCTTTTGTTTTAGCAAATATAAAAAATGGTTCGGTAGATTGTATTAATTTTCTATGTTCTTGTCTGGGAGTAGGGTTTGTTTTTACCCAAGTAATTTGATTGATTAAAAAAACTTTTTTATCGTTTAATACTTTAAGAGCAAATTTATATGGGATTAACGATAAATTACCATTTAGGTATTTGTCGCCCAAATTAAAAACTATTGCCCCTGTCGATTTAACAACACGGGAACATTCATTAAATACAGGCACTAAATTATTTATATACTCATCTTCTGTCGCCTCATTGCCAATACCTCCGCCGCCATAATCCCGCTGTTGAAAATAAGGCGGAGAAGTTATCACTAAATCCGCGCTATTATCTGACACTCTTTTTAAGAAAGATAAGGCGTCTGAACAATGAACCTTATTTAATATTTCATGGATACTTAAGGTATCGTCGTAATAAGTTCTTCGCGCTAAATTTCCATATACTTGTAAATTTTCCATTATCATACTCCTTACAAAGCGTCTATACGGTCTTGAATAGGATCGTTATCATAGTATCCATCCACATGATTAAAGTGTGCAAATATCTCCCATAATGTTCTGCAAAATGGCTTTATATCGTCTGCATATGTTTTATAGTCAAGCTTTTGTAATGTAAATATACGGCCTTGAACATTTTTAAATGCATTATATGCATTCTCCTTAAGCGGACAAAGCAATATAACAGTATCCAACTCTCGGTTAAACAGCTCAAATTCATTACGAATATCTTCTATATAATGATTATCCCTGTTAATAGCATTACAAAAAACATCCCATTTTTTATCGTGAAAGGTTTCTTTAAAGTATTTATGATTAAGAAGTTTTTCTCTCTCATCCGAACTACAATGTCCATCGGTCGCAAAAAGAATTTCGCTTAATATATTCTCCCTCATCTCCTTATAAGAATTATTTAGATGTACTTTAAGCATTTTTCTTTTACGTTTTTCAGGCAAATAACTTATAAAAATGTAAAAAATTGACGAACTCGCGAACGCTATTGAAAGATGGCAGATTAAAGAATTTTTTGGGACTAAAAGCGCTAATATAATACTAACGATAAATATCAAAAATGAAAACGCTCTTGGAATATCATGGATATACTCAAGACAAGATTTTAACACATAAGACTCTCTCATTCTCATCTCCTTGTGAGAATTATTTAGACGTACTTTAAGAATTTCTTTTACGTTTTTCAGGCAAATAACTTATAAAAATGTAAAAAATTGACGAACTCGCGAACGCTATTGAAAGATGGCAGATTAAAGAATTTTTTGGGACTAAAAGCGCTGATATAATACTAACGATAAATATCCAAAATGAAAACTCTCATGGAGTATCACGGATATATTCAAGACAAGATTTTAACATAAAAGAGCGAATGCTAATACCAGACTTTTTAGCTTTGACATTTTTATCTCGCCGCCTTTTTCAAGAGTAAACGGCAAAATAATAAAGCAAATCATTTCTTTAAACTGCTCCATAAATTTGTAACATTATCATGTGTTGAGTTAATAGCACGCAATTAGCTTATAGAATATTTATAGAAAATATTCTGTTTCTCAAATTTTACGGCGCTGCAAAAAAACTTTGTGGAGCCAGCGGGAATTGAACCCGCATCTTATCGTTGCGAACGATATATTCTCCCGTTTAACTATGGCCCCTGAAAATTAAATTAATGAGATTTTTATAGGTAATGGGCATATTATAGCAATATTTAATTTTTTTTTAACAATTTTAAATTAATTGGATTTATCCCATGAGATGCCGCTAAGAAATATGTATGTCGGCGCTTTCGCCATTCTTAGCTCTTGTTTCTGTTCAGAAGGTTTATACTGCTTACAATAGGATTTTGATTAAAAAGAAGCTTTTTGATTATGAAGATATAGTAATGAAAACATATTTTTTTCTAAAAATGAATTTCAATCCCAAAAATAAACTATGAAGATGACCGCCTACACCGCGACTTCCAACCATCGACACTTTTAATCGTAAAAATAAGCGGGGCAGAGCCTCGCCAGCATAAGATAGCAGGACAGCAGATGTTCGATTACAAGATTGTTAAAAATCAAATAAATTTGCCCGTTGTAAAATTTTGTACTTTTTGCTCTTAACAAATTTATCTCGAAGAGAATTGTTTTTTTGCCATTGCTGCCATAAACATCAATGCTCGCCTTGAGACAAACAGTTGAAAGCAGGAGTGTATCGTCAAGCATTTGTTTTTTTGTTTCTCTATAAACATATCTTTTGATATTTTCTAACATCGGCAACCACCGACATTGCTTCTTTTCCGCCATTTTTTCGGAGCTTGCTTATAGTAAAATCTCATGTTTTTCAATTGTATATATTTTGTTTTTATCCTAATTTTTGGCGGTTAGACCTTTTTCAGTAACATTGTAGTTGCTTTCTTTTCCACTAAAGTCGAACAATAGTCGTTCTTGAGGCTTAGCAGCGCAAGATATTTTTTGTGGGGTATGGTTTGTATTTATTGTTTTTTTCGTTAAGAACTTCAAGCTGAGGCGATGAATGCGTTATATATCCCTTGTTGTTTGTCGATGTAAATTCTTCTAAAATAATTTTGTCTAATTCTTTAAAAATACTTCTGAGAGCCTTTCCCGCCTGCTGCTTGAATTCTGAGGTTTCAGTTAGTTTTTCTTTCTATTCTAGCGGATATTTTTCTAACAAATCTTGCCGCATTTTTTGCGAGCATAATTTAAATGCCTTTTCTCTCTGGTATTTAGTCTTTAGCGTGCCAATTTTTTCAGCAAATTCCCTTCTTACCTGTATTTCCTCCAAATATTTGCAGCCCTAAAAGTCTCGGATATGTTAGGTTTTTTAATAGGTTCCTCTTTCTCTATTTTAGAGCTTCTGAACACTTTGGACATTCTGGAGGTTTTGGAGACTGCGGAGCATTCTTATTTTTAGAAGAACAACCAAAACAGAAACACAAAAAAACAAAAATGTAAAAAAATATTTAATATTTTCATCTAATCTCTTTCGTTACTTTTGTCAAAGGAAGAAAGATTACTATAAAAACAAGAGATGAGGATACGCAAGCAGTCGGACACTCTCAAGAAAAAATTGAGTAACAAGGAAATAAATAGAATTATTCCTAAAAATATAATTAAGAAATTTATAAGTTATTAATTGTTTATTTAATATAAACGCGCTTAACGACAAGAATGCATCTACAGCCAAAGAGGCTAAACTTATTTTTGACTTAAACAAAAAAGAAAGATTTGTGAAAGCCACATGCACAGGAAAACTCAGAGTGGAAAACATTCTTAATATACCAAAAAAAATCGCAAAATCTGTATAATTTTCAACCGTAACACCTTCTAACGAAAGAAAAATAACTGCGTTTATAATATAAGAAATAACAGAATGCCAAAGATACGGTTTATAATTTCCATCACCACACAATTCCTCTAAAGGATTTAATAAAGACTCAGGTGTTAGCGGCGTTGTGTCTTTGCTTACTTTTTTATTAATATCAGATTTATCAACACCGGATTTATCAACGACAGAATTCGCAGAGCTTCCAATATCATGCAGCTTACCATTACCACAGCCCGCCGCCAAAAATATACATACATATACACATATAACTTTTTTCATTTTATCTTCTACCGCGTTCTAGAAAAGCGTCAAGAAAATTACCTTTGTAATAAAATTATCTTCTCTTTAAATGATAGTGGAGTGTCTCTATTGAATATCAGTATAAGTACTATAAAGAACTTCCGCTCTCTTGCGATTACTGCTTATTTGTTTGACTTCCCGCACTGACACATTTTTTGTATTCAGGAATTTGTTCTTCAATCACATTCTTGCACATCGCTGTTAGTGATACTTGTTTCCTCTTTGACCGCTCTTGCGGCTTCGCCCGAATCACATAATTATTGTAAACCACAATTTTTTCAAGTTAACCTCTGCAATAGCAGTCGTACGCTGTACAAAAAACTACAAATATCGTCATCATTACTCTGCCTATTTTCTCTACTGCGGCAGCGTTTTCTTTTGCTGCCGCCATGCTAAGTGCCGCTACAAAAAAACAGTAGTTTTAGTCAGATTATCCCGTATTTTATCAACAACAGTTCTCGGACGGCAGTTTTCAATTGCAATTACTTCAACTTTTTGGCAACAGATTATTATCATAAGGCTTAACAAACAAAACAAGAATTATTCTACTAATGGTTTTAATCAGATTTGCTCTGTTTTGTTCTTGAAACCCGGACTTTATCTATTACGCTTTACAACCCGCTCTGCCTGATATGAAATCCTTTTCCTGTCGATATTCTTCTATTTATCGATTTAATTTTATTTTCTATACAATACCTACAGTCTGCCGGCGTTGCGCCGAGGCAGACTTTGCCGGGATATATTTCGTAGTACTTTCTGTAAATTGTTTCAGTAATACTCGGCATAATGACATTTGCTCCGCTTTGCAGGGCTATTAAACGTCCCTCTTTGTTTAATGTGTCCATTGCTGTTGTCGCAGGTATATTGATGTCAGGCATAAGCAGTCGTAAAATTGTTATAATTTTAAGTGACAGCTCGAAAAAGTCGCCTTTTATATTTTCAATTGGGGTGTCGGGGTGATAAATAAAAGGTCCTATGCCTGCCATATCTACGGGAATTGATTTAAGATAAACAATATCTTTTGCAATACTTTCCAGCGTTTGTCCCGGGAGTCCCGCAATTATTCCTGAACCAACTTCATACCCCAGCTTTTTTATATTTTCAATGCACAGCATCCTATTTTTCAAGCTCATTCCGGGATTAAGCTTATTATAAAGAGTTTCATCTGTAGTTTCAATTCTCAGTAAATATCTGTCGGCGCCGGCATCGCGATATGCCTTGTATTCCTCAAAAGTTTTCTCGCCTATGCTCAATGTAACAACAAAATCGAAATCTTTAATGCCTGAAATAATTTTTGCCATTCTTTCGACGGTATAATAAGAGTCTTCGCCCGACTGTAAGACAATAGTTTTATAACCATAATTTTTTGCTTTTCTTGCTGATTCTATTATATCTTGCGGCTCTACGCGGTAACGCGTTACATGGGAATTATCTCTTCTCAAACCGCAATATAGACAGTTTTGTTTACAGTAGTTTGAAAATTCTATAAGCGCCCGCAGATGCACTTCGTCGCCGCTGTATTTTTTGCGTATTTCGTCTGCAGCAGAAAAAAGTTTCTTTGTATCTTTCGTTTCAAGAAGATATAAAATCTCTTTTTCACATAACGTGTGAGATTGGACGACTTTATCCAGTATGGATTCAATATTAGCGTACATAATTGGCAGTATAGCAAATATGTTTAGAATGTTATAAAAGTAAAACAAAACAATGACAATTAAATTCATTACAATAACACTTGACATTTTAGAGAATGTCGTATTATTTTTGCGGTATTTTATAAGCAGTTTTTTAAACTTCTCAAAAGACGCTTTTACATTGCTGTTAAATATGAACACAAGAAAGGTAGTTTTGTTTTCTGAAAAAACGCGGAACTTGCCCGGATTTGCGCAAGTTTTTTTATATAAAGAAATAGTAAACTATTAAAAATGACCGATATTATAATTATTGCCTATTGCAACAAACGCTTGGAAAATAAACTAAAGCAGTTTGAAAAAAACCATTCATTTAGAATGTGTCAGTTTAAATTATTCAATTCTAAGTGGGAAAACTTTGAGTCGGTAAAGTTTTGATTGTGTCACTGTATTATGTCGGTAAGACTGTAAGCCGCAGCAAAGCATAGTAGAGCTGTCAGTTAAGTAGAAATAGCTTTTTACGCTGACGATCAAATACTTCTGAAAGAATGAAAAAAGACGGGTAGATTGCTTCTGTCATAGTGGGTTCTCGAGAAATAGTTATATGCAATTCTTGTACGGGATTCTTATAATGGCAGAGGTACTAAGAACAATTTAATATTTGGTTATAAATAAAGCAAGTCCCGCTATTGTATTTCTTCCTTTTTGATTTGATAAGCCGTTGTTTCCATAATAGGCGGTAATCCAGAATTTTTATTTAGAAAGCAATAGACATTTCGATTGAACTTTTAACTTCCTTATGCTCTGTAAAAAGTTATTGATAAATTTTATAAAATGAATGAGCATAGCGGTCAGGCAGTTTGTGAAAAAGAATTTTACAGTAGAAGAAATGTTAAAAGCATATTGGAAGCGTATAAAAAATAATGGATATTCAGTCTGTCATTCCTGTGTAAGCGATTTGAGGAAGAACTCATAAGCAACAGATTTTGAGAGGTATCATGGAAATTGTTTTATTCTTTCGCAAAAGCAGACAAAAATTGCCCGTATGTTCCCAATCTGCTTTACAAAGCGCTTACGGGCAGCAAGTCGGAAATATTTAGTATAATATGAATGGTGGTAACGATGATAAAAGTTTCAGCTTATGTTTTGACAAAAAATGAAGAAAGACATATTAAAGACTGCATTGAAAGCATTAAGTGGGCTGACGAAATTATCATAGTCGATGATTTCAGCGTAGACGCTACTGTAGAGATTGCTAAAAAGATGGGTTGTAGAGTTGTGCAAAATAAGTTTGAATATTTCAGCAAACAGAGAAATTTTGCTTTGTTGCAATGCTCTTACGAATGGGTTGTATGTCTTGACGCGGATGAAAGAATAACACCCGCATTAAGAGAGGAAATAGAGTATGAGCTGAAAAATTCTCCGAAAGGTTATGCCTTTGTCGCTCCAAGGAAAAACAGATTTATAAATAAGTGGATTTTACATTCGGGCTATCCGAATTATACGCATCCTGTGTTTTTTAATAAAAACAAAATGCATTACAAAGACCAGATGGTGCATGAAAGTATTGATTACAAGGGCAGAAAATTTTATTTTAAAAGCGATATTCTGCATCTTACTTGCGACAGCGTAAAACAGTTTGTAAAGAAGTCTGATTTATACACTGATTTGCGTTCCAAAGAAATGTTTAAAAATGGCAAGAAATTCCGAGTTTTAAATCTTCTTATAAATCCTTCGGTGATTTTTATAAAAATGTATTTTATTAAAAAGGGATTTCTTGACGGTTTGTCTGGATTTGTGCTTGCGATGTTGTATTCTTCGTTTTATACTTTGATGAAATACGTAAAACTTTGGGAACTTGAAAATAAATGAGTAAGTTTTTGTGTCCGCTTGCTTTGATTTACTCTATTTTATGCGAAGCGAATAGAAAGTTCAGCCGTCCCAAAAAATTTTCAAAGCCGGTAATAAGCGTGGGCAATATTACGTGGGGAGGCACGGGCAAAACGCCGGTTGTAATTGAACTTTTAAATTTGCTTGTAAAAAATAATTTAAAGCCTATGGTCTTAACGCGTGGCTACCGTAGAAGGAATAAAGCTTCCGTCATGTTAAAAGATGGAGCGGTCGGTATCAGAGCGACGGACAGCGGCGATGAGCCGCTTTTAATTGCAGAAAGTGTTCCGCAAGCTTGTGTAATTGTCGGAGCCGACAGATATAACAATGCTTTAAAATACGAAAGAGAGATAAATCCTGATGTCTATGTTTTAGATGACGGATTTCAGCACTGGAATATTCAAAGAGATTTGGACATAGTTTGCATAAATGCGGCAAACCCTTTCGGCAATGGAATGCTTATACCCGCGGGGATTTTAAGGGAAAAACCGAAAGCTTTAAAAAGAGCAGGACTTGTAATTATTACGAATTCCGATATGGTTTCATACGAGGAACTAAAAAGATTGGAAAAAACGCTGTTTGTTTTATCGGGACAGATATCTGTTATAACTCATTACGGCGGATTTGAATATAAAACGACGGATTTAGCTGCGGATTTCAATCTTGAGCTTTTAAGAAAGTCCGATGTGTACTCCTTAAGTGCCATAGGTTTTGCTAAAGGTTTTGAAAATTCTATTAGGAAGTCCGGGATTGAAATAAAAGATAGCATAGTTTTAAGAGATCACAGCGTTTACAATAATAATATGCTTGAAAAGATAATGAACCAGAAAGGAAAAAATTCGTGTTTTATTGTCACGGCAAAAGACGCAGTTAAGTTTCAAAATATTAGTTTGGATATAAAAGAAAGAATTGCGGTTCTTGTCGTAAAACTGCAGTTTAAAACGGGAAAGGAACAATGGGAGCGGAAATTGTTAAAGTGCCTGCCGTCTTTTTGGACAGAGACGGAACGGTCATCTTTGACAGAAATTATTTAACTTCACCCGAGCAGGTAAAACTTTATTCATTCGCTGCGAAAAGCATAAATAAATTGCGAGCTGCAGGTTTTAAAATAATAGTTGTAACAAATCAGTCCGGCATTGGCAGGGGAATGTTTACAGAGAAAGATTTACAAAAAGTAAATGAAAAATTTTTGTCCGTACTTGAAGCAGCCGGAGCAAAAATAGATGCTCTTTATTATTGTCCACACGTCGATTCCGATGAGTGCTGCTGCAGAAAGCCTAAAACGGGTATGGCACTGCGGGGAGCGGAAGAGTTTAACATAGATCTTGAGAAATCTTATGCTGTCGGAGACAGTGTAAGAGATTATCTGCTTGGGTTTAATATAAACGGCAAAGGTATTTTGGTTCTTACAGGGCACGGCAAAAGGCAGCGGAACGAGTTAGCAAAAGAAAAAGTGAAGCCTGTTGCTGTGTGTAAGACTTTAAAACAAGCTGCAAATTTTATAATTAAAGCTGCAAAAAAAATTAATATATTATTGATGTTGTTTTGTCTATTTGTTTTTGTTTCGGAGTCATACTGTTTTGGCAATGGTAATTTTCATACGACAAAAAAAGGACAAAGTTCTCCTGTTTATAAAAAGCCTGAAGGAAAATGCGAAAGAACCAATGAAAAGAAAAGAAAATATATCTGGCAAAAACGTGGAAGATATCAGCTTTCTGAATACGAAAAACTTACATACACTATTTTATGGAATTACGTTCCGTTAGGTTGCGCAAACTTGGAATTAAGGGGTTTTAATAGGGTAGGCAGAAGAAAAGCGCATCATATATATTTCTATGCGGAAAAGAAGCCTTTTCTTGATTCTTTTTATAATACTTATTTGTCCGACAGCGCAAAAGAGCAGCTTGGTTTCGATCCTACGCAACAGACGTGTTTGTTGTATGACGACGGTTCAACGCAAGAGGGAAACGCCGATGAGTATGTGCAAGATATTTTAACGGCATTATACTATATAAGAACACTTGATTTAAAAGTAGGAGTCGAATGTGTTTTAGACGACTGTTACGGGTATTCAATGTGGTTTTCGGCGGTAAAAGTTTTAAGGAAAGAGGCAATAGAAACTAAATTGGGCAAGTTCAATTGCTTTGTGGTTGAACCCCTGATGCGAAAAGATGTAGCCGCAGCAGATTTAATAAGCAACAGAGTGACTGTTTGGCTTACTGACGATAAAAGGAGAATTCCAGTATATATGGAATTAGGAAGCCCGATAGGTTTATTAAATGTCGTATTGGAATCTGCGGATATCAATAAAAAGAGATAGAATGTTGCTACCCAATCGTGTTTTCTGTAATTGTGGGAAAGCGTAGTCTTCTGATTTTGTGCTTGTTCTCCTGTTAAGTCTTTGTAGCGGCACAGATGTAAAAACGGCAGTAAGAAACATAACTGAAAACTTTTGATAAAAAAATTGAAGAAACAATGTCAGAAATTGCTATACAAAAAGTAGTTAATGAAAACAATAGGACTTTCAGTTCTTATATATTTGTCTTGACGGATATAAAGAAGGTATCTCTCTTTCATATAATAACGAGAGAAAATACAACTACTGCAATTCGTGTGAAACTGTGTGGCAGCTTGCATGTCGCAGTCTAAAATTCTGCGAAGTTAAAAATACAAAAAAAAATAATTTCTGTTTTTAACTTTTCCGCATAAAAAGTATAAAAGATTTTTTCTGCGGCAGAGAATAAACGGAAGTCCTGCCTCATAATTCAATTTTTTTATTAAAAATAGTTATGACAACGAAACAACAAAATACTGCTATTATAGTCGCAGACAGTAATAATATGAAAGCAGGTAAAAAAACACAAATGCTTACAAGTTTTAACTTAGTAGATTTATCAGGTAAAAAATAAAAAAGCTGACTTTTTTATATTGCGTTTTATCCGAATATATTTGATAAATGAGAAATAAAGCGATAAGCGGACGTTGAAAATGACAATGTTTTGTACGTTCATTTAACAGTTATTAATGCGCTGTTTAAGAAATTATTTGCCTTAAATTGTTGTATATCTAACTAAATATTTAATCTGAAAAATGAGATTTCGGGAGGAAGTGTAATCAATGTATAAGATTGTTTTAATCAGACACGGCGAAAGCGTTTGGAATAAAGAAAACAGATTTACAGGCTGGTCGGATGTTGATTTATCCGAGAAAGGCAATGAAGAAGCTTTAAAAGCCGGAGGACAGTTAAAAAAAGACGGTTTTACTTTTGATTTGGCATATACGTCCGTTCTTAAAAGGGCGATTAAAACTCTTTGGAATGTCCTAAATACAATGGATTTATTATGGGTTCCTGTTGTTAAGAATTGGAGGTTAAATGAAAGGCATTATGGCGCTCTGCAGGGATTAAATAAAGCTGAAACAGCCGCAAAGTATGGCGAAGAACAGGTAAAAGTCTGGAGGAGGAGCTACGATACTCCGCCGATGGCTTTAGATGAAAATGACGAGAGGCATCCCGGCAGAGAGGCAAGGTATTCAGGACTTTCAAAGGATAAAATTCCTCTAACAGAATGCTTAAAAGATACTATTGCAAGAGTTGTGCCTTATTGGGAGAAAGAAATTGCCCCAAAGATAAAATCAGGCAAAAAAATTATTATAGCGGCGCATGGCAACAGCCTGAGAGCTTTGGTGAAATATCTTGATAATATAAGCGATAACGATATAGTGAGTTTAAACATACCTACCGCAATGCCACTTATATATGAGCTTGATGAAAATTTGAAGCCTGTTAAAAATTACTATTTAGGCGATCCTGAAGCTGTTAAAAAAGCTATGGAAGCAGTAGCAAATCAAGGTAAAGCGAAAAAATAATTGCTGGTTTGTAAATTATAAATGCATGGCTTTAGAGGGATACTGTAATGATGCGTAAGTTTAAGTTGTTTTTAATAAACAATAAAATGTGGGTGATTGCGGTTTTGGTTGTGGTCATTCTTATAGGTCTTTCAATTTGGGGATTGAGTAAGCTCGAATCGTTTTACAGAACCATGACGGTTGCAACGTTGCCAATGAACATCCTCGTAGCCTTTGCAAGTGCTGCCGCTTTTGTTTTTATGTATATGTACGTAATGTCTAGAAATAGTTTTGGAAAACTGAAGAAAAACAAAATCAAAGGTAAAGACGTAGAAATTTCTTTTAAAGAAGTCATCGGGCTTGAAAGTGCAAAAAAAGAAGCGCTTGAAGTAGTTCAGCTTATCAAGGATAGAAAACAGCTCCAAAAAATCGGTGGGAAAATCATTAAAGGCATCCTCTTAATAGGACCGCCCGGCTGTGGGAAGACGCTGCTTGCAAGAGCTATTGCGACAGAATGCGGAGTGCCGTTTATTTCAATGGCAGGTAGCGAATTTGTCGAGGTATTTGTGGGCGTAGGCGCAAGCAGAATGAGAAATCTTTTTAGAAAAGCCAGAGAATACGCTTACACCGACGGCGCCTGTGTGGTTTTTATCGATGAAATCGAAGTTATAGGAAGAGGCAGAACTTTTTCTTATATGGGAGGAGGAGAAGAAACAAACAGCACGCAAAACCAGCTCCTTGTAGAAATGGACGGGATTGACAACAAGAAAAGCAATGTCATTGTTATAGCGGCTACAAATGCAGATGAGAACGTTTTAGATAAAGCGCTTTTAAGACCCGGACGTTTTGATAGAAAAATTGCTATTACTCTGCCAAATTTAAAAGAAAGAGAGCAACTGTTTGATTTCTATTTTGAAAAAGTAAAAGTTTCGCCAGAAGTAAAAATAGACAGGCTTGCAAAGAAATCCGTATATAAGTCGCCTGCCGACATTGAAAATATAATAAAAGAAGCGGCATTGATAGCGGCTAGAAAAAAGAAAGAAGTTATTGATGCTAAAGATTTGTCAGAAGCTATGGACAGAATAGATTTGGGTATTGAAACACATATTAATATGACGCCTAAAGAGCTAGAGATGACGGCATATCATGAAGCCGGACACGCAGTAGCTATATACTTGATGCATCCCACCGACGACGTATTTAAAGTTACGGTGAAATCCCATCAGGGGTCGCTTGGACTTGTAGCTCCTGTTCCCAGAGAGGAACTTCATAGCGAGCATAAGGAAGAATTGCTTTCGGATATTATGGTTTCTCTCGCAGGATATGTCGCTGAAAAAATTAAGTATAATACAACTACGACTGGAGTTTCTGCGGATTTTAGACACGCTATGGTCACGGCAAACAGTATGGTATGGAAAATGGGAATGGGAAACAATGGTTTTATCGGCGATTTTTCCGCTATACCGCGAGAAGAGATGTCGCAGAGTCTTAAAGAAAAACTCAATAATGAGACAATATCAATAATGAATTTATGTTATGCAAAAATTGAAAAATTTCTAAAAACAAATTGGACTGCTGTTGATGCCGTTGCTAAAAAGCTTGTAGCTGAAAAAGAGCTGGATTTTGACGAGTTGGAAGAAATAATGGAAACTGTCGGAAAAAGAAAGACTAAACCGGCTGATTCGAGTGTGCGTGACGGGCTATGAATGAAGGATTGTAGCTATTGTGAAAACTTTGAAATATATAATACTTTTGTTCATAATTGTTTTTTCGTTCAATGCCTGCGTCGGCGTAACTTATCCTAAAAATGAACTTGCACAAAGTTTGGAAAAACTTGTAAAAAAAGACTGTGATCAGGATTCAAAAGCGTATATTGTCGGCAAGACTTTATATCTTGATATGGAGCTTGACGAGCTTATGTATGAAGATGATGAGACAATTTCGCGGGCGATACAAAAAATGCAGTCTGCGGGACTTGCAATAAAAAGAGTTGTTTTAAGCAGCGATTCAGATATAAAATATATGGTTGTAACAGCTTATAATTCCTATAAGAGAACAGCTTTTAGAATAGTGCAGAATATTGACGATGTAAAAGACTATTTCCATATGCGCATATCGCGTTCTGACTTCGAGACGAGAACTCTTCTGGAAACAGAAGAACTATCAACTGCATTAGATATCATTAAGGATAAACACGATATAACGAATTTTGAGTATGTGGGAAGGTTAATTGCTTCGCAATTAAATATATTCTTAGCATCGGATCCGGGACTTAGAGATTTGATATCAAGACTTTCGTTGCGGTATGCTGATGTGGAAAGCGAAACTCTGATTCTGACAATTTTCAATGTTAATGTTACTGACAGTAAGAATGTTTCTTTAATCAAAAATATTTTGCAGGAACAAGTTAGAAATTATTCGGAGAAATACAATATATCTTTTAAAAGAATAAAAGTTGTTACATCCAACGGAGAAATGGTGTTAAGCATGTGATTCTTGCCGTGTGTGTATTTGCTTACATTCTGTAATTAAAGATATTAGGAGGGGGGAGTGTCAAAAATATTGAAGCAGATAGGAACACGAATAAAAGCCATCAGAGAAATATCAAATTTATCTGCGGAGGAATTTGCAAAAAGTATAAATTTGGACGCGGAGATGTATTTGAAGTATGAAAAAGGCGAGGCAGATATTCCTATAAGTGTACTTTCTGTTATTTCAAGTAATTACAATGTTGAAATGACGGCGCTTCTTACGGGTGACGAGCCGCACCTTCAAAGAATTAATGTGGTAAGGAAAGGCAAGGGATTAAGCATAGAGAGAAGAAAAGAATATAAATATCAAGATTTGGCGTCAAAATTTATAAATAAAAAGGCAGAAATTTTTTTAGTTACGCCTGAGTCTTTAAAAAATAAATCGAAACATGCGTATTCTCACACAGGACAGGAATTCAATTATATTTTGGAGGGAACTCTTAAACTTATTTTTGATGGAAAAGAATACATTTTGAACCCCGGCGATTCGGTCTATTTTGATTCAAGATATGACCACGCGATTTTTTCAATCGACGACAAACCAGCAAAGTTTTTAGCTGTGGTTCTTTGAGATAATGCTTATAGGTCGTCAGTAGGAATTTGAAGAATGTTTCATAAAGATATAATGTATTTCGGGCGGCAGGGCATAAACTTACTTCGTCCACAAGTGATGAGTTTACATCTCGCCTCCGTCATACAGAAATTAAAGACTTATTGAAAAAAAGAGAAAAACAATGTTAATAGATAAATATGTGAAAACTCATTATAAATCGTATGAAGATTTTATAAAGAACTGTAAAATACGGGTTCCTAAAAACTTTAATTTTGCTTTTGATGTTGTTGATGAAATCGCTTATACTTCACCTGACAAAAAAGCGATGGTATGGTGTAATCCAGAAGGGGAAGAAAAAATACTCACTTTCAACGATATCAAAAGAGAAAGCAATCGCGCCGCGAACTTCTTTAAATCTTTGGGGATAAAAAAAGGTGATGCGGTGATGCTTATGTTAAAAAGGCATTACGAGTACTGGTATTGTGCGATCGCGCTTCATAAATTGGGCGCTTTGATGATTCCCGCAACGCATCTTTTAACTGTAAAAGACATAAAATATAGGGTGAAAGTTGCGAATATAAAAATGATTATTGCGGCAGCAGATAAAAGAATTACGGACGCTGTTGACGAGGCGAAAAAAGATTTGCCTGAATTGGAAACTGTGGTTTCCGTAAAGGGATGTTTAAAGGGCTGGGTTGAATATTACAAAGAAATTGAAAAATTTCCTGATGATTTTAAAAGACCATCTGGTAGCGAAGCGATAAATGTAAACGACAAATCTCTATTGTATTTCACTTCAGGTACTACAGGAATGCCCAAAATGGTATGCCATGATTTTTCATATCCATTGGGTCATATTATTACTGCGCGGTTTTGGCAGAACTTAGATGCCGAAAGCTTACATCTTACGGTAGCCGATACTGGTTGGGCAAAGGCCGCATGGGGAAAAATATACGGACAATGGCTCTGCGAGGCTTGCATTTTCACTTATGATTATGAAAGGTTTAACACTGAAGATTTATTAGAGAAAATAGCAAAATATGGAGTTACTTCGTTTTGCGCTCCGCCTACGATTTATAGACATATAATAAAAGAAGATATTTCCAAGCACGATTTATCCAGATTGAAATATGCCGAAACTGCTGGCGAACCGTTAAATCCTGAAGTTTTTTATCAGTTTAAAAAAATGACGGGACTTGAAATAAAAGAAGGCTTCGGACAAACTGAAACAGTTGTTTTTGCAGCGACTTTTCCGTGGATGGAGGTAAAGCCGGGATCTGTTGGAAAACCGTCCGCTGGATGGCGGATCAATATTGTTGACGGAGAAAACAATTCCTGTGATACTGGACAGGAGGGACGACTTGTAATAAGGACAGATGAGCAGAAGCCTATAGGTTTATTTGCGGGATATTATAAAGATGAAGTGTTGACAAAAAATACTTGGGACAACGGCATTTACGATACCGGCGATATAGCATATATAGATGAAGACGGTTATCTTTGGTTTGTCGGACGCTCTGACGACGTCATAAAGAGTTCAGGGTACAGAATCGGTCCATTTGAAGTTGAAAGCGCCTTGATGGAACATCCCTGCGTGCTTGAATGTGCCGTAACCGGAGTTCCTGATAAGGAGAGAGGAGCCGTAGTGAAAGCTACCGTTATACTTACAAAAGGATATGAGCCGTCCCCAGAACTTGTGACGGAACTTCAAAATTATGTTAAAAAAGCAACCGCTCCTTATAAATATCCTAGAATTGTGGAGTTTGTAAAAGAAATTCCAAAAACAATAAGCGGAAAAATAAAGCGGAAAGAAATAAGGGAAAGTGGTAAAAATAAATAAAAACAGTTATATTTGTCGTCGTCCTAAGGGGATATATGTATGGACATAAGAGAGTATATTTTGGAATCTGCAAAAAAAGCAAAAGGCAAAGTAATTCTGCCTGAGAGTTCCGATATAAGGGTTTTGAAAGCTGCGCAGATGCTTATAAAGGACGATATAGCTTCGGTTGTCTTGCCTGCAGACGACGTAAGAGAAGTTGAAAAGATTGCATCGGAAACTGGTGTGGATTTAAGAGATATTGAAATAGTTAAAATAGACAGAAGCTTTCTCGACGAAAAAAGAATTGAAGAATTTGTGGATGCGAAAATAAAAAAAGGTATGTCGGAGCGGGACGCATTAAATCTTTTAAGTAATCCTCTATATTTTTCAATGATGTATTTAAAAAGCGGAAAATGCGATGCCTGCGTCGCCGGAGCCGTTTATGATACGGCAGACGTTTTAAGAGCCGGCATTCAGACAATAGGAATTGCCGAAGGCATTAAACTAATTTCTTCGTATTTTCTTATGATACCGCCCAAAGGGCATAACATTGCGAAGGAACCCGTGTTATTTGCGGACTGTGGCGTAAATCCAGATCCGCAGGTTCTAGGTTTAAAAGATATCGCTGTTACGACGGTCGGAAATTTTAAAAGGCTCTTTCCGGGCAAGCAGGTAAATGTCGCAATGCTTTCATTTTCAACAAAAGGAAGTGCAAGCAACAAAATTTTATCAAAAGTAATAGAAGCGACAGAACTTGTCAAAACCCATTTTGCAGGGCAAAATGACGTAAATGTGGATGGCGAATTTCAGTTTGATTCTGCTGTTGTGCCAAATGTGGGAAAGAGAAAAGCTCCCGGTTCTTTTGTTGCCGGGAATGCAAATATCTTAATTTTCCCAGAATTAAACGCTGGAAATATCGGCTATAAAATTGCGGAAAGATACGGCGGATTTCAGGCTTTAGGTCCTATAATTCAGGGACTTGCTCTTCCTGTAAGCGATTTAAGCAGAGGTGCTAGCGCCGATGATATCTGTCTTATCTGTGCAATTATGCTTTTGAAGTAAGGAGCGCCCCCGTACTATTTATGGATATCATTGACGCACACAATCACATCTGGCCTGAGAAAGTAGCTTGTAAGGCAAGAAATTATCTTGAAAAAATTTTTAATTATAAAATGATGGCGCTGCCTGTTGCAGATAACCTGTTGGCATATATGGATAAAGCGGGAATCTCAAAAAGCGTTATATCATCAGTTGCTTCGCATACCGAGCAAGTAATTCCAATAAACAACTGGCTTTTTTCGCTGAAAGAAGAAAGATTTGTTCTCTTTGCTTCAATGCATCCATTCTTGGAGGGATTTAAGGAAGAATTAAAGAGAATAAAAGACAATGCGTCCGGTATCAAATTGCAACCTGAATTTCAGAATTTTTACGTTGACGACGAGAGAGCTTTCGCCCTTTATGAAGAGCTTGAAAAATTTAGAATTCCTGTGTTATTCCATTGTGGAGCAGAATTGAGTTCTACAGGTGAAATTCGCTCTTCTCCCGAAAGGATTATAAAAATTCTTGAAAAATTTTCGGAACTTAAAGTTATTGGCGCTCATATGGGCGGTTTTCTAATATGGAAAGAAGTTTTGGAAAAACTTGCGGGTAAAAATTTGTATTTTGACACCTCTGATAGCATAAGAGTTATGAAAAGAGAACTGCTTGACAAGCTGTTTAATAAACACACGTTTGATAAAATAGTTTATGGTTCAGATTTTCCTTTTGGAAATCCAGAAAAAGAAGTTGATTTTATAAAATCTTTAAATATATCCGAAGAAAATAAACGGAAAATTCTCTCTTTCAATATAAAGAGTTTACTTAATATAAGCTGATACGAATGGATTATTTAAAAGAAGCAAAAAAAGAAAACTTTAAATGTGAAAAAATATTATGCAAGATGTTCGAGAACAACTAAATAAGCGTGCGAACTAAACAATTAATTAACTATCTAATAGAACGTGAAATTAGTAAGAAAATCTTTTAAAGCTAAAAAAAAATAGAGAGTTTATCAGTATTGTCATAAACCGGATTTTCATTAAATTGCAGGTTTTATTGCTCTCTAATTAGATAAGTAAAATATAGAAAAAAGTAGAAAAAGTAATAGTAAAATTAAAATTTTTTATGTTGCTTTATAGTAGTATGATGTACTTTTGCTTTCTACATTTCTTGTGATAAAAAAATAGATGCCCCTCCTCAATCAGCTTACCGCCTTATACTTTTCAAACGCTATCAATATTCCTTAAAGAGTAAGTTTTTTTAACGTTCTTTAATTTATCTTTCAATATTTTTCTTTTGCATTTCAGTAATTTTTGGTCCGGCTTAATTGTGAGATATATAAACTTATATTCCTACTTTTTGCTTATATATTCGTTTTCCGGTTTTTAATATCAGAAATAATATTCTCTATTTCCGGCAAAAACAAATAATCCAATAATATGGTGGATTAAATTGTTTTTGCCGTGTTTGTTCTCTGTGTCTTTCGAGAATTTTGTCCTTTTTATTTACCCTGATTAGTCGTACTCTGCTGTCCTGAGCCGGCTCCTGTTTTGGCTGCTTCATCGGTTTTTTTATCCTTACAACCAACAAAACAAAAAACCGTAAGGCACAACATTAAACAATAGCAAGTCAACTTTTTCATTTCTTTACTCCCTCTTTTTTTAGTGTCTTCTTTCAAAACAATATTGTTTTGACTGTTTTGATTTTTTTAACAAATTATGTAATCTTAAGATAATTAGTCCTCTAAGTATAACATTTTTGAATTTATTATTCCTTTCATTACTATTTTCGTTTTAATCAGTCATACACAAAATTCTTAAATCCTTTAGCTTTATTTAAGTGATTAAGGTCAAATCATATAGCTTTTACTTTCCAAATTAATTTGAGTTTCTTTTAAACTTAACCGTCTTTCGCAAGAGAATGTTATCCGCTGAAAACAACACCGCGTAAACACCTGATATAGATAATATATATATTTTTAATTTATATTGCAAACAATAGCTAAATAAAAAGTTTTATCGGCATTTTAAAATTTATTATTTTTTAATAATAAATTGACTATTCATTTTTTTCTATATTATCTTATGCTTACTACTGGACATCTCTGCTTTCTTTTAGCCGTGAAAAGCCTTATCCCCAAAATACCTTTGCTTAGAAGTGTTTCTTTTACCGTTTGCAGAGCTAGTTCATGAGTGTTGTGATGGTTGCTTATATGTGCAAGAAAAACATATTTTAAACTATCTCTGCCTGTGGATAGCATTTTAATTTTGGCGATAGCGCTCGCGGCGTCTTCGTTTGCCAAATGTCCCCAACTGCTTGCTACCCATTTCTTGTTGTCATAAGGCCTAAAACTTGAATTCAGCATTATTCTGTTGTAATTTGATTCTAACACTAAAATATTGCTGTTGATTAAATTCCTTATGATTTTGCCGCAGATCATGCCTGTATCTGTTACATAACCTATTTTATATTGTCTTGCGTTCATTTCATGAGAAAAAGTAAATCCGAACGTACGGGAAACATTTTTGTCCCTGTGATAAACCTCAAAAGACTCGACGGCAATATCGTCAATCTTAAAATTTTCATAAAAAGGCATGCTTATATATTCTTCAACCTTTTTGCCATATTTTCTAAAAGCGTCTTCAAAAATATCTTCATGAAGATAAATCGGAATATTATTTTTGAGTAAAAAACCGATACCAGATGCGCTTATGTGATCTGCATGTGCGTGCGTTATTACCGCCGCTGTTAGATTTCGAGGAAATATGCCTAAAGCGGCGAGATTTTCGGTTATATATTTAGCGCTGCATCCGCAGTCAATCAAAACGGTGGCTTTTTCAGTCCAAATTACCGAACAATTGCCGTTTGATCCGCTTGCAAGAATACAAAAACTTAAACTCAAAGCTCTTCCGCTGCCTTTTCTATTACTTTAACTGCCAAGTCAACAGCAGAATTTATATCTTTAATGTTAAAAACAGATGTCGGAGCATGAATGTATCTTGTGGGGATACTTAAAATTCCGGTGAGAACTCCTCTTCTGTTTGTGTATATTATTGCGCCGTCTGTCATACCGCCGTCAATTACATCTATTTGATGAGAAATGTTGTTTTTGCGAGCGGCTTCAAGTATAAGTCTGCGTACCTTTTGGGAAACTATTGTTCCTCTGCCGGAGGCTTCTATCATTGTTATGGCAACACCTTTTCCGAGTTTTAGTGCAGAAACTTTTCCTTCAATTCCCGGCACATCGCCGGCTACGGTAGTGTCTATAATAATAGCAAAATCGGGATCTATTCTAAAAGATGAAGTTTTACCTCCTTTTAAACCGACTTCTTCCTGTGCAGTAGCGCATGCGTAAATTTCAACGCCTAAATCTTTTGATTTCGCAAGGGCTTCCATAACTCTTACCATAGCATAGCAGCTTATTCTGTTATCTGCGGCTTTCCCGTAAAAGAAATCGCCGTTTAAAATACCGGCGCTTGGTTCGAAAATTATCTGATCGCCCATATCTATAATTTTCAGCACCTCGTCTTTTGAAGAGAGACCTATATCTATAAACATGTTGCCATATTTAACTGGCCGTTTTGCCTCTTCGGCGGTCATTAGATGCGGCGGTTTTGTGCCGATTATTCCAGTTATATGATCGCCTTTTTTATTTATAATTTCCACAGTTTTTCCGGGAAGGATCGAATCGTTTATTCCGCCGACTTTGATAAAGTATATAAACCCTTTTTCATCGATATGTTTTACAACCATACCTACTTCATCCATATGCGCTGCAATCATTATTTTCTTTTTGCCCTTGCCAGATTTTCCGATAATGTTGCCGAAATTGTCGGTTTCAACACTGTCGCAAACTTTAAAAAGAGCGTCTGTCATAATTCTTGCGACATCTTCTTCATAACCTGAAACTCCGCCGGACAACAGCAAATCTCTAAGCAGTTTTTCCATTTCGTTTCTCCGTTATATTTATACGCACAGCTTTTGAATTGATAAAGCTAAAAAATTCGTCCGACATTCAAAAATATTAAAATTCGCTTTTGCTGTTTTAAGTTTGCCGTAAAGTGTTGTCAGCGCGGACATCATATCTCTCAATAAAATATTATAATTTGTCGCGGTATAATCTCGCGCTCTGAGACCTGCTCCACTTTTATCCATATCATTTTAAAGACGTCAACGTCCTGACTGTTTTTTCGGCAAGATGGGGGAAAAACTAAAATCTTTTAGAAGAAACAATTTTGTTTATCGCTTTAATTCTTTCCAAAACAGGCGGATGCGAATACTCCAAAAACACTTTTAATTTGTGAGGATGCAAATTTGACATATTGTCAACTGAAAGTTTCTTTAAAGCATCTATCATAGCTTGCGGTTTTCTGTAAGTTGTCACAGCATAGGCGTCGGCTTCATACTCGTGCTTCCGTGAAAAATAAGCTGATACCGTTGAGATTATTAAAGAAACAGGTGCATACAGAAATGAGAAAAATATTATTCCGGCATATATGGGCTGCGTCTGCATAAGAAAAGCGTCGTAAAGCCATATCTTATTTATAAAAAGTGAAAAAACAAAGAACATTATCCCGGTTAAAACGAATGAAGAAACCATATATTTTACTATATGTCCAAGTTTAAAATGTCCCATTTCATGCGCTAAAATGCTTGTCAATTCATCTACAGTATGTTTTTGTATAAGAGTGTCAAATAAAACTATTCTGCGGAATTTCCCAAATCCCGTAAAAAACGCATTTGATTTTGTCGAGCGTTTTGAACTATCCATTTTGAACAGTCCTTTCATTTTAAAATTTTCTTTTTTTGCATATTCTTCAATAGAATTTTTGAGTTCGCCGTTTTCCAAAGGAGTATATTTGTTAAACAGCGGCATTATGACTACGGGAGCAATAAAAGTTATAAAGAGTTCAAAAGCGACAGCAACCGCGAAAGCGTACAGCCATGCATAATTGTAAGCGTTCGCAAAAAGCCATAATACTGCGGCAAAAACAGCAGTCCCGATTACAGCGGTTATAATCCAAGATTTTAACAAATCTGAAATAAAGGTTTTTAAATTCATTTTGTTAAATCCGAAATTTTCTTCTATTATGAATACGGAATAAGCTGAAAAAGGTATTTTTAGAATTTCAAAAGCAAAAAAAATAATGCTGGTAAAAATAAGACCTGTCAGAATAGTTCCAAACCTGAAAGATACGGCTACTGTATTTACGTAATTAAACCCACCTGAGACTATAAAAATAATCTGCGCCGCTGAAAAGAAAGTAGATGAAATTACTGAGAGTTTTGTGTTTGCTTTAAGATATTCTTGGGCTTTTGCATATTTTTCCCTGTCAAAATACCCGTCGAATTCAGAAGGAATATTATTTGAAATATTTTTAACATTAAGCAAATCCGCCGTTGTTTCAATGAGATATACAACAATAATAATAAGAATTATCATAAGAGTGTAAATATTCATATCAAGCTCCTCTAATTATTATACTACTTTTATACTTAACTTAAGTAATGTTTAATGATATAAATGGTATAATGGGATAAATATTTTACGGATTATGAGAAAAGTATGCAATAACGAAAAAACATTGAAAGACGGAATTTTGTATTAAAAATAATGGTTTGTGTTATGAATAAAAAAATTAAAAAACATTTTTTTATAACTGTTGAGGGCGGAGAGTGTTCCGGTAAAACTACCCACTCTTTACTTTTAAAAGAGCATCTTGAAGAAAAAGGTTATAAAGTACTGCTTACAAGAGAGCCGGGCGGTACTATTTGTTCAGAAGCTTTAAGACGTATTCTCTTAGATCCAGACTTAAATATTATTTCGTTAAGCGAGCTTTTTCTCTACGAGGCAGCGAGAGCGCAGCACGTTAAAGAACTTATTTTTCCTGCTTTAAAAGACGGAAAAGTTGTAATTTGCGACAGATTTATCGACTCTACCGTCGCGTATCAGGGATACGGAAGAAAATTGAATTTACGGCTTATAGATAAACTCAACTCGTTTGCATCGTTTGGATTAACGCCGTTTTTAACGATATATCTCGATATCGCTCCATCCGAAGGTTTAAATAAGGTAAAAAAATTGAATAAAGAAATCGACAGGATTGAAAGAGAGTCCGTAGACTTTCATAAGAACGTTAGGAGAGGATATCTCAAACAAGCAAAAAAATATCCTGAACGGATAAAGATTGTTAAAATACAGAGTTCTCCTAAAAATACGCAGATACTGATAAGAAAAATTATAGATGCGGCGTTGTAAATGTTTGAAAATATATTAGGGCAACAAAAAGTAAAAAAAATAATTTCAAATCAGGTAAAAAGTGGCAAAGTAGCGCATGCGTATATTTTTATGGGGCAAGGCGGCGTAGGAAAACGACTCACCGCCGTCGAATTTGCTAAAATTTTAAACTGTGCTGTAAATGATTTTGCCGAGACAGATGCGGGCGCCTGCGGAAAATGCATATCCTGCGAAAAGATAACAAAAAATATTCATCCCGATTTACATTTTATTGATTTTGCCAAACAGACTGAACTTGAGGAAGGAGATATAGAAAAACAGAAAACGCTGAAAATTGAAACTATAAGATATATGCAGAAGGAAATTGCGACAAAAATACGCGAAGGAAAATGGAAGGTTTTTATTATAGAACCCGCTGAAAAAATGAATCCTGCCGCCGCAAATTCTCTGCTTAAAACGCTTGAAGAACCGCCTGAAAATACAATTATAATTTTAATTGCAAAGCATAAGGAGACAATACCGCAGACAATAGTTTCGCGTTCGCAGATACTGTTTTTTCAGCCTTTAGGACTGGATGAAATATCAAGTTGGCTTGTGCTAAATCATTTTATCGATGCCGTCAAAGCCCGGGAAATAGCGGAATTGAGCGAAGGATCTGTGGAAAATGCAGAAAAACTCGCCGCTAGAAATAAAAAAGAGAGTGAATCTTTATGGTTTAAACTTAAAACCCGGAATTTTTATATTTCAGATATTTTGGAACTTTCAAAAAGCATTGCATCGAGCGGCGCTTTAGAATGCGTTGACGCACTGATAGTCGAAGCGGGAAAGGATTTCAGAATACATCCTCAAAAAACCGCGTCCGCTCTCGAGCTGTTAAGCGATTCAAGGACTTTACTCCTTAAAAATATAAATCCTCGGACAGTTTTAGATAATTTATTTTTTGATTTGTTAGACTTAAAGAAAATATAAGATACTTAAGGATGCAACGATTATGCCGACTGTTATAGGAGTTATGGTTAGAGAAACTGGAGACAGAGTATATGCCGACATAGGATGCCTTAATTTAAAACTGAACGACAGGATTATACTTGAAACCGAACACGGAATTGAATTAGGAGTAGTGTGTGAAAAAGAAAAAAATATACCGAAAGGCAGCTGTCCAATAGGCAAAGTCTTAAGAAAAGTCACTGAAGCCGACGAAAAAAAACTTGCTGAAAATAAAGGAAAAATTTCAAAAGTATATAATGTATCGGAACAGAAAGTAAACGAACACAAACTCAATATGAAATTGATATGCGTCCGGTATACTTTTGACGGAACAAAACTCTTTGTATATTATACTTCTGAAACGAGAATTGATTTCAGAGAATTTATCAAAGATTTGGGACGTGCTTTAAAGACGAGAATACAGATGATTCAGATAGGTGTGAGGGACGAAGCAAAGATAGTCGGCGGAATAGGAATATGCGGACGAGTTTTATGTTGCCGGAGTTTTTTAAGAGATTTTAATTCTGTAACTATAGATATGGCTAAAGAACAGGGGTTGTCGATAAATACTGCAAAACTTTCAGGGCTTTGTGGGAGACTTATGTGTTGCATTTCTTATGAAAATGACACATATATGTCGATAAAAAAAGAGCTGCCTGAGATAGGAACGACCGTTTTCACGCCTGAAGGCAAAGCAAAAGTTACGGCAATTAATTGTATAAAAGAAGAAGTGACTGTTGACTTCGGCGACAACTCGCTTAAAATTTTTGCAGCAAACCAGATCAACAACGG
Organism: Candidatus Endomicrobiellum agilis; assembly: GCA_020328155.1. Taxonomy (GTDB): domain Bacteria; phylum Elusimicrobiota; class Endomicrobiia; order Endomicrobiales; family Endomicrobiaceae; genus Endomicrobiellum; species Endomicrobiellum agilis. The sequence continues at coordinate 93,858 of JAIXMX010000003.1, read as the reverse complement.
AAATAAAAGAGAAAGTGAATGAAATTTTATATTACGACGCCGATATATTATGTAAATGATATTCCGCATATAGGACATTCTTATACGACTATAACTTCCGATATTGTGGCGAGATGGAAGAGATTAAACGGTTTTGACGTCTTTTTTCTCACTGGAACAGACGAACACGGCGCAAAAATTGCTGCAGCGGCAAAAGAAAGAGAAAAGACACCGCAGGAACTTTGTGATGAAATGAGTGAAAAATTCAGAGAAGTATGGAAACTTTTAAACATTTCATATACAGATTTTATACGAACTACACAGCGGAGACATTTTGTTTCCGTTGAAAAGATATTCCAGATGTTGTTTGATAAAGGACTTATATTCAAAAAAAAATACGAAGAGCTTTATTGCGTAGGTTGCGAGAGATTTTACGCCCGAAAGGATTTAGATGAAAATGGATGCTGCCATTTTCATAAGACAAAACCCGTATTGCAATCTGAAGAAAATTATTTTTTTAAACTATCGGCTTTTCAAAACGCTCTTTTTGAGAGAATAACAAATCCCAACCATAAGGAATACATAGAAATACAGCCCGAAGAGAGAAGGAACGAAATTATAGGAAAATTGAAACTCGGTCTTGAAGACGTAAGCTTTTCAAGGACCGCTGTTGAGTGGGGCATACCACTTCCTTTTGATAAAAAACAAACCTCATACGTCTGGGTTGACGCGCTGATAAACTATCTGACTGGAATAGGATATACGGAAAATGAAACGAATTTTCAGAAATATTGGCCTGCCGACATACATTTAATGGCTAAAGATATTTTATGGTTTCATTCTGTAATCTGGCCTGCAATTTTGATAGGTGCGGGACTTCCGCTTCCTAAAAAAGTTTATTCTCACGGATTTTTTACTTTGAATGGAAGTAAAATGTCAAAGTCTTTAGGCAATGTTATATCTCCGCAGGAACTTGTTGACAAGTACGGTGTCGACGCCGCAAGATATCTTGTGGCAACTCTTATGCCGTTTGGTCCCGATGGCGATATTTCATGGCAGGGACTGACGTTGAAATATAATACTGATTTAGCAAATAATATGGGCAATTTAATTTCAAGAACGATAAAAATGACTGAAAAGTATTTTAATCTTCATGTTCCGCAAACCGTTCCTAATCTAGAGCTTGCAAAAAAGGTAGCTGCAATTCTTAAAGAAAATTTTGTTTCGGATATGGACAATATGCGACTTCATAAAGCCGCTGAAACCTTGCAGAGTGCGATTACGCTTGTAAACAGGCAGATTGAAACAGATGCTCCATGGGAACTCGCAAAAACAGACCTAGATAAACTTGCATCTTGTATTTATGCATATTTGCAGGCGACAGATATTATAGTAATGCACTTGCTTCCGTTTATGCCTACAGTGTCTGAAAAAATATGGCAAATAACAGGTGCGGGCTGCGATATAAATGGGGCGGCGAAAAAATATTTTGAGAATACCGTAATTCCTGAAAACGGATTCTCGATTCCAAATGCGCAATTACAATCTCCAGGAATCCTCTTCCCGCGCCTTTTTTAAAATCAAAATAAAACATTCTATTTTAACTGCATTTATTCTCTATTTCGTTACTTTTGACAAAGCTATAGCGATTAGCAAGTCCAGACCAGCAGATACAAGATAATGATTATTCCTATTTTCGTATTATGCCGCAAAAACTGTTTTGCCATATTAGTTGTATTGGAACCAAGAGTGGAGGTTGAGACACAATAAATATGTTGATAGCATCGCAAACCTATATACGGGATTAGTCGCAATGCAGTCGTTAAAACGTGCCGTAAAGACAAAATTTTAAAATTAAAATAATAAAAAAACTTAATTATGCTGGTTCATGTAATTCTCTGTTGTAATGCATGCAGTGAAAAAAGGCGGGCGAAAAGAAAGTATCTGTAATCCGTAAGGAGAGAGAACACTGCTGTTAAAGTATGAGGTATTGACAAAATTTTAACTGTCCTCGTTATAGCTCTTGTATCGGAGGCTATATGTGGAGAAGCGTGCGATTGTATATTATTTTTTAAAAGGACAGTTGACGGTTAACAGTATAGGAAAAATCATAGAAATGTGTTTTGATTGAGGAAACAGGAAATAAGTAAAAGAACGTTAGAGCAGAGCGGAAATAGAGATATTTTATTCATGTAAAAAATTTAAAAAGAGTTCCGAGAGAGAAATACAATCCCGATGGAAAAAAATTTCACTGTGATATTTATTTTAAAAATATGATATTAAACCAGTCCGAACTTCATCTGCCGTTGAAAACAAAACAATGTCCTTTGAGAAAAAAGAGCATGGCGCATTTGAGGAATTGAATGAAAGACAACAAAATGATTATTGACACACATGCCCATATGGCAGACTCAAAATTTGACAGCGACCGAGAAGTCGTGATAAGAAAAGCTTTTAACTGCGGCGTAGGGAAAATTTTTGAAATAGCTTGCGAGATGCGTTATTGGGATAAAGCTTTAGAGCTTTCAAAATGGGACAATATCTTTTTATCGTTTGGTATTCATCCTATTGAGGCGCGGGAAGCAACGCGACAAGATTACTATAAGCTTCAAACCCTAGTTCAAAATAAAAAATGTATAGCCGTCGGCGAAATAGGTTTAGATTTTCATTATGACTCTTCGTCGCGAAATATTGATATTCAAAAAGAATCTCTTGCGGAACAAATTGATATTGCAACTAAGTATAACAAGGCGATTATCATTCACTGCCGAGATGCCTATGATGAAATAATTAATTTTTTTAGAAAGTATAAGGCTATTCCTAAAGGAGTTATACACTGTTTCTCGGGTACCTCTAAACAAGCAAAAATATTTGTTGGAATGGGGTTTTTACTTGGAATTGACGGACCGGTGACATATAAGAAATCAGAGAATTTAAAACAAGTTGTTTCTGAAACTGACGTAAACAAATTATTGGTTGAAACTGACTGTCCGTATCTTGCTCCGCAAAAATACAGAGGACAGAGAAATGAGCCGTCTTATATAGTTGAGACTTTAAAAGAAATTGCAGCGATAAAAAACATATCAATTGACGAGGCAGCGCAGGTGACAACACAAAATGCTCTGAACCTTTTTGGCGTTTAACTTTAAAGCCGTTATTTTGAATATACTCAGTTTGAGATTTGATTGATTAATGATTATTATTAAAAAAACAGAAGGACGGACATAGCATATCTGTCGGCATATACGATGAAGATGGCTTATGCTGTTTTCTATTGTCGCAAATGGTTTGACATCATTTTCAACCGGGAACAAAAAAGAAGTCTGTGGGCATTGTTTTGCAAAAAAGCGATCTTGACTCAAAAGGAAGCTTGAGTATCATTGCGGACAGCCAAAAGAATGGTAAACACAATCTGTTTTTATTAGACAAAGACGCTGGTTGTTGAATTTCCGATAAATATACACGCTAAAAACCGAATGCGAGAATGTGGTTTGGTGAAGAGAAGAAAATTCTGTACGGATAATAATTAAGAAGATTCTGCGTATGATTACTGTGTTTTTTAGTTGTCAAGTGCAGTTGTCCTCAGGTAAAATCTCCCGTAGACGTACCTCAAGAAATAGTCGTTTCTGAGAACCATTCTTTGTTTTGGATTAGCGCGGCGATAGGTTCCGTTATTGTTATTCTTCTGGAATCGCTTCGTTTCGGCTTTTCCGCAAGGGAAGCAGAGAAAAATGAGGATCATAAGGAATAACCGCCCGTCCCGCGTCTATGTTGTTATTCGTCCAGCGATATCTTACCCGAAAAGTTTGCCGAATGGAGGTCGAAGCTTCCTCAAGTATCACTTTCTCAAAGTCGGGTATGTGCTACCCCTCAGACTAGTGCAGTGATATTGACGTTCATTTTTCAATGATATATATGTTTGCACACAATATCCCGCAAACGACATTGTGGCAAAAGACTAAATAGCACGCGAGAACTTTATAAATAACGGAGAATTTATATGAATACTGTTTCTTACATTTTCGAAGATAATCTATATTTAAATATAACTAACAGATGTATGATGGCATGTCCATACTGCATAAAGCACAAATGGGCTAATAAATTCAGAGGCAACGATTTGAAACTTGAAAAAGAGCCGTCCTGTAAAGAGGTTATAGGAACCATAGGAGATCCTAAAAAATACAACGAAGTAATCTTTTGCGGTTACGGTGACTCTTTGGTTAACCTCAAAACAGTGAAAGAGATTTCAAAATGGATAAAAGAAAATGGCGGTAAAGTGAGAATTAACACTGCCGGTCTTGCGAATCGCTATTACGGTAAAAATATTTTGCCTGAATTAAAAGGACTTGTCGACATTATTTCAATAAGTCTGAATGGCTCAAATCCTAAAGAACACAACGAGCTTAATCAGCCTATGTTTAAAGAAGAATCTTTTCATGAAATAGTAAAGTTTGCTGAAGAAGCAAAAAACTATATCCCAGAAGTTGTCATAACCGCTGTAAAATTTCCAGGGTTTGACATCTTAAAAGTCGAAGAAATCGCAAAAGAAATCGGTGTAAAGTTCAGAGCGCGAGCTTATTTAGATAATGAAGACTAGACTTTTTATAAATGTCTTAAAATTATCGTTTATTGCGTTTGGAATTTTAATGTTGTCAAACGTTTTTTCAGCAATAGCTGCCATATTCGCACAGGCTTATATCAATGCTGGTGAAATAACTCACACTGTAACGCCTTATAAAAACATATCTTTAAAAACTATTTTGGATAAAAATAATATTGCGCTTAATGATGATGATATAATTTCACATGATATCAATAAACTCATCAAACCTTTGCAGACGGTAAAAATTATTTATGTTACAAAAGAACAGAAAAAAATCATTGAAAATATACCGTTTATAATGACGCAAAGACGCGAATACAATTCAAATTTAAGGAAAGTTGAATTTCAGACAGGCATAGAAAAAAGCATAATAAGAACTGTCAATGAAATTTTTTACAATGGCGTTTTACACGACAAAAACACTATAGATGAACGAGCTGTGGAAAAAGAATGTTGCCGTCTTGTGTTGTTTAACAAAAATGGCACAATAGAGAAGATTTATGATTTATCAAAAGCAAAAAAAATCAAAATGACTGCTACAGCCTACTATCCGGGCGATCCTCTTGCGTGGAAAGACGGAACAGTGACTTTTCTTGGGCAAAAAATGCAGAGAGGTATAGTAGCTGTTGATCCTAAAATTATACCTTTAAAGACACGCTTGTTTATTTCAGGATATGGTTACGGATATGCCGGTGATACGGGAAGCCTTATAAAGGGAAAACGCATAGATTTAGGCGTAAACAATGCAAGGGAAGAGAAACCTTGGATGTTTAAAGATATAATTGTCTACATCTTAGAGAAATCCGACACATATTAATTACAGATTTGTTAATCACACAGGAGTAAGCGGTTTTGTTGTTTTATACCTACCACTAAGCTTTCTTTATACCCGCCGAGATATCGTCTATAGACAAATATTTTCACTTTGTTACCGCTTTTAGCATAAGCGGTTTCTTTTATAAAAATTCTGCATACAAATATAGATAAATTTTATTCTTTTGCCGAGGGCGGGAATTGAACCCGCACGCCGCCTAAGCAACTTGAGATTTTGAGTCTCACGTGTCTGCCAGTTCCACCACCTCGGCTTTCAATAACTCAAACTTCATAAACTAAATTATTATTTTATAACAAAAAATCCATCTCCGGCTAACCATCACTTTGCTAATCGCACTCTTTTAGAGCATTCAATTGTCTTGACACAGCGTTCTTACTAAATTGCCCATGCCATATTCATAATTGAATTTTTTGCGTATAAGCATTAACTTATCTTATCTATTTTCCGACTGTCTGAAAGGGACGGTTTGTTTACAACTACAAATAACAAATTTTAAATTTATAAAATTGGCAATCTTTTTATAAACGGACTTACAGAGTAAACTTAAAGATGAATTAAAACAGTAAAAAAATATGCAAGTTCTATATTTAAGAAATCATTAAAAATTTTTACACTACATATTTTATCACTTACAAGTGACAATAATCGTAAATCTGCAAATATAATACTTTAAATATCTCGACATCTTACTTGCAAAAAAGGGCATATCAAATTCTCTTAACGTAAAAATTTGTTTTAATTGTTTTTGCTTCCATTGATATTGCTGTTGATTTTGTTAAAAAATACAATATGACACAAGCTGTAATGTATAAATGTGTGTTTGAATTACTAAAACCGCTGGAGCATAAAGGAAAATTTATAATAAAACAAACCAAATATCTATCTTTAAAAAACATTATGTTTAACTTTTGGACTGTAAAAATATTTTTGCATGCATCTGCCAATAAATCCAGCATGCACGTATTTTTCAGATATTCGGCAATAGCAGTTGTAACAGAGATAAACGCCATTACAAGGTAAAATAAAACTGTTGGCACCGCTAATTCTTTGATATTAGCGACTATTTTCTTTAAGTAACTAATAAATTAAACAATTTATTGTTCTTTTATCCCCTATCCCTAGTAATTCTACTATTTTTTACTTTAAAAAGAAAGCCTTTTTTTCAAACTTTTTCACTTTGACAACATTCATATTTTCTTATCAAAGTCAAGCCGCATAAATACAATAAGACTGTCTTTGAAGCATATTTTGCCGATTACATCAAAATCCTATTGTCACCCAGAAAATAATTTGTGATATTTAGTTAAAAATTTCCGTAATATAGCTAACCAAAATATTTCTCTTACTTGAATTTTAAGGTATTTTTCTGCTTTGAAATGAAGATGTCCTGTAAGTTTTTCTTTACTTTATAGGAAATGCACCCTCTTTGTGATGTTAGATTTTCAAAGTATTTATTTGAGTGCTATTAACAATGGAATTTCTCCGCATTCTGAAAACAAATGACAGTTAATGCATTCGCTCCATATTTTATGAGGGAGAGTTTCCTTAGGAATTATTTCGTAACCCATCTTCATAAAAAATTTAGGTTTAAAACTCAAGGCAAAAACTCTGCTTACTCCCAAATTTTTGGCATTTTCTTGAAGTTTTTCAACTATCTTTCTGCCAAACCCTCGTCCTTTATATTTATCTAACACTGCTAAAGCTTTTACTTCCGCCAAATTTTCCCACGAAACGTGCAATGCACCACAGGCAACTACCTTACCCTCATCTTCAAGAACGACAAACTCTTGAATATTTTCATATATCGCACTTAAAGATCTGTGCAACATCTCTCTATTATTTGCGTGATATTCAACAATTTTATGTATTTCCTTTACATCCATAACTCTTGCTGGTCTTATATTCATTTTATCCTCTTAAGTCGTTGTCATGCTGAACAAAATCAGTTTGGAATACTCAAGACTTTAATACCTTTGAGCAACTGTTGTTGTAAAAAAACACGGCAATTTCTTAATTGAGTTCCAAATTAAGTTTGTTTGGTATGACTGAAAAATTTATAGATTATTTTATAAAATCGTATCCTGCTTGAATTGCTTTTTTGTTTACTTCAATAAGCTGTGGTTTTGAAGAAAATATCTTCTCGCACGCGGATAGCACGCTTTCTAAAATGAGTCCTTTCTCATCAGCGTTTTGTCTTTCTGGAATATTAAGTCGCTGTACTTCAAGAGCTTTTATCAACGTTCCCACTGCAACCGTGTTTGCAGCTTTCAAATTCTTGATTTCTTTATCTGCAATATCAGTTACAGGAATAAAATAAGGTTTTACTTTATATTCCGTATTCTGTGGTATAATTGAGGAATTTGCAATTATTACGGCGTCGCCGGCTAGCCTCGACATAAACTTATTTAGAGACGGCTCGTTCAACGCTATAAGGGCGTTTGGGTTAAAAGCAAGAGGGGAACCTATTTCATCACTTGATACGACAACTGTAGAATTTGCCGTGCCGCCACGCATTTCAGCTCCGTAAGACGGGAACCACGTTGTATGTAATCCCTGTTCTACTGCCGCCTGTGCGATTAAAGTTCCGGCTAGAAGAACACCTTGCCCGCCAAAACCGGCTATTATTATTTCATTTTGCATCTTAAATACCCTATTTTCTTTATAGTATTTATTATTGAAAAATACTTTAGTATGGTACGATATATTGTCTATTTTGTCAATTATTATTCTAAATCCCGCCTATAATAATTCCTTGACATAATTTAATGTTAGTGCTACAATATTGGCACTGTGATAGCATAAGTGCTAAGATTGATTGACTGCTAAAATAACTTTTAAGAGGGTGAAGTGCGGCATATAGCGTTAGAGGTTTTCAAAGAAAGAAAAGCTAAAATATTAAGTGCCGTTATACATCATTACATCAAAACCGGAAAACCTGTGGGATCAAACGTTTTAATAAAAGAATATAACTTTCTTCTTTCTCCGTCGGCTGTCAGAAGTTTAATGGCGGAACTTGAAGAAGATGGATATTTAACGCATCCATATACTTCCGCAGGACGCATTCCCACCGACAAAGGTTATAGATCTTATGTTGACAATCTTGCCAAACTTCAGACTTGTGCCATTGAAGAAGAAGAAAAAATAAGAAGAGAATATGAGCAAAAACACAATGAAATAGAAAAGATTCTCTCGGAAACTTCTCGGATTTTGTCAGGACTTTCTCAGTATACAGGTTTCGTTGTGGCTCCTAAAGCGCAGTATGACAAAATAAAAAATATTGAACTTGTACAGATTTCAAAAGAAGAACTTTTAGTTATATTGCTTACTCAAAGTGGCATGGTAAAACATAAAAAAGTAGAAGCTTCTCTTGCATATGAGCGACTGAACAAGTTAAAAATTTTTTTAAATGAAAAGTTAAGAGGCATATCGGTTGCGCAGGCAAATAAAAAAATTATTTCAGAAATACGAGATTACAGAGAAACCGAAACCGAGATTTTAAAAATTGTGGAAAAAATAAGTGATGCTTTTTACAACATACAGGATGATATTTATATAGACGGCACGTCAAACGTAATTGCTATTCCTGATTTTAATGATTTTGAACCTGTAAAACTGCTGATAAAATTTAATGAAGATAAAGAAAAGTTTATGGAGATAATAAACAAAGATTTTAACAGTAGAGGAATAAATGTAAAAATAGGTTCGGAAAATACACTTGATGGGCTTAAAGATTTAAGTATGATAACGACAGTTTATAAAAATGGTGACCGTGCGGTGGGTGTTTTAGGAATTATCGGACCGAAACGCATGGAGTATGAAAAAATGATATCGCTCGTAAATCGCATCTCTGAAATGTTAAACATGTTTTTTAAAGAAATGGGATGAATAAAATACTTGCTGCATGCGCCCGCAATTATTGATACGGGCAGCGATTGAGGAGGTCTATTTTGGAAAATAAAGAACAGAAAACTATAAACGAGCAAGAAATGCACAATTGCGACTGCAATAAAGCAAGAGATGAAAAAATTTCTGAGCTTGAAATTCTAAAACAGTCAATTGAAGAGAAAGAGAAGCAGGCGCAGGATTATTATGATCAGATTTTAAGACTCAAAGCCGATTTTGAAAATTACAGAAGGCGTTCTGAAAGAGAGAAAAAAGATTACTTGGAATGGGGAAAAGAAAAAATCCTTCTTAAACAGATTGGCATTAACGACGTTTTACAGCAGGCTTTAAAAAGTGCAAAATCAGGAAACAATGTAGAAAGTATAGTTCTTGGTCTTGAAATGATAAGCAAAGAATTTTCAAAAATGCTGGAAGAAGAAGACGTCGAAGAAATACAATGCGAAAATTTTGATCCGAATACATGCGAAGCTTTAGACTATGCCGAAAGTGAAGAAGAAGACGGAAAAATTTTAGAGGTTTACCAAAAAGGGTATAAGATGAACGGGAAGTTAGTGAGAGCGGCAAAAGTTAAAGTGGCAAAAAATAATAAAGATAAAATGGACGATGAAAAATAAAAAAACCGGTGTCTGTGATTAAAAAATCGGCAATTTTTATATAAATGTACTTATTCATTTTGTAGAAAAAAAAAAAAACAGATTAAATAATTTAATGTAGGGGGGCTATTATGGCAAAGATCATAGGTATAGACTTAGGAACATCAAATTCTGCTGCAGCTGTTATGGAAGGAGGGAAAACTACTCTTGTTCCTTCAGCTGAAGGAACAACATTAGGAGGCAAGGCATTTCCGTCTTATGTTGCTTTTACAAAAGATGGACAGCTTTTAGTCGGCGAGCCTGCAAGAAGACAGGCTGTTACGAATCCGGAAGGGACAATAAGCACTTTCAAAAGAAAAATGGGAACAGATTATAAGTACAAAGTTAGCGGCAAAGAATTTACCCCACAGCAGCTTTCGGCTTTTATTCTTCAAAAGATTAAAAAAGATGCGGAGGCTTATTTAGGTGAGACGATAACAAAAGCCGTTATCACTGTTCCCGCTTATTTTAATGACAATCAGAGACAAGCTACAAAAGATGCAGGTGCAATTGCCGGTCTTGAAGTTGTGAGACTCGTCAATGAACCTACGGCGGCATCGCTTGCCTACGGCATAGACAAAGTCGGCAAAGAGCAGAAAATATTGGTCTTTGATCTTGGCGGCGGAACACTTGACGTAACGATTATGGAAATGGGCGCTGAGGGTACGTTCGAAGTTCTTTCAACTTCAGGCGATACGCAGCTTGGCGGAACCGATATGGACAATGCTTTAATTGACTATATTGCAGGAGATTTCAAGAAGACAAACGGTATAGATTTACGCAATGATAAAATGGCGGTTCAACGTTTAAAAGAAGCCGCGGAGAAAGCAAAAATTGAACTTTCAAACGTTTTGGAGACTGATATCAATCTTCCGTTTATTACGGCTGATGCATCAGGACCTAAACATTTAGCGATGAAATTTACAAGAGCCACGCTTGAAAATCTTGTAAGACCTATCGTTGAAAGATGTAGGACGTCAATCGATCAGGCAATAAGAGATGCAAAACTCGCGACTGAAACGGTTACAAAAATAATTTTGGTCGGCGGACCTACTAGAATGCCTATCGTTCAGAAATTCGTTGAAGACCACGTCGGCAAAAAGTCGGAACGCGGAATTGATCCTATGGAATGCGTATGCTTTGGAGCAGCTGTTCAAGCAGCCGTGCTGACAGGCGACGTCAAAGATATTCTTCTTTTAGACGTTACTCCGCTTACGCTTGGACTCGAAACCATGGGCGGCGTGAGAACTTCTTTGATAGATAGAAATACCACTGTTCCTGCAAAACGTTCCCAGATATTCTCAACAGCTGCTGACAACCAACCGAGCGTTGAAATTAACGTTCTTCAAGGCGAGAGACCTATGGCAAAAGACAATTTATCACTCGGCAGGTTTATGCTTGACGGAATACCGCCTGCGCCCAGAGGAATCCCTCAGATTGAAGTTACTTTTGATATAGATGCAAACGGTATTTTGCATGTTTCAGCGAAAGACAAAGGAACAGGCAAGGAGCAATCTATTAAAATATCGTCGTCAACAAAACTTTCAAAAAACGATATAGATAAATATGTAAAAGAAGCGGAACAATACGCTTCCGAAGACGCAAAACATAAAGAAGAAATTGAAATAAAAAACGAAGCCGATAATCTCGTTTATTCAGTTGAAAAAAGTCTAAAAGATCACGGCGATAAAATTTCTTCCGATGAGAGACTTGCGATAGAACAAGCGCTAACTGCGGCAAAAGAAGCCTTAAAAGGCAGCGATGTTGCGGCAATTAAATCTACAAAAGAGACATTGACAACAGCTTCGCACAAACTTGCCGAAGCAGTATATAAAGCTTCACAAACACAGAATTCCCAAGACATGGCGCAAGGAAACCAGCAGGGGCAGCCTCAAGACGATACACAGCAAGCTGCCCGTAACGAAGAGAAAGTGGTTGACGCTGAAGTTGTGGACGATAAAAACAAATAAATATAAATTCATATTTTCCTTTTTTCTAGAGAGAGGAAAAAGTGAGATTGGAAAAAATCTTTAAAATAAAGAAAAAGAAAATGTCAGCTACTTTTAAAAAGTTCAGCTTTTCCAGCGCTGCAAAAAAATGATCTTTCCTGCTGCGCTTTCAACTCTAAGTGAAGATGATGGAAAGTAGTAAAATTACTAAAAATTTGTATTGTTTGTCATATCTTGCTCGCAAAAATTCAACTGCAGCTGAAAAATTAAACTTGAAATATTTTACGAGACGAACAAACAGATTGTTACTTTCGCAAACAGCGTTAAATAGATAATTATATTGCGGATTTTATTTGTCTTGCAAAAAAGTTAATTATTGAAATAGACGGTGGAAGCATGATAAATTAGTTGCAGATAAACAACGTAATGAGTTTTTAGAAAAAGAAGGTTTTAGAATAATTCATTTTGGAAGTAAAGAAATACTAAAGAATTTGGTAGGAGTTTATGATGTGATTATTGAGAATGTCAAATAGATAACCTCATACTCTCCCATTTTATTTAGAGAAACAGAATTTTAAAGTTATAATATGAAATATTAAATAATTTTTAGATATTTGAAAATTATTTATACGGAACCAGATGGATAAAATAGTGCATCTTTCTTCTTCTTTTTCTATCTCGAGAGGTATAATAGCAATAAAAGAGAGAAAACAAATTGGACTGATTACAAATTGTGTAACTGCTTGAAATATAAGTTGAGGAATTAATTGAGGAAAAAACCAAAATGAAACGCGATTATTACGAAGTGCTTGGGATCAGTAAAACCGCTTCTGCAGATGAAATCAAATCTGCATACAGAAAGCTGGCTTTGAAATACCATCCTGATAAAAACCAAGGCAATAAAGAAACCGAAGAAAAGTTTAAAGAGATAAACGAAGCTTACGAAATACTTTCCGACGCCCAGAAAAAACAACGATACGATACTTTTGGACACGATGCAACCGGCGGAATGCCCGGCGGCGGAAATCCTTTCGACGGACAAGGTGGCTATACGCAGTACAGCGGAGAAAGTGTGGGCGATATTTTCGGCGATATTTTTAGCAATATTTTTAGCGGCGGTTCCGCCGGACGCAGTAAAGCCTATCAAAGACGTGGCGAAGATTTACGCTATGATATAGAAGTTTCTTATCTTGATGCAATGAAGGGAACAGAAATTTCCATTGATGTACCTAAAAAAGAAACCTGTTCCGTCTGCAACGGGACCGGCAGCAGAGATGGTTCTGCACCAAAACAATGTACGAGGTGTAAAGGTAAAGGTCAGGTAAAATTTTCACAGGGTTTTTTCCCGCTCAGTCAGGAATGTCCACAATGTAAAGGTGAAGGAGCTATCATAAGTAATCCGTGCCCCGAATGTAAAGGTGTAGGTTCTGTAAGAAAGAGAAGGTCTATTAAGGTTAGAGTTCCAGCGGGTGTCGACGAAGGTGTTTCTTTGAAAGTCGCAGGTTCCGGCAATGCCGGTTATAATGGATCCCCAGCGGGCGACTTATACGTTATAGTGCATATGAAACAAATCGCAGGTTTTAAAAGAAACGGTGACGATTTACATACGGAAATTTCTATTTCTTTTTCGCAAGCAGCAATGGGAATTGAATATGAGGTGCCTGTCATAGGAGGGTATGTGAAAGTAAAAATTCCGCCATCGACGCAGCCCGGAACCACTTTAAGAGTGCGAGAGCAGGGATTTCCTAAACTTGGCAGAAAAAACAGAGGAGACCTTTATATTAAAATAAATATTTCTGTTCCTAAATCTATGAGTGACGCGCAGAAACGCGCACTTTTTGAATATGCAAAATCTATGGGCGAAATTTCAAAAGACGCTAAATATCAAAGTGAAAATTTTTTTAAGAAGATATATGGTAAAATAAAAAAAAAAGAATCAACAACAAAAGAAAGAAAAATCCGAGCGAGTAAATTGGTGCAGCTTTGGGGAACTGCTCAAACGATGGATTGTTTAAAAGATATCGTGAAAGAACAGGAAGATATTAACTGTTAGCGGAGTTTCGCAGCAGTTGTTTAATGAATATTTTAGGCGAGTTAGCAACGAGAAAATGGACTAGAAATGTTGTATTAATGTCAGAGTTGATTATGTGATTTGGGCGAAGCTGCAGGAGCGGTCAAATAGGAAATAAGTATCATTAACGACGATGTGCGGGAATGTAATTGAAGAACAAATTCTTAAATACAAAAATAAGAAATGTGTCAGTGCGGGAAGCCAGACGAATAAGCATCAGCCGCAAGAGATAAGTATTTAATATGCAAAAATGTTAATAAAAATTCTTATGCTGTTCTTTCTGATAGAATAGATAGGATAGAAATGAAAAGGTTAATAGCCTTGTTCTTGATAGTAAGTTTACCACAACCGGCGATTAAGCTTGCAATTAAGAACAATGATAATATTCTTTTCATGATTTTTTTTGTGATTATTTTTTTGGATAACCTAATTACGAACTTTTCCTCTTCACAAAAATGGCATGCGGACACACGACCGTCCGCCGACCTACCAAACATATAAAGAGCAAGAACATAGCGTCAAAGCGCCATATGGCAATTTTAGCGCATGGATTGCCCTGTTTTTATGTATTAAATTTTATCATTATGTGCCCCCACTTCTGCCAATGTCTAAGTCTTCAATTACACCAACTCCAACACCAATGTTACCACCTGCGCCGAAAGGAACTAATCCAAATCTGCCTTCTAATGTTGTGCCTTCTTCTTGGATTTCTTGATATTTCCATACGATTAATACAGATAACTCAATTCTAAATTATGCTTTGAATGATTTTATTTATGTCCTTACGCTTTTTATTATATCTTATGGCATTTATAGGTTGTTTGATTGCGCCGTATCTTATAGCATTTTTAAGTTGTGTTATGAGAGAAAAAATCTTTATGTTTATTACCCTCGTCCTGATTTAAAAACTTTGACTAAACTTCAAATTGATAATTCCGAATTTGGTAAGCTTGGTTATAGAACTTGTTGTTGGCATTATTATCATAGTTGGTGGTGTGATTTTAGAACTGATGAAGCTGTTTTAACAGAAGTTTCTTACATTGTTAGCAATGTTTTCCATTTGGAAAGTGAAGAGAGGAGATACAGAATTTTACAGATTTCTCTATATGCTTAAAAAAGGAATAATAACTCGCCTGAAATTTATTATTGGTCAGCTGATGAAAAAATTAGGAATATCTAAGAAATAAAATGAAAAAATTATATGTATATGTCTGATGTTTGGTTGTGGCAAATCTTCCAATAATGGAAATCCTGCGGATACTATTGTTGAAAAAAAAGAAGCGAAGGCGTTCCAAAGCCGACACTAGAACCAACGTTACAGCCTTCACAGAAAGAAACTGTTCCAAATCCGCCCGCTAATGGTAAGCCTTCTTCCTCTTGTGTTGTTCGGTATGGATACTTTCCTGTTAGTAATATCGGTAATCCTTTTTTTTACTTTTTTTAATATTTTGCTTTATATCTTCATTCTCGTTTTTGCGTCTTATTGTATTTATAAGTTGTAGGGACATGCAAAATCTAAATTTTTTGAACCTGAAGAATTGCATGTGGATATTCCTATACCCACTTTTAAAAAAACTGTTAATATTGCTATTTATAACGTTAAAATATTTGGTTTTAAAAGTTGTTATTGGGATTGTCCAAATGGTTATTGAGTTGACGATAATACATATAAACGGGTTGAAGAGGAACCTGTTTTAAATGAAGAGGTTAGTGATTTTTCTCGTTTTAGACATCTTTATGAAGCTAAAAAACCTAATCCGTAAAAAGGAGATATAATACCTGAAATTCCTGAAATCTCCGATAATTTGGTTGATGAAAAAATTAGGAATGTCTAAGTAATAGAATGAAAAAGATTATATGTATATTTTTGGTGTCTGGTTGTCAGCCAAAAGAACAAATTGTTCATAAAGATTTATCTGCTGACTTATCTGCTGACTTACCTGCTGAACCTGCTGGCAATTCTGTTATCAGTGCTGATAATAATCTTGCTAGTGATGAGCCTAAGCTGCCAGAGTTTACAGCTTTGGGGTAGTATAAAAAGCCGCTTAATATAATTGGGATTACTTTGGTTATAGTTATTGTACTTTATTATTTAAAAGGTAAATTTGAAAGAAAGTTACCACCTGTTAAAGAATTAAGTATGGATAAAAACGAGGACACGTCTTTGATAATAGACACAGAACCAGACCCAGCAGAAAATGAAGTAGATCCAGAACAAGCAGAACGTGAAAGAGGATAAAAAAATTGATTTTTGTATACCTCTCTCATAATCAATTTCAGACATGTCCTGTTCGTTTCGCCGCTAGGCGGAAATACCCCTATCATTTTGAAATGAGCAACAAAAGGATTGTTTTTCGTATGGTTTATAAAAGAATGAAATCTCTTGGCTATTTTGATACTGATTCCGAACTCATACTAGATTTTTTGCCTCTTAGAAGTTAGGAGTTTAACAATATAAGAGAACGTGCAAAACTTATGGGTCGTTTTTAGAAACAATACTTAGCTACTCTAATTTTAAATTAAATATGTAATTTGTAAAGCATATATATGTTGTCTAAAAGGAAACAAGGCGAGGTCGTTGCTCCGCTATGCGTTAAATGAAGAAACTATAAAGAATTAACCGCTCGGATTGTAATATCACAAGCCGTCGAGCCGTCAAGTTGTTATGCAATAAACGGAAACAATATGTTACCAAAAGACATACAGCAATATATCAATAATGGAATAAAACTAATCGGAGTATTTAATGGAGGAGCGTTTATCGCAACAGGAAAAGAAGAGATTGAGCAAGCGTACACAAATGATACTAAAGAAATAGAAGCTCTTATTAGATTTAGAGTAGCTTTTCATCTCGTTTTAAAAGCAAATTACTGAGATACTTATAATCAGAAAAGCTAACTTTTTCATTATTAAAAACCAACTTATCTCAATCAGAAAAAGTTCTATTTCTTTCATAAGAACTATTTAATGCAAGAAAAACTAAGGAGATGTTATTTTTCATTCTTTAATCCTTTAAATATTTACATATGGAAATACGCGCCAATTTATCATCTAACATCGCCGAATCACAAAAGACATCGACCAACTTTCTCATTAGCATTAGTGACATTGAGACTAGCACAATCGTCACCGTACTCAACTTTTTCACGACCAGCAGCTCCCACTCTAGTGCAGATATAGTGTTGCTGCTGTTGCTCTTCGCTTAGTTTTTTGTGTTGTGCTTCTTTACTTTTCTGCTGACACAACGAGAGCATTCTTCTGCCGCAGCTGATCAACATTCTTAAACGGTATTTTGATTTTTTATTCAGTTGTCGCTTTATCTAAGCATGATTCCGTATATTGAAAAAACTTGTTTATTTTGTATATAATAATGAACAAACTTTGCTTTGCGTACAATTGCGTGAGGCTAAATCCCAAAAAAACAGAGTTTTTACAAAGATAAAACCCTTAAGGGAATTCCAAAAAGGAGGTGTAAAATATGAATTATGAGATCACTTTTATTGTTTCTCCAGACCTACCGACAGAAAAAGTTGAAGAACTCACCGCAAAAGTAGCAAAAATCATTGAAGATTTGAAAGGGACTGTTAAAACGATACAGCAGCTTGGAAAAAAAAGATTTGCTTATCCCATCAATAAACTCCGTGAAGGAAGCTATGTCTATATAGAACTCAGCGGTGATGGCGAAACGGTCAATGCAGTTGAAAGCTTTTTTAAATTTAACGATTCAATTATAAGATTTTTGACGGTTAAGGTTGAAAAGAAGAAAGTTATTGCAAAACCGACTGCGAAAGCAGAATCACAAGTAGAAGCGACGGAAGTGGAAAAGTTACAACAAGCAACGGAGGTAAAGCAAAATGAACCAGCAACAGAACAGTCTCCGCTTACCTGATCAAAACAATGTTATTATGGTGGGCAGACTTACAAGAGATCCCGAATTGAGACGCACAGGTACGGGAAAAGCAGTTTGCTCGTTTGATATAGCTATTGGTAGGAGAATAAAAGATGCCGATACCGGCGAATGGAAAGACGCCGATCCGACATTTGTCCCCATTATTGTCTGGGGTGATCAAGCGGAGAGATGCGGAGAGCGCTTAAAAAAGGGAGTTCCAGTGCATGTAGAGGGAAGACTTCAGAGTAATAAATGGGAGGGGAACGATGGAACTAAAAGAAGTCGCTTAGAAGTCGTGGCTTCAAGAGTACAGTTCCTTTTTATAGCGAGGCAGGAATCAGCGCCGATAGATGCAAAACCTGTTGACAGTATAAATGAATCGCAAGGACAGTCTGATAATATAAATAATGATAACGATGAAATACCGTTTTAAACGACGGGAGGAAAAAATATGGCATTTACGAGAAAACACGTGGGACCGACAAAACCTCAAAGTCCTTCGGCTGGTGGTCGGGAACGTCCCGTCGGAAAGTTCAGAAGAGGTGGACCAATAAAGAAAAAAGTTTGTCGTTTCTGTGCTGATAAAATTGAAATAGATTATAAAAACGTAAGTCTGCTTCGCACATTTGTAACCGACAAAGGAAAAATACTTTCAGGACGCATAACCGGCACGTGCGCAAAACATCAGAGAGAACTTGATAGGGCAATTAAAAGAGCAAGAATGATTGCGCTTTTACCTTTTACGGTAAATTGACGGCTTGCGTCTGCAAGTAAACTGAATTTACGATACGTAGCGGAGGAAAAAATGAAAGTTATACTGAAGTCTGATATCACTAATATCGGACGGCAGGGCGAAATAAAAGATGTTATGGCGGGATTTGCGAGAAATTATCTTATTCCTCAGAATCTTGTTATGGAGGCCAACGCCCAAAATCTTAAAATCTGGGAAAGAGAAAAAGTAAAGCTGGCAAAACGCAGAGAAGAAATAATTAGTACGGCAAAAGAAGTTGCTTCTAAGATGGAAGCTTTAGAATTTGCCGTAAAAGTCAAAATCGGAGAGAACGGCAAAATTTTTGGGTCGATAACGCCTGCAAATTTGATAAAGATTTTTGAAGATAACGGGTTTAAAGTAAATAAGCGCGATATTCTTCTTTCAAATAACATAAAAGAAATTGGGAAATACGAAATAAATGTAAGACTTCACCCGGAAGTCACCACAAAAATAAGACTTTCTGTTATAAACGAGAAAGAATAATTTTATATTGGCAAACAAGCCAAAATTTACAACTTTTTAATAAGAAAAATGGCAAAACCAACTAAAAGAATTCCACCACAGGCTATAGGCGCGGAAATGGCCGTATTAGGCGCAATGCTCATAGAAAAAGAAGCCATTTTGAAAGTTGTGGATATAATAAATGGAAATGACTTTTATAAAGATATACATAAACAAATCTTTTCAGCAATCAGTGATATTTATTTTGAAAACCAGCCGGCCGACTTACTCACGGTCTCAGAGGCTTTGAAAAAGAAAGATATGTTTTCCAAAATCGGAGGCACACATTATCTTACAACATTGGTTGATTCCGTACAGACTGCCGCGAGTGTAGAATGGCATGCTTCAATTATACGCGAAAAATCAGTTTTAAGACAGCTTATTAACATAAGTTCTGAAATAGCAGATGATGCTTTTGGAGAACAAGACTATCCAGATAAAATATTGGATAAATCGCAGACAGCTTTATTTAATATCTCATATCAGAGATGGAAAAAAGGTTTTTCAAGCGTTTCTAAGCTAGTAACACCTATGCTTCAAAAACTTGAAAAACTACATTCCGATCCAAAAGAAATTTCGGGGCTTTCGACAGGTTTTGCCGATTTTGATTCCAAAACAACCGGACTTCATCCGGCGGAGCTCATAATTATAGCAGCGCGTCCGTCTATGGGTAAAACTGCTCTTGCCTTAAATATCATAGAACATGTGGCTGTTGTAAAAAAGAAACCTGTCGGTATTTTTTCACTCGAAATGAAACAGGAAGCGTTAATGATTAGATTTCTTGCTTCTTTAGCAAGAGTTAATATCGGTAAGTTAAGAAATGGGCAATATAACAGCACAGATTGGCCTAAACTTACAGGTGCAGCGGAAAAAATTGCCAAAGCTCCTATTTTTGTTGACGACGATTCTAATATAAACGTCATAGGACTCAGAATAAGAGCAAAAAAGCTTGCAACGGAACTTAAAGCAAAAAACAATCCGCTTGCTTTGATAGTAATAGACTATATTCAATTTATAGACGGTTCAGGTAGAAAATTTGAGTCCCGTCAACAGGAAGTTTCTGATATTTCCAGATCTCTTAAAGCCTTGGCAAAAGATTTAGATATACCGGTTGTCGTCTTATCGCAGCTTTCAAGGAGAACGGAAGACAGAGGAAGAAAAGATAATAGACCGCAGCTTTCTGATTTAAGAGATTCTGGTGCAATCGAACAAGATGCCGATGTGGTTGCAATGCTTTATAGAGAAGGCTATTACAACAGAGAAGATCCCGATATACAAAAAAAAGCCACACTTATAATAGGTAAACAGAGAAATGGACCAACAGGCGACGTGAACTTGATTTTTGAAGGCGAATATACAAAGTTTTCCGATGAATCTAAAATACAGATGCAGGATGATCATCAATGAAAAAGCAATTGCCTCCTGTAGTACTAGTAACCGTAAAAAACAAGACGAAACAAACAGTTTTTTTCAGACAGAATTGGATTGAAATTGACAAAAGCGATTTTCATTTTAATTTAAAAAAAATAAAAGAGTATATTGCAAAAGACACTAAAATTATGCTCGTTATAAAAGCCAATGCTTACGGGCATGGCGGAATTGTACTTGCAAAAGAAGCGCAAAAAGCAGGAGTATCTTGGCTCGGCGTTTCTTCGCTTGAAGAAGGAATACAGCTTAGAGAAGCTGGTATAAAAACTAATATTTTGATTTTAGGAAATATTTTTCCTTTTGAAAATTTTCAGGTTGCGGTAGCTCATTCTCTGACTCCCACAATTTCTAAGATATCAGAACTCATAGCTTTAGAAGATCTAGCAGTAAGATTAAATAAAAAAATTAATTTTCATTTAAAGATAGATACCGGTATGGGAAGAATCGGCGCTGTACCAGAGGCTGCGTATCCCATACTGCAAAAAATTCCGCAAATGTCCAAAATAGATATGACCGGTATGTTCACTCATTTTCCCGTCGCAGATATTGACTCTGTTTTTACGCAATCGCAGCTAAATATTTTTACGAAGATTATTAAATTTGCACGCACAAATCTCGGACTAGAATTTGTTGCGCACGCCGCAAACTCGGCGGCATTGTTTAAAAACAAGCGCACGCATCTCGATATGGTGCGTCCAGGGTTAAGCGTTTACGGACTTACGCCTTTTAAACATGCAGAAAGATTGTTAAAACTTAAACCCGTTCTCTCATGGAAAACAAAAATAACGTTTTTAAAGAGAGTCCAAGCTGGTTTTTGCGTGAGTTACGGAAGGACTTTTGTTACAAACAGAGCTTCTGTTATTGCCACGATTCCCGTAGGATATGCTGACGGCTATAATAGATTGTTGTCTAATAAAGGCGACGTCTTGGTGTGTGGAAAACGCTGTCCGATTGCGGGAAGAATTACAATGGATATGACAATGATAGATGTAACCGACGTAAAAGGCGTTGCGCTCGGAGACGAAGTAGTTTTGATAGGATCTCAAGGGAAAGAACAGATAAAAGTTGACGAGCTTGCAAAAATACAAAATACAGTAAATTATGAAGTTATATGTGCTATATCTGTGCGAGTGCCGAGAATTGTTGTTTAATAAAAACTGATTAACTATTTTACGTATTGCTTCACATTACGTCAGTTCGGAAACAAACATGTGGTAATTAGCGTGGACCAATCATTTTTTTTAACATTAGAACTTGAGAAGTCTTTGCTTGACCAATCCAATAGACGGGATATGAGTATTAGGAAGGCACTAATTTTTTGTCTACTTATGTGCGTTATCCCGGGTTGCAAGAAACTAATGGGAATTAATACTGTAAGAGGAATAATCTAAGAAGAGATGAGAGAAGTTAAAACCAAAAAAATAATCTCTGTTTTTAACTATATATTAAATGTTAGTTGGAAATTTTTTGGTCCCATGTTGTTGGCGATAGCATATTAATCGCTATACGGAATACCGACCGGGAACCTCCCGTAAGGGAAAAAAGATACAGCCGCCAATGTCAGCACAAAAACCGCCGATAAAGGCAATAGACTAGAGGTAGGTAAAAAGTAGGCATAATAATTAATACCGTGAGACCTTAACAATCAACTAACAAATGTAGTTCTTAGCACGAGATAAAGCAAGAAACGTACAGCAAACGCGGTGACTTTTATATCAAGGTGGAGTACTGCAATATATTATTCAAAAATAGAAAGGGAAAGGGAAATGGAAAATAAAAATATATGCGAGGAATTAGCAGAGATGCAGCGGAAGTTAAAAGTCTCCAAAGGTAGAATGTTAACACACAACGAGCAGAAACGGTATAGCAGCGACAATCCTCATATACTCGCATTCCACCATTCAAACAGGTAAAATCTTTCATTGTGTCCGGGCAATGCAGTAGTTTTATGCAAATTCATCAGCTGCATATTAAAAGGGAATACGATAAAATTTATAAAAACAAAACTTTCTAAGATGAAAATAAGCAAGATGATACCATCTAAAATTTTTGTTCCGTCGTTAGAGGGACTAGGAAAAGCTGTTTTAATGACAGCGGAGACAATTTTATGGATATTCAAAGGCAGCATACCCGTAAAAAACACTATTTCACAAATGGTTGAAATTGGATGGCGCTCTATTCCCATAATAACGCTCACATCTTTTTTTACCGGAATGGTTTTGGCTCTTCAGACAGGCTCTGCAACCACAAATCTTTTCAATGAGCCTATTTATGTCGGCACGATAACAGGTTTTTCTCTAGTTGTAGAACTAGGACCTGTTCTTACGGCAATAGTTGTAACAGGAAGAGTCGGTGCCGCAATTACGGCAGAACTCGGCACAATGAAAATTACAGAGCAGCTTGACGCTTTATATACGCTTGGCACAGATCCGGTAAGATTTCTTGCCGTTTCAAGATTTTTAGCTTGTTTTTTTATGCTTCCTGCGCTCACGGCAATTGCCAACATAATCGGAGTATACGGCGGGATGACTCTAACAACAAACTTATGGGAAGTCTCTCCAAGCTCATATTGGTCTGAAGTTTTGGACTTTATGACGATAAAGACTTTTTTTCACGGAATTATAAAATCGTCTTTTTTCGCTTTGATTATCGTAATAATCGCATGCCACAAAGGTTTCAATACAAAAGGAGGAGCGGAAGGCGTTGGGAAAGCAACTACAAGTTCCGTTATGTCCTCAATGGTTTTTATTTTGATCTCAGATTATTTTTTAACATCACTATTAGTGTCGTTAAATATAAAGTGACACAAAAAGGAATTAAAAGACTGAGCTTATAGTCGCGTCATTGGGAATTGTAAATGGATAAAATAGTAATATATGGCGGCAAGAAGTTAAAAGGTGAAGTTATTGTGTCAGGTTCAAAAAATTCCGCGTTGCCCATATTGTTTGCCACTCTGCTCACAGATGACCCCGCAACAATAAAGAACATTCCTTCTCTTGCTGATATAGAGACGACGGTAGCATTTTTAAATTTTATAGGTAAAAAAACTGTTAAAGAAGGAAATACAGTAAAAGCTTATTCTTCAGATAAATACAAGCATATAGCGCCTTATGATTTAGTAAGAAAAATGCGTGCAAGCGTTTTAATAATGGGTCCTTTGCTTGCAAGACTTAAAAAAGTCAACGTATCGCTGCCCGGCGGATGCGCTATAGGCGCAAGACCTGTAGATATGCATTTGGACGCATTTAAGAAATTAGGCGCTGAGATTGCGGTAGAAGGTGGTTATGTAAAAACCTTTGCCGGCAACGGACTAAAAGGTGCGCAGATAAGCTTTAGATTTCCAAGCGTCGGCGCGACAGAAAATATATTGCTTGCCGCAGTTTTAGCAAAAGGTAAAACTACAATTACTAATGCCTCCTGTGAGCCGGAAATAGAAGATTTGGCAGAAGTTTTAAATAAAATGGGAGCAAAAGTGACGGGAGCAGGAACAAAAAAGATTGCAATAGATGGCGTGGACAAACTTCATGGTTTTACGCACGAGATAATTCCCGACAGGATAGAAGCTGCTACGTATGTAATTGCCGCGGCGATTACCAAAGGCGAAATTATTATTAAAAAAGTCATTCCTCAGCATTTAAAATCTGTAAATGATAACTTGAAAAAATGCGGATTGTACATTAAAGAAACGAAGGATACAATTTTCGTAAAGTGGATAAAAAGTTTAAAACCGCAAAATGTAAAGACGGAAGTATATCCGGGGTTTCCCACCGACGTTCAGGCTCAATGGATGGCTTTAATGTGTCTTTTAAACGGGAAATCATGCGTAGAAGAGAATGTTTTTGAAAATAGGTTTCTGCATGTCGCCGAACTTCAGAGATTCGGCGCTGATATAGCGATAGACGGTAAAACCGCGAATATAAAAGGCGTTAAAAAGTTTTCGGGAGCGCCGGTAATGGTATCGGATTTAAGAGCCGGAGCGGCTCTTGTTTTAGCCGGGCTTGCCGCAAACGGCAAGACTACAGTTTCAAGAATTTACCATTTGGACAGAGGATATGATATGCTTGAAAAAAAGTTTAAAAAACTCGGCGCCGACATACGGAGAATTCGCAATTGACGACGCAAAAATATTTGGCAGCAAGAATTTAAAAGTTTTATTAGTTTATTCCTTTGTATCTGTTAAAAAATCTTTGATTTTAAAATACTGTTTTTCAAATATTAAATATCTTTTATTTTTCAGAACAGTCAATAAAAATCCATAGAGATTTCATAACTTTTATTTAAAAGACCTAAAAAATTTATTTAACTCATAACGACACGTCCTTAAATGTAGGACAATCACGACTGGGATTTATGTAAAATGTTTTGTCAGATTTATTTAAATTTTAAGAAGATTAAAAAATTGTGTCCAAAAATTTTATAACATCAATTGTTGCATCTACAATCGTCGTATCTTCATCATTTTCACCGGCAAAAACGCAATATGCAGCGAGAGATCTCGAATCAAATCAACAATAAAACATAGCGGAAGTTGCATAAACCGATTTGTTTACACAACGGATACGGAAAAAATATCACCGACGAAATCTTAAAAAAAGATTAAACTTATTATTAACTTATCAGCAGACAAAAAAAACACGCCAATTGCAATTTTAACTGTCATATAAAATACACTGTCATCGGTGGCGAGAAAAACGTAATAAAAATCTATCGCTAACTAATCTCGCCGTACTGCTAATATTTTACCAAAAGACTTTAAATTACCGGATAAAACAAAACTGCAGAGAAGAGCTGTCTAAATCAACTGTGACAAATTAATAATACCCAAAAGGAAAAGATGAAAACGCATATTGCAAGCAAATTAAATTAGCGCTGTATGGTGAAAAAGTATATTGTTTAGATAAACTTAATCCGTATTTTCGCCTCTTAGAAAGTTGTATTCACTTATTAATGATAGATTCCTTGAAAAACGAAGCTTTTTTTGATAAAATAACAGATGTTTACGTGGGGAAAACATATTAAATAAACACACAGTCGGATTTGCCAAAGGTCCCTAAAGCTTAAGTTCTAAAACCGAATTTTGGGGTTTCGGAGATTGAAGATTGTGGAAGCCGTGAGACAGAAATATAAGCTGTCTAAGAGCGGAAGCTGCATTGCAAACGCAGCAAAAAACCGAAGGAGAAAAATATGGCAAACATTACAATGAAAGCTTTGCTGGAAGCCGGCGTCCACTTTGGACACCAAACCAGAAGATGGAATCCAAAAATGGCAAAATTCATTTTTGGAGTAAGGAACAAAATTCACATCGTTGACCTTCAGAAAACCCTCAAAGAGTTGAAAAAAAATTATAGAGTTGTAAGAGATTTCGTCTCTGAAGGAAAAAGCATAATATTTGTAGGAACAAAGAAACAGGCGCAGCTTACCATAAAAGAAGAAGCATTGCGTTGCGGAGCATATTTTGTATCCGAAAGATGGCTTGGCGGAACGCTTACAAACTTTGAAACATTGAAGAAATCGATCGCAAGATATAAAGAAATAGAAAAGATGAAAGAGGATGGAGTTTTTAAACTTCTTTCAAAAAAAGAACAGTCTCAAATTGAAAGGGAGAGAACAAAACTCGAAAAATCTTTGGAAGGACTTAAAAATATGTCAAATCTTCCGGGACTTATGTTTGTCGTAGATTCTCACGAAGAAGCAACCGCTATTTTAGAAGCAAGAAAACTCAAAATCCCGATTGTTGCAATCTGTGACACAAATTGTGACCCGGATCTGGTTGATTATCCTATCCCCGGAAATGATGATGCCATAAGAGCCGTAAAGCTTTTTTGCTCTATTATCGCCGACGCTGTTTTGGAAGGTAAAGATATTGCCAGTAAGAAAGAAAAAAACGATGTAAAAGAAGCGACGTCGACTGTGGAAAAAGAGGAAAACACGCGGGAAGGAGAAGCAAAGTAATGTCAACCGAGCTTATAATAAAGTTAAGAGAGATGACAGGTGCAGGAATAATGGATTGCAGGAACGCATTAAAAGAATCAAATGACGATGTGGACAGAGCCTGCCAATGGCTTAGGGAAAAAGGCATAGCATCAGCTGTTAAAAGAGCGGGAAGACTCGCAAAACAAGGACTTGTCTATTCATATATACACGGCAATGGTACACTGGGTGTTTTAATTGAAGTAAACTGTGAAACTGATTTTGTAGCAAAAACGGAAGATTTTCAGAATTTAGTTAAAGAAATTGCAATGCAAGTCGCTGCAGCTGCTCCTACCTATATTTCGCGCGAACAAATTCCTGCAAGCGTTCTTGATGCGGAAAAAGAAATCTATAAAGCCCAGCTTAAGGAAGAAGGTAAACCAGAAAAAATCTACGATAAAATTATTGAAGGTAAAATTGAAAAATTTTACACTCAAGTATGTTTATACGACCAAATCTATATAAGAGATATTTCCGGTAAAGAGACAATAAAAGATTTGGTGACAAATGCCATTGCAAAAATCGGCGAGAACATAATAATAAAAAGATTTGCAAGATTTAAACTCGGAGAAGAATAATAATGTCTGCAAAGAGAGTGCTTTTAAAACTTTCTGGAGAATCTCTTTCTGGTGACTCGTCTTTAATAAGTGCAGACAGTCTTTCAAGAACCGTAAACGAAATTAAATCAGCCGTCACTCGCAGTAAGGTACAACTTGCAATTGTTATTGGCGCGGGAAATATATGGAGAGGTGCATGCAAGTTTATAGAAAGAGTTACTGCAGATAAAATGGGAATGCTTGTAACTGTTATGAACTCTCTTGCTTTAAGCGATGCTCTGGCAAAAGCTGGCATGAAGTCAAATTTATTTTCGGCAAACGGTGTGAGCGGTTTTGTCGAAAATTTTAACAGAGAAAGAGTTATTAGGTGTATTGAACAAGGGAATACGGTTATTTTTGCAGGCGGTACGGGCAATCCTTTTTTCACGACGGACACCACCGCCGCTTTAAGAGCCGCAGAAATAAAAGCTGATATGTTATTGAAAGCCACGCAGGTTGACGGTGTTTATAGTGCAGACCCCAAAAAAAATAAAGATGCCATAAAGTTTAATTCTTTAACTTTTAAAGAGGCTTTGGATAAAAATTTAAAAATAATGGATTCTGAAGCTTTTTCATTGTGCATGCAGACAAATATATCAATTACCGTGTTTGATTTTTATAAAGATGGTAATTTAAGGAAAGTTTTAAACGGGGAAAAAATAGGTACGATGGTGGAGGCATAAAATGCAAGTTCAGAGTTTTTTTTCAGCGTCAGAAGAAGCTATGAAAAAAACTATAGATAGATTAAAATGCGAATTGTCTTCGATAAGAACCGGCAGGGCAAGCAGTGCTATAATAGAGGGAATAAAAGTTGAAAGTTACGGTTCTCTCATGCCTATAAATCAGATTGGGGCTATTAGCATCCCAGACGCAAAAACAATAGAAATAAGACCGTGGGACGTTTCGCAGTTAAACGCAATAGAAAAAGCGATACTTAAAGCCGACATAGGAATGACTCCGGTAAATGACGGAAAACTCATACGTATTTCTGTCCCTTCTCTTACGCAGGAGGGAAGAAAAGAGATAGCAAAATCTGTAGGCAGGATGGCGGAAGAATTCAGAATTGCCGTAAGAAATGAAAGAAGAATTTTGGTTGAAAATATAAAGACGCTTGAGAGAGATAAAGTTATAACTGAAGACGATAAGAAGAAATTTGAAGCTAAAGCTCAGAAAATTACCGACGATTATATAAAGAAAATAGATGACAATATAGCGGTTAAAGAAAAAGAAGTTATGCAGATATAAATAAAATCAGGAGAACATAATGGTCTATCAGATTGATGCAAATACTTGCGTGGGATGCGGAGCATGCGCCGGAAATTGTCCTGTTTCGGCTATTAAAGAGAACGGCGATAAATACGAAATTGATACTAAGCTTTGCCAAGGGTGTGGAGCATGCGAACCGACCTGTCCGGTAAGTGCTATTTCTAAACAATAAAGGAATTTTTTTGATACCCGGACACGTAGCTATCATAATGGATGGGAACGGCAGATGGGCAAAGAAAAGATCCTTACCCAGAGCTTTCGGTCATAAACAAGGTGTTAAAACTATAAAAAATATTGTCAGGGCTGCAAGCAGTCTTGGAATCAAAGTTTTGACACTATATGCTTTTTCTACTGAAAACTGGAAGAGACCGCAATCTGAAATAAAAATATTATTTTCTTTACTCAGACAGTTTATAAAAAAAGAATTAAAAGATTTAAGTAGTTTAGGCGTTAAATTGAGAATACTTGGAGATTTGTCAAAATTTCCTGAAACTGTAAGAATTGAAGTTGAAAATGCACGCAAGACTACATCTCAAAATACGGGACTTGAGTTAAATATAGCTTTAAATTATGGAGCAAGGCAAGAACTTATACATGCTTTCAAAGAGATGTCAAAGCATGGTATAAAAAAGCCTACGGAAGAAATTGTTTCGTCTTTTTTGTATACTGCCGGACAGTCTGATCCAGATTTGCTTATTCGTACTTCAGGAGAATTCAGAATATCAAATTTTCTTCTGTGGCAGATTGCGTATTCTGAAATTTACGTAACAGGTAAATTATGGCCTGATTTTACGCAACGAGACTTAGAGATCGCGATATCGGAATTTCAAAAAAGAGAAAGGCGTTTTGGCGGATTGTGACAGCAATAGTGATTATGTCGCTGATTATATAGCATTTTCATAAAGATATCTTCTTGCTTTATAGAAAGACTGCTGTCTTTTAAATAAGTTTATACGTATCGTCTCAGGCAGTTTATATGTCTGACTACCACAGTTGTTTTTGTATTTACAGTTTACGACTCTTTTCGTGATCGTTAAGCACGATGTAATCAGCAGTTCGTAACCATATATCAAGATATTTGTAATAAATTTAATCTGCCATTAAAATATAATTTTTAGAGTTTGCGATGTTACTAACTAGAATGTTGACAGCTATTATTGGAATGCCCATTATTCTTATGTGCGTATACTGCGGAAATGTTCCGTTTTATATAATGATGCTTATAATATCGTTCTTGTGCGTTCATGAATATTTGATAATTTCAAAAAAATATAATCCGCACAACGTTGTGTCGTTAGTAATGGCTGCTGCGTTTTTTGTGTTTTTATATTTTTTCAAAGATATCCCGGTAAATAAAGTCGCGGTTGCTGCTGTTACAATAATGCTCGTTCTTTTCGGAATTGAGGTTTTTGGAAAAAACCCCGTCCTATGCATCGGCAGAATAGCATCATCTTTTTTAGGAGCTTTTTTTATTCCGCTTACTTTAATGCACATAGTTTATATACGCAATTTAACCAACGGTATGGAACTTACATTTTTCATCTTTATAGTCGTTTGGACTTTAGATACTATGGCTTACGCTTTCGGAAAAATCTTTGGGAAACACAAACTTGCAAAAAATGTCAGTCCTAAAAAAACGTTAGAAGGCACAGCTGCAGGAATTGTTTTCGGCATTTTAGCGGCAGTTGCTTGTAGATATATATTTATGTGTGATATTTTAACTCTGCAGGATGCCGCAATACTTGGTCTTGTAGTTGCTGTTGTGGGGCAATTTTCAGATCTTGCCGAATCGCTTATTAAAAGAGATGGTAGTGTTAAAGATTCCGGAAAAATTATACCCGGTCATGGTGGAGTTTTTGACAGATTTGACTCTTATATGTTTGCCGCTCCTGCAATGTACTACGCTTTACAACTCTTAAAATGAAAAGAATAACGGTTTTAGGTTCATCAGGTTCCATAGGCAGACAGACTCTTAATATAGTTTCTAAAATGAAAGATAATATTTTTATTGAAGGTCTTGCCATTGGCTCTAATGTAAAAATTTTAAAATCGCAGATTAGAAAATTTAAACCTGCAGCAGTATCCGTAAACAATTCTTCTGATGCTCAAAATTTAAGAAAATGGTGTGTCTCAAATAATATAAAAACCGGCGTTTATAGCGGAAATACGGGACTTGAGAAACTTGTAACAATGCCGAAAGCCGACATGATTCTCATCGCAGTCGTCGGAACTATCGGTTTAAAGCCCACTATAGCAGCAATAAGAGCGAAGAAAGATATTGCTGTTGCAAATAAAGAAACGCTTGTTATGGCGGGAAGTTATATAATGAAACTTGCTGCCGAAAACGGCGTCTTAGTGCTTCCTGTTGACAGCGAACACTCGGCAATATTTCAATGCTGTGCAGGCGAGAAAAAATCACAGATAAAAAGAATAATTCTTACGGCTTCCGGCGGTCCATTTTATAAATATGATAAAGATTTTTCTAAAATAACAGCCGAACAGGCTTTAGATCATCCGACGTGGAAGATGGGCAAAAAAATAACGATTGACAGCGCTACGCTTATGAATAAAGGGCTTGAAGCTATTGAAGCATCTGTTCTTTTCGGAATACCCATAGATAAAGTTGAAATTGCTATACATCCGCAGTCTGTAGTGCATTCAATGGTAGAATACATAGATGGTTCCGTTATAGCGCAGCTTTCAAATCCGGATATGAAACTTCCGATACAGTACGCTTTAACTTATCCGGAAAGGCTGCCATCAAATATTAAGCCGTTGAATCTTGTCGAGATTAATAAGCTGGAATTTTACAAGCCTGATTTTAATAAGTTTCCCTGTTTAAAGCTTGCATATTATACTGCAAAGAAAGGTCGTACTATGCCTGCGGTAATGAACGCCGCAAATGAGGCGGCGGTTGCCGCCTTTTTAAACAAAGAAATAAAGTTTACGGATATTGCAAAAATTGTTGAAAAAACCGTAAAAGCCCATAAAATTTCGGAAAATACATCGTTAGATAATTTTATTGAAGCTGACTTATGGTCGAGACAATATGCAGAAAAATTAATTAATGAAGTATAATTTATAAGATTTTTTTAAAACAAATATCAGCACGAACCGAACATATTCGCAAAAACGTTTTTTTCTCATTTTTTCTATTCCACACTCGAACTAGAAGAAGCGAAAGAACTTGTGTGTGTGGGGGCAGGAGCAGAAGTAAAAGGAACAACAGTCGGAGTGGCTGAGAGATTTTGAATTTTTCCAAATTTCCTCAGATATTTTTATAAGAGATTGATTAAGAAATTTAAAACCTTCAATCGTTTGCTCCCTCGTTGCGTCTATTAGTATTTGTCTCTGAATTTATAACAAGAATTGTCTGGGAATTGATAGACTGTTGCATTTGTAAGATGTTTAGAGCATATTCTGATTTATATTTTTCTCCAGAGATATCAACGTAGATCTCATCTGCTGTAGAGCTTGCCACATCGCCCAATATCGGCGAAGCAGGAGTAAATGGCGGTGTCAGGCGATTTTAAGAAGAGAGTCGCTAGACGCTGGCAAGTATTTATGAAAAAATGAATATTTTTTAAGGCATATCCTCGCTATAAGAAAGAATCCAGTCGCGCACATAACTCGCGAGAAGGTTGGAAGTCATATTTTTTCACTCTGCTTTATTTAAATTTCGGGAGACAGCATATCTTTTAACTGCAATACCGCTTGTGTTAGCCGCCACCCTTTTGAATTTACTTCGTAGATTTCATTGTCTTTTGCGTCTGATTGTTCTTGGAAAGGAATGACAGCAGAACGGTAAGAATCTTCTAGCTGTTTCCTTTTTTCACAGACTTTAACATATCCTTTAGATTTAGTCGTCCGACATCGTTGTCTCTATCTATTTTCAAACTTTAGTCTCGCTATCTCGAATTTCTGTTTACAATGACCGTATCTCGTCAGGCTAGCTCCACTCCCTGTTCACCAATTAGACGGTTCTTTGGATGTTTAGGATTCTTGCTCTCTTTTTCTGTTTATGCAAAGTATTCTATATGCGAAAGCTCAAATGGTAATGGAATATCTAAGAACGTCTAGCCAAAACGCGTCTTCGCTAATATCCACAGGGTATCTCTCTCGTTGCTTATACGGGAGAGATTGTGTCGCTACCGCTACCGTTGATTTCGCAAGTTTAGATTTTTCATAATATTAGCGTTTTGATTCCCATTGTCGTTGTCGTTGTCATCTCCGGGCAACATCAGCAACAGGTTTCGCGCGATATTCGGTTATCACCACTTTGAAAGGAAACATACGTTACGAAAAATTTAACTCTAGCGTCTATAAATAAAAATATGCTTCATATGTTTCAGAAAGAACCTTGATAGAGCTAAACCAGATAGTCGTTTGATAAGCGTACCACATAAAATTGAAAATTGAGAAAAAAACGAATAATTTTATTTATAAGTTGAATTTTGATTTAATTTAAAAATGAAATTTTACAAAAGAATTGAAACGAGAAAAATAAATATCGGCGGTGTTATAATAGGAGGCGGGTCTTCCATTGCAGTCCAATCGATGACAAATACAAACTCAAGAGATTGGAAAGCTACCGTAAGACAAATAAGACAGCTCGAAGAAGCAGGTTGCGAAATCGTGCGAATTTCTCTCCCCGACATAGAATCCGCCTATAGCGTAAGTAGAATTAAAAAAAACGTTAAAATCCCATTAGTCGCAGATATTCACTTTGATTACACAATAGCGCTTGAAGCAATAAAACAGGGTGTTGATAAGCTAAGAATTAATCCGGGGAATATAGGTTCAAAAGATAGAATCGGTGTTTTGGTAAAGGAAGCAAAAAAAGCGCGTATTCCTATAAGGATAGGAGTTAATGCAGGATCTCTAAAAAAAATTCATAATTTTTCTGATAATTCTTCACGTGCAAAAGCTCTTTCGGATGCGGCAATAGAACATGTAAAAATTTTAGAAAAGTACAATTTTCAAGATATAGTTGTTTCTTTAAAAGCTTCGAATATTGATATAACGGTAAAAGCATATAAGCTTTTTGCTTCAAAGAGAAACTATCCACTGCACTTAGGAATAACGGAAGCAGGCTCAATATTTAGCGGAACTATAAAATCCGCAGCAGGACTTGGCATAATGATGTACGAAGGCATCGGCGACACCGTCAGAGTTTCTCTTACCGCAAATCCTGTTGAAGAAGTTAAAGCAGCTTATTCTCTTTTACAATCTATGGAACTTCGCAATTCAGGAATAGAGATTATTTCATGCCCCACCTGTTCGAGATGCGAAATTGACTTGATAAAAATAGTTTCAGAAATTGAAAAAAAAACTTTTGCAATGAAAAATCTAAAAAGACTTTCTAAGCCTGTAAAAGTAGCATTAATGGGTTGTATCGTAAACGGTCCGGGAGAAGCAAAAGATGCAGATTTAGGTATAGCTGGTGGAAAAAATATGGGAATATTATTTAAAAACGGCGAGATCATAGGAAAGGTTAGTCCTGATAAATGGGTCGCAAAGATTATATCTATGGTAAAAGATTATAACAGTTGAGATGACTTTGGGAGCAGAAAATGGCAGAAATTTATTTAACTAGGGAAGGTAGAGAAAAACTTATTAAAGAATTAGAAGAACTTCAAAAGAGAAAACCTTTGATTCAAGATGAGATTGCGAAAGCAAGGGAACATGGCGATTTAAGAGAAAATGCTGAGTATCATGCTGCAAAAGAAACTCTCACTAATCTCATGCGTAGAATTATGGAACTTAATTCAAAAATAGCTAGTGCAAAAATTATTGAAGAACAAAATATTGATTCTGATAAAGTATTTATAGGCGTTACCATAATAATACAGGATGAATCCGGAGACGATTATAAATACACCATTGTGGATTTGGAAGAAGCGGACCCCGCTGCAAACAAAATATCGGTACAATCGCCACTTGTGCAAGGGTTGCTAGGGCATACAACCGGCGAGACAGTCACAGTTGAGTTGCCCGCAGGCAAAACAAAATTTAAAATATTAAAGATTTACAGATAACTGCCGATAGAATGGAAAATCAAGATTATAAAATGAAAATACGTCAACAGCGAGAACCGTTTTTATTTAATCGGAGCTACAGGAGGATTCTATGTTTTTTTCAAAAATGCTTATTCCAACACTGAGAGAAGCTCCGTCAGTCGCTGATATAATCTCCGCAAAATTGATGATAAGAGCGGGAATGATACGCAAACTTGCGTCGGGAGTTTATGAATTTTTGCCTTTGGGACTTAAAGTTTTAAGAAAAATTGAAAATATAATAAGACAGGAAATGAACGCCGCTGGCGGACAGGAAGTAATTTTTCCTTTAATCCTCCCTAAAGATTTGTGGCTCGAAACCGACAGATGGAACGTTTACGGTAAAGAACTTTTCAGACTCAAAGACAGAAAAGACGCTGAATTTTGTCTTGCCCCAACCGCAGAAGAAGCAGTAACTGATATGGTAAGAAAAGATATTAAATCATATAAACAGCTTCCTATTATATTATATCAGTTTGGGACAAAATTCAGGGATGAAATCCGCCCGCGTTTCGGCGTGATGCGTTCAAGAGAATTCTTAATGAAAGATGCTTATTCATTTCATATTGACGAAGCTGATTTAGACAAATGCTATAAAATTATGTTTGACGCCTATACGAACATATGTTTAAGATGTGGTTTTAAGTTCCGTACTGTTGAAGCAGTATCGGGTGCAATCGGAGGATCATTTTCTCACGAATTTATGGTTCTGGCAGATACCGGCGAAGAAGAAATAGCATGGTGTAGTTGCGGTTACGGTGCAAACAGTGAAAAAGCCGAGTGTTTAAAAATCGAACAATCGAAAGAAGGAGCGCTTACTGCGGAAGTAGTATTTACTCCGAATGTGGGTGCTGTCGCTGATGTTGCAAAATTTTTGAATTTGTCTCCTGAGAAATTTATAAAAACAATGATTTATATTGTAGACAAAAAACCTGTCGCTGTTTTAGTAAGAGGAGATCACGAGATAAACGAAATAAAACTTCAGACTCTGCTCGGTACAAATGAAGTAACACTCGCGGACGAACAGACTATTGTTTCCGTTACAAATGCACCGATAGGTTTTGCAGGTCCGGCAGGACTTAAAAATACAAAAATTATAGCTGATTTATCCGTTATTGAAGTATCAAATGCGGTAGCCGGCGCAAACAAGAAAGATTGCCACGTAAAAAATATAAACTACAAAAGGGACTATAATGCAGATATAGTTGCTGATATAAGAAAAATTATGCACGGCGACGCTTGCCCAAGATGTAAAAAAGAAGAATTAAGATTTTCAAGAGGTATTGAAATAGGACATACTTTTAAACTGGGGACCAAGTATTCAAAATCAATGAACGCCACATACCTTGATACAAACGGAAAAGAGAACTTTATTATTATGGGTTGTTACGGCATAGGAGTTACAAGAATACTTGCCGCCGCAATAGAACAATCCCATGATGACAATGGTATAATATGGCCTGACAATATTGCTCCGTTTGAAGTCATAATTGTCCCTCTAAATTATACAAATGGAAAAACTAAAGAGATAACAGAGAAAATATATAAAGAATTGTTTTCAAAAGGATTAGATGTTTTAATTGATGATAGAGATGAAAGGGCCGGAATTAAGTTTAAAGATGCTGACTTGATAGGGATTCCTTATAGAATAACAATCGGTGAAAAAAATTTGGCAGAAGGAAACGTAGAATTAAAAGCAAGGAGAGGCGGTAAGGACGACGTTAAAATTCTCAGTCCTGAAGAAACTGTAAATGAACTGCTGAGAATATTTAAAAAGTAATGCAATTTTTATATACGCTTATATCAATAAATGAAGCACAGACCAAACTTAGTGATAAATTGAAATACTTTTAGAAGATAAGTATAATGGTTTCATAAGAATAGTAAAAAATGAGAGCAAAACATACCAGATAATAAAGTTATATAGTGAGTGCGGTTGAGTGTCAAAAAGGAAATACCGACTGCCAAACTTTTTTACCTCGATGAAAAAACTGTTTTATTGAACTCGTGAATAGTAAAAATGACCAAAATCAGTTATTCTAAGTAAAATCTTATATTGAGGATAAAATAAGCGTGAATAAGTATGATATTGCTGTTATAGGTTCGGGACCGGGCGGATTTACTGCAGCTGTAAGAGCAGCGCAGCTTGGAGCAAAAATTGCAATAATAGAGAAATCTTTTACGGGTGGGACTTGTTTAAACTGCGGATGCATTCCAACGAAATTTCTATGGCAGTCATTAAAAACAAAACAAAAAATTCAGAAATCTTATGAGTACGGTTTTAAAACAGCTTTAGAACCTGTCATTTTTGCGGATATAATCATAAAAAAAGACAGGAATATTGCCAATATCAGAAAAGGTATGGAAACTATATTGTCTTCATACAATAACATAGATATTATAAATGGCACTGTTTCATTTAAAAATAAAAATACTCTTATAGTTCTAAATGACTCAAAAAATGAAGCATTCGAGGTGTTTGCGAATAAAGTTATTATAGCCTCAGGCACAAAACCTTCAGCAATAAAAGATTTTGCTTTTGACGGCAATAAAATAATAAGTTCGACAGAAGCTTTAAACCTTAAGGAAATACCAAAAAATATGCTTATAATCGGTGGAGGTGCGATAGGCATTGAAATGGCGACGATATTTTCTGGATTCGGTTGTCAGGTGACTTTAGCTGAATATGAAAATTGCTTGCTTCCAAACGAAGATAGTGAAATATCGGAAAAAATAAGAAAAAATCTATTAATACAAGGCGTTGATGTGTTGACTTCGTGTGATAATGCACTAGATAATTCAGACAAATATGAAAAAGTGCTGATAGTTGCCGGCAGAACGCCAAACAATGATTTATGTTCGGAAATTGCTGGAATTAAAACAGTAAAGAAAGGTTTCATAGAAACAAATAAGTTTTGTCAAACAAATATTGATAATATCTATGCTGTGGGAGATATTGCGGGAAAAAATTTGCTTGCATATACTGCGCAGAACGAAGGAGCTATAGCTGCTGAAAATGCAATTAAAGGAAATTCTATTGCAACTGATAACTTTATTGTTCCTCAAGCTGTTTTTGCAATGCCGCAAAGCTCTTCTGTAAAAGTATCAGATTTTTCAAAATATAAGGATACAGTTTTTGGAAAATTCCCATTCACTGCAAGCGGCAGAGCTTTTATTGAAAATGAACGTGCGGGCTTTGTAAAATGTGCTGTTGATAAAGCGACAAAAAAACCGTTAGCTTTTTGGATTATCGGAGCGCATTCCGACGAACTTATAAGTACAGCTTCACAGATTCTCAAAAGCGGCATGGAACATATTTCGCGAGAAACTATATTCCATCCATCGCTTAGTGAAAGTTTGCTAAATGCTTATGAAGATGCATTCGGAAAATGCACGGAACTGGCTAAAAAAAAGGATCAAAATATTTTTTGAAGAACATAAATATTTTAATTACAGATTCTTCGCACCGCAATATTTAGAAGTAAAACATGCTCATTTATTGTGGAGAAGTAAATTTAGTCCAAATAGAACTCTTACTGTACTTGCTGCTTTTTTAGATTTGCAGTTTGCCAGTTTCTTTTTTAAGGCAATTATGTCGGCATTTTTTTTATGAAATATACGATGATCGTTAAGACGATTAACGATGCTTGTATTACTTTGAATAAAAAAGCGCAAGGCTTAGAAAAAAAGGAAAAGCTTAATAACTTAAAACTGTGAACAAAAAATAAATCATATGTAATGGTAGCAGATCACTCATATTTCCGGCAAGTTGTCTAAAAACAATATATCCTGTAAAATAAATTAAGGGTGGAAAATAGACCAAAGGTTCAATGATAAAATAAAAATAATAGAAGACTAGCGTGATTTTTGAGTAACTTATGAGAAATAAATAAGAGGAACACAAAAAAAATGAAAAGAACACGTCTGTATGACGAGCATAAAAAGCTTGGAGCCAAGTTTACGGAATTTGGTGGATGGGAAATGCCGGTACAATACACGTCAATTATTGACGAACATAATGCCGTAAGAACAAGTGTTGGGATGTTTGATACAGCTCATATGGGAATTTTCACAGTAATTGGAGAAAACATCGAAAAGTTTTTGGATTATGTCACACTTGGGAATATATCGGGACTGCCGGATAAAAAAGCAAGATATTCAATGATATTAAATGAAGAAGGCGGTATAAAAGATGATATTATAGTTTATAAATTCAGCGGTGAAGAATATATGATTGTTGTAAATGCCGGGAATCTTGAAAAAGACTTTGATTGGTTAAACAAATATAAAACAGGAAAAGCAGAAATAAAAAATATGAGCGGTGATGTTTGTCTTATTGCAATACAAGGACCGAAAGCTGTTGAAATATTGCGAGGTATTTCTAAAACTGATATTGCAAACATGAAATACTTTACAGTATCAGAATTAAAGTTAAAAGATATAAATGCAGATTTTTGCAGAATTGCAAGAACTGGTTATACAGGAGAAGACGGTTTTGAGATTTTTATCTCAAAAGAGCATATAGTCGAACTTTGGGAAAAATTTATGAGCTTTTCCGTAAAGCCATGCGGACTTGGCTGTCGCGATACTTTGAGATTAGAAGCTTGTATGCCTTTGCACGGATACGAGATCAGCGAGAAGATTAATCCGATTGACGTCGGATTCCAAAAAACAATAAATTGGGACAACGATTTTATAGGTAAAAGTAAATTACTGCTTTTAAAAGACAATCCTATGAAAAAATTAATAGCTTTTGAATGCTTGTCTGGCATCGCAAGAAATCCAAACGAAGTTTTTTCATGTAATAAAAAAGTCGGTTATGTAACAAGTGGATCATTCTCTCCCACATTAAAAAAAGCGATAGGTATGGCATTGATTGAGGCAAACGCTGAGACAGAGGAACTGGAAATTGAAATTCATAACAATAGAAGAAAGGTAAAGACAGTTCCCAAACCTTTCTATAAAAGGCAAAAGTGAAAAGATTAATTATTATTTTACTCTTATTTTTTGCAGCTCTCGCGAATGCCTCAGAGCAGATGATTGAAATCGCTGTAGAAATTACTGAGATCAACGAAAACAAGAGAGAAGAACTCGGTATTGAATTCAATATTGAAGATATAGGTACAGCTCTGACAACCAAACCAAATATCCCAAGTATCGTCACACCAGACTTTTTTAAAGGAGAAGCAAAGTTCTCTGCGGCTCTTAAAGCTTTAGAAGAAAGCGGTGCTGCAAAAATTTTATCAAAACCTAAACTTATTACAAAATCAGGCACAAGCGCAAAATTTATGGTCGGTGGAGAATTCCCCGTCGTATCGTCAAACGCAATTACCGAAAAATCTTCGGTAGAATGGAAAAAACACGGAATAATAATGGAAATTACTCCTAGTGTCATGAAAGATAACATGATTGATATTGTTATTAGTGCTGAACTTTCAAAAATTAACAAAGGTGTCTCTGTTGCAGGCTATCCGGAAATATTAACAAGACAAGCTTCTTCGCATCTTCAAATAAAAGACGGCGATACAATGATTTTAGCCGGTCTTATTGAAACCACAAAATCAGAAAATAAAAAAGGTATTCCATTTTTAAGCAGTATTCCAATTTTGGGGGCATTATTTAGAAGTACCGAAGATGTTGAAGGAAAAACAAATGTACTTATTTTTGTCACCACAAAATTAATAGAAAAACAATAATGAAAATAAATAAAGGGCAGACTTCAACAGAGTTTTTGCTCGTATTTGTCGTTTTGCTTATGGCAACGTCGAGTATTTTCGCTATCTATAGAAAGTTTTGGAAAGGAAAGTACGAACGGGTTTCTACTACTTCGGGAATGCTCGCGACTGCTGCAAAGATGTCTGGATCTCAAATGAGTTATGTTAAATGAGACAAAATACAGTTAAAAATAAAGGACAATCTCTTATTGAGGCATTGTTTGTAGTTGTATTTACAACCATTATAATGTTTGCATTTATACAGATATGTATTATAGCTGTTGACGATATGATTGCAAATGAAGCTGCATTTGTTGCAATGCGTTCAGCAGCTGTTACAAGAAATAAATGGCGTGCTGAAGAAGCGGAGAAGAGAGCAAAAAATTATCTTAAATTTTTTTATCCCTTTTCGAGTCTTGGAACAAGCAATTTTACCCCTTCACATTTTGTTTTTTCTGACAAAAAAACTGTTGAAAAATACTTCAAAGAATCCGACAAATATGAGAAAGATGATTCCAAAGAAATTTTTGCGGATACCAATTCTTCAGATCCTGAAAGTAAATCCGTAAGAATTTGGAAAGGCGAAAAAACTACAAGAGATCATTCCGGGAAAATTATAGCTAAAGAAACGGTTAAAATATATTATTTTACCAGAGTGCTGTTCGGCAGTTTAGTCTCAAAAGGCAATTCTTTTAAAAATAGAAGATATCAATCAGCAAGAAATAGAATGGTTCCGTCACCTGATGAAGAATACTATTATAAAGCTTTTCCGGGAGCAAAAAAATTTGAAAAGAATTGATATATGGCAAATCAATTTTTGTAAGCATAAGTTATTTTGTCATAAGGGGCAAACACTATATTATTTCTTAGTTTTCGTGATAATACTTGTCATCAGCTGGGCAATGATGTTGAATATAGCTCATCTTATAAGAAACAGAATGACAATGCAAAACGAAGCAGACAATATAGCTCTATCGCTGGCTACGTGTAAAGCCAGAGTTTTAAATCTTCTCGGAGAAACAAATTATCTTATGGGAGTAGTTCTGTCTCTTGGAATGAATCCGAGAGGAATACAGTTGGCTTCCTATTCTACTGATATTATAGGCGGATTTCCCGCGACAATGAATCTTCACTTTGAAAATCCTTTGTCAGATTTTAAACACAAGACCAATATAATATTCGGTGAGAAAAGCAACAGCGGGGTGCAAAAGATAAAACAAATTATCAATACTTTGCAGAAAATTCAGGATATGACTATAAAAGGATATTATGCTTACTATTACGGCGTGCCTACAATAGATAACTTAAGCAAAGATTATAACGTCATATTATCTCCTGTAAAACTTGAAAACAATTTAGGTTTAAAAAGAAATTCAAAAGGTATAAAATATTATTCTACGACTAGTCGGTGTATTTATTTGAGTTTTGATAAGCATTTTCATTTTTTGAAAAAGAAAGAGTATAAAAAAGACAGTCATTCATGGCTCGTCGAGGGAAATACTTTCAATAAACAAAAAGTCAAAGTTATTCTCCGTCAAAAAACAAGTAATAATAAAAGACCGTTATTCGCAAAATTACTGAGAATAAAATATCCTCAAATTCTAGTTTACTCTGCAGCTGCAACGTACAATGTAAAAGGTTCAATGTTTCCAAAAGAAGAAGATACTTTTACAGGAGCAACAAGACTAACCGCGGCTATGGTTGAAGCTGCATCCATTATGCAATTTGGGATTATGGAATTTGCAATTGCAAATGCAGTAGAATTATTTGGACCTGCTTCTGCCATTGTCTTTTCTCTGGCGACAATTGCAGCTGGGATTAATTACATGGAAAGCAAAGTAGCTTCGGCGCAGTTGGTGAGCGGCAAAGATAACCCCATATCTGCATATTTAAAAGCAAAAGACGGCGGTTGGTCGGCACATCTGGTTCCTTATGGTTGTGACGAAAAGCAGCAAAATAAATAGAGAACAACAGAAAAAAATATAAAGAACTAATAGAAAAAGTTCTTTACTTTTACGTTACACACTATAAAATAAGATTACGCCGATTCGATGGCAAAATCAAAAATTGTAAAGATAAATCCAAGTTTAATTCATTAAAAAAATATTACTGAGAAAATGTTTCCAAATCAAAATAATTTGAATCTGTGGCGACAATCCTATCTCGCTAATGTGAAAGAAGCAGACAAAATGAGAATGAGGAAAATATACTGACTGATACGACAGCAACAACATTACAGCCGACATAATTTACCGCAACATTAAAATCTCCAATATAAACTACTATCTGCAATATTATCTAAAACATCTGAATAAAGAATAAATCAGCGTATAAATATTTGGACGGAGAATTGAAAAGTCCTATAGCAGTATGTAAATTATAAGACTCAACTAAAGATGTAATTACGGATTTAGGAGTTAGACTATCGTCTTAAAGTTTAAAGTTGTTTATGTCCCAGAATTTTAAAATTTTGCCAAAATTTTGCCAATGTATATAGTCAAATATAGGTTATTGACTTTTTGCGTTTATAATGTAAAAATAAAATGTAAATTAACTAAATATCTCAAAAGTATATTTTATTCTGCAGACATTGTAGTATTTAAAACATAAATGAGGATTTTGCCGAGAGGTTTAAAATATACTAAACAATAAACAACAAGGATGAATAGGTGCGTATATACTTTAAATCTTTAATTATCAGCATTTGTTTAATTTTTTTATTTTCTACTTTAGGATTTTCTGTATATAAGGAGAAGCATATGAGTAAATTTGAACTTAAAAATACGCCGCAGTGGCAAAGCCTTGAAAAAAACTATAAAGAAACTAAAAAACTTCATTTGAGAGATTTGTTTAAAGACGAAAATAGATTTAATAAGTTTTCTATACGCGATAACAATTTAGGCATAACTTTTGATTATTCAAAAAATATTATAAATTCAGAGACTTTCAAGCTTTTGATAGAATTTGTAAAAGCTG
This sequence comes from Candidatus Endomicrobiellum agilis, assembly GCA_020328155.1. Taxonomy (GTDB): domain Bacteria; phylum Elusimicrobiota; class Endomicrobiia; order Endomicrobiales; family Endomicrobiaceae; genus Endomicrobiellum; species Endomicrobiellum agilis. The sequence continues at coordinate 50,715 of JAIXMX010000003.1, read as the reverse complement.
CAAGAGTAAACGAATATGCAAAAAAGATGTTCTCTGGAGAAAAGATAAACTGGACTGAAAAAAGAGCTGTTCTGCATACAGCTTTGAGAAACAGAAGTAATACGCCCGTTTGTGTTGACGGGAAAGACGTTATGCCTGAAATCAATGCGGTTCTCGAGAAAATGGAGAGATTTAGTAACGATTTAAGAGGCGGAAAATGGCGCGGTGCAACAGGCAAAAAAATTACAGATGTTGTGAACATCGGTATAGGTGGATCAGACTTAGGACCTAAAATGGTATGCGAAGCGTTAAAATACTATGCCGACGGACCAAACGTTTATTTTGTTTCTAACATCGACGGCGCGGATATACACGAAGTTTTAAAAAAATTAAACCCAGAAACTACTCTTTTTATAGTTGCTTCAAAAACTTTTACAACTCTTGAAACAATTACAAACGCTTTAACGGCAAGAAGTTGGCTTACCGGTAAACTTGGCGATAAAGCTGTCGCGAACCATTTTGTCGCGCTTTCCACAAATGTAAAAAAAGTCAAGGAATTCGGTATTGATGAAAAAAATATGTTTGAATTTTGGGATTTTGTCGGCGGCAGATATTCGCTGTGGTCTGCAATAGGGTTACCTATTGCCTGTTATATAGGTTTTGATAAATTTCTTGAACTTTTAGAGGGCGCTCACTACATAGATCAGCATTTTTTAAACACTCCTTACGAAAAAAATATACCCGTGATTATGGCTGTTTTGGGGTTTTGGTATAATAACTTTTTTGGAGCTTCAAGCCATGCAATTTTACCTTATAGTCAATATTTGCATAGGTTTTCCGCATATTTGCAACAGGGAGACATGGAAAGCAACGGCAAAACTATAAACTTTGAAGGGAATAGAGTCGATTATGAAACTGGACCGATAATTTGGGGCGAACCGGGTACAAACGGTCAGCATTCTTTTTATCAGCTTGTTCATCAGGGAACAAAATTTATTCCCTGCGATTTTATAGGTTTTGTAAATCCGCCTAAAAAAGTTGGAGATCATCACGAAAAACTTATGGCAAACTATTTTGCTCAGACAGAAGCTTTGGCTTTTGGACTCACCAAAGACGAAGTTATCGAAAACCTAAAAAAAGCGGGTATTTCTCTTGCGGATATAGAAATCCTAACTCCGCACAAAATATTTGAAGGCAATAAACCTACAAACAGTATATTAATTGATGAACTTACGCCTAAAACACTCGGAGCTTTAATTGCTTTATACGAACATAAAATATTTGTTCAAGGAATTATATGGCGCATAAACAGTTTTGACCAGTGGGGCGTTGAACTCGGAAAAGTTTTAGCAAATGTTATTCTGCCGGAACTTAAAGGACAAGCTGATAATAAACATGATAATTCAACAAAAAGTCTAATAAGAATTTTCAATCACAATAAAAAATAATTGCATATTAATTATCATCCCTCTGCCCTTTTCCCTCGCTCTGCAGGAAAGGAAGGATGAATAAAGCTAGAAGGGAAAGATAAAATGATGAACTGTATGCAACTGTCAAAACAAAATCGCAGAAAATACATATTAGACATGACTAGCGCACAGTTGAAAACAGCTGTAAAGTCTATAATTGGACAAGATTACAGAATAAATCAAATTATTGAATGGGTTTACGTAAAAAGAGCTATTTCTTTTGAATATTTTACAAATCTTCCAAAAGAATTGAGAGAACAACTCAGCGAAAGGTTTTTCTTAAGGATATTGAAGACAGTAAAAAAAGAAAAATCTGTAATCGACGGTACAACTAGATATACTTTCCAGACGGCGGACAAAAAATATTTTTTTGCTGTTTTTCTTCCTGCAAAAGATAAAAATTCAGTATGTATTTCATCACAGATAGGTTGTCCCGTAATGTGTGCTTTTTGTTCATCTGGAAAAGTCAAATTTACAAGAAACTTAAGCAGAGGAGAGATAATAGAACAGATTCTACAGATTGAAAACGATACCAAAGAAAAAGTTTCGGGAGTCTTATTTATGGGTATGGGCGAGCCTATGCTTAATTTTAATAATATCACTTCTGTTTTGGATTCACTCTTATCAAACAAAGAATTTGGTATAGGTAAAAGACATATAACGGTTTCAAGCGTAGGCATTGTTCCGTTAATAAAAAGACTTGCAGATGGTAATTCCGGCATTCGACTTGCCATTTCCATACATGCTGTTGATGAAAAACAAAGAAAAAAGTTAATTCCGAATAATTTTGGTTTTAGTATTAAAGATATATTAAATGCGGGAAAGTATTATCTTAAAAAAACAAATTCACGCCTTACAATAGAATATGTTCTTATAAAGGGAATTAACAACTCCGCAGCAGATGCACACAAGCTCGCAAGACTGTTAAAACAGCACAATCTTCTAAACCCTGACGTCCAGGTAAACTTAATACCTTTTAATCCTATAACCGATGCACAATTCCAAACGCCGCATCAGGAATCAATCCAAAAATTTAAAAATATCTTGAAACTTAACGGCATTACAGTTAATATAAGACAGGCAAAAGGGACAGATATTAATGCCGCCTGCGGACAACTCGGACATTGAAACCGTGCTTTAATTTTTATAGAATTTTTTAACTAAAAAGTAATAGGTGAACCTATGGGTAGCCGGAGAGAAGCGAGAGAATGTTCTTTACAGATGCTTTATGTGGTAGATAACTGTAATGCTCCGATTGAAAGCATATATGATTCTTTTATAGAGTGTTTCCCAAAAGGCGAAGCTTATAGAACGTTTACAATAAATTTGTTTAAAGGAGTTTGTAAGAATAAGGAAGATATAGATTCTATAATTAGGCAATACGCGAAAAACTGGGAACTTGAAAGAATGGCAGTTATTGACCGTAATATTATACGACTTGCAACTTATGAAATCATGACTACTCCGGATACTCCAATTAAAGTTGTAATAGACGAAGCTGTAGAAATTTCTAAAAAATATTCTACAAAAGACTCAAGTAAGTTTGTCAATGGTATTTTAGATAAACTTAAAATCATAAGAACGCAGAGAAATCCAAAGTAAAAAGAGTTGTTTGCTGACATTCCGAACAAAACCGGTCTGTTCGGTGGGTGATATCAACGATTATGGAAAATATCCAAAGCCGTATCGATTATTTAAGGAAAGAGCTGCTACGGCATAACAGTCTTTATTATGAAAAGAACAATCCCGAAATATCCGACAGCGAATATGACAGTCTTGTAAAAGAACTTGAACGAATCGAAAGAGAAAATCCTCTTTTTGCTTCGTCGAATTCTCCGACACAAAAAGTATCAGGTTTTGCTTCATCATCTTTTGAACAGGTGAAACATTCTTCTCCGATGCTTTCATTAGATAATACTTATTCGCAGGAAGAAACTGCAAAATGGTATGAAAGAATCAAAAAAAATCTTGACAACAAAAACATAGAATTTACAATCGAGCCGAAAGTTGACGGGGTGAGTGCAAGTTTAACTTATATAAACGGTATTTTAATCACAGGCGCAACTCGCGGTGACGGAGAAACTGGCGAAGATATAACGGAAAATATAAAAACGATAAAAAATGTTCCCCATAAACTTGAAACATACAATCCTCCGCATCTCTTTGAATTGCGTGGTGAAGTTTACATAGATAAGTCGGACTTTGAAAAACTAAATAAAGAAATACTTGTGTCATGTGGACAAAAATTTGCCAATCCTAGAAATGCAGCAGCAGGTTCTTTAAGACAAAAAAATCCACAGGTCACGACCGAAAGAAAACTCCGCTTCTTTGTACACTCTTTCGGAAAAATAGACGAAAAGCAATTTGAAAATCAGTCGGATTTTCTGCAGTACTGCCGAGAATGTGGATTTCAATTACAGGATAATTTCAAAATATGCCATTCTCTGAAAGAAATAACGGATTTCATAGATATTATGATAGACAAGAGAGATCTGCTGCATTATGAAATTGACGGGATTGTAATTAAAGTGAACAGTTTACAACTGCAAAAGGAATTGGGATACACAAATAAAAGTCCAAGGTGGGCTATAGCATTTAAGTTCCCTGCAAAACAGGCAACGACAAGGTTAAGTAAAATTCGTATACAGGTAGGACGCACTGGAATAATAACACCGTCGGCAATTTTGGAGCCTGTTATGCTTGCGGGTGTTAAAATATCGCACGCCACATTGCATAATTTTGAAGAAATTGAGCGTCTTAACGCAAACGAAGGCGACACTGTTTTAATAGAGCGGGCAGGTGATGTTATTCCTAAAATAGTTAAAGTCGCAAAGAAAAGAAGCAAGGGTGTTTTTAAGCCTCCGCGTTATTGCCCGTCGTGCAACAGCAATATCGTCAAAGAAAATGAATACGAAGTTGCATACAGATGTATTAATCCCGAGTGTCCGGCACAGTTTAGAAGACATATAATACATTTTGTAAGTAGAAATGCCATGGATATTGACGGATTTGGCGAAGCAATAATAGACCAGCTTCTCAATAAAAAAAAATTGCAGATTCTCGCCGACATATTCCATTTAAAATACGATGACTTTATCGAGCTTAACTTATTTAAAGAAAAGAAAACCAATAACTTGATGAAAGCAATTACAGCAAGCAAAAAACAACCTTTGAGTAAGCTGTTGTTTGCTTTAGGAATACGCCACATCGGGGAAAAAATTTCCGAGATTGTTGCAAAGAGATTTAAAAATATGGATGCCCTGTTTAACGCGAGCATTGAGGACTTTACGAGAATTCCTGAAATCGGCGACGTTTTAGCATTGTCCTTAAAAGAATTTTTTGAGAATAAAACTGTGCGGAAAGTAATAGATAATCTGATTGATGCCGGCATAAATATGCTTGAACCTGAAACAGAGCAATCCGGTACGCAGCTCGACGGCAAAGTATTTGTTTTAACCGGAGAACTCAAAAACCGCACAAGAGAACAGGCAAGCGAAGTTATAAAGTCACTCGGAGGAAAAGTTAATTCTTCTGTAAGTAAAAAAACAGATTATATTCTCGCTGGAGCAAATACAGGATCAAAGCTCAAAAAAGCAAAAGAATTAAATATAAAAATTATTGATGAAACAGAATTTGATGCATTAATCGGAAAATAAACGCCAGAATTTACCTATAGTTGTCAGGAAATGCAAAATTCTAAAGAAGCAATCTATATTAGTTAAAAATTCAGACTCTTTTAACTGTGCAATTTTGCAACGACTACAAGGTGCAGAAAATGAAACAGCAAATTGGAATAATTTATCAAGATGAGAACATTTTAGTTGTAAATAAACCGTCCGATATGCTTGTTATTCCAGACCAACATAATCGTGAAAATGAAACGCTTGTCGGAATACTAAAAAACCGATTAAAGCAAAAAATATGGGTGGTTCATAGAATCGACCGCGATACCACAGGAGTTCTGGTGTTTGCAAAAAACCCGGAAGCCCACAGGAACATAAGCATACAGTTTGAAAACTCAAAAGTCCGCAAAAAATACATTGCTCTATTGTCAGGAGTTTTAGAAGAAGACGAAGGGACGATAAATAAGCCCATTCTTATTTCCGGAAGAGATGTACGTATTGATATAAATGGGAAAGAATCTATAACTAATTTTAAAGTTTTAGAGAATTTCAAGAGCTACACTTTAGTCAATGCTCTGCCTCTTACCGGTAGAAGACATCAGATAAGAATACATTTTTGGAGTCTCGGGCATCCGCTTGCAATAGACGATGAATACGGTACCTCAGATCCAATATTCCTATCGTTACTCAAACGCAACTATAAAATAAAAAGCGGTAGAAGTGAAAAACCGCTTATTTCAAGACTTACGCTTCACGCTGCGACTTTAACTTTAACGTTGCCGGGCAATGAAGACGAAAAAACTTTTGAAGCACAGTTGCCTAAAGATTTTGAAATTACAATAAAACAGCTTCGCAAATACGGAAAATAATCACTGTGTTTTGCTATCTCCTCTGACTCTGTCTATTCTTTTTTACCATTGAAATGCGGAGGAATCGCAATTTAACGGCGGGAAGGAAAGGGCAGCTGTAATCCACGAAAACAGTGCAGCTAAAAATGAGGAGCATATAAAATGGCAAGCAGAGTATATTTTCTTTCTTGGAAAAGAAGAAACGAACTGTATAATTTTTTAAAATCTGCAATGATATTTAATCATGTAGAAGCGAGAAATTTTATAGCTATAAAAGTACATTTCGGCGAAGAAGGTAATAAAGGATATATCAAGCCTGAATATATTTCGCAAGTTGTGAAAATTACCCGAGAAAAAAATGCTTATCCATTTTTAACTGACGCAAGTACGATTTATGTAGGCAAAAGATCTGATGCATATCACCATCTCCTTATTGCAAATAAACATGGATTTACCATTGAAAAATGCGGATGTCCCGTAATTATTGCAGACGGATTAATAGGCAACACCGAAGAAAATATTGAAGTTAACTTAAAGCACTTTAAAACAGTTGCCATAGCGCGGGAAATATACAATGCCGACAGGCTTATATTTATTAGCCATTTTAAAGGTCACGAGATAACAGGATTCGGTGGAACGCTAAAAAACATAGGTATGGGTTGCGGAAGCAAAGCTGGGAAATACGCTATGCACCATTTGTCAAAACCTACAATAGATCAGAAACTCTGCATGGGATGCGGGGCATGCGTTAAACATTGTTATCAAGAAGCATTGTCGCTTGCAAACAAAAAAGTAGTTATGGACACCGAAAAATGCGTTGGGTGCGGACAGTGCATAGTAAATTGCCTATTTAAAGTTTTTGAACTAAAATGGAATGAGGATCCTCCGGCAGTTCAAGAAAAAATAATTGAATATGCGGTAGGAGTTCTAAAAGATAAAAAAAGTGCGTATATAAACTTTTTAAATCATATAAGCAAGTACTGCGACTGTTTTAGTCTTGCCCAAAACGAATCTCTTATGGACGACGTCGGAATTGTTGCCGGAATAGATCCCGTTGCTGTAGATCAGGCAAGTTATGATTTGGTAAACAAAGCTTTCGGAAAAAATTTCTTTAAAGGAATATATCCTGAAATAGATTCCACAACTCAATTAAAATATGCGGAAGAATTGGGATTAGGAACTAGAGATTATGAACTGATAAAATACTAATTTTATAATTGTACGAAATAGTAAAATCTTAAAGGTTTTGCGTTAAAGCGATATCTGATAAATACTACATCATAATAAAATGAGAATTGAAAAAATTGAAAAAATGAAATTTAAAAAAAATATGTTCAAAGTATTTTTTGAAAATAACGAAAGCTTGGCAATTTTCGCTGACAGCATCGTTAAATTCGGGATCAGAACAGGGATCAATATTTCGGAAAACGACTATAAACAGCTTGCATCTTACGACAAATTAAAAAGAGCAACTTCTGACGCATTGGGTTTGGTGTCAAAAAGATCTTACAGCGCTAAAAGCCTATACGCAAAACTTATCCAGAAAGGTTACGATTCCGAAAACGCAATAAAAGCTGTTAGAAAACTTAAAGAGCTAAACTATATTAACGACAAAAAATTTGCAAAAATTTGTGCGGATTATTTATCGCAAAAAGGAAAAGGAGAATTTGCAATAAGAGCTGAACTTGAAGAACAAGGTATAGAGGAAAGTTTAATAAACGAAGCTTTGGAAATAATCAAAACAAATATCGAGCCTTATGAACAGATTATTAAGATACTAAAAACAAAATTTGAAAAATTTAGCGGAAAAGATAAAAATGAAGCGAGAAGAATAGCATCGTTCTTATTAAGAAGAGGCTTTTCTTATCAAGATATAGCGAAAGCATTTAGAGCGCGTTCACTTTGAGATAGAATGTAAAAATGTTTTTATCAAATAATAAGGAGAACATTATGTCAACAGCGTTGTTGAGCGTTTCAGACAAAACAGGAATTATCGATTTTGCAAAGGAATTGAAAACATTGGGTTGGAATATAATTTCTAGCGGTGGAACAGCGAAAACTTTGAAAGAAAATTCTATTGAATGCCGCGAAATATCTGAAGTCACAGAGTTCCCCGAAATTTTAGACGGCAGAGTAAAAACATTAAATCCCAAAATCCACGGCGGAATTCTTGCAATAAGGAATAAAGCCGACCATATTGAACAGCTAAAACATCACGGAATAGGAACAATAGATATCGTGGTTGTGAGTTTGTACCCTTTTGAAGCAACAATAAACGAAATACCAAAACCGGTAGATAAAAAAATAAATCAGGACGTTATAGAAAATATAGATATCGGCGGAGTCGCTCTCTTGAGAGCCGCGGCAAAAAACTACAAAGATGTTATCGTTATATGCGACGTAAATGACTATAAAACTGTTATTGAAAACCTGAAAAATAATTCTATCTCAGAAGAACTAAAACTCACTTTGGCGGCAAAAGCTTTTCGTCATACGGCATATTATGATTCCTTAATTTCAACTTATTTAACCTATGAAAAATTTCCTTCGGAAGCCGCAATACCGCTTAAAAAACTTTCAGAATTAAGATACGGAGAAAATCCGCATCAGGAAGCAGCATTATATTCTAACGGCACAGAACGGGACAAACCTGTCGTAATATCCGCAAAAAAGCTTCACGGGAAAGAGTTGTCTTACAACAACTATCTTGATTTGGAAGCTGCGTGGCGACTGGTGTGCGAATTTAATAATCCGGCGTGTGCTATAATCAAACATAATAATCCTTGTGGTTGCGCGGAAAGTACAGATATAACCTCTTTGGAGTCTGATACTTACAATTGCAATCCGCTTCGTACCGATTTTACTAATGAGTTATCTGATATGAAAGATGTCTATTTAAAAGCTTTAGCCTGCGATCCGGTGAGTGCTTTTGGCGGCATAATAGCGTTTAACAAGCCCGTTGAAAAAGATACAGCCACTGAAATAAGCAAATTATTCGTTGAGTGCATTATAGCTCCAGGTTATTCTGAAGATGCTTTGGATATTCTAACGCAGAAAAAAAATATCAGGATTTTAATACAAGAAATACTATATAAAGAAGAAAAAAACCTTATTGAATATAGAATAATGTCTCATGGAATGCTTGCACAGGACAGAGACAATCAGCTTTTGATTGAAAAAAAACTTATGACAAAACGCAGTCCGACAAAAGAGGAGAACGAATCTTTAGATTTCGCATGGAAAGTTTCCAAACATGTTAAATCAAACGCTATTATTCTCGTAAGAGGAAGACAGACAGTAGGAATAGGTGCGGGACAGATGAGTCGTATTGATTCATTAAAGATAGCGGCTGAAAAAATGAAGGGCATTAAAAGCGGATTAGATGAAAAAAAATTCCCGCTTATTCTTGCATCAGACGCTTTTTTTCCATTCCCTGATGTAGTTGAAGAATCCGCTAAAATCGGCGTTACGGTAATAGTGCAGCCCGGAGGTTCAATAAAGGATAATGAATCAATTAAAACCGCAGATGAGAGAAATATAGCGATGATTGCCACAGGTATGAGGCATTTCAAACATTGATATGAAAATAGATTTTACGTCGATTTCAACCCTGTGTTTTCCGTTTTTTTATAAAAGACACATATTACAAGACAACGTCAGATTATTATCAGCACAGTTACGCAGAACTTATCGGTGTACTATTATCGGAATTAGGACGCATATTATATAGAGTATATAGTGTTTCATTACATAATTACAGCAGCCATCACAGTGTAAATATTATAGAAAAAAGTTTGGTATTGTTTTTAACAAAATTGATTTGCTAGAGAAAAAAAGAGTCTGAAATCGCAGAACGGCAAATCGCAAAAGTAAAGGTTTTAAATGTAAATTGGAATACTCAATTAAAAGATTTTTTAAAGGAAAACTTATAACGCATGTAACAAGGGAAATCTTAATCGGTAATGTTTTCAATTATTACTCTTGACCCCGGTGAAAAAATATTTACAATATATCTTTAAATTCCTTTAGCGGATAGGTAAAGATGAGGTTTCCAGATTTAGCAATATTCTGATGTTACTGTTAGAGAAATTGAAACGTATGGCGTGAAAAATTTTGTTAAATCTTTCCCTGTCAAAAGTAAGAGAAAATTAAATGAACTGAAAAATAAATACAAGTATATATATTGATAAAAAAATGAAACAAGAAAAAAAGAAAATTGCTATTTCAGATATAATGGCGCTAAAAAAAGATTTCGAATTCAAAGGACTTAATACAGTATGCCGAAGTGCGAAATGCCCTAATATAGGAGAATGTTTTAGAAGAAGAACCGCAACCTTTATGATATTAGGTAAATACTGTACTAGGAAATGCGATTTCTGTGCTGTAGAGAAATATAATCCTGAACCTGTGGATGTAAACGAACCGTCAAAAATTGCAAAGACAATTAAACAGCTCAGACTTTCATACAGTGTTATAACTTCTGTAACGAGAGATGATCTGCCGGACGGCGGAGCAGAACACTTTGCAAAGACAATTAATGAAATAAAAGCCCTTCTTCCCGAAAATAAAATCGAAGTTCTTGTCCCGGATTTTTCAGGCAATACAAAATTCATTGATATTGTTTTGAATGCAAAACCAGACGTTTTTTCACATAATTTAGAGACGGTCCACGCTTTATACAGTAAAGTAAGAAAAGGAGCTGACTATGGACGTTCTCTTGAAATTTTAAGATATGTAAAAGTCTCAGGTTTTAAAGTTAAAACAGGTATAATGTTGGGACTTGGCGAAACTGAAAAGCAGGTTTTTGAAACAATTAAAGATATAAAAAATACAAATATCGATACTCTTACAATAGGGCAGTACCTTGCTCCGACAAAAAAGCATTACCCCGTAATCAAAGAATATACCCCAAAAGAATTTAAAATGATGGAAGATTTTGCTGTTTCAATAGGAATAAAGCAAGTCGTTTCTGGCAGATACGTCCGCAGCTCATATTTAGCAGAAGAAAACTTCAAGAGACTTTAAAATTTTCTGCCGACATGAGCATAAAAAACAAAGTGTCCTTCTCAAGAAATTCTATCAGGAATCTATACTGCTAATTGGTTCTGCTATTTCTTCTCCGAACGTGAGGACATGAAGGGCAAATAAAAGACTTTGTCATTGTCGTATCATAATCAAGAGAATGGAGTAACTGAAGTATCTATAACAACTAGATTCTCTAAATATCGGGTGTCTAAGTTATCATTATTTCCAGTCATTTAGAGAATAATCGAAGATAGAAGAAAAGGACTCAACTGTCAAAATGAAGGGGAGAGACAGGATATCTGTTTTTCGCAGAAATAACACAACAAAGTGTTCTGATAGTTCAATTAATTGCATCACCATCTGTCATTTCAAAAAGATATACTTTAAAAGATTTTTTATAACTTACCATTGTTTGTCATTCTCAGAGAGGCATAGTCTTTGAAAAACTATGTATTCATGATTCTGCCATTTTATCAAACTGAAACGATTTTAAAAAGAACAGAATCAAATTATTTTAAATCGTTTAAGGACATTATCAATGATGAAGATAAAGAAGATATTGAATTAGAAATACGGGATACTGGTAAAAAATACGCTGAGTTTAGTTGAATTTGTCATAAAAAAGTGCGACGAAAAACCTGAAAGATACAGTGAAGTTTGGTGTGTTTTTGACAAAGATGGATTTGATAAGAACGGGGATTTTGATAATGCAATTAAGAAATAGAAGAAAGCAAAGAAAAAGGTGAAAATTAATATGTTTGCCGCATTATTAAACGAATGTTTTGAAATTTGGTATATGCTTCACTATCACTATTACACATCAGTCTTAAATAGAAAACAATAAAAAGACGAACTTAATAAAAATTTTAGAGATGATGATTCTAAAGAGACATATAAGAAAAATGATAAAACAATATACGAATTTTTTAAAAAAAAGATGTAATAAATTTCACAGAGATATTATTATATGAACATCATAAAAATAACATATCAAATCATAAAAAGAATCCTGCAACTACAGTTTATAAATTAGTTAAAAGACTTAATGAATTTATAAACTAGCAGTTTCCCTACCTAAAATTAAAGTCAGAAATAAAACACTTTATAAAAATTTTCCTTTTTATAAAAAAGCCATTGAAGATATGATAAAATAAAAGTATATCTAAAAGAACACAGCTGAGATATAGCGTTGTTTAGTGTGCAGTAACACATTATGTTGATAAATAAGAATTTGAAAGCACAAAAAGTTTAAAAACGGGAAGCTAGTTATGAAAGCATTTTAAGTTGGCACAAAAGGTTATAATTTGAACAAAACGTACTTATCAGGACTTGGCGGCAGTGCTAAAGCTCACTATTTATTTAGACGCATATCTGAAATACAAAGCGGCGACGACAGTATAAGAAAAATTTCAGATTTGCGTATTTTTGCTTTTGTCAAAGACGGGGAACTCAATTCTTTTTATAACGATTTACATTCTTTTTTTAACTCTCTTCCTTCACTCGACGCACAATACCAGAAAATGATTCGGCAAAGCTATGGTTTTAACTCAGATTCTCATCCCGCTCCCAGTCATTCATACCCTGCTATTGATATATTCATACTTCCATCGGACGATATGCAACAGAGAACTTTTACAGCAGATAAAATAAAAAATTTGCGAAGTTTCGTTGTGTGTGCTACTAATATTTCAATTAATTCTCCCGTATCAGATCCCAAAAATAATATCGGCATTGCTGTCGTACAAAATCAAAAGTACGATTTCAATAATTTAGTAACATCGCTTTCTTCTTTCGGTTATACGAGAACATGTTTTGTCGAAGATAAACTGCAATTTGCGGTAAGGGGCGATATCATAGATATTTGGCCTGTTGCAAGCGAGACGCCTTTCAGAATACTTTTTGAATATGATACAGTCGAAGCCATAAGAGTCTTTAATCCGGAGAATCAGCTTTCAAACGTTTTTATCAATGAGATTAAAATACTGCCTGTAAATCTTTCAGAATGCAATTCAACAATCAAAGATTACTTTAACTTTAACGGCAAAGGCAATACTATACTCTATTTTGATTATCCGATTGATGAAGAAATGGAAAAATCGTTTAATGAGTATGAACTCGTCATAAATGATATGTTAAATTCTCAGTCGCAGTGCCAAGGGTACAAAAGTTTTACTGGATTTCAAGGCAACATAAATTTTTTTTTAAATCTACTTAAAAGTTTCGCTGAAAATAGCGCAACAATAAAGATTTATTGTACAAGCAACAGCGAACGCGAACGTATTTTAAATATATTCTATGAAAACCGTTGGAATTATAAAAGTCCTGAATTTTTATATGGCAATTTATCACAGGGATTTTATTTAGAAGATGCCAAAATACTGTGTATTTCAAGTCGAGAAATGCTGTACAAGAAAAAGCCCGTAAGCTTTCCAAAAATAAAAGGCGGTAGACGCTTGGAAGGTATCTGGGAAATATCGGCAGGCGATTATGTGGTTCATGAAAAATATGGAATTGGGCGTTATATAGGATTGAAAATCATTTCCAGGGAAAACAGCAGTTCAGAATATTTGTGCATAGAATACAAAAACGGCGATAAACTCTACGTCCCGCCAGAAGAAATAAAAGTCGTAAAAAAGTATATAGGTATTGAAGGCGTTAAACCTAAGCTGTATTCTATGGATACTCTTAACTGGGAGAAAGTAAAATCAAAAGCACGCAAAGCTGCTGCAGAATTTGCGAAAGAACTTTTAAAACTTTACGTTAAAAGAAGTCTGATAAAAAGAAAGCCTTTCGGGCCGGAAACAACATGGGAAAAAGACCTTGAAAATACTTTTCCTTATGAAGAAACACCTGATCAGCTCAAGGCAATTGAGGACATAAAAAATGATTTTCTTAAACCCTATCCAATGGAAAGGCTTGTCTGTGGCGATGTGGGATATGGCAAGACAGAAGTTGCAGTACGCGCTGCATTTAAAGCAGTTCAAGATGGTATGCAGACCGCTGTTTTAGTGCCCACTACTGTTTTGGCACAACAGCATTACAATACTTTTTATAATAGACTTTCTCTTTTTCCGGCAAAAGTTGCCGTGATCAGCAGATTTCAGTCTAAAGCAAAACAAAAAGAGATAATGCAGAATCTAGAAAATGGACTGATTGACATTATGGTTGGTACTCACAGACTTTTACAAAAAGATGTAAAATTCAAAAATTTGGGTTTATTGGTAATTGACGAAGAACATAGGTTTGGCGTAAAACAGAAAGAAAAAATTAAGTCAATGAAAAAAAATATTGATATTTTAATGCTTTCAGCAACACCTATTCCCAGAACATTGTCCTCGGCATTGTCTGGTTTCAGAGATTTGTCTGTAATAGAAACTCCACCGCCCGGTAGATTGTCTATAGAAACAAGCCTTTCATTATATGACGAAAAACTCATCAAAAATATTATTGAAGCTGAGCTTTCAAGAGACGGACAGATTTTTTACGTTTACAATAAAATTGAAACAATTCTTACAAAAGCCGCAAGTATCAAAGAATTTGTACCGGACATAAAACTTGGTGTTGTACATGGTCAGATGAAAGCAAAAGATATTGAAGAAATTATGTGGAAATTTACAAACATGGAACTGGATGCTTTGTTAGCTACAACAATAATAGAATCGGGCTTAGATATACCGTCGGTTAATACCATGATAATTGAAGAAGCGGAAAATTTTGGACTCTCACAGCTTTATCAGTTAAGGGGCAGAATAGGCAGAGACAGAAAAAAAGCGCACTGTTACTTATTCTACAAGGACAAGACTCTGAACGATAAAGCTGTTAAAAGACTTGAAGCGATTAAAGAATTTAGTGAACTTGGGTCAGGTTTCAGTCTTGCCCTTAAAGACTTGGAAATAAGAGGAGCTGGGAGTATACTTTCCTCAAGTCAACACGGCTTTATAAGGGATATAGGATATGATATGTTTGCAAAGCTTCTTGAAGAAGAGGGTAAAAAAGTTAAAGGAGATTTGTCCGAAGCGCAAGAAAAGAAAAATATTGTGATAGATTTACAAATTAATGCATTAATTCCGCATAAGTACATTGAAGATGAAGACATAAGAATTTTATTCTACAGAAAACTTTCCGATGCACAGGATATCAAAGCAATAGAGAAAATAAAGAGTGAACTCCTCGACCGTTTTGGGAAAATTCCCGATGAAACGCAAATGTTATTTGAAATAATGAATTTAAGGATTGCTGCTGAAAAACTTAATATTGAAAGAATAGCTGAGGATAATAGCTATATATATATGTATTTTTCTCAAAAAGCGGATTTCTCAAAAGCAGACATAACAAAACTTACAAATGATTATTTAAAAACAATAGAATTCACAGCAGGCAAATATTATGTGCTTAAACTAAAAAAAGATATGATAATAGCAAATAGTTTAGAATATCTCAAAAAATTCCTCTCCCGACTCGGATTTTATATACGAGTTTAATAATTATAAAACTACAATTATGCGTTACCGGGATATTATAACCAAAAAAGACACCGCAGAAAGCATCTATCCACTTTTATTATTTTTAATCCTTTTCACTAAAACCACGTCACAATAAAACGACACTGCTATTACGCCGTTTAGTCTATAGTTTTTAACAATTATTGATACTCTCGTTAAAGTTTGTATGAATTGACAGATAAAATTATCTTTTTATATAATATATGTTTGGAAATAAGGGGAAGTTTATGATAGCATTAACTGGCGTGGCAGACGATATGAGCAACTGTTTTTTTGAGAAATTGAATCAAGAAGACATGAAAGACATTTTCGTTGTTAATTATCTTAATGACAGTAGAAAACGAAAAATTTTTCCCGGCAAAAATTTTTACAATTATACACAAAAAACTGACTTTTTTAACGCCGTAATAAACAGGCAAATTCCAAACACCAAGCTATTGTACATCTTAGCACATACAGTTTTACAACTTTTTCCACCGCAGGCTGTTACACAAAAACAATTATAAATATTCTAAAGTCCTTTTTTCTTTGGGCTTTTGAAGTTGTAATTTCTTTCATTTATGCTTTGTCTGCTGAAACGCCCGGAGATGAAAAATGCAATTGTGGCAACAATACATCAAAAGCAAAAAGCTTGTTGTATTTAAATATTTACGTTTTTTTTCAAAACATATATTTTGATTTATGACTTTTGAATAACAGTCATATTGATAAAGCTACCGGTATAAAACTCTTCACCTTTTTAGTTCGAACGAATGCCATAAAGGCGATTGTGCAGCATAATTTGTTAAAGTCGCGATGAGGTCTTTAACAAGGAATCAATAAAACTACTCAATAAGTCCTACGGTGAGAATTACGCGGATAATGAATAACTCAGAAGTTGCAATAAAAGGTGCCATTCAATGTATTTTTTATTTAAAAGTCCGTTAAAAATGGAAGTTTTTAATCTTGGTATGGGAAAATCAAGAACATGAAATGATGTGCAAAATCTATGTTTGCAGCTGTCAGTAAAAAAGAAAACATGGAATATATTGAAATACCTGATTATTTAAAGTGTCAAAATATCAATACTTTATGCAGGTAAAAGTGAATGGTCTCAGAAATGCGGATTATAGAAAACCTTTTATAGAGCCTGAAGATTCCGTTAAAGACTACTGTTCCTGTTAAAAAAATAAATCTTATTTATGATAGCGGTCTGAATATGAAACTTTTGAAATTGATATCTTTATTTAAAAAACAGACTGTTTTAGTTATTGGCGATGTGATGATTGACAAATTCATATGGGGAAAAGTAAAAAGAATTTCTCCTGAGGCACCTGTTCCTATCATAGAGGTTACAAAAGAAACAGAAACTCTCGGGGGAGCAGCAAATGTTGCAAATAATATAACGGCTTTGGGGGGTAAGGCATTTATAGTGAGTGCAATCGGTGAAGATGCTGACGGGAAATCTTTAGTTAAAATGCTTTCAGAAAAAGGAATAAGTTCGGATTGCTTGGTCTATGATCCGCAAAGACCGACAATCATAAAAATGAGGATTATAGCGTCAGGTCAGCAGGTTGCCAGAGTAGATAAAGAAGTAAAAGGTTTTTTTAATCACCACACTGAATTAAAAATCGTAGAAAATATAGAGAAACTGATACCTAAAGTAAGCGCTGTGATAATTTCCGATTATGGTAAAGGAGTTGTAAGTTCTAAAGTCCTCAAAAGTACGATTTCTCTTGCAAGAAAGTATAAAATACCGGTTACGGTTGATCCCAAAGTAAAGCATTTCAAAAAATATAGAAAAGTTACGGCAATAACTCCAAATGAAAAAGAAGCAATTATAGGAATGAGTGCAAAAAATATAGAAACTGATGAAGATATAGCGTCACTCGGCAAAAAAATTCTTAAGACTCTGAATTCTGATTCTGTCCTTATTACACGCGGTGAAAAAGGAATGACACTTATTCAAAGCAACGATAAGATTAAAAATATTCCTACAAGAGCAAAAGAGGTTTATGATGTTACAGGTGCTGGAGATACGGTTATATCAACAATGACTCTGGCATTGGCTGCAAAAGCAGAATTGGCAAACGCTGCAGAGATTGCCAATTTTGCTGCAGGAATAGTTGTCGGAAAACTTGGAACAGCAACGACAAATCCACGTGAACTTGAAAAAACAATAAGGGATTCTTATAAAAAATGAAAACAGCTGTAATTATACCGTCAAGATATGGTTCAGGTCGGTTCCCTGGCAAGCCTTTGGCATTAATAAAAGGAAAACCTCTCATACAGTTTACTTTGGAGAGGGTAAAAAAGTGCAAAGAGGTTAATTTCATAGCAGTTGCAACCGATGATGAGCGTATTTATGACGCTGTAAAAAAGATGGGATTTAATGTTTTTATGACGCCAAAAACCTGTAAAAGTGGCACAGACAGAATTGCCTTCACGGCATTAAAATTTTTGAAAGATTACGGCATTTTTATTAATGTACAGTGTGACGAACCTCTTATAGAACCCAATCTTATAGATAAATTGGCACTTTTGCTTAAAAAAAATAAATCTCTTGAATATATAACTGCCGCTTCCCCGATAATCAAAGAAGAATTTACAAAGAATCCCAATGCTGTTAAAGTCGTCTTTGATAAAAATGGATACGCACTATATTTTTCAAGATTCGCAATACCTTACAATAGAGAAAATATAAAAGTTAAATATTATAAACATATAGGAATATACGGATACAAGAGAAAATCTCTGCTGGAGTTTTCAAAAAATAAAATGTCGCCTTTAGAAAAATCTGAAAGTCTTGAGCAGTTGAGAATTTTGGAAAACGGCAAAAAAATAAAAATTGTTATCACAAAACATAATTCTATAGGTGTTGATACACCCGAAGATGCTTCAGAGCTTGAAAAGTATTTGTAAGGATTGCCAATGCAAAGTAAACAGATAAAAGTCGGTAAAAATGTTATTCTTGCAAATGATAAACCGTTTGTTGTCATAGCGGGACCGTGCGTTATTGAGAGCGAAAAACATGTTTTAAGATTAGCTGAGAATTTAAAAAAAATAACTTCTGAATTAAAAATTCCTTTCATTTTTAAAGCTTCTTATGACAAAGCGAACCGTTCATCATGTAGTTCCTACAGAGGACCTGGTGTCGAAGAAGGACTTAATATCCTCACAAAAGTGAAAAAAGAATTAAATTTAGTCGTTACTACGGATGTTCACAATGAAAATCAGGTTCCAAAAGCTGCTCAAGCCGTAGATTTTCTGCAAGTGCCTGCATTTTTATCTCGTCAGACAGATTTACTAAAAGCATGCGCCATCACGGGCAAGCCTGTTAACATCAAAAAAGGACAGTTTCTGGCTCCTGAAGATATGTTTAACATTGTTAAAAAAGTAGAAAACTTTGGCAATAAAAATTTAGCACTTACTGAAAGAGGTACTTCTTTTGGATATCACAATCTTATTGTAGATTTCAGAGGCTTAGAAATAATGAAGCAAACGGGATATCCGGTTATTTTTGATACGGCGCACAGCGTTCAGCTTCCCGGATATCATAGAACATGCAGTGGAGGAAACAGAGAATTTATTTTACCTCTTTCAAAAGCGGCGGCAGCGATAGGAATTGCTGCATTATTTTTGGAAGTTCATGAAAACCCTGATAAAGCTCTTTCCGACGCATCAAACAGCGTCGACTTAAAATATTTTGAACAAATACTCAGGTATACAAAAGTTATAGATAAAGTGACAAAATAAAATTTAAGATTTCTTAAAAAAGTTAAACCGCAGTTTGAAGAATCAGGGAAAATAGCGGTATATAAACCCCAAAGAAAAAAAATACGAAAATAATATTTTATTGAAATCTGCATAAAGCTGTACACAAGAACTCCGAGAATATTTTTTTGTGTATTATTGTTGCTTGATATTATTTCGAAATCGGTATAAGGTAAAATTTTGCGATTAAGACACAATTTAAATACAGCGACAGTGAAGAAACAGTGGAGAAACGATGAAAAATAAAAAAGACATTGTAAAAAAGGCAAAGAATATTAAACTTTTGGCCTGCGATGTCGACGGTATCCTGACGCATGGCGAAATGATAGTATTAAATAATGGCGAGGAGATAAAAATATGGAATGTTAAAGATGGAACAGGATACAATCAACTTTCAAAAATATCTCCAAAAATTAAAACCGCATGGATAACAGGTAGGCAGTCCTCTCAAGTTGAAAAACATGCAAAGAATATGAGTATTGATTATCTCATTCAAAACTGTATAAATAAAATGGTGGCTTTGGAAAAAATATTAAAAGAAAGCGGACTTAAAGTGTCTGAAACGGCATATATTGGTGATGATATAATAGATATATCCGTATTAAAGGCGGCAGGACTTTCAGTATGTCCTATGAACGCCTGCGAAGATGTAAAAAAATATGTCGATTACGTTTCAATTCTTAACGGCGGCGAAGGTATTGTAAGAGAAGTAATAGAACTTATTATGAAAGCAAAGGGTGAGTGGAAAAAATCTTTGGACAGATATACATGCTGAGAGATATTTTACAAGAATTCTCAAGAATTTATTATTACAGAACATTTATTTTCTCCAAAAAATGGGACAAATATCTAAAAAAGATAGTGCAAAGCTTAAGTCTTGAGAGTGAAGTTAGCAGTAAAAATAATATTTGTATTTTCCTGTTCATTTCTCTTTTTATGCTCCCGACTGCAGTCCTTTAAAAGAAAGGGTAACCGGTATGAATTTTTGTAAAAGATACAATATATGGCTTATAACAATTCTTTCCGTTTTCATGCTTTTTGGTTGTAATACGGAAAAAGTTGATGTTGAAGGAACTCCGCCTACGTCTGAACAAATGATAGAGAAGTTCACAATAACGGCAATGCGTGAAGGGAAACTGGAAATGGTTTTGAAAGCGGAATCCGCCGTCGTGGATGAAAGTAAAAATGTCGCCCATCTAAAATTTCCTGTAATAAAGTTTTATAATGAAGGCAATTATCTTTCAACTTTTGTTGCCGAAAGCGCTGATATAAGTATGTCCTCGTATGACATTAAAGGCAATGGCAAGTGTACTGTAGATAGTGCAAATAATGAACATCTGCAGACTGTGGATTTGATGTACAGCGAAAAAGAAGGATTAATTTATAGCAATAATCCAGTTAAGATTATAAGACCCGGAGAAAAGGTATATGGCACAAGCTTTAGATCTGATACAAAATTAAATAAGATGGTCATTAAAAATCAAAGGATTTCAATTGATTAAATTAAATGGCTTATTATTTATAATTTTTATATTTGCCGCTATTTCTTTTGCCGACGGTGCTTCCATAAAGACTACTATAACGGGAGATGAAATGGAAGTAAGAAAAGCTGGAGAAATTACGATTTTAAAAGGTAATTCAAAAGTTGTCAGTGATCAAAATGCGATAACAGCTCATAGAATAATTTACGACAAAAAAAACTCTGTTCTTTCAGCATTCGACCATGTTATGTTATCGTCAAAGATGCAAGACGGCAGACAGTTTGAAATACACGGAAGTTTTGCACATTACTACATAAATGACAAAAAGGGAAAATTCTGGGGAGATAATACCACAGCCAAATACTTTATGCAGAATAATTCGTCACCGCCGTTTACTTTAAATGCACAAGAAATTTATATTGACAGAAACCTAGAAGTTTTGAACGCTTATAATGATGTTGTAGTTACGGCTACGGGTGGAACAATTTATTCAGATAACGTCGCTTTTAATGGAAAAACGTTTAACGCTGTTTTCCAAAAATATAACAAAAGACCTGTAGTGGATATTTCTTACAATGATAATAAAGGATATTATGAAGCGGACGAGATAGTTTTTCAAGGATCCGATGGTGATAAAAAAATAATTATGAACGGCTCTGTTACAGGAAAAATTAAAATGGAAGATAAACACAATGATATTAAGAACTAAAGATTTATTTAAAAAGTACAAATATCGAACGGTTGTAAATGGTGTAAGCATAAGTATAAAACAAGGCGAAGTCATCGGTTTGCTTGGACCTAACGGAGCGGGAAAAACCACAACTTTTTACATGACGGTCGGTCTTGTAAAGCCTCATGACGGCAGTATTTATCTTGATGATACGGAAATAACGAACTGGACTATGTACCGAAGAGCAAGAGCCGGAGTCGGATATCTTTCGCAGGAACCTTCAATATTTAGAAAACTTACCGTTGAAGATAATCTTATATCCATAGCTCAGATGCTTCCCATTTCAAAAGCCGAACAAAAAGAAAAAGTCAATTTGCTACTTAAGGATTTCAACCTTGTAGAACTACGCAAACAGTTAAGCGTCACGCTGTCTGGTGGAGAAAAAAGAAGACTGGAAATTGCAAGATCCTTGATAACAGATCCTAAGTTTTTGCTTTTGGATGAACCGTTTGTAGGAATTGATCCAATAACGGTTGATGATATACAAAAAATCATTAAAAAATTAAAAGAGAAAAACCTTGGCATTTTTATAACAGACCACAACGTTAGAGAAACTCTTGAGATTATTGACAGAGCCTATATAATTCATGAAGGAAAAATTTTGTTTGAGGGAAATGCAAAAGAATTACTCGAAAATTCTAAAACCAGAAAATTCTATTTAGGCAACAACTTCAAGATGTGATTGCCGTAGTTAACCGCATTTGAAAGATTGAAATCAACAATAGCATCAAAGCAATAGAATGAAAAACAGAGCAAACAAGAACAAATCGATTCCGAAAGACAAACAACAAATTAGTGCAATTCAGAAGTGAATAAAATTATTGTAATAATTAAAGTGAATTTTATACATTTATGACAAGAAAACAGTACCTGCTTACGCGGTAAAGGAGAAAGGAATGCAGATTAATATTACAGCAAGACATCTGAAACTGTCCGATTCAATCGACTTTTATGTCCGCAAAAAGATCATAAAAGTTGGTAAATTTTATGACAGCGAAGATGTATGGGTGCATGTGATATTGTCCATTGAAAAAAACAGACATATAACAGAGGTCGTTTTTCATATAGGTAAACTTGCTTTTAAAGCAAAAGAACAATCCTCAGATTTATATGTTTCAATAGATATGTCAATAGCCAAACTTGAAAAACAACTCAAAAAACAGAAAGAGATTTCAAAACTCCATAGAAAAGGTAACTTAAAAGTTCTAAAAAATAAAAAACATAACACTAAAAAAGTGTTTTCTTATGATACTGTAGAAAATTCAAGAATAAAAATTTCCGAGATAAAACATTTTGACCTGAAACCTGTAACTGCAGAAGAAGCTATCAATGAAATGGATAATTTCGGGTACAGAGTTTATATGTTTAAAGACAGCTCAAACGACAAAATAAACGTCCTTTATCGCAATGAGAGCGGATCAATAGTCCTTTTAGAACCCAACGAAATGTAAATACGAGAGAGGAGAAAAAATGAAAATTATGGATTTTTTGAGTCAAGACGCAATTATTGTAGATCTCAAATCAACAGATAGAAAATCAGCAATTATTGAGCTTGTGGAAATTCTAAAAGACACAAAAAAAGTTAAAAAAACAGATGAGATTACTAACGTCATTTTGGAAAGAGAGAAACTCGGTTCTACGGGAATCGGACAGGGGATTGCAATACCTCATGGCAAAATCAATATTTTGCAAAAACAGATAGGAGTACTTGGTATTTCGCGTAAGGGCATAGAATTTAATTCTCTCGATGGAGAACCGGTTCATATAATTTTTCTTCTAGTTGGACCTATTGAAGTGACGGGACAGCATTTGAAAGCACTGTCAAAAATTTCAAGACTTTTTAAAAACAAATTTCTAAGACAAGCTATAAGAGATGCCGTTACGCCGGAAGAAATCATAAAAATAATACAACAAGAGGATACTTATTAATCTTATGGACGTAGACACACTTCTTAAAGAAAAAAGCAAAGATTTTAAACTTGAACTCTTAACGGGATACGGCGGACTTAACAGAAAAATTACGGTACCCGATGTTAACAGACCGGGTCTTGGGTTTACTGGATTTTTTGAGCATTTCTCATATGAGCGCACGCAGATTATAGGAACAAGCGAGTATACTTATTTAAAACATTTGGACTATAAAGCTCAGACAAAAATTTTAAATAAGATATTTTCTCACGAAAATGCCGTATGCTGCATTCTAACAAGAGGACTTGAACCCACTGACGCAATGATGAAAATATTTGCCGACCTGAATATTTCGCTCTTGAGAACAAAATTAAGTTCTTCTTCATTTATAGGGGATTTAATTTATTATTTAGACAAAAAACTTGCACCTTCAATTAAGATACATGGAGTTATGACAAATGTTTACTGTCTCGGCATTTTGCTTGTCGGCAAATCGGCAATAGGCAAATCGGA
The DNA here is from genome assembly GCA_020328155.1 of Candidatus Endomicrobiellum agilis. Lineage (GTDB taxonomy): Bacteria > Elusimicrobiota > Endomicrobiia > Endomicrobiales > Endomicrobiaceae > Endomicrobiellum > Endomicrobiellum agilis. The sequence goes on along the minus strand of JAIXMX010000003.1, from coordinate 26,884 downwards.
GTGCGCTCTTGAACTTATAAAAAAAGGGCATAAGTTTGTTGCCGATGACGTCATAAATATCAGAAAACGTTCCGGACGCTCTTTAGTGGGAAGCAGTATTGAAATTGTAAAACATCTTATAGAAGTAAGAGGCATAGGAATAGTAAATATAAAAGATCTTTTTGGCATAGGAAATATTCTAGATGAATCCCGTGTAGAGCTTGTAATAAAACTTGAGGAATGGGATCCTCTGAAGAAATACGAAAGAATGGGTCTCGATGAACATTACACTGAATTTTTAGGTGTAAAAATTCCTGAAATCACGATTCCAGTAGCTCCCGGTAGAAACCTTGCCGGACTTGTCGAAGTGGCAAGTTTAAACCAAAGACTTAAGAACAAAGGATATTCTACAATGAAAGATTTGAGTAGCAAACTGCAAAAAGAGATAAACAAAAATAGTTTATGACAAAATTTTATATAATCTCAGGAATGTCAGGTGCGGGAAAAAGTCAGGCTCTCAAAATTTTTGAGGATTTTGGCTTTGTCTGCGTTGATAATATGCCCGTTCAGATGGTCGCTGATTTTACCGATATATGTCTTAAAAATTCTGGCAAATACAAAAATGTGGTAATAAGCGTAGATTCGCGTGCCGGAGAAGCTCTTAAATCTTTCAAAGATTTACTTGCCGTTTTTAAAAAGAGAAATATTGGTTATAAAGTTATTTTTTTAAATGCTTCTGATTCTATTTTGCTCAGACGCTATTCGGAAACACGTCGTCGGCATCCTCTGGGAAAATCAGTTTTTGAAGGAATAAAACTCGAAAGAAAAATTATGGACAAAATTCTCGCGGTTGCAGACGAAGTTATAGATACTTCAGATATTGCAATAGGAGAGCTAAAAAAAGTAATTTCAGCACTTGCAGGCATTCAGCGGTCCGGAAAACAGCATTTAAATATTTCAGTTCTTTCTTTCGGGTACAAATACGGATTACCCACTGACGCCAATATAATTTATGATGTGCGTTTTATAGCAAATCCAAACTATGTACACGGATTGAAACTTAAGACAGGCAGAGATGAAGTCGTTAGAAGATATATAGAAACCCAAAAAGAATTCAAGGTTTTTTTTAACATATTTTCAAAACTTATAGAGAAAACTCTTCCTGGATATATTAAAGAAGGCAAGAGTTATCTGACTGTAGCAATAGGATGTACGGGAGGGCGACACAGATCGGTTTTTGCGGCTGAAAAACTTGCCGGATTTTTAAAAAGCAGAAAGTATAAAGTAAAAATTAATCATAGAGATATTTTGCACTAATTGACGTTTGATAAAAATTGTTATATTTATGACATTATGATGTATGTTTTACGAGAATCGAGAATCAAGATTATAGACTTTCAGATTGTGCAGTGTCGACATAAAACTTTAATCGCGGTACAGAATATTTGATCTTGCCATCAAAAATAAAGGGACGACTCCTTCAGAAAACTTGCAAAAATGTATGAAAAAAATATGCGATTTATAAATTTTAAAACGATAAAACATGCGTTAAAACTGTAAAGAAAGTTTTTTTCTATTTTGTTTTTTTGCACAGGAGAATCTGAAAGATGATTAAAATTGTTATCGCAACACATGGGAAACTGGCACAGGAACTGGTAAATTCCGCAGAGCTTATTTCTGGGAGACAGTCCAACCTCTATGTTATTAAAAAAAGTGACAATGACAGTTTAGCACAAATGCAGGAAAGAATAAGTAATCTTTTAAAAAATATAGATGATGAAGATGGAACTTTGGTGCTTACTGATATGTTTGGAGGAACTCCCTGCAATGCCTCGGCCTCAATATGCGGATCTTTTAATACGGAAATTCTTTCCGGCGTCAATCTTCCTATGGTGTTGTCTGCGATATCTTCAAATAAAAATGCGAAAGCTGTTTCAGATTTAGTGGAAAAAGTTTTACTTGATGGACAAAAAAGTATAATAAATGTTAAAAAAATGTTATTTAAAAAATAAAAAAATATTTTTCTCTCACTGCTCTCTATATCATGCCGTTACAAAACGAATTAAAGATAATGGCATCAGACTCAGAGAGGGGAAATTAAGATATGTAGCCCACAGTCATGTAACAGGTAGGAATGAGACTGTGAGAGTATACGAGGGTAAAGACTTAAGCTTTGATTTGTTGAATAAAACGAGGGTACAATGCCTATAGTTTTGGTAAGAATAGACGACAGACTGGTACATGGACAGATAGTGCAAGGCTGGCTGAAAACAATAGATGTTGACACTATATTAATTGCTTCAGATATAGTTGTACAGGATACTATGCAGCAGATGCTTATGGCTATGGCCGTACCGCACAATATAAAACTTGATATAAAAAGCCCGAAAGATGCAACAAATGCAATTATAAGCGGAAAATATAATAAAGAAAGAGTAATGGTCTTGGCTGTAAGTCCGTCTGACATACTATATATGGTAGAAAACGGAGCAAATTTTAAGTCCGTAAACATCGGTGGAATGCATTTTATAAGCGGGAAAAGACAGCTTTTATATAATCTTTGTGTAAACGACAATGATGTGGAAAGTCTCTACAAAATATGTATTAGAGCTATTGAAATAGAAGGACGTGTTCTCCCTGAAGACGAGAGAATAAATATCATACCTCTAATAGAAAGAGAATATAAAGCAATGTGCAAGCGGTAAAACGAAGATAAATTTATCTTTTTCGCTTTTACGCCCAATTTGCCAGACAGATGAAAATTTCAATTGTGCTTTTAAAAAAATTTATCAGGCGATACAATGGAAATGATTTTAAATTCAGATAGCAAATATGACGGAATTTACCGCGGACACAGTACTTTTGCAATGTTTATAAGGTGTAATATTTTTAATCATGGAAAACTCAAAAAAATTTCTTTTAGAGCGATATAAATTTTAAATAATAATGGATACACTAATGGAAAATATTGTTTTTCTTGCGTTTATTGCAGCTTTGTGTACTGTGGACATAATTGCGTTTGGACAATTCATGATCTGCCGTCCAATATTTTGCGCTCCTCTCATAGGCTTTTTTATGGGTGATATCAGTACAGGACTTTGGATAGGAATGATAGCAGAAATGATTTGGATAAATGCAATACCTATGGGCGTAGCCGTTCCTATCGATGCCTCTCCTATAGGCATTTTATCTACTTTCTGGGTTTGTAAATATTTTATGAATTCACAGGAAGCTGCAATGTGGGGTTTGATTTTAGCTATACCGTTCGCATATTTATACAGAAGAATAGACATTTCTGGAAGAAATTTTAATATTAAGATAATGCACTGGGTGGAGAAAGGAATACAAAACGAAAAGTATGGACGAATAAACCTAGGCATAATTGTAGGCGTGTTCTTTTTTGTTGCAAGAGCATTTCTGTTTTACGTATTTGCAATGGTTGTAGGCGGATGGATATATAAAGGCATCTATTTACAATTTCCGGAACCCATTCTTATCGGTTTTAAAAAGGCTTGGTATCTATTGCCCATAGCCGGTTTGGGGATGGTTATATACAATCTCACAAATGTAAAGCCTCCATTCTTGAGGCACCATAATCACCATCACCATCATCGTCACCCACGCCGAAATTGGAACTCGCCAAGGTTTTTCCACAACCGTCATAGAAACATAAAAATTCTATTTTTGAGTCATTGGGATGATTAAAATATATTCCAAAATGTTTTTAAGGACACTTTTTTTACAGGCATTATGGAACTATGAGAGAATGCAAAACATTGGACTTTTATTTGTATTGAAACCTTTTTTATATAAAATTTATTTGAATGAAGATAAACGGAAAGAAGCTCTTTTAAGACATACAGGATTTTTTAATACGCATCCTTATATGTCTAACATGATAATTATAGTTATCGCAAACATGGAAAAGGAAATAGCTAAAGGCAACTGCAGCGAAAAAGTTTCCGAAGTAAATAAGATTAAAAGTGTAATGGAAGGACCTTTAGCCGCAATAGGTGATTCATTTTTTTGGGGGACATTAAGACCTTTAATGGCACTTATAAGCATATTTATACTGATTATTTTAAAAGCACCAGATAGTCGATTTGCAGCGTATGGTGTTTTAGTTCCCGTAGTGTTTATTTCCCTCTATAATGCCGTGCATATTCTCATAAGATATCGTCTTATTTTTATGGGTTTTCTATTTGACAAAAAAAATATTGCCAATTTATCAAAACTTGATTTTATGTTCTTGTGGAAAATGGGTCGCCTTGGCAAAGTTATAATTCCTATCACCGTATTATTTTTATACTTAAAAGTTTTTGGATTTGGACCTGAAAGTGTGTCTTCCGGAGCTAATATACAAATTATATTTAAATATAGCGCTGTGCTTGCGCTTTCAGTTCTTGTATCAAAGAAATTTGGCTCAGTTCCTCTGTTTTACGGCGTAATATTGACATGTATTATAATGTCATATTTAGGAATGTAAAAGATGAAAAAAAAAGTTATTGTTGTTTCAAATAAAATGGGTTTACACGCAAGACCTGCAGCTATGCTTGTGCAAACTACGAACGGATATCAGTCTACGGTTAAAATTTTAAAAGATGATTTTGAAGTTGATGCAAAAAGCATTATGGGTGTTATGACTTTGGCTGCAGGGCAAGGAAGCGAATTGAACTTTGTCGCCGATGGTACCGATGAAAATGAAGTTTTAATTGCGATTGAAAATTTGTTTGAATCTAAATTTGGTGAATAGGAGAGAAAATGCCTAATAAAAAAGACATTGTCATCAAAGGCGTTGCAGCATCACCGGGAATTGCCATTGGTAAAGTTTTTCTTCTTGAAAATGATGATATCTGCCTCATTCACAAAGAAATACCTGAGAATGCGAGGAAAGATGAAAAAAAGCGTTTAAACGATGCCATTGAAAAAACTAAAGCTGAACTTAAAATAACCCATGATAAAATTAACAACGTTCTTGGCAAAAACTATGCACAGATAGCCGATGTTCATCTCTTAATTTTAGAAGATCCAACAATAAGAAAAGATGTTGATAAACTTATAGATGACGGCGTCAATGTAGAATATGCAATTTTTAAAATTATAGATAAAATTGTCCGTTCTTTCGAAACCATAGAAGATGATTATTTCAGGGAAAGAAAACTCGACATTCAAGACGTAGGAAAGAAGATAATAGGAAATCTTCTTGGCAAACAAAGAAAAACTCTTGCGAACTCAAATGAGGATTCAATAGTGGTTGCCCACAATTTAACTCCCGGTGATACTGTTACGATAAAAGAAAAATTGGTCAAAGGTTTTGCTACGGATATTGGTGGAAAAACTTCACATACGGCAATTGTCGCTCAAGGACTTGCAATTCCTGCTGTTGCGGGTTTAAAAGTAATATCCTCGCAGGTAGAAGCTGACGACATTATAATTGTTGACGGAAACAAAGGCGAAGTTATCTTAAATCCATCGCCGGAAACTTTAGTAAAATATAAAAAAGAATACAACGTACAGTTTGCAATAAGAAAAAAACTTGAAAAATTAAAGGATTTACCAGCTGAAACAATCGATAACCACAAAGTTTTAATTTTTGCAAATATTGATAATCCCGACGAAGTACAGACAGTATTAGACAGCGGTGCTACGGGCATAGGACTTTACAGAACAGAATTTATGTACTTTAACCGCAATACTATGCCGTCGGAAGAAGAGCATTTTGAAAAATATTCTAAAGTCACAGAAGCAATGTCACCTTACCCAACCATCATAAGAACCATTGATTTGGGCGGAGACAAACTTACAAAAATGGGTCTTTTAAATATGGAACGGGAAGCAAACCCTTTTCTAGGCTTAAGAGCTATAAGACTCTGCCTTAAATATCCCGACATTTTTATTAATCAGTTAAGAGGTATTTTGAAAGCATCGGCTTATGGGAAAATCAGACTTATGTATCCCATGATATCGACGCTTACCGAACTTCATGAAGCAAACAAAATCCTCGAAAAAGTAAAGCAAGATTTAAAGAAAGAAAATATAAAGTTCGACGAAGAAATGGATGTGGGTTCAATGATAGAAGTACCGTCCGCCGCTATGATAATCGATGCTATCGCCAAAGAAGTTGACTTTGTTTCGATAGGGACCAACGATCTAATACAGTATACGCTTGCTGTTGACAGAGTAAACGAAAACGTTGCAAGTCTTTATGATCCCCTGCATCCTACGATTTTAAGATTTATTAAACATATTATAGATGAAAGTCATAAAGCGGGAATTGGCGTAGGTATGTGTGGCGAAATGGCAAGCGATCCGTACTATGCCCCTATTCTTTTGGGATTCGGACTTGATGAGTTTAGCGTAGCATCAGCACAGATCCCGAAAATTAAAAGAGTTATAAGAAGCATATCTTTTAAAAATGTCCAAGAAGTTGCAGAAGAAATTTTAAAATGTGGCGATAGAGATTCAATTTCAAAGATTATAAGCACCATTCAAATACAATAATATATTTCTTCTCTCTTCTCTTTCGCAGATGGAAGATGTTTAAATATTTCTGGATGTTTCTACTTAAGATATGCGTTATTGTTATATTTTTTGTCGTCACTTCGGACAAACTTAATCTGGGATTTTACCCGAATCTGCTATTTTCATTGTCTTTTTATTTACCATATGCGAAAGATAAAGCTTTCAGCAAATAGGTTGTGTTTAAGGAAAAAAATAATAATGTCCAATATAAGGAACTTTTGCATTATAGCCCACATAGATCACGGTAAAAGTACGCTTGCTGATAGACTTCTTGAATATACCGGTACAATTTCCCAAAGAGAAATGAAAAATCAGATTCTTGACGGCATGGATCTTGAAAGAGAAAGGGGAATAACTATAAAAGCCAAAGCTGTGAGAATGGATTATACAGATAGAAAAGGTGTAAAGTATATACTCAATTTAATTGACACTCCCGGTCATGTAGATTTTACTTACGAAGTGTCAAGATCTCTCGCTGCCTGCGAGGGTGCGATTTTGGTAATTGATGCAACACAGGGCGTAGAAGCTCAAACGCTTGCAAATACTATGCTTGCAAGAAATGCAAAACTTAAAATTATTCCGGTGATAAACAAAATAGATTTGCCTACTGCCGACGTGGACAGCACTTATGAGCAGATGAAGGAAGGACTTAAAATTGATGCAGAACCTATACTTACAAGTGCGAAAGAAGGCATAGGCATAAGCGAGATAATTGATTCCGTGATCGCAAACGTTCCCTCAGCAAAAATCGTAAAAGAAGAACCTTTGTCAGCTTTAATTTTTGATTCATTCTACGATTCCTATCGAGGTGTTATAGTTATTATAAGAGTCTTTGACGGGAAAATAAGAAAGGGTATGAAAGTGAGATTTACGGCATCTAATGCAGAATATGAAGTGCTTGAAGTCGGATATATGAAAATAAAAATGATTGAATCTGATGAACTTTCATCAGGTGAAGTCGGATATGTAATTGCAGGAATAAAAGACATACACGACATAAAAATCGGTGATACGATTGTTGAAAGCGCAAATCCAACAAAGCATCTACATGAAGGATACAAAGAAGTAAATCCTTTTGTTTTTGCAGGACTTTATCCCAACAGTACGTCTGAATATGACGGCTTAAAAACAGCTTTAGAAAAACTAAGACTTTCGGATTCTTCACTTGTCTATTTCCCTGAAACTTCTGTGGCTTTAGGTTTCGGATTCAGGTGCGGGTTTCTGGGGTCTCTGCATCTAGAAATAGTTAAAGAAAGACTTGAAAGAGAGTTTGGTTTGAATCTTTTGGTTACAGCACCAAATGTCGTGTATAAAATAAAGTATAAAGGTAAATTTATTACAATAGATAATCCTGCAAAATTTCCAAATATTGCAGATATTGAAGAAATATGGGAGCCTTATGTTGAAGCAACGATAATCTGCTCTACAGATTATCTGGGTTCCATGTTTGATCTGTGCCAGAAAAGAAGAGGAAAACAAACATTGATGAAATATATGGACACCAAAATTGTGATACTTAAATATCATATGCCTCTTGCAGAAATTATTGTCGGTTTTTATGACGCTCTAAAATCAGCTTCAAAAGGGTATGCCTCTTTTGATTATGTGCATATTGATTCGCAGCTTGGCGACTTGTTAAAACTTGAAATTATGATAAATGCAGAAGTTGTCGACGCTTTTACTGTCATAGCTCATAAAGACAAAGCACAATCTGTTGCACATTATCTCACCGAAAAATTAAGAGGCATTATCCCGAGACACATGTTTGAAATCCCTATACAGGCAAAAATAAATAATAAAATAATTGCCAGAGAAACCATATCAGCAATGCGTAAAGACGTTCTTGCAAAATGTTACGGTGGCGATATAACGAGAAAACGTAAACTTCTTGAAAAACAAAGAGAAGGCAAACGCAAAATGAGACAGTTCGGCAAAGTGGATATACCACCGGAAGCTTTTATCGCAGTATTAAAAATAGACGAATAATAAATATGCAGGAAATATACGCTTTGCATCACTGCAGGACTGCACAGTCACTGTGACAATCCGTACTGTCGCCAGAGGTTTGTCGTTTTACTAAAAGAGGCTTATTATTATGATTATGGAACTGAAACTTTTTCTTGCAGGTTGTGTCCTTTTTACAATAGCTATGCTTATGCTCGCCATAAAAAAACTTTTTAAGACTCCGTCATCACAAAAACTCTTTAAAAGCATTTATTTATGGATTGATACGGGCTGGAGTGCCCTTATGTTAGCCTCTTTTATTATGTTTTTCTTTATACAGGCTTTCAAAATTCCATCAGGCAGCATGAGAGAAACTTTTTTGGAGGGTGATCATCTTTTTGCAAATAAATTTATTTACGGTTTTCATGTTCCATTTAATAACAGCGGAAAGCGGTACGCGGCTTTAGAAAATATAAAACGCGGAGACATTGTCGTTTTTCAGTGCCCGCCTGAAGCTTTGCCAATCTCCGAAAGAGAATCTGGAACAAAAAAAGACTACATAAAAAGATGCGTAGCTGTTGCGGGCGACATAGTTGAAATAAAAGATAAAAAATTGTATATAAATAACATTCGCGTCGAAGAAGCATACGCAACTTTTAGCGATCATATGGTTTTTCAAAAATTCAGCTTATTCAATACTCAGAGAGAATATCAGGACGCTTGGGAAAAAGGCAAATTTATTTCAGTTCCCACGTCTTTTGTAAGAGATAATTTCGGGCCTATTATTGTTCCTAAAAAGCATTATATGATGATGGGCGACAACAGAGATTTTTCTTTTGATTCACGCTTTTGGGGACCTCTGCCCGATAAATACATAAAGGGCAAAGCGTTGTTCTTATATTGGCCAGTTAAACGTTGGAGGATAATATGACTTGGACTTCTTGGCTTATAATTGCGGTTGTTCTTATAATTTTTGAAATAGCAACGCCGTCGATTTTTTTCTTCATCTGCCTTGCAGTAGGTTCTGTTTTTGCAGCATTGGCAGCTTATTTTGGCATTTCAAGTTGGATCGGGTTTGTTATTTTTATAGTTACTTCCATATTATCTCTATATCTTATAAGACCGATATTTAAAAAAATGATAAATAAATCCGAAACTGTAAATTCAAATATTGACGTCCTTATAGGAATGGTAGCCGTAGTTACTGAAAGGATAACACCTTCAAAAATCGGTTTTGTAAAAGTTTTAAGCGAAATATGGAGAGCTGAATCTGATGTTGAACTTGAAGTAGGTGAAATAGTAAAAATAAAAAAGATAGACGGAACAACTCTTACAGTTGAAAAATGACATGAAAAAATATCGCTTTTGAGAGTTCAAAGCATCTTGAGGACTTAGGAGAAATATTTTCACTTAGTTTAAAAAATATAGCATAATATAAATAAAAGTGGAGGGCAGAATGTCAGTGCTTATTTGGGCAGTTTTAGCTTTTATAGTTATTTTTATAGCGAATTCTGTAAAGATAGTAAGACAATACGAAAAGGGACTTGTTGAAACCTTAGGCAAATATACAGGTACAAAAGCTTCTGGAGCAAATATTATTATTCCAATATTTCAGAGAATGTTGAGAGTTGATATGAGAGAGCGCGTTATTGATGTCCCTCCGCAAAGTGTTATTACAAAAGACAATGTTTCCGTAATTGTGGATGCCATCATTTATTTTCAGGTTACAGATCCCGTAAAAGTAGTTTATAATATTGAAAACTTTGCAATTGCCGCTTTAAAACTTGCACAAACAAATTTGAGAAATGTAATTGGCGATATGGAATTGGACAGCACTCTTACATCAAGAGAGAAAATTAATACTCAGCTGAGAGTTGTAATGGATGAAGCTACAGATAAATGGGGCGTAAAAGTTACAAGGGTTGAAATACAAAAAATTGATCCTCCCAGAGACATTACCGACGCCATGTCAAAACAGATGAAAGCCGAAAGAGAAAAAAGAGCAAATATTTTAGAAGCCGAAGGCTTAAGACAAGCTGCAATTCTTAAAGCGGAAGGCGCAAAACAGGCTGTCATCCTTGATGCAGAAGCTGTAAAAGAAAAACAGGTTTTAGAAGCTACTGGCGAAGCTGAAGCAATAAGAAAAGTTGCGGAAGCTGAAAAATATAAAATTGAAGTAGTTTATAATGCCATACACGAAGGTAAACCGACCAATGACCTTATTGCTATTAAGTATCTCGAAGCACTTGGTAAAGTTGCCGACGGACAGGCAACCAAAATTTTCCTGCCTTTAGAAACTGCCGGTGTCACAGCTTCAATAGGTGGTATAGCGGAATTGTTTAAAGACACATCTAAACTGACAAAAACAAAATTCACCGGGTAACCCTGTTACTCAAGCAAAAGATGTTCAAACCACTTTATCTTATTTTTGTTCCTTTTGTGCATGCGCTACAAAAGATAATAAGACAAGAAATACTTTAAAAGAGAACTTTCTCGTGATACCTCTCTTCTAGGAGAAGAAATAACGGGTTGCATAGAGAGTCATTTGGGTTGGCTTTGTTATTGCGGCGGTAAGAACGGCGTGCTGTTTCAGCGAAAAGACAACCACACCATAGAACCACTTCCGAAGGAAAAGATATTTTACATGACTGAACTCACTCCAGTCGAGGCAGCTGTTTCTTTGTCATCCGCTAAAGGCAAACTAAGGGTGCGAATGAACAATAAAAGAGCAGCTTATGAACATTATGCCAGATTTGTTAAAAACCGTAAAAGAAATAAAGGCGCTGGAAATATTTGTTTACTGGCGGGACACTGAATAACGCTGGTTTAAGCTCGACTATATACGGGAACAGAAAAATAGCTTTTGATATGCTAGGTTTATACGTACATATTCCATTCTGTAAACAAAAATGTCCTTATTGCAGTTTTTTTTCGGTAAAATATGATGCTGGTTTGGCAGATAAATATATCGATGCTTTAATAAAACACGCAGAACAATTTAAAAATGAAAAAATAGTTTCAATATATGTCGGAGGCGGAACACCATCAGTACTATCTTTAAAACAAATACAAAAACTTTTACAAGCGTTAAATGCTATTTTCAATTTGTCGGCAATACAAGAATTCACATTCGAGGCAAATCCCGAATCGGTTTCAAAAGAAAAATTGTGTCTTCTCAAACAATTTGGAGTAACTAGATTAAGTATAGGACTTCAGTCCGTTGAAGATAAACCTCTTAAATTTTTGGGAAGAATACACGATTTTAAAAATTTTTGCGATGTTTACAATGCGGCAAGAAAAGAAGGTTTTGACAATATCAACATTGATTTAATATACGGTCTGCCAAATCAGACATTAAAAGACTGGGAACAAATTCTGAAAAGAACTTTGCTCTTTAAAAGCGAACATTTGTCTCTTTATCCATTATCAATAGAAGAAAGCACTCCTTTTTACAAAAACGACATAATTACAGACGATGATATTCAAAGAGATATGTACGACGAAACTACAGAGATATTGGCAAATAACGGATACAGTCATTATGAAATTTCGAACTGGTCTAAAAAAGAAAAAGAATCTGTTCACAATACAAATTACTGGCGCAATCTTGAATACATAGGTCTTGGTGCTGGAGCTGCAGGATATTTGGAAAAAAGAAGATATAAAAACACTGAAAATATTGAAAAATATATTGAGTTGTGTTTGTTATTGCAAGAAAAGAAAGAATATTGTTCCAAACGACACGACAATTTGTCACTTTTGAAAATAGAAAATGAGTATATATGTGATAAACTTTATAAAACAGAAACTATTATGCTCGGACTAAGGCTTTTAAACGAAGGAATAGATATTAATTTTTTTAACAATCCTAAACACCATAACGCGTTATCGGAATGTTTGAAGAACAATTTGCTGAAAATGAAAAACGGCAAAATAAAACTTGCCAAAGAATATGTTTTCGTTTTTAATCAAATCATTTCAAAATTTATAGCATAGGATAAAGCGCTACAAAGTAAAAAATAAAAAATTTAAATTATCTCCGGCTATTACCTACAGAGGATTTCGCAACGGCAAAACCTGCAATCTCAATATTGTAAAACCTGTATATCGGTAAATTGTAAAAGCAGTCAAATAAATTATATAATCAACGAAATAAGCAATTATTAATAAAGGGTGTATCAAGATATGTTAAAAAGCATTTTAGGCGCGGTTTTTGGATCCCAAAACAAAAGAGATATAAAAGCTATAAAACCGATAATTGAACAAATTAATGCCTTTGAGATTTCTATAAAAAAACTTACAGACAGTGGGTTGAAAGCAAAAACCGTTGAATTTAGAGAGCGTCTCTCAAAAGGAGAAACTCAAGATGATATTTTACCCGAAGCTTTTGCATGCGTCAGAGAAGCCTCGGTAAGAACAATAGGGTTAAGGCATTTTGATGTGCAGCTCATAGGGGGATATATTCTTCATAAAGGCAAGATTGCCGAGATGAAAACCGGAGAGGGTAAAACTTTAGTCGCTACGCTTGCCACCTATCTCAATGCTTTACCTCAGACTGGTGTCCATATAGTGACAGTCAACGATTATCTTGCAAAAAGAGATAAAGAGTGGATGAGTCCAATCTATGAAAAACTCGGACTTACAGTAGGCAATGTGGGGCAAGAAACGAAAACCGAAGAGAGAAGAATAGCCTACAACTGCGACATAACTTATGTCACAAATAACGAGCTTGGTTTTGATTATTTAAGAGATAATATGGTTATCGCGAAGGATGACAGAGTCCTTCGCCCTTTAAGTTATGCGATTATAGATGAAGTTGATTCAATTCTCATAGATGAAGCAAGAACTCCTCTTATTATTTCAGGTGCAGGCGAACAGTCAACAGACAAATACTACGTTTCAGACAGAATTATCCCTAGACTTAAAGGTAGAAAAATCACAGAAAATGAAGAAATAAAGGCAAAGTATGACAACATTGATTTGGCAGAAGGGTACGATTATCTCATCGATGAAAAAAACCATTCGGCAGTTCTAACAGAACAGGGCGTTCAGAAAGCGGAAAAAATATTGGGAATAAAAAATATTTACGATGATTTACAGTCTGAGTGGGTGCATCACATAACGCAGGCTATAAAAGCCCATAATTTGTACCGTAAAGATGTAGAGTACGTAGTGAAAAACGGCGAGGTTATCATTGTCGACGAATTTACTGGAAGACTTATGCCGGGGAGAAGATGGTCTGACGGGCTTCATCAGGCGATTGAAGCGAAGGAAAATCTAAGAATTGCAGAGGAAAATCAAACACTTGCGACAATAACATTTCAGAATTTCTTCAGAATGTATAAAAAAATCGCGGGCATGACTGGAACCGCGTCGACGGAGTCTGAGGAATTTTGGGAAATCTATAAGCTCGGTGTAGTTGAAGTGCCGACAAATAATCCTATGATAAGAAAAGATTACCCAGATGTTATATACAGAACTGAAAAAGAAAAATACAACGCAATAGTAAATGAAATTGAATCTTTATGGAAAAAAGGACAGCCTGTGCTCGTGGGAACAAGATCAATAGAAAAATCCGAGAAGATTGCGGCAATGCTTCGAAAAAAGGGTATTCCACACCATGTCTTAAATGCCAAGTATCACGAACTTGAAGCTCAAATTATCGCAGGTGCAGGTGCAAAAAGTGCGGTCACAATAGCCACAAATATGGCTGGCAGGGGAACTGATATTATTCTTGGGGCAGGCGATGCAATTCAAAATGAACAAGTTAAAAAATACGGTGGACTTCATATAATAGGCACGGAAAGACACGAATCGCGAAGAGTGGATAATCAGTTGAGAGGTCGCTCGGGCAGACAAGGAGATCCGGGATCTTCAAGATTTTTCCTTTCTATGGAAGACGAGCTTATGCGTCTTTTTGGTTCCGATAAAATATCTATAATGATGAAAAAACTAGGCTTAAAAGAAGGCGAAGATATACAGCATACATTGGTATCAAAAGCTGTAGAAAATGCTCAGAAGAAAGTTGAGGGAATGAATTTTGACATAAGAAAACAACTTATAGATTTTGACAATGTCATGAATAAGCAGAGGGAAGCTGTTTACAGATTGAGAAACAGGATTCTCGACAGAGAAGACATAACAAATACAATTAAAGATATGATAAATGAATCAATAGAAGAAAAAATTACTGAATGGACTGTCGGAAAATATGCGGAAGAATGGGATTGGATAAGCATAGGAGCATGGTTGCTTAGAACTTTTGGTATCAAATATGAAATTAAAAATAAGAACGAAATGAATAATATAACCAGAGAATTCGTTCAATCCGATATTACCGGAAAAGCTTTTGAAGTATATGAAAAAAGAAAGGAAAAGATTGCGCTGGGATTAATGTCCAGTATGCACAAAATGGTGCTTTTGCAAATGATAGATTCTTCATGGCGGGATCATCTATACGAACTTGATCAGCTAAGACGCTGTATTGGATTTAGGGCTTATGCACAGAAAGATCCGAAAATCGAATACCAGAAAGAATCTTTTGCCTTGTTCGAGTCCATGATGAAAAGGATAAGGGAAAATACGGTAGAGTATACATTTAAAGTTCAGATTGATACAAAGTCTCAAGAAGTAATAATAAATCCACAGGATTCAAATCTACCCCAAAAAAGTCCTGATTTTACAAAGAATGACGGCGGTAAAATTAAGCAGATTAAAACTGGAAATATAAATAAGATAGGAAGAAATGCTCCCTGCCCGTGTGGAAGCGGAAAAAAGTATAAAAAATGTTGCGGCAGGTAAACGCGTAAAGTGTCTATCCTTATTTAAATCGTTAAAAAACAAACAAGCTGAAAGTAGTTCCATTTCAAGCTTGCAATAATAATGTGACAGAAGACACAACAACTGTATATCAACTGTATATCCTCAATTTATATGTCCAAAATTTAAATTTATCAGATTGATGGAACTGAATATTTTATTGTTTTATTGCTAAAGAGCTACTTCAGGTATCACTTGAGATGACAGCTGAAGTTTACAAAATTTAATATATATGAATTTAAAAAAAATTATATTCTGCATAATAACAGGGTTATTGGCAGTCTGTGCATTTCCTAAAATAAATCTATTTTTCTTAGCGTGGATAGCATTTGTTCCGCTTATTTTTGTAACAATCAGATCAGAATTAAAAGGTTCTTTCTTTTACGGACTTCTTTCTGGATTTGTTTTTAATGCGGTAGGGCTTTACTGGCTTGTTCCGATGCTTCAGTTCAATACCGGTTCTTATGTACAGGCATTAGTAGCAGCTTGTATTTTATGGATATATCTTGCGTTGTACTGGGGGATATGGTGTTTATATCTAAATTTCTCACAGAACATTCTGCGCAAAACTTTGCAAGATAATTCGTATTCAAACGTTATTCTAATTCTTTTTAGTGCATGTATGTGGGTTCTGCTTGAGTATATAAGAACATATTTTTTAACCGGTTTCCCATGGATGCTTATTGGGTATTCTCAATTTAAATTCACTGAAATCATACAAGTAGCCGAGTTTACTGGCGTGTACGGCGTATCTTTTCTTATAATATTTTGCAATTTGTGTTTTTATTTTTGGATTTCAATGCAAAAAGGAAATAAATATTTATATACAGCTTTGGCACTTATAATCACGGTTTCAATATTTGGAGCAGTCAGAACTTATAAGTTTAGATTTTTCGGCGATCAGGAATTTACTGTTGCCATTGTACAGCCCAACATCGATCAGGATAAAAAATGGGATCATTTTTATAAAGACGATATTTTATTTAATCTTAAAAAATATGCTTCTGAAATTGCTGAAAATAAACCCGATTTGGTTATATGGCCAGAGGCTGTGCTTCCAGGTTTTATTCCCGAAGATAAACAATTATATGACATTACAAAGTACATAGTAAAGACAACGGGGAGTTTCAATATTATCGGTTCTCCATATAATGAAAATTATAGACAATTTAACGCTGCTTTGGCTTTCGAAAGCAGTGGTGATTATAAAGCGGTGCATAAAAAAAATCACCTAGTGCTTTTTGGAGAATATATTCCGCTTAAAACTCTGCTTTCAAAGTTTTTTGGTGTTTTGACCCAAATGGGAGACTTTGCCAAAGGTGAAGACACGGACATTTTTGACAATGGTCAAATATACGCCGGAGCAACTATATGTTCCGAGAATTTCTTTCCGGACATTTCAAGAAACTTTGTTCTTTCCGGAGCAAAAGTTCTTACAAATCATACAAACGATGCATGGTTTTTTAACACCGCTGCGCCGCATCAGCATTTTATTATGAACATATTCAGAGCAGTTGAGAATCGCAAAGCCGTTATAGTATCTGCGAATTCTGGGATTTCCGGCATAGTTGAAGCATCAGGCGTAATCGTTGAAAAAACCTCGTCATCACAAAATGTTCTGCTTACAGGTAGATTTCTCCAAAATGATTTTAAAACTTTTTATACAAAATATGGTGATTTATTCGTAAGTGCATGTGCCGGACTACTTTTAGCGCTATTAATACTTTTTAAACTGCGTAAACGAATAATCCCTAAAAGCTAAAATAGTTTTCGCTGTGCTTCTATCATTGCTACGCGAATATGTATGTGTCGCATTTAGTTGCTGACAGGCATAAGTTTACTGGCACATCCGCTGAAATTGCATTCAAGTATTATATTTAGAAATAAAACAACAAATCGCAAACTATGAGTCAAGACTGAAGTAAATGCAATAAATCGAAAAAAGTTAAAAACCTCAAATATACTTTTATGACCATTTTAAAAGTTCAGGATTTTAATAAGCTAGTATCTTCCAAAAAAATATCGCCTGCCTATTTATTTACAGGCGAAGAACCTTATCTTATAAATATGTGTCTTGATAAAATAGAAAAACTTATCGCTGCAGATAATTTAAACAAGGAGATTTTTTATGCCACTGAATCTTCTGCAGAGGACATTTTAAATGCTCTTCAAACACTTCCTTTTCTAAGCGAGAGGAGAATGGTTATCGTTAAAGATGTCAATAAGATAAAAGCAACTGATGCTCAGAGACTTACGGGATATTTATCAAACATAATCGAAACATCATGTCTTATACTCTTGTACATTGATAATTATAAGAAAGAAACCGTTGTAAAAAGAAAAGAATTTATAAATGAATGTATTGCTTCAGAAAACTGTATTTCTGTAAACTGCAGGAAGCAATATGAAAATGAGGTAAAAGAATTTATAAAAAATGAATTTGCCAAAAAAGGTAAAGCGGTTTCATATGGTGTAATTTCAAGAATCATTGAAGAAAATGGCAATGATTTGCTGAACATTTCAAATGAGATAGAAAAATTATCATTATTTGCGGGAAGAAATAAAAAAGACATAATGCAAGAGGATTTAGAAAAAATTAGCGGATATACAAAAGAAGCAGATATATACGCCTTGTCTTCCAACATAGAAGCGAGAGATTTAAAAAAGGCTATGTTTGTTTTGGAAAAACTTTTAAAAGAAGGCGAAGAGTCTATGATGATTCTCTCTGCAATTTCTTTAGCTGTAAGGAAAATGCTAAGCGCAAAAAGTATGATTGAAGAACAAGGTACATCCGCCGTTGAAACTGCCTCAACACTCAGAATACATAGTTTTTATGCAGGAACTTTTTTTACAAATTTAAAAAAACACAGTGCAAGAACATTAAAAGAAAGTCTAAAAATTATACTAGAAGCCGATATTGCAATTAAAACTGGAAGCAATGACGCAACATCAGCGTTGGAGAAAACTATATTATCTATATGCAAATAGGTACTCTTATCCTTTACGCTAACTAACTTTTAAATACCTGGTGCTAAGAATAAAAAAACACTGTTTTATCAAAAAAATAAAACGGTGTCTTTTAGATTTTATTGAAAACTATCTTACCATTCCTGCTACGAGTTTAGATAGTCTCGCTTTCTGATTTGAAGCCGCTTTAAAATGCACTACGTCTTTTTTTGCTGCTTTATCCCATTCTGAGAAAACTACAGTCAATTGTTCTTGAGCAGCTTTTGCATCCTTATTTCTCACGGCTTCTTCAACTTTTTTTACTGAAGTTCTTATTTTGCTTTTTATTGCTGAATTCCTTGCAGTTCTTTTTATTGTTTTTCTTGCTTCTTTAAGAGCAGATGTATGCCTACCTGTTTTAAGCTTTGCCATTGCCGCGCTCCTCTTCAAACATTTGTTTTCATATGTATATAGAATATATACGATTTAAAATTATACCTTAAAGCCCCCAATATAGTCAAATCCTATGAAATGTTAATATTGGCAAATTTTACAGTTTTTTCTTTTTACCACATCTTTAACTCTGTATGTATTTTCGATACCGTTAAAAATCAAAATTTTATTTCTAAGACAATGCAGTCCTAAAATAAATTTTATTGTCTCTAAAGCCTGCATAGATCCTATTATTCCAGCTATTGCTCCAAATATTCCGAATGTTTTTGATGTCAAATCAGTTGACGGCTTAAAAGGATATATGCACTGAAAACAGCTTGTATTTTCTTTTGGCACTATTGTTGTTAAAATTCCTTCAAACTCGCATACCGCACCGCATACCAAAGGCATGGAGCTTTTATAAGCCGCCGCATTTATTAAATACCTGTCTGGAAAGTTGTCCACAGCGTCTATTAAAATATCATAATTTTTAAAAATATCGCCAGCATTATCTTCTGTAAGTCTTTGCGAATATATCGTAACTTCAACGTCGGGATTAAATTTTTCAAGTTTTATTTTTGCGATTTCCGCTTTTTGTTTTCCCAGTTCTGTGGGAGTATAAAGAATTTGCCTGTTTAAATTGCTCGGAGACACAACGTCAAAATCACACAAACCGATATGTCCTATGCCCGCCGCTGCAAGATATGTAAG
Organism: Candidatus Endomicrobiellum agilis; assembly: GCA_020328155.1. Lineage (GTDB taxonomy): Bacteria > Elusimicrobiota > Endomicrobiia > Endomicrobiales > Endomicrobiaceae > Endomicrobiellum > Endomicrobiellum agilis. The sequence continues at coordinate 7,531 of JAIXMX010000003.1, read as the reverse complement.
CGCAGGACTTCCGAGTCCTCCCGCTCCGCATACAAGCACTTTTGAATCAAAAAGCTTTTGCTGTCCATCTTCTCCTATATCTTTAAGTAGTAGCTGTCTTTGGTATCTTTCAAGATTATTTTTCATCTCATCCGCCTCCTACAAATCTCAATATTTCAAGAGTATCTCCGTCTTTGAGCATAATTCCTGGAATATTCTCTGAATTGATAACTTCAAAATTATATTCTATTGTTACTCCTATAGGATCAATGTTATTACTTTTTAGAAAATTAATTATGTCCGTACTTTTTTCCAATTCTTTGTTTTCTCCGTTGACTTTAATAGTAATCATTTATTGTCTCCTTTATCTTTTTAATAGTAAACTCTATATTTTCTGATGCCGTTATTTCAGTCACCATACATATATTTTCGGGATTATACTTGTAAATTTCTAGAAGATTTGAGAGTTTAATTCCGCCTATTGCAACTTTTGGAATTTTAATATTCTTTACGCAAAAACCCAAATACTCAAGCCCTACAGGATCTACAACATTATCTTTTGTAAAAGTTTTGTATATAGGTCCCACACCTATATAATCAGCTCCGTTTTCTACAGCAAGAAGCGCTTGCTTTGGCAAGTGAGTTGATATTCCTATGGCTATGTCATCTCCGACAATTTCTCTTGCCTTTATAATCGGCAAGTCGTCTTGTCCTAGATGAACGCCTTCGCTTTGAAGAGATAAAGCCATATCAATATCATCGTTTATTATAAAAAAAACATCATAATCTAAAGTCAATCTGCGTATAATTTCACACTGCCTAAATTTTTCAAGTTTCGTTTTATATTTGTCACGATATTGCAGAACTTTTATTCCCGCATCAAGCATTTCTTTTACAACAGTAATATTATTTTTTCCATTTGAAAAATTTTCCGCCGTTATTGCGTATAGTCCTTTTGGCATCTGTTTTTTCACAGTATTGTCCAGTCCTTCATTAATGGTTGATAGTTTTTTTGATATATCATTCTTTTTACTTCATCAACCGTAGCCGTATCGTTTATCTTAAATTGTCCGATAGACCGTTCTTTTTCAGCATAACCGCCTACTTCGGTGCTTGATGCTGCTGACATTTTTGTAATACCTAAAGGTATTAAATTATTTCTCAATTCTCCGCTCTCGCGAGTGGATACTGTTATGTTTATACGATTTATAAAAAGTCTAACTGCGCAAACTGCCTGAATAAGATTTTTATCAGATATTATGATTTTAGGCTTGTATGCTCCTACAGCAGGCCGAAATCTAGGGAAAGACATACCTATTTCTGCTGATGGAAAATTCCTTTGAAGATATTTCGCATGAATACCCGCAAAAAATACTTCGCTTACAAAATCATTTAGTCCTAGCAACGCTCCTACATTTAAATTCCTGTAGTTTGCTCTGCCTGCTCTTTCGCATGTTTCCAAACGGTACTTGTAATCTGATTTTGCTCCTTTTGTGTGAAGCAGCTTGTAAAGTTGCTCATTATAAGTTTCCTGATAAATTGTCAGTCCGTCAGCTCCAGCATCTGCAAGTTCTCTATATTCGGATTCGTTTAAAGGATAAATTTCTACATCGACGCCATCAAAATATTTTTTTAACATCTCAACGCATTTTTTCAAATAGCTCAATGGGGTTTTTACGCTGCTTTCTCCGGTAACAAGAAGTATATGTCGTATGCCATAGTCTGAAACTATTTTACAGTTTTCTTCAATTTCCTCAAAAGAAAGAACTCTACGTTTTATTTTGTTTTTTGTTGAAAAACCGCAGTAAGCACAGTTATTTATGCAGAAATTTGAAACATATAACGGAGCATATAAAAGTATACCTTTTCCAAAATGTTTTACTGATATTTCATGCGCTTTTTGCGCCATTTCTTCAATATAGCTTAGAGCTTTCGGAGAAAGAAGATTCAAAAAATCCATGTTATTTAAAATTTCTTTTCGTATAGAATCTTTGACCATTATATCCGAAACTTTGGCAATATAGTTTTCAAAATCAAATGTATCATATTGTTGTTTAATATCGTAAAAAGTCATAATTTATTATTTGTTCCTTTTTATATGCTATTTCCGAATATCTTTGCCGTTAAGTCACTTTTTTTTGATACGACGCAATCTTAGAAGATACGGAAAGACTGGATATCTCACCAATATAGTCGCCGCAGTATAGTAAATAAAGATGGATTCCTACCTAAAGATTGCAATGCAAAAGAAGCATATAGCAAGGTTAGTTCAAAAAACCTGTTAGCGGCGACGATGCTTTCGCTCTGTCTGATACGACTCCGAGTTTTGCCAAAAATGCTTTCCTTCCGGCATTTACCGCATCTTTAAAAGCTTCAGCCATTAGAACCGGATCCGAACTTGAAGAGATTGAGGTATTTATCATAACTGCGGCACATCCCATTTCCATACATTCGCAAGCATCAGAAGGTTTACCGATTCCCGCATCAATTATTATCGGCAAGGAGATTTCTTCAATCAAAATCTTTACCATTTCCTTTGTTTTTAACCCTTTATTCGTTCCGATAGGTGACCCTAAAGGCATAACTGCTGTTGCCCCGGAATTTTGCATGTCCCTTGCAGCATATAAGTCCGCATTCATATACGCAAAAACCTTAAAGTCTTCTTTTGCAAGTATTTCACATGCCCTTGCAGTCTGATAATTGTCAGGCAGAAGATATTTATTGTCATTTATTATCTCTATTTTAATTAAATTCGTTTTAGCAGCTGCCTTCGCAACACGCGCAATCCGCACTGCTTCGTCAGCATTTCTTGCTCCTGAAGTGTTTGGCATTATATGTACGTTCTCAGGTATATAACTTAAAATGTTTTCTTTCGGATTTTGAAAATCAAATCTTCTTACAGCGACGGTCATAACCTGTGCCTGTGAAGATTCTATTATTTTCGGTATAAGTTCATTGTTTGAAAATTTGCCGCTTCCTATAAAGATTCTACTTTTAAGTTCCATACCTGCAATATTGAAAATATCTTTGCTCATATATAGCCTCTCCAATGAAACTGGCAATAAAAAAGTCCCTTCAGGAAATACACCTAAAGGGATTATAAAGCACAAGTTTTATATTCCCTGACGGTATTATCCATATCAGGTTCAAATGGTTAAAGGACTCAATCCTTCTCTCAGCCTCATGTGGATAAAAAAACTATGGTGAAGCACCCACAAAATTTCAAAAATTTTAAATCTGCCTTTATAATATCATAAAAATTTCATACAGACAAATTTCATATGGTAAATTTTAATAGAGATGCCTTCGCACATCTAACCCTTTAAATCGGAACAGATAAAATATAAAGGGCGGAAAAAGCCATGCTAAAAATATTGGTAATCGTTTTCCTTATATAATGATGAACTTATAAGAAGTGGAGTTGTATGAGAAAAAGAAACATCTCCTAATAATGAAATCTAGAATATAATATTATAGAAATTGTTATAATCCCTATTAAAAATGGAACATAGTCCTTCGCTTTGAAAGACAACTATGAGCTTCCTTTTTGTCTGACACCAAATTTAAAGTACGACTTTTTACAAATAGTATGCTGATGTCTATTTCTAAACAGTAAATGGATACTTGGCTATATTTTGACTAAATATAGACCATAAATTCGGAATCTAAAATTTTTAAATAAAAAAAGCAAATTGGGAAGTTTTCTACTCAAAGAGTCCGATTTTTTCATCTAAGGAATTATATTAAGAGAAGGTCAATGTAAGAGGCAGGCATAAACTTCCAAGAAAAATCAGAAAAAACCAAAATCTAAATAGACAGTTTTAATTTAACAAGAGAAGTTTTCATATTTACTTACTGATTTAGGAAAATTTTAGTATAATAAAAATTTAGACATACTAGATCTAATAAAAATTGTATTGGGCATTATCAATTTGGGATAATATATTCTTTTTGCGACACCAACGGCAGAATAGGCAGAATCCTTGTAACTCTTCAGTTCGTAGATTTAAAATACTGATCAAAGCCTGTTTTATATCTTTCTAATTTTTTCGAAAAAAATAAAGAATCATAATATGGTTCTTTAATTTATATTTGGTCTTCAAATAATTTAGACCAATAGGTAGTGGTTTCTTTGAACAAAGTCATCAAAACTTCAAAAGACGACAAAGAAGTTTTACAAAACAAGTACATAAATTCATTCAAACAGCTATATTTAATGAAAACAGCAATAAGATTTACCTACTATAGTATTTAAATCTTAAATGATAATAAGAATATTTTTATTGCTATTTTGGGCGCAAAACAATGACAATTAAGGTTAAAGCAAATATGAAAAAATTTTTAGGATTTATCACTGTTTGTCTGTGTTTCAGTATTTGTTTTGCTGAAAACATACACCAAACGCAAATAGACAATGCTGAAGAAAATTTCAAAAGAGACAACTTCTCTAAAACTATTGAAATATATGAAAGTCTCATAAAAATAGAAAAAGTAAATAATCCATATATTTTTTATAATCTTTCAAATGCATACTATAGAAATGGAAATATTGGCAAAGCAATTTTAAATATAGAAAAAGCGTTAAGACTTGCTCCTCGTGATAGAGAAATAAGAAATAATGCTGATTATCTCAATGCTGTTGCTGAACATGTTCGTCAAAAAAATTTTTCAGATATCTTTCTACAGTATTTTTCTCTAAATGAAATAACTGTAGTATCTGTTGCTTTTGTAATTCTGCTTTTTGCGGTACTGTCTTTATTTATCATAAAAAGAAAACCAATATTAAAAAAAACTATGATAGTTTTAGTTGTTTTTTTGATTATATGCATACCGCTTTTTGCTTTAAAAGTTTACAATGAAATTGTATTAAAAGAAGCAGTTGTCCTCTACACATCAGATGTCAGAAGTGGTCCCAGTGAAAACGATACTGATATTTTTACAATTCCAGCAGGAAAAGTTGTATCTGTAATAGTTAAAAGCGGAGACTGGAATAATATAAAAGTCAGATATGGGAATGAAAGTCTTACAGGATGGATTGAAAACAAAGCTATAGGAAACATCAATGGATAAAATAGCAATTTTCGGCGGATCTTTTGACCCTGTTCATAAGTCGCACATTCAAATTGCAAAACTCGCATTTAAATCTCTTGATTTAAAAAAGCTGATTTTTGTTATAGCCTATACTCCACCGCATAAAATAAAACAATATGCCCACATTAAAGACAGAATTTCTATGCTAAAACTTGCCGCTGGGAATATACAAAAAGCTGAAATCAGTCTCTACGAAGCCCAAAAGCTGGAAACAGTGTATTCATACCAGACGCTGGACTATTTTCAAAATTTACATCCCGCAGATGAAATATATATGGTTATAGGTTCGGATTCTCTTTTAGACTTACCCACTTGGAAGAATATAGATTATCTGGCAAGTCGTTATAAATTTATAGTGGCAAAGAGGTCGGGAATTGAAATAAACAAAAATGTAAAATATCTAGACAGATGCGTATTTATAGACAAGGGGATAGAAGACATTTCTTCTACAATAATAAGAAAACTGATAAAAGAAGAGCACAAAAAAGCAGCTCCGCTGCTTAGCGAAAAGGTTTATAATTACATAATTCAAAACGGATTGTATAAATAAAAATTGTTTATCACGTCGTCGCGATAGACAATCTTTAAGCTTGCCTATTATGGCAACAACATATAAAGCACTATTATATTTATTTAGAACTTAGGTCAAAATTTACATTCGACGCCAGATATGATGTAATCCCTACAGTGTCAACCCGCGATTATGTCCCAAATTAGTTTTGCCTATAGTGGCGTTGAACATCAATTTCACATGATGAATATCATAAAAATAAGAAAATAATATGTGTAAAAACATTGAAAAACAAATATTTAATTATTTATCTGAAAATTTAACTCCTAAAAAACTTGAGCATTCTTATAATGTCGCAATGCTTGCGGCAGACCTCGCATCGAGACACAGTTCAAACGATACACTAAAAGCCCGAACTGCAGGGCTTTTGCATGATTGTGCAAAGCTTATGACTGATAAAGAACTTATTGATTTTTTCAAAAAGCGCAATAAGACTTTGAAATATTTCCAAGATATATCTAAATTTTCGCCTCATCTTTTACATTCTTTCGCTGGCGGAAATGTCGCCAGGGAAAAATTCAAAATAAAAGACAAAGATATTTTAAATGCGATAAAAAACCACACTCTCGGAAGAGAAAATATGAGTGTTCTCGAAAAAATAATCTTTGTTGCGGATTATGTTTCACGCGACAGAAAGTGGAAATACGCAAAAAGAATACGGAATTTGGCAAAGAATGATTTAAATAAAGCCTTCTTCGAAGCGCTTATAAAAAAAATGGAGTACGTTATTAACAACAGTATGTGGATGTGTCCTCAAATTATAGATACGTGGAATTGGTATGTTTCAAATGGTAAAAAAGATAATTAAAATATCAATTCTTATTCTTTTTGTATTGATAGTTGCGGCTGTGTCTGTGCGTATTTATATCTGTAAAAATGACGTGGTTGCAAAAAAAACTTAAAGATAAAGGTTATATTATTTTCTCACTCTCACTGTGCGACACGGAAAAAGTATTTCACGGGCGTTTTGATACGTATATCATTTTGTATAACAAAAAAACTAATATTTTGAAAGTTTTATCTGTAAATACTGATGCTGTTGTTTTCGAGAAAATAGAAAAATCAAGAAGTTAATGATTAAATAGGCAGTTGCAGTGTGCCTTTTGAAACAGGCACACTACTGCCAAAAAGACGAACGGCAAACGACCCTTGTAGCTTTCTTGGTAGTATACAGCTTGTTTAGATATATCCCTATAATAAGCTTTACTGCTTGTTTGGTTGTTATACAACCTTCTGTGTCGGCGACTGAAACTTTTGCAGTGTATCTAGGTTGTGTCACACAAAACGACACAACCAGTCACAAAAGAAGTCTTTTTTGTTAACGGCGAAAGTCTTTGCCTTTGCCGTTTGTCGTTGTCTTTACTGTTAAAGAAGTCTTTTTATTAAAAGCGAAAGCCGTTTGTCTTTGTTGTTGTGGTTATACAGCATGTATAACCACAAATAACGCGTGTTCAAAGCAAAGACGTTGCTGTTTATACAACCACACATGTGCTGTTTATTTGAAGTCGGCGTATAGAGAGGCGTACCATGCAGGCGGTAAAAGACGAACTCGGTGCGGTGTGCGTAGCGGCGAGACGATAATCTGCACGGCATACGTTTAAATGCACGGAAGAAAATTTGCATTATAATCGTTTTGTCGTGGATAACCAGCTAAACGGCAGAAGCGAGCCTAAAAATGGAATTTTGGAATGCGGCAGAGGAAATGCGAGGCTGGTATGCGCATAATCTACACATAATCACGGGATTATAACTGTCTGCAGTCTGCGTTTGGGAGTATGTAGCTGAGAGGTAAGAATGAATCGGGACAAGTTGCTGAGTATAATAGCTAGGACTGCTATCGTGGTAATCTGTCTATGTACAGTAACTCCTGTGGTATTGGTTGTAATTGGT
>JAIXMX010000022.1 GCA_020328155.1 Candidatus Endomicrobiellum agilis | reverse complement strand
CTTGCGATAACCGCTCCGTTGCTGTACACGCCGATTAATTTAATTCCTTTATCGATATATTGCTGTATATCTTCTGGCAACATATTGCGTCCTTTTTTGCTATAATAAAGCACACGCAGGTCTCGTGATATTATTATCCGAGCTTGTAACATTGGTATATTTTTTAACGCATAGCGGAGTAAGACTACAATCTTACTCCGCTCTCCTTTTGTACCTGCAACAAAACATCTCTCTGTGTACGCTCGTATCTGTTCTACTCACTGACTTATATCATTACATTTTTTATCAGCGGAGCCAAGTCGTCAGGTGGCTTGTTGTTTGTTTCGTGCAACAATTTTCTCATTGCACTCTCTTCAAACTTTTGTATAATGTAGGTCTCAAATCGTGAACGACACACGTTTGAGGAAGTTAATTCCTTTAAATAAAGTAGCGGAGTGCTTTTCCATCACTCCGCTACTTTTCTTAAGCTTTTTCTAACAGTAACCTCAATCGTTCCTATAGCACTTATTATATCTTCACACATATAAATCAGGTCTCTGGGAGGCTCGTCAAACCTATCGCATAACCGCCTTATTAACGACTGTGCGGAAATGTAGATGTTACGTGCTTCCTTTAAAATATCTTCTGTAACGCTCTCAACGTTTTCGGGCATTCTAGGCTCCTATTCAGCAACCACTATAGATACAGGCATTTTAATTCTGAGTATCTTCCTCAACCAAGTTTTCAGAAGGTTCGGCTCTAACGAATTAGATTTATAATAGTAAACAGGTGAATCACCATAAGAGGGGTAAGCCTCTTCCTTAAGAGGGATTTCTTCAACAAATTTATGTGTATCCCAATCAAACAAATAATAATTATCAGCATCATCATAAAGATAACAAAGATAACATTTTCTATAACCTTCAGGCATACCTTTAACAGACTGAAGTCCATCTATAGCAATAGGTCTAAATCTTGCAAATCTATAAAGCAACTTATAACCGCCATAAAATACGAAAGCAAGAGCAACAGCATAACCGAAATACTTCCCAACTGAGATACCTGTATCAGCACTATCAGACGCAGGCTGAGCCTCAGGTGTTGAAGCGGAAGCATTTGGAGTATCTGACGTCAGCGAATGCGTTGAGACGCCTTCGCTTCCTCTATCCTTAACAGCAGTATTCACAGGTCTTCCATGACTAAGCGACTTATCACAGCCAGACATCAGGCATATACATAAGCATACAGATATAACTTTTTTCATTTCTATATTGCACCTTTTATAACATGCAAATCATTAGAGCAAAGAGCCAGCGATATGAGGATATGCATAAAATCGGACAAGCTCAAGAATAAGATGAGCAAAAAAAACACCCTGATTAAGCTTGAATAACGATAAACATGTATCTACAGCCAAGAGAGATAAACTTAATTTTGACTTAGACAAAAAAGAGGGATTTGTAAGATACACATGTACAGGAAAACTAAAAACGGAAAACATTCTTAATATCCTTAAAAAATATAAAGAAGGAAACTCTGACACAACAAGAATAAGCGTTGAATTTACAAAATAAGATAACACAGAATGACCAAAATACAAGTAATCTTTTTTTCTACCACCGCACAATTCCTCTAAAGGATTTAAGTCAGGCTTAACGGATACTGTTGGGCTTGGCATAGGCTGTAATTCAGAAGCGGAAGCATTTGAGGACTGTGGTGCAAGAGCGGGTGACTTTGCTGGGTTAGTCGGTGGTGTTGGAACGGGCAAATTCGCAGGGTCGGACGACAGAGGTGTGTGGGTGTGTTTGCCTACTCCGCTGACATCATCAAAATTTTCAGCGTTTCCGCCGCTTTGGAGCCTGCCACAACCAGAGACTAAGATTGCCACCAATAACAGCGATATTATTCTTTTCATTTCTTAGATAAAGTCGAAAGAAGATAATGAGCTTAAAACTAATGAAAGCGTGCCTGCTGAGAGCAAGCTTTTGCGTTGTGTTGGTATTGCTGTCGTCTCAGGTAATTGCTCTACCTGCACATTAGCCGAGTCCAGATTTATTATCGGTTTCGTGTGATGTTTCTTTCTTTTTTTCTCGGGTGTGGTTGTGTCAGTTGCAGTTTGTTTTTTTGCAGTCTGTTTTATTATTTTAGACTTCTCGTTATTCTTCGACTTCAACTCCGCGATTAAATTTTTATCTTTCTTGTGCTTTCGGACAAACCTACCGTTTACTCTTAATAAATCTTGTATCATTGACTCTTTTTCTTCTATCGTGTCATCTCGTACTTCTATCTCGTCAGTCTGTTCTTGTATTACCTTGATTCGCTTACGCACACTATCTCTTAGTTTCTTAATTCGTTCTTGTTCTTCTTGCTCCTCAAGATTAATCTTCTCTTGTAGTGTTAGAAGACTCGCTTCCGACAGCTCAAACTGTTCTTGTGCTTCATTCAGTTGTTGTGACAACTCGTCAATCCGCGTCTCTGCTATCTTACTGCCCAGAGCCGACTCATCAGCCCTGACTTGCTGTGACACTAGCTCTGTTTTAAGGCTCTGGAAGTCACTTTCTACGTTCTCTTTCATTAGCTTCAAATCATCAACTGATTGCTTCAAATTAGCAATTTGTTCGTTCGCTTCTTTGCTGGGGTCTTCTTTGAAATTAATCTGTATGCCCTCAACGGACTGGCTTTGTTTTAACACAGGCTCCGCCGTAAAACCAAAGGAGCTTGCGGCGCTTGGCTCCAGCGCGTTTTTAATGTCGGTCTGCGTCTTTTCGTTGGTCGACTCAACATCTACGGCGATAAAGTCAGACTGTGACAGGGCTGGTTTTTCCAGTGCTTTCTCTTTGTCGTCTTTCAATGTCAGAATCTGTTTTTCTATTTCAGATTTTTCTTGCCTCAAAATATTATTTTCATCTATCAATCTTTCAGCCTGCTGACGCTGTACCTCTTCATCACTCAGTGCAAGTTCGAGGTCAGTTTTCGTATTTTCGAGGGTTTCCTGAAGTTCTTGATTTTTGTTTTGCAGTTCTGTACGCTTTGACTTAAGATTGTCACGCTCAGTCTCTAACTCTCTAATTTTCACAATACCTTCATTCTTTTCTTGGTTGACAGTTTCAAGCTCTCTCTGTTTATAATCTAGAGCCTCTTTCTGTTGCTTATTGGCTGCTTCAAGTGGCTTAATTTGTTTGTTATCGGTTTTTAATTGTTTATTCTCATCTGCCAGCTGACTAATCTGCAAATTTGAGTCATTTATTGTGTCTTGTTGTTTTTTGGCCAACGACATGGCTTTGTCGCAGTTAATAACCTTTTGTTCCAGCAACCACTCATCATATTTTTTTTTAGCTTTAATTATAGGGGCGTTAATCTGCTGTTGGACTGTCAGCCAGTCGTTGAAATCCTCTATTCCTCCCACTTTTCTGGGGGGCGGTTCTGGCGTCGTGACGGCGTATTTGTATCCCAGCACGACAAGCGTTAGCACAAACAGTGCAGTGCCTACAATGTACCTATTTGCTTTAGTCCACTCCCATGCCTGCCAGAACTTTGCTTTTGCCTGCACAATTAAGGGGGCTACGTCGAACTCTGGCAACGTTCCTTTTTCTGCTTTGTCCGCAATCTCTTTCGTTGGCGTTTCTTGTATCTCGGGGACGTTGTTCGAAGCAGTCGCTGGGAGGTTTACTCTGTTTTTACCGCACCCGAAAACCAAAGATATACATATACATATACATATAATTTTTTTCATTTTAACTGTTACACTATGCAAACAGGCGGGAAATTATGTCAGATTATTTGTTTGGTTTGCCGACATGCCTCATTTCGTTCTTTTTGTACTCAATCATTTGCTCTTCAAGTATATTCATGCACAGCGAACTCAGCGATATATTCTTCTGCTTTGCTCTCGTCTGAAGCTTTGCCCAAGTCACATAATCGACTCGGCACACAATGCGGGATTTCCCGCCGATTTTCTCGCTGGCATCACGCTCTAAATACCTTTTAAAAAACTGCTGCAGAACTCCGCTGACAGTTGCATCTTCCTGCTTTTTTGCGATACCTTTTATACAATCCAACGTTTGAGCCGTTCCCCGAACCTGCACTAATTTGCTCAGATTTCTTCCGCTTCTGCACCTTCTCACTGTGACGGCTCGTTTGCAAATATTGCCTTTTCTGTTATACCGCTGCATCTGTTTTTTTGCAGTTCCAGATTGTGCGAATATATCATCGTCGTGTTTATGTTGCCGTGCCTTGCGAACTGCTGCGCTTCCTGCAGTGTGGCTCCACCAGCCAGCGACAACGTTATCGCTGTGTGCCTCAAACTGTGCGACGTAAACCTGTCGGAATTCAGCCCTGCGTCTTTGTATGCCTGCTTTATTATTTTACGCAAACTTCTTGTCGCTAAACGCTTGCCTTTGTTCCCGTCCGAGAACACCATAAACAGCGGACTTTCTGCTTTTACATCGCTCGGAATATCTGACAAATACTCCCGTATCGCCATGCTCACCTTTTCCCCTATTTTAGCATATTCCGTTTTTTCATTTCTGCCTTTGCCCTGCAGATACAATACTTCCATATCGCCGATATTTCTCAAGTCTTCAACATTCGCTCTCGCAAGTTCTATCGTCCTCAATCCGCACGTTGCCGATAACGCTATTATCGCATAATTTCTTTTTCCTATAACTGTGCTTCTGTCTATTTTATCCAACACACTTTTAACCTGCACTGACGTAAGATAATCACGCTTATGTCCTTTATCTGTTCTCACGCCTTTAATATGGTCTGCGATGTTTTTGTACAAGTTCTCGCTTGCCAGCCATCTGAAGAAAAGTTTCACTACTCCCAGCCGAAAAATCGTTGTCGCTGGTTTATATTTCGTTTTCAGACATTCCCGATACCCGATAATATCTTCCCGTGTCGGCGTTGGTTTTTTTGTGTCAGTCAGGTATTTTGCAAAGTGAATTAATTCGTATTTGTACGCTTTTACAGTTGTCGGCGAGGCGTCCAAATAGCTGATAAATCTGCCGAACCATTCTTCTTTTATTTCTGCCTTTTCTACAATTTCTACTTTACTGCCAACGCCGTCAACAACCATCAATTCAGTTGCCGCTCCCATGTGCGTATCCTCTGCCTAATTTTATACAGCTAATCATATCGTGCTGGTTTTCGCTTTTACATCTATCCATTAACGTAGGGCTTTGTTTGCCTCTTTTACGTATCTCTCGCAACAAATTAATTATGCTCTCTTTAACACGTTCTTAATTAATTCTATAACCTCGTATAATATGTACATACATACAAACCACACTCCTAAACGGACTAAAATAAATTTAAACCAACCTTTCAACGTCATCTTTTTGAATTCTTCGTAAGTCATTTTTTGTCACCTGCTTTTATCATTAAAACCCGTTTGTTCCCGCTTCTACTATCTTCAGATTTTTACTGCCTTTATATTCTTTCGACAGTATCCCCATTGCCAAAACAACATCGTACGGATTGGCAAACTGCGTCGATAAAAACATATCCACAAACGAAAACATTCCGCTCTCTATATCGAATAATAAAAATGATTTATTTTTTTCATCATATACCCGCCAGCTCTGATTTTTATCTTTGTCGGGAACTTTTCCAAACCACTTTTTTATCAGCTCTTCTTTCGCTTCTTCTGCCTGCTTTTTCGCACCTTCTATTGCTTCCTCAAACTCTTTCCTGTTGTCCGCCCCTTCTATTATTTCTTCTTTCATCAGTTCCCGTTCTCTCGCTCTCAATACCTCGCATTCTGCCTCGTGCAGTGTTAATCCGCTTTCTCTCGATACTTGTTTATACCTCTCTTCCCAGTCCTCATTCTCAGCCATCGCTCTTTTTATTATTCCTTTTAGCTCTTTTCGAGTTAGCTGTTTCATTGTACGCTCCCGCCTTTTTTACTATAAATCAAGACTACACACGAAGCTCACCGCCGATACCACTGCAATCCCGCTAATAATACCATCTATCTACTATACCAATGATACCACATTTTGCCGACAATTACAAGCTTTTTAACTACAAATATTAATGACAAATGATACCGCTACCGATTGCCTTCTTGAGTTTCACGCTCAGGTGCTACCAAAAAAATAAACGCAACGGAGTTACCCGCTGCGTCTATTCTGAAATAATAATAAAGGTTATTAGCGTAATCTTGTCATATTGTGAGAACAAGAGTACTGTCATTATTATACAAGCATTTACTAAAATTTTGCAATTATTGAGAGGAAAACTGTTTGATTGTCACAAATGGGAAACTTGGTATTTGTGCAAAGTGAGGAAAAGTCGGCTCCGATATTTCTTTCGTCATCTTCTTATCTTACTCTTTGTATTATCTATCTTGGAATAGTATGCATTTTGGACAACTCGGAAATCGGTCAATCACAGGCAATCCCTTTACAAGATTGTCCTGTTTCATGTGGAAAAGGGTCTTATTCAACTCCAGCAAGTTTATTTCCCGCTTTTTCAAGAGCTATTAACGTTTTGCTCGTCTGGCAATCAGTGCTGAAACCAAAGTTGACAAGACGACGGATATAAGGTATTTGAGCTAATAACGAAGCCACTATAAGCGTAGTTAACAGAGCGGCAGTATTTATTAAGTAAGTACTAAACGCACCACGTGCCTCAACAGTGACATTCTCATTGTGATGGTGAGTTTGGCTCGGCTTTACGTCCACTTGAACCGCTCCATCTGGAAGCTGTGAATATACCTTAATTGCCCCTTCTGGTATTATTACGTTCTGAGGCGTTGAGGCTGGTTGCTTAGTACAGCCAGAGACTAAGACTATACATAACAATAACGATATTACTTTTTTCATACCTATCCTATCCTATCCTATCCTATCCTATCCTATGCGGACAGGCGGAAGTAATAACAAATTTCTTTATATTCTTTAGTGAGGTCGGAACTGCTTAAATCCTTCTTTGATTATTAGGCTTGGTCTTCGTCGGCCGCGGGTTCGACAATTCCTAGTAGTCGAACGAGAAGGTCTCGAATTACACGAAATGGCTGAGCAATGGCATAACCAATATACCCAACTACTATAGCTCCCACACCAACTCCCACGCCCGTGCCAATTTTCAAATTCTTATTTTGAGCTTCCAACTTCTTAACTTTATCTTCTAACTCCGCAATTTTCCTTGTGTCAGCTTTACGCAACTCCTGACAATTGCCATTATTTCGACGACAGGTACCAAGCTCACGGCTGCACGCATTACTCTCATCTTGGCAATCACCACACAAAATACTCCAATCAGCAAACGCACTTTGAGTAAAGAATACCAGACAGAGCAAAATTACAATATTTCTTTTCATTTTAATAGTCTCTTTTTTATTTCATCTTTCTTGTTCATCAGAGAGATGTGTTCTAGGATTCAGTTGACGAGCATAGCTGCTAAATATGCTCTCATAGTGAATTTCGCTATAGTGAATTTCGCTTGTGTAACACATTTACACCAATAAGAGTCCTTATAAGACGTATCATTGGGAAACAGATAAACATATACAAAAGATGTCACCCAAAGAGCAAATCCTGTCTGCAAGTAGACAGCAACAACAAAATCTAATAGAGAAACACTGCGACCAAGATTCAAAACAAAAGCACATACACCAGTTACTCTAATTACACTATTAAAAAATCTGTTCCTAATATCCTCATCAGAGTCTGAATCGAGCGGAGTCATACTATATAGCGGCTGAGTCTCAAGTAGCGGTATCGGCTTAGGCTCAGATAGTGGTACAGATAACTGAGGTATAGCAGACTTATTACAGCCAGAGACTAAGATTGCTATTAAGGACACAACTATTAATCTCTTCACACATCCTATCTTGACAGGAGAAAGTAATAACGAAATCTAAAATCCTTTTTATACCGCACGGGGCTCTTTTATTTCTAATCTTCGGACATCTGGGCAATTATCATTTTGAGCCTTTGTATTTCTGCAAGTTGCTTACTGCAGATTTCTTTCCATTTCGCAACGGCTTCATAATAGTGCGTGAACCAATAGCAGTACATATCCGCCGCAATATTGTACCTACGAATAAGCCCTGCGGTAAGCAAGGCTAAAAACAAAAATGATACAGTTAAGTATCCTGAATACACATAGATTTTTGGTTGCGCGCAAGGGCATTCTGGTGCTTTTGGGCATGTGCAGTCAGGTGCTTTTTGTAACGGCTCTGCTTGTACCGAATCAGAGACATCTGCAACAGCGTCCGACGTGGATAGTTGACGAGGCGGAGCAACACAACCTGATGCGTTAATACAGCTGATATTGCTTTCTTCACACCTATCCTATACCAAATTGCTTTTTTCTAGCCTCACGCTCGGGTGCAATCATGATAACTAATTATTCAAAAACCGAAGGTCGCCTTTTTTTCCAAAACCTGAGACCGATTTACACTGCAATTATATTTTAGCCGAAAAGTTGCAAAAAAGTCAAATTTTGGTTTGGTAGTGTGAAAAAAAGGGAGTAAAAAAAAGGGCATGATTTGCGGTGCCTCTAATGCGAATTAGAGGCAACCCATTTCAAAATCGCACATCTTTTTTCCCTCTTCCAAACACACCCCAGCGATACCCTTGCTATACCAACTCGTCCCGCTTCCAGCTACACACTCCCAACCGCAGACTGCAGACAGTTATAATCCCGTGATTATGCGCATACCAGCCTCGCATTTCCTCTTCCGCATTCCCAAATCAATTTTCAGCCTCGCTTCTGCCGTTTAGCTGTATCCTACGACAAAACGATTATAATGCAAAATATTCCAATGTCGTGCGTTTTATGCGTATGCCGTGCAGACCATCGCCTCACCGCTACGCATACCGTACCGAGTTCATTTCCTAACGCCTGCATGGTATGACCAGAACAATGCACAGGTCTAAGCGACACGTGTAGGTTTGTATAAGACCTGCTTGGTTGTTTGGTTTGGTTAGTCTAGACTTAGGGATATCGGAATGAACTGAAGGTTCCAACGTTTCTAGAAACCTACTAGATAGGTGTGTTATAAGAACTATCTAGCAGGTTTCTAGAGACCTGTTTGTTTGGTTAGTCTAGACTGTTTGGGTTGAACGACAAACGGCTTCTGCTTTTAATAAAAAAACAGAGACAACGACAAATGACAAAGACAGAGACTTTCGCCGATAACAAAAGAGACTTCTTCCATGACTGCTTGTGTCGGTTTGTGCGATACAGGATAGATATACTATGGTCGTTCGCTGTTCGTCGTTCTGGCAGGTGCCTCTTCGAAAAAGAGGCTCCTGTCTATTAGAGTATCTTAGAGATACTCTTAGAAACTACTTAGGGAATGCTCGTTTTCAGGGAAAGTTAGGCAAAAAAGTGACCTTTTTCAGGGAAAGTTAGGCAAAACTTCAGGGAAAGTTAGGCAAAACTTCAGGGAAAGTTAGGCAAAACTTTATTCAAACGGGAGCAATAACTGGCTCTGCTTGTGTTGTTCTCGTAGCCGTTTCTTACGCTCTGTCTCTTCTTTATAGATTTCTATATCTTTATTTATCTGTAAAAACAATTCGTTCGTTAGAGTTGTATTGATACTTTTAATACTTTTAATACCTCGTGCTATACCTATTATATACTTACCTTTTTCACTCCCTTTTTCCACTGTTGTCGGCACCATTTTCACATTATCCATCAGACCATCTTTCGCCATTAAACAAAGACACCAGTGTATTACTTCTAGCATCAAAACTGCACGCTTTTCGTCGCGGAAGTAGGCACGACCATTGAAGAACGACAATTGCTGAGGGTCTACAGATTTTAATAAATCTATTAAGTCGATGGTTGTTTCTTTTGTGGACGAATTATCATGCAGAAGATAGTAATTGTAGCACTGTCTTACGTCAATTGGGTCAGCAAAATCGTTCTTCGGCATTATTTCGTTGATTTTGCTCTGAAACCCTTTCGGAAGGAGGAAGTAGCCACCTTTTGCCCCTTTTGCTTTTGGATTGATAATTGGCCTAAAAAGAGCCTTTGCAAAAAGAATTTGTATCCTTTCTTTGGGCATTTTTAATGTGATGTCGCCGATATCATCTCTTCCCGAAATATTGCTTAACCTTCTTATCTCCGATGGCTCCATGTTATCTTCGCTTTTGTGAATAGACATTATATGGAATGGTGCCATTCTTGCAAACTCTTTCCCCGAAATTGGAACATATCGAATGTTATTTTGAGGATTTTTTTCCATGAGGTACATTTCTTTCATAAACATTCCTCTGTACTTTCTATTTCCGTCTAAAGCATAGTCAAGGAAGTCTTCGAAGGGTAAGTCTACCATATAATATAAAGCGTTCTCTACATCGGTCAACTGTATTATTTGTCTTCCATATTTGACGCTCAAGTCCTCGTAGTTTGTGCAGATATGACACAACCCATCAATTAACATCGGATATGCTCTCGAAAATGAAAAAGCCATTTTTTCTAGTTTTGCTTCTTGATTAATTGTTAAGTCTCTACCGCTAAAACATATCGTTTTTGGGTCACCTATTATTACTTCCGACACTTCCTTAATTATGTAGTCCTCTGCTTTTTCTTTGAATGTGTTCGCTTTCATCGTTTCCATCTTCGCAAGGTATCGGCTCGTTCTGTTCGCTTTTTGTGCTTTGTTCTTTCTTCTCATTTCGTCTTCCTCTAAATTGTGTCAGATAATCTATACACACCTTTTTCTTGCTCGTCAGTCTTGCTCTTGTCCACCTTGCCCTTGCTTGCGCCATTGACAATATCATCGTCTTCTTTTCTGGTTACTTCCCAATGTATATATTCTTTTTTAAATTCCACATGCCCGTTTTGATACATCTCACCGCCTTCACGTGCCTTCAATACCTTGTTGTATATGTTGCCTGCGTCTTTGTTTACTATTGCAACAATATTAAATGCGTCCTGCTCAATGTCACCGCACTCTCGAATGTTTATCATTTCAGCTTTTGCTTCTTTCTCTTGTCGGTTAAACTGCGCGCCTGCAATAATCACAATCTGATTTTCTATCGCTGATTTTAGCAATCCCGCACTAACTTTTTGCAGTTGCACTTGTCTCGGCTGTCGCTCGTCGCCCTTCATTGCGGGCATGCGTTGGATATAGTCAATCAACACAATGTCGCCCTCTGATGTGTGTGTGTTAATAGCGTCAATTATATCTTGGTTAGTCGCGCTTATACCATTATAGATTTGTATAATCTTTTTTCCCAGCAACCACTCAACATATTCGCTTTTTTGTTTGTAAGCTTTCTGAAATACTTCATTGGCTTTACTTGAATCTCTGTGCGGATTAGCCACCCAACTAAACTGCTTTAACACATCCTCATTCGGGAGTTCTTTTCTGTCGCTGTAGTTGGCACTGTCGTACATCAGCGACAGGTGCAGATTGCGAATGATTTGATAATAATTCATTTCTAGGTTCACATATAGAATTTTACGTTTTTGCGTCTTGGCAAATTCTGGTAATGGCTCGAAGCCAGGTGGCATCTTTTGCCACGGTGTTAATGACATAAAGTACTTTAGGTAATCTGAAATATGCGGTTTTGTCGCTTCTCGCATTATGTTCACCAGCGAGGAAGTCTTTCCGCCAGCGGGGCGCGAACACACCACGCTTAAGGTGCCGTTTGGACATTGCAGTCCGCAAAATAAATTTGGTTTGAAATCTTTGTCAGGGTCGTACTCGCTCATTTTTTTTAAGAATTGTCCGTATGTCGCAAATCTGCTCACTTGCTGTTTTCCGATTGCAAGGGCATTCATCTTCTTATGTAACTCGTTTATCTTTTCTATCGGCCATTCGCTTTTTTCAAATTCAGCTTTGGCTTCTCGAAAAGATTTTTCTATCTCGAGAAGTTCTTTTTGTTTTTCTTTTTGTTCCTTTTTTCGTATCTCTTCCAAATGTTTATTGAACTCGGTTTCGTCCAATTTATTCATTTGAAACATTTGTCTTATTGTTGGCTCAATTGTTAAGGTTAGTTCAACTTCTTCGTTTGTCACTCCCTTCACTATTTCAAGAATTTCCACTGCAGTCGGCGGGTCAAATCCATCACTTGTGGCTAATACTCTGTCGTTCATTTTGGCAAATAACTCTTGCGTTGCTACAAGTGCTTTCTTGTACGTTTCGTTTGTATCGCTCATTTCGTCTTTTCCTTTTTTGCTTTTTACCAATAGCCGAGTGTTTGTCGCACGTCGTCAACAGCTGTTTTGAAATCACAGCTGTTAAGTTTCATAGACACTTCGTAAATGTCAAAGGACTTATTACATGTAAAACAATAAACGGTCTCTTCGTACACGTGCGCGCTTGGATTGTGGTCATCGTGAAACGGACATAACATCATCGATTGTCTTGTTATTTCCATTCCTTTCAACTCTAAGTAACGGCGTATTTCTTTTTTCATTTCTTTTTTTAGTCTGTCCCTTTCTTCTCGTTTCATTGGTGTCGCATATGTTGCCGATTGCCTGCTTTTTTGTAATGACGATGGCACCGATTGCTTGGTCATTGGTTTAGTTTTAGGCTCTTTCTTTCGCAAAATTTCCAGCAATATTTTGGGCAGTGCATGTGCATTTTCTAACCTGCCGAACAGTCTGTATTTTTGTCCGTTCATACAACTTCCGCCGATTGTCACGGGCTTGGTAACTAGGCACTCAACAGAGTCCGCAGGATTGTTTTCAAATTTGATATTTTTCGCATTTGGGCATTTGAAGTACAGATGATATCCGCCTCTTTTTGTTCGCACATAACACTGATTATTTTCATCAATGTTTCGCAGATACATCGGTAACGAGGAGCGCGACAATCCCTGTTTTTTCAGCCATGTGTAAAAGTTTTCAAGTCCGTCTTCTTTGCCTTCATGTCGGTCGATATCAATCACAATATATTCGTAATCGGCGGGTACAAACCGAAAGCAGGATATCCGAGTCCCTTTTGCATTTCCATGCTTATCACCATTTCCGTGCATAAGAGCTTCTACCTCTTCAGCGTCATTTGTGTACGCTTTCTCAATCTCTTCTTTTCCTCTTGCGATAACCGCTCCGTTGCTGTACACGCCGATTAATTTAATTCCTTTATCGATATATTGCTGTATATCTTCTGGCAACATATTGCGTCCTTTTTTGCTA
>JAIXMX010000021.1:767-15319 GCA_020328155.1 Candidatus Endomicrobiellum agilis | reverse complement strand
AGATTATGGAACTATCGTGTTTCTTATAATTTTCATAAACGCTGCGTACAACTGGTCCGTAATCCCAAGCAAGTATGTCGTCTTCGAATAGTGGTTCGCCAGAAATAGAGAGATGATAAGCTTGGGATTACGGACCAGTTGTACGCAGCGTTTATGAAAATTATAAGAAACACGATAGTTCCATAATCTCAGTTAAAAAAGAACTTAAATCTGAAGTAGCAGAAATATCTTCAGATTTAAGTTCTTTTTTAACTGAGATTATGGAACTATCGTGTTTCTTATAATTTTCATAAACGCTGCGTACAACTGGTCCGTAATCCCAAGCAAGTATGTCGTCTTCGAATAGTGGTTCGCCAGGTTTGAAGTAGCAGAAATATCTTCAGATTTAAGTTCTTTTTTAACTGAGATTATGGAACTATCGTGTTTCTTATAATTTTCATAAACGCTGCGTACAACTGGTCCGTAATCCCAAGCAAGTATGTCGTCTTCGAATAGTGGTTCGCCAGAAATAGAGAGATGATAAGCTTGGCAATAAAATAGCAATTTTTGAAGTTTTAAGTGGCTTATCTCAAGAGTATAATCTAAAAGCTGATAGTTTAGTATCCTTTTTGCAATTTCTAGCGCTTTCATTTTATATCTCCTTAATAGAATCTCAATTCGTTTTCTTAGCTAAAGAAACAATACTTATGCCATGATAGTTATGATAAGATTTTTTACTTATTTTGTCAAGATTTTAAATTGCTTTAAATGACTTTAAGGTTTGTAAAACGAGGTTTAGGATTATGAAAGGTTTATATGCTATTGGAAATTTTAGTTATATTGACGACTGCAGCGTGTGGAAAGATATTTTAGCGCGAGAAAACAGAGCATGTTGGTAATACTTTGTGAAAAGGTGATTGTTTTTAATACTGAACCTTTTAAATTTTTAGAGGACTTGCTGATTTAAGCAAATAAGAATCTGCATTTTCTAAAGAATTTCATTCTCTCTTTATAAAAAACCTGAAGCATACAATAAAAACACCGGGCAGTAGCTCGTCCGTTTGCCTTTTACTAAGGGGTGATCGCAGTAATCGTCATCCTCATCCAGACTTGCGAGAACGTCTATTTTATTGCCGCACATTATTTGATTGCGTAAAAACGATTGTATTAATATTTATATGAGTAGAAAAAATGTAAATATTTTGCTGAGGAGGGGATTTGAACCCCTACCGCCCTTTCGGGGACAGGCTTCTGAAACCTGCGTGTCTGCCGTTCCACCACCTCAGCTTTATTCACCCAATTTAACTATTTGTCAGCGCTGTTCGTTTCAATTACACGTATATGTTTCCATTTGTTTGTTTTATATCTTAAATAAGAAAAAATCATAAGCATAATACCGTAAATAACTAAAATACTCCAACACGCGTATAATCCTACTTTAAATATTGTAAATAAGCACACTGGTATTGCGGTAATTATGAAAAGTGTTATTAAAAGTTTCATTACAAATCTTGTATCTCCGGCTCCTTTTATCGCCGAAGAATATATAATACTTGCTGACTCAAAAAATGCAAATACAGTTATAAATCTTAGCAAGATGACTATAGTTGGTCTTATTTGTTCAGTATTCAAGTATTCTGAACCTTTTGAAAAAGGATATATGAGTATGTCTGGAACAAATATGTATAGAAGAATCGTTGGGATAACATATGCGAATGTTATATGTAAAGCTGTTTGAACGCTTATTTGAGCAATGCGAGCTTTGTTTTTACCGAGATAATTCCCAACCATAATTGATGTTGTGACTCCGCATCCTGAAACCGGCGTATAAAAGAGGCTATAAATATTCGTGGCTATATTTGTGGCTAACAGTTCTAATTTGCCGAGAGTACCTACTGCAAGCGTAAAAAATGCGAATATGAATATGTCAAAAAAGAAATGAATGCCGTTTGGGAAACCGAATTTTATAAGATGCTTAATAAACTTAAAATCTGGTTTAGTCTTTCTTGTATTAAATAGAACGTCATTTTTCTTTGATGTTATAAAAAGTAAGAACATAGCAAACATTATAATTGAGCTGATAATGGTTGCTATCGCCGCTCCCTCTACGCCGAGTTCAGGAAATCCGAATTTACCGAAAATTAGGAGATAATCCAAGATGGTATTTACAGTTATACTTACGAGGTTTATAATCAAAACAATCTTTGTTTTTCCTCTGCCTGAATAGAAGCCTGCCATAGCGGAAGCTGCAAGATACGGAAATGCGCCGTAACATAAAACTTTAAAATATTTAATTTCTTCACAAATAATGATTTGCGAGTGTCCTATGAAGTTAAAAATATCTTTGGAGAAAAACGAAATGGCCAAAATTATAAGCGAGCTAAAAAGCGAGAGATAAATGCTTTGCCAGACGGACGGACCTATTGACTTAAAGTCTTTTTTCCCGTTATATTGTGAAATAAAAACATCGATATAAGATACTGTCCCTATAAATATATCCATAATTGAACAGTTTAATAGTCCAGCGGGGACAGCTGCCGCGTAAGCGA
Organism: Candidatus Endomicrobiellum agilis; assembly: GCA_020328155.1. GTDB lineage: Bacteria > Elusimicrobiota > Endomicrobiia > Endomicrobiales > Endomicrobiaceae > Endomicrobiellum > Endomicrobiellum agilis. The sequence goes on along the minus strand of JAIXMX010000021.1, from coordinate 12,791 downwards.
TGCTAGAGTAGTGTGAAAGAAAGACTCTATCTATGAAAGTCTGAAGCGCCCAGCCTCCTATTGAAACAATAAGAGGAAGAGCTATTTTAAAAAATTCCGCGTATCCGGCGGTAGCGTACCATCGTTTTTTTATGAGGTCAAAGATTTTTGTATTGGGCATATCACTATTCTATATAATTATTTTTAAGTTGCCAAAATGTTCAGATATTAACGTCCTTTCTTTTTTCTGCTGTATATTATAAAATCTAACCATTATTTCGTATGGAGAGTGGGCAATGGACAGTTTTATTGAATTAAAAAAAGTTTCTGTTCTGCGTGGCAATAGAAAAATTTTAGATGATATCAATCTTAATATAAGTTCTAGCGAAAATGTTGCGGTGATAGGTCCAAATGGTTCGGGAAAATCTACTTTTATTAAACTTATAACCGGTAAAATTTACCCGTCTTATACCGGAAATGGCACGGTTTGCAGATTGTTTGAACGCAGACGGTGGAATATACATGATTTGCGCAGTATGCTCGGGATAGTGACGAACGAGCTTCAATATGATTTTTATAATGAGATAACGGGTTTTGAAGCCGTTTTATCGGGATTTTTCTCAAGTATTGGAATATCGAATAACCACGCGGTTACAAAAGAGATGATTAGAAAAGCCGGTGATATGATTGATTTTTTGGATGTATCTTCTTTAAAAGATAAGAAGATTGAAACTATGTCGTCTGGCGAAGCAAGGAGATTTTTAATTGCAAGATCACTTGTAAACAGTCCTAAGGTTTTAGTTTTGGATGAACCGTCGAACAGTTTGGATATCTCGTCGTCTTTAAAACTTCATAATACAATGAGAAAAATTTCGGATTCAGGAACAAAAATAATACTTGTGACACATTTAGTGTCGGACATCATTCCGGAAATGGACAGATTTGTCTTTTTTAAAGATGGGAAAATCTTCGCCGACGGAAAACGCAGTGAAATTTTTACTGGCGATAGGCTCTCTTCTCTTTTTGATATGGAAGTAAGACTAGACGAGAATAACGGTTTATGCTGGATTAGAGCAGTGTAAAATGAAACTTCTTGTTATCAGTCGACGTATTTTCATCAATCTGTCATGCCATCTATTTTGCATATAAAAATGTTATTATATTTTTATAGAGTGTTATGAAAAGATATTTCCAATACTGTCGAAAAAAATCGGAAAAATTTATATATTGACTCCCTTTTTAAGCTAATGTGTTGCCTGAATTTTTAATTTGATGACTAGAATGAGGAGAACGGCTTTGGAGTGTATCGCCGAGCTGACTTTAATGTGCTGTTTTATATTTTACTTTTTATTTCACTATCATTTTGCATGATTAAATTCGCAGGATTAACGCGTAATGAGAAAATGGATAAAATTTATTGTTGTGTCTTTAGGTTTTTTTGCTTTTGTCGGAGCGTTGATACTGCTTCACAATCAGTTGAAAGATTTAAGTTATATTGATGTTATAAATGCGTTAAAAGCTATACCGGCGTTGAGAATTATAACAGCTTTGTTTTTAGCTTTGTTATATTATCTGATTCTGGGTGGCTATGACGTTATCGCATTTAAGTATATAGATTCAAAAGTTTCGTTAAAGCTCAAGGATATTTTATTTACGTGTTTTATAAGCAACATTTTAGGAAGTAATACCGGTTATTCAATGCTTTTCGGCGGATCAATACGCTATAGACTTTACTCTGTGTACAATGTTTCAATAGCTGATGTTACAAAAGTCCTTCTTTTTTCTTCAACGACAGTTTGGCTTGGTCTTTTGACGATTGGCGGGTTTATTTTTACTTTTGCATCTGTTTCTCTGAAAGGAACAATTTATTTTAATTTTATTACAACAAGAACAATTGGTCTGTTTTTCATTGCTATTTTAGTTTTGTATGTCTTTTTGAGCACATTGCATTCAAGACCAATAAAAGTATTTAAGTGGACCATAACTTTTCCAAGTATCAAAATTGTTTCTTTACAAATTTTGTTTGCTACGTGCGACTGGCTTATCGCATCGTTTATTCTCTACATTCTTATACCTGTCGAGGAAATGTCTTATTTTGTTTTGCTTAAAGCTTTCCTTATATCGCAACTTTTGGGAATTATAAGCCAAGTGCCGGGTGGCATGGGTGTTTTTGAGACTGCCATTTCAAAGTTGCTTCCGAATTCCGCAAGCAACCCCGGAGTTGTGGGAGGATTGCTTGCCTATAGAATGATATTTTATTTCTTCCCGCTTTTGATAGCGCTTATTATTTTGTGTGTTTTTGAGATTATGACGTTTACGAAGAAATTTAACAAGACGACGAAAATTTTTGGAAAAACTGTTTCTTCGGTTATAGTGCAGGTTATAGCGTTATCATCGTTTTTTGTAGGTATGATTGTAATGTTTTTTACGTCCACGCCTTTTGATGTGGCGCAATTAAAATTTGTCATAAACCTTCTTCCTGCGTGGTTTGCCGATTTATCGCATTTTCTACTGAGCATTACGACGATAGGATTACTTTTTGTTTCAAAAGCTTTACAGCTTAGAATTAAAAATGCGTGGAGTATTACCTGTGTTCTGATAAGCTTTGCAATTGTTCTTATACTTGTAGTGGGAGAGCCACCTTTAGTTCTCTTGTGCTTTGTGGTATTACTGGTTGTTCTTTTAGCCTCAAAAAAATATTTTTACAGAAATATATCGATATTGAATACAGCGTTCAATGCATGGTGGTTTAGTGCGATTGGCGGAGTGTTTGTTTTATCGGTATGGATAGGATTTTTTGTAAACAAGCAGGATGTTTCTTCTTGGATGCATTTAGACGTATTTTTTAAAAATGTTTTAAATACTACGGATGCCGCAAGGTTTTTAAGGGCTAGCTTGGGCATAGGAATTATAATCTTTATAGTTATTTTACAACAAATATCAAAAAAGCTCTTCAAAAAGCCACCTATTTCATTTACAAAATACGATATAAAAAATATAGTCGACTCTTCGGATTATACATATTCGTTTAATGCACTTGCCTCCGATAAAAGTTATATTGTAAACAATGAAAAAGACGCGTTTATTATGTATGCAAAATCAAAGAACAGTTGGATTGCTTTTGGCGACCCCGTTGGAAAATTCGGACATAAAAACGAACTTTTATGGAAGTTCAAAGAAATTGCGGACAATGCTTCGGCAAAGCCTACTTTTGTCGGAATAGACCATGAATTCGTGCAGATCTATGATGATATGGGGCTTAATGTTTTTAATATAGGACAGGAAGCAAAAATTCCTTTAATAACTTTTGATAAAGAAGACAACCGTTTTAAATGTTTTTGTTATTTAGAGAAAAAAATAGAAAACGCAGGATTTGAATACCGTGTAATGAGTCCCGGGCAGTTTGAACGATACAGAGAGGTGTTTGTAAGAATAAACAAAGAGTGGACAGAAAATACGAATTATATTGAAAGAAATTTTATACAGGGGAAATATGACGAGTCTTATATGAGCGGTATGGATTTTGGGATATTGGAAAAAGATAGTAAAATTTATGCTTTTTCCATTATTGCAAAAACTAAAAGTAAATGTGAGTTGTCTTCGGGAATTATAAGATATATAAAATGCGATTATGACGTTTTCACTTATGTGGTATTTAAGAATATTTTGTGGGCTAAAGAAAACGGATATAAGTGGTTTAATTTAGGTTTTGCGTATTTTCCATTGATGGATAGTGGCGGTGAGTTTATAAAACATTTTGCAAAAATGTTTATGTTTGCCGAACATTTTGATTATAATCTTGTATTGTTAAGAGAATTTAAAAATAAATTTTGTCCTGAGTGGTATAATAAATATATTGCGGTGCCTCCGGATAAGTATATTATTACTTTTGTTAAAAATTTTACGGCGCTTATTTCTCCGCTTAGAACCATCGAGAGGAAGCATTTTTTCAAAAGGCTATTGAGAAGATGAAAGCGTGGGATATTTTTTATCAAAATGTTTCTCAAAACGGTTTTGTTATGCCAGGAGATAAAATTATTTTAGCTGTGTCGGGCGGTATGGATTCCGTATGTATGCTGCATTTATTTTGGCGTTTTGCAAAAAAAGTAAAAATTGCTCTTTTAGTTGTAAATTTTAATCATAATTTAAGGAAAGAATCTGTAAAAGAAGCGGAAGCTGTCAAAGGTTTGTCGGTTAAATTCGGAATGGATTGCCTTCTTGAGAAAATCAACGTGAGAGAATATTCTAAAAATCATTCTGTTTCAGTTGAAACAGCCGGGCGGAATCTGAGATATTGGACTCTCGCAAAAATTGCAAGAAAATATGGTTGCAATAAAGTTGCCACTGCGCATAATGCGAATGATAATGCCGAAACTGTACTTATGTGGCTTTTAAGAGGGAGCGGAAATTTTGCAGGCATACCGCAGGAAAGAGCAATAGACAAGGATCTTGCCGTAATCCGTCCATTGCTTCCGATTAAAAGAAAACTGATTGAAGAATATGTCAAAAGCCATAAACTCCCTTTTTGTATCGATATATCCAATTTTTCAAGCGTATACATAAGAAACAAAATACGGCTGTCGCTTGTGCCTGTTCTTGAAAAAATAAACCCTATGGCGATAGAGCATATTTTTGCTTTAAGTTGTATACAGGCTCGGGAAACCGCGTATTTGGAAGAGGTTTCAATCAAATTTTTGAAAAAATGTGTGAAGCTGCAAAAGAATCAAATTTTGCTTGATTTAAAAGCGTTTTTACGATATAATAAAACAATACGATTCAGGATTCTAAAAAACATATTACCACAAAAGAAATATAATTCACACATTAACTTGATAATGCAGAGAATTTTATTGTCAGACGTATCTGTTTATAGACTCTCTGCCGAATGGATTTTCAAAATAAAATCAGATAAAGCCTATTTTATAAGAGATGAAAAATGAAATATATTGGAAATTTTCTTTTTTCTGAAAAATTTAATATATAAAAGAAAATCGTTGAATTTGTTTGCAGTGTGGATATTCGGTGATTTTAAAAATAAAAAAACTTTGCTTATTTCAATAGTTTTGAGTGGCAACATTTGAGCATATTTGTTTTAATGAGTGATAATTTTCATTTACAGAGAGCGGTTCGGATTACAACGAATTTTTCAGAGGATTGCCTTACAGAAAAATTAAAAGGAGTTTTTAAATGAAAAAGAGCAATCCGTGGTTTGTATTTTTCTGGATAACATTGTTTATTATTATATTTATGATTATGAATTTTGCCAGACAGGGAGGACAGGAAGTCGAACTTGAATATTCCCAGTTTAAACAATATGTAAGAGCAGGAAGCGTATTAAAAGTTTTAGTTACCCCCGTATCTATTAAAGGACAATTCAGAAGCAGCGACGGAGTCTTAAAAAAGTTTAGAACCATTCCAATGGATGATCCTAATCTTATAAAAGATATGGAAGACAATAAAGTACTTGAGTTTGCAGCTGCGGAAAAGAATGGATGGCTAGGATCTTTATTGTTAAGTTGGGGACCGGTAATTCTTTTGATTTTATTCTGTTTTTGGATGATGCGCCGTGGCATGTCTATGGGAAGTAAGCAGGCTATGTCTTTCGGTAAAACAAAAGCAAAGCTTGCCGATAGTTCTGCAAAAAAAGTTACTTTCAAAGATGTTGCAGGCTGTGAGGAAGCGAAAGAAGAACTTCAGGAAATAATAGAATTTTTAAGAGATCCTGCAAAGTTTCAAAAACTTGGAGGAAAGATTCCAAAAGGTGTTTTGCTTTTCGGATCTCCGGGAACAGGAAAAACATTGCTTGCGAAAGCTGTTGCTGGTGAAGCGGGTGTTCCGTTTTTCTCTTCAAGCGGTTCGGAATTTGTCGAGATGTTTGTAGGTGTAGGTGCTTCGAGAGTAAGAGACCTGTTCGTCCATGGCAGGAGATCTGCTCCGTGTTTGTTGTTTATAGATGAAATAGATGCCGTAGGCAGACATAGGTTTGCTGGCATCGGCGGCGGGCATGACGAAAGAGAACAAACGTTAAACCAACTTCTTGTTGAAATGGACGGTTTTGATACTAAAGAGGGCGTGATTTTAATTGCTGCGACAAACAGACCGGATGTTTTGGACCCCGCGCTTTTAAGACCTGGGAGATTTGATAGACAAGTTGTCATTCCAAGTCCTGACCTCAAAGACAGAGAAGAAATACTTGGTGTGCATTCAAGAAAGATTAAACTTGACAGCGATGTGGATTTAAACGTTATTGCGAGAAGAACTCCAGGATTTGTCGGTGCGGATCTTGCAAATCTTGTAAACGAAGCGGCTCTTCTTGCAGCAAGAAATAATCAAAAGACCGTGAATATGAAAAATGTGGAAGAAGCGATAGACAGGATTCTTGCAGGTCCTCAAAGAAAATCGCGTTTGATGTCTGATAAAGAGAAGAAAATTATTGCTTACCACGAAGCGGGGCATACTCTTGTCGCAAAGTTTTTACCTACGGCGGATCCTGTTCATAAAGTTTCTATAATTCCGCGCGGTCCCGCTTTAGGATATACGCTGCAACTTCCAGAAGAAGATAAATATTTAACCTCAAAATCCGAGCTTCTGGACAAACTTTCAATATTGTTTGGCGGACGCGTTGCCGAAGAGCTTGTATTTTCCGAAATAACCACAGGTGCGCAAAATGATATATCTAAAGCTACAGAAATCGCTATGAAAATGGTTACAGAGTTCGGTATGAGTGATAAAATAGGTCCTATGGCTTTGCAGAAACCGGACGAGGGAGTGTTTTTGGGAAGAGATATTTCAAGAGATGCAAGGCACTCTGGAAAAACTTCTGAGCTTATAGATGAAGAAGTTAAAAATATTATAGACAATGCAAAAAATAGAGCTTCTAAAATTATTAAAGATAGTATGAATATTTTAAATGAAATTGTGAACTGTCTTTTGGAGAGGGAAAACTTAAATGGTGAAGATATAGACAGGATAATAAAAGGCGAAGAATTGCCGCCTTTATCTGAAAACAGTTCTATGAGTGTGAAAGATAAAAAGAAATCTGTTGATAAAAAAAAGGTTATAAACGAGCAGGTTATAGTCAACTAAATATGTATAAGTGCCATAGTTAAGTTATTTTGCTAAGAGTGGTAAAATATTAGGTGAAAACATTTAATTTTGATGAAAAAAAGGCACAAAAAGCCGTAAAACTTTTGCTTGAATCTTTCGGAGAAGATTTAAATAGAGAAGGCATCAAACGCACACCTGAAAGAGTTGCAGAGTTTTATAAAGAGGCGTTGTCAGGCAATAAAGTTGATCCTTTAAAATTTGTGCCGGTGCATTATGCAGCAGAAGATCACGAAGAAATAGTTTTAGTTAAAGATGTTCCTTTTTATTCTCTCTGCGAACATCACTTGCTTCCTTTTTTTGGCAAATCACACATAGCGTATATTCCTAAGAAAGACAGAATAATCGGGGTATCAAGACTTGTAAAGCTTATTGAAGTTTTTGCAAATAGGTTGCAACTTCAGGAGAGACTCTCGAAACAGATCGCGGATACCGTAATGGAATTTGTAAAACCGCATGGGGTTATGGTGGTTGTTGAAGCGGAACATTTATGTATGACTATGAGAGGCGTTAAGAAACCCGGCTCGAAGATGGTTACTTCCGCTATGCGCGGCATATTTTTAAAAGATGTAAGAACGCGTTCGGAGGCGATGTCTCTTTTAAAAAGCTGAGAAGTTTATCTTAATATTAACAAAAGCCTATCATATATTAAACTACGTTTCAGCTGTCTCTGAAGAATTGATAGGAATTGCATGCTATTGGGCAATAGTAAATGACGTTGCTCCAACGTTTTTAACGGTGATAGTGGAGAATATGCTTAGTTTAGAAATATATTTTCCTGCTAACAGCAAAATATTGTAACCGTTCCATTTGAAAGTTCAACTAGGTAAAGTGTCATTTAAAATTTCAAGTAAAAACTAAGGCTTAAAAGGCTCAATACGGCTATACAAAATCTTCAGGAAGAGTTGAAAAAGACCCGAGAAATAGCTCGACATGTTAAAAAAAAGATGAATGCTGAATCCTTAGATAAAGAGACAGAGCGATTCTATTTGCTTTTCAAAAATAATAAGGGATAAGATTAATAAGTTGTCGGAAGAACTGGACATGCCGCGCTTTTGTTTGTAAGGCAATATGGCATTTTTTGGATACCTTTGAGAGTAAAGCATTTTACAGTGAGTTTTCTGTTTCTAAAATCTTAATGATAAAAGATAGAGAATTGGTGGAAAATACCGAGTTGGAAAAGAAAGCGTTAATATAAAATACCGCCGATAATTATCGAGTTTGTTATTTTTGTTGCAGTTGTTGCTGGTGCAAGGAAAAGGATAGTTGAAAGGACGCGATAAATAGCGATCTGCTGTCTGCAGCGGAAATTTGCTATAGTAAATTTCTGTTTTGTACGACTGGACTCAAGGTTCATAGTTGTGAGTTGTTGGTGCGTTAGAGAGAAGGCAGCGCGAAGAGTTATGCTGTCGTTAAAGAAGCTCAAATCCGTATTTGATGATTATGGCAGACGTTGAAGAGAATTTATAAAGCGCAATTATTAAAGAGGCCGAAATATGGCATTTACTTTTAGCTTCTTTCCGTTACCATAGAAATTTTACTGCTATCTCTATCGTTTGCAAAAATTCTGTCAGCAGAAGAAAAAAAACGCTGTGACGAAAAAAGACAATTTAAGCGAATAACTTCTGGGTTTTTTAATCTTAAGCTTCATAATTGCAATTTACGAAACTTAAAAAAATGTGCGAAAATCAGTCCTAGTACCAAATAACTTTGCTTTGTTGGCTTTCATTTCTTTCTTTAAATATATACAGGAAACTCGCTTATGTAACGGGGATATATTATTGTAAGACAATGTATATTGTTATGGACGGATTTGTATGGTGCAATAAATGATTATAAGAAAAGCGATTGTCAGCAATTTTAATGATGCTTTAAAGCTTGTAAAAAATACTGGCAGCACTGCTGTCGTTCACGGACTCCTTGCCAAAAACGGTGTTCTCAATACGATAGTTATTGAAAAGATAGACAACAGAGCGGCGAACATTTTAAAACAGGAAGTTATTTCTGTCGGAGCTGCTGCGGCAATAAGCGAGAATGTCAGCAGATTTAAAAAAGGCGTTTCCGATACAGTTTTATTTGCCACTATAAATCAGACTGAGAAATTAATAAATAGACTTCGTTTACAACCGTTTGGATTAAAAGAGATTGCTTCAAAACTTGACAATACTGTAAGCAAAAAAAAAGTTTTTAAATACGGGGAAAAAATTCTTGATTTATCAAATCCGGTTGTTATGGGTATTGTTAATATGGATCCCAATTCTTTTTCAGGCGATGGACTTACAGACTCTGACAAAGCGCTTAAACAGGCGATTGAATTTGAAAGATTTGGCGCGAGAGTAATAGATATGGGTGCAGAGTCTTCAAGACCGGGAGTGAATCTCGTCGATGCGAGAACAGAAATAAGAAGATTGCTTCCCGCGCTTAAAAAAATAAGGAAAAGTGTTAAAATTCCCATTTCGGTGGATACTTATAAGTACGAGACGGCAAAAGCGGCTCTTGATGAGGGCGCGGATATAGTAAATGATATTTTTGCTTTAAGGAGAGGCAAAGAAAGGCTGGCGAAACTTATTGCGGATACAAAAGCCGGCGTGATACTTATGCATATGAAGGGCATACCTAAGAATATGCAGATGTCCCCTGAATATAAAAACTGTACGTCAGAAGTGTATGAGTTCCTTGCGCAACGAAAGGAGTATGCGGTTGGTTTTGGCATAAAGGAAGAACGTATTGCGATTGACCCCGGTCCGGGTTTTGGGAAAACCGTAAAACACAATGTTGAATTGATAAAAAATATCGACGTTTTTTCGACGCTTGGCGCGGTTGTGGGTGCGGTGTCGAGAAAAAGGTTTGTAAAAGCGCTTGCGGGCGAGGATAAAATTTCGTTTATTGCTGCAAATTTTCTTGCGGCGTTTTGCGGCGCAGATATTATAAGAGTACACGATGTAAAAGAAACAGTAAACGTTTTAAAGATAGTTGAAGCTTTCCGGAGAGCATAATGGAAACTCTGTTAAATATTTACAATGCATACATAGTCAATATTCTTGACATTCTTGTACTTGCAATAGTATTTTACAGAGTTATTCTCATTATAAAAGGAACGGTGGCGATACAAATTATTGTTGGTGTACTGTTTATTTTAGGTTTCAAAGTGATTGCGAGAAATATTTTTCATCTTAAAGCACTGTCGTGGCTTCTAGATAGTTTTTGGTTCGCCGCAGTTATTATCTTTGCTATTATATTTCAGACGGAAATACGCAATGTTTTAGCTCGGATCGGTGGACAAGTTTGGGGGTTAAAAGCAAAAATAAGAGATTCTTATGTAACCGAAATTGTCGAAGCTGTTGAAGACTTGAGTGCGTCTATGGCAGGAGGGCTTATAGCGATAGAAAATGAGATAGGTTTAAAGAACTTTGCGGAAACCGGAATATCCTTAGATGCAAATATTTCTAAGGAGCTGTTGCTTTCAATTTTTAAAAATAAGTTGGCACCGTTGCACGACGGAGCCGTGATAATATTTAACGATAAAATTTCAGCCGCAGGATGCTTGCTTCCTTTGAATCACGATATGAGCGTAAAGATATTCGGCACAAGACATAGAGCGGCGCTTGGTTTAAGCGAAGTAACAGATGCGGTTATAATTGCTGTTTCCGAAGAAACAGGACAGGTATCAGTTGCTTATAAAGGAGAATTAAACAAAGACATATCGCCTGTAAGACTCAGAAAAATAATTAACACAAATGGCGAGGCTTTGAAGTCAAAATGAAGAGATTGTATATCAAAATAATAAGGAACTGGCAGCTTAAATTGCTTGCTTTTTGGCTTGCGCTTTTTATTTGGCTGTATGTGGCGGGATATGGATGAAATTATTTGGAACTGACGGCATAAGGGGCGATTCGTCAAAATTTCCGTTTGACAATGCGACTCTTAGAATTATTGGCAAATCGATAGCCGAGATTTTGGGTGCTAAAAAAGAAGTTCTCATTATACGGGATACCAGAGAATCCGGAGAAAGAATACAAAAAGAATTAGCTAAAGGGATTGTGAGCGCTAGTGCAGTTCCTGTTTTTGGCGGTATTATGCCTACGCCTGCGGCGTCTTTTCTTATAAAAAGCGATAGGTATTCGGCGGCTATAGTGATATCGGCAAGTCATAATCTATATATGGATAACGGGATAAAGATTTTTAATTCGAAGGGATTAAAACTAGGAGATTCCGTAGAAGCGAGGATTGAAAAGAAGATAAACGAATATCTTGCTTTAAAGGTTGCTGTTTCAAGCGAAAAGATAAAAATAAAAGAAGATTCTAAACTTTTAAGATTTTACGAAAATTTTGTTATAAAAAATTTTATGGGGTGCAGTCTTAAAGGAAAAATGATAGTTGTGGATTGTGCCAATGGCGCTTCTTATAAATGCGCTCCTTATGTTTTAAAGAAGCTTGGAGCAAAAGTTGTTGCGCTAAATGTTGACCCGAACGGTAGAAACGTAAATTTAAATTGTGGCGCTCTTCATCCTGGATATGCCGCAAAAGTGGTAAAAAAGCTTAAAACATTTTGTGGATTTGCTTTTGACGGCGACGCTGACAGATTGATATGTATTGATGAGAAGGGCATTGTAAGGGACGGCGATTATTTTCTTGCTTCGATGGCAAGCTGGTTAAAAAGCAAGAAGAAACTTAAAAATAATACTTTAGTTGCCACAATTGTAGCAAACATAGGATTTTTGCAGGCGATGAAAAGGGAAAAGATAAAAGTAATATCCGCAAAAGTCGGCGATAAGTATGTTGTGGAGGATATGAAAAAATATAAGGCGATATTTGGCGGAGAACAGTCGGGACATTTTATATTCAAAGATATTTTGGCTACGGGCGACGGGCTTTTGAGTGCGGTTATGCTTCTTGCAGCGTTAAGCGAAGAAAATAAAAAGATGTCGGAGTTTATAGACG
>JAIXMX010000021.1:0-757 GCA_020328155.1 Candidatus Endomicrobiellum agilis | reverse complement strand
AGAATCCGGAGAAAGAATACAAAAAGAATTAGCTAAAGGGATTGTGAGCGCTAGTGCAGTTCCTGTTTTTGGCGGTATTATGCCTACGCCTGCGGCGTCTTTTCTTATAAAAAGCGATAGGTATTCGGCGGCTATAGTGATATCGGCAAGTCATAATCTATATATGGATAACGGGATAAAGATTTTTAATTCGAAGGGATTAAAACTAGGAGATTCCGTAGAAGCGAGGATTGAAAAGAAGATAAACGAATATCTTGCTTTAAAGGTTGCTGTTTCAAGCGAAAAGATAAAAATAAAAGAAGATTCTAAACTTTTAAGATTTTACGAAAATTTTGTTATAAAAAATTTTATGGGGTGCAGTCTTAAAGGAAAAATGATAGTTGTGGATTGTGCCAATGGCGCTTCTTATAAATGCGCTCCTTATGTTTTAAAGAAGCTTGGAGCAAAAGTTGTTGCGCTAAATGTTGACCCGAACGGTAGAAACGTAAATTTAAATTGTGGCGCTCTTCATCCTGGATATGCCGCAAAAGTGGTAAAAAAGCTTAAAACATTTTGTGGATTTGCTTTTGACGGCGACGCTGACAGATTGATATGTATTGATGAGAAGGGCATTGTAAGGGACGGCGATTATTTTCTTGCTTCGATGGCAAGCTGGTTAAAAAGCAAGAAGAAACTTAAAAATAATACTTTAGTTGCCACAATTGTAGCAAACATAGGATTTTTGCAGGCGATGAAAAGGGAAAAGATAGAAAAGATA
>JAIXMX010000020.1 GCA_020328155.1 Candidatus Endomicrobiellum agilis | reverse complement strand
CGGCGGAGAAACTTCGCGGCGAATACGTAATCGCCGTTAAAGGTTTAGTGAGAAACAGACCTGACGGGACGGTAAATCCCAATATGCCCACAGGAAGCGTTGAGCTTATAGTTGCAGAACTTAAAGTTCTCAATACTTCGACGGGTCTTCCGTTTGAAATTTCAGATTATGTTGATACATCTGAGGAATTGAGATTAAAATACAGATATTTAGATTTGCGGCGCCCAAATTTTCAGAAAAATTTTGTAATGCGTCATAAAATTTCAAAAGGAATAAGAGACTTTTTAAATGAAGAGGGGTTTTTGGAAATTGAAACGCCGTTTTTAACCAAATCCACTCCGGAGGGAGCCAGAGATTTTTTAGTGCCGTCAAGACTCCAGCGTGGAAATTTTTTTGCGTTGCCGCAATCTCCGCAACTTTTTAAACAGATTTTGATGGTTGCAGGTTTTGATAAATATTATCAGATTGCAAGATGTTTCAGAGATGAAGATTTGCGCGCGGATAGGCAGCTTGAATTTACACAAGTTGATATTGAAATGTCGTTTGCAAACGAAGAAGATATAATGGGTGTAATAGAGAGAATGCTTGCAAGAACTTTTAAAGCGGCTTTGAATCTTGACGTGAAGACGCCTTTTGAAAGAATACCGTATGCGGAAGCAATGTTGAGGTTTGGTTCTGACAAACCCGACACAAGGTTTGCAATGGAAATAAAGGATTTATCTCTAGAACTTAAGAACAGCGGGTTTGGCGTGTTTTCATCTGCAATCTCAAAAGGCGGAACTGTAAGAGGTTTATGTATTCCGAAAGGCGCAAGCTTTTCCCGCTCTGAAATTGACGGACTCGCAAAATTTGTCGGCGAATACGGAGCCAAAGGTTTGGCGTGGATGAAAATTACTGACACTGGCGCGGACTCGAATATAGTAAAGTATTTCAAAGAAAATGAAATAAAAGCAGTTATATCTAAACTTAACGCTATATCCGGCGATTTAATTGTTTTTCTTGCGGACGAAGAAAAAATAGCTGCTCAAGGGTTAGGAGCGTTGAGACTTAGGATAGGTAGAGAATTCGGACTTATAGATAAAAATAAATTTAATTTTTTATGGATCGTTGATTTTCCTCTTATGGAATGGGATAAGGAAGAACAGAGATGGCAGGCGCTACATCATCCTTTTACTTCACCTGAGGATGCAGATTCTCTTACAAAAGAAAATGCGGGCAGAGCAAAAGCGAGAGCGTATGATGTTGTTTTGAACGGCATAGAACTGGGCGGGGGTTCCATAAGAATACACAGGAGCGATGTTCAAAAGAAGATTTTTGATATTTTAAATATTTCAGATGAATCCGCGAAAGAAAAGTTCGGATTTTTGCTTGAAGCTCTGACTTATGGCGCTCCTCCGCATGGCGGCATAGCGTTGGGGTTTGACAGGCTTTGTGCCTTGATTGCAGGGGAAGATTCAATAAGAGAGGTTATAGCTTTCCCTAAAACACAGAAAGGGGTTGATCCTCTTTCAAATGCCCCTGCTCCGGCAAACGATAAACAGTTAAAAGAACTGGGAATACGTATTACAGTTAAACAAGCGGAAAGCTGAGAAAAGAAAAATAAAATCAGAAAGTTTGTTTATTACAACAAAATGTTTTGGCGCTAACATATCATGTTTTATATATTTTTTAAGTTTCATAGCTTTATTGTTTCGCTTTTTATAATGACGATAGAAAAGAGGCAGCTGCAGAAAAAAATACAAAAATGAATAATCCGTTTGAAAAATTGAAGTTTTGGATAACATTTGTCCTTATAAAATTTGTGAGAAAACTTAGAACGGAGCGACCTAAAAGCCCCGTTGTAAGGGAACCTAAAAATTTACTCTCAAAAGAAATTAAAATACCTACCTTTATTTCGCTGATTTTTACCGTTATTGCCATCTATTGCATGTTTGTTACAGGTCTTGCAGTAAACTATAAAACAATGCTTGGAGCTGTTATTCTTATAGCGACTAGCGCGGCTTTCTTTATTCTCTATGCTCGAAGTAAAGAGAAGATGATGTTAAAAGATAACGATGCGGTTGTTTTAATGTGTCTGCTTTTTATAATTGCGGTATTAATGTTTCAGATTTCGAGAGAATACATCTCAGCTTTTGTGTCTCCAGTGTCTGCGTTTGCTCTTATGTCGGCAATGCTTTTATCACCGCGATTCGGAATTCTGTACGCTGTTTCTTTAAGTTCGTTCGTAGCTTTTTTGAATTTTATGAGATTTGACATTTTTATTGTTATGCTTTGCGGCAGCGTTGTAGCTGTGGCGGGCGCGCAAAGCATACGCAGCAGAGCGGATTTTATAAACACGGGTATTAAAACTGCCGCTGTACATGCGATAATAATAACAATGTTTTATTTTTTCGGCAGTTATAATGTTACAGAATTTAAACACAACCTTTTTTACGGGGCGCTGAACGGTGCATTTGTAAGTATTATTATTCTCGTTTTTATGCCTTTGTTTGAAAAACTGTTTTCCAGAACGACGAATATTAAATTACTTGAACTTTCGGACTTCAACAATCCTTTGCTTAAAAGGCTTATACTTGAAGCTCCCGGCACATATCATCATTCGGTTATGGCAGCAGACATTGCAGAGCAGGCCGCTAATGTTATAAATGATAATTCTCTTCTTGCAAGAGTAGGTGCTTATTATCACGATATAGGAAAACTCAAAAATCCGCAGTATTTCATAGAAAATCAGGTTTCCGATAATAATCCGCATGACGGATTATCCCCGACGATGTCAAATTTGATTTTAGTTTCGCACGTCAAAGACGGTGTTACTTTGGCGAAACAATATAATGTTGACAGCGAAATTATTAACATTATCGGACAGCATCACGGAACAACTTCTATACATACTTTTTATCACAGGGCTTTAGAAGAAAGTCCTAATATTGATATAGAAAATTTCAGATATCCGGGACCAAAACCTGCTACAAAAGTTGCCGCGATAGTAATGATAGCCGATTCTTCCGAAGCCGCCTGCCGTTGTATCGAAGAACCGACTGCCACGAGAATAAAAGATACCGTCGAAAAAATAATAAACAACAAATTTATTGATGGACAATTCTCGGATTGTCCCATAACTCTAAAAGATTTAGAAGCTATAAGAAGCAGTATAATTTCCACTATTATAGGCATCTACCATATAAGAATCGAATACAAAGAATGAAGAAAAACTGTAATTTTATAAATTTTGCCAATTTCCCAAAACAGTATGAGACGTTACTTAAAAAAGCTGCTGTAACTGTTTTAGAATCGGAAAAAGTTGAAAAGTATCAAATAAATTTTATAATGGTAGACGACAAAGAAATAAAAAAACTCAATACAAAGTATAGAAAAGTAAGACGCATAACAGATGTCATATCTTTTTTGGTGGTTCCTGAGCTTTTTATGGGCGACGTTTATATTTCAAAAAATCGTTCGCAAAAACAGGCAAAAGAATACGCTAATGCTTGGCAGCAGGAACTTGCCTATCTGGTAATCCACGGAGCGCTTCATCTTTGCGGATATACGGATTATGATGCCGTAAGCAGAGCAAAAATGTTTGCTAAACAGGATAAGATATTTAAATGTTTGTTTTATTGGCTTTAATTACTTTATTTCTGCTTTTGTTTTTATCGGCTTGGGTTTCCGCGTTTGAAATAGGAATTACGAGTCTATCAAAGTATAGAGTAAAAAAACTTATAGTTCAAACTCCAAAACTTTCAAAATCCTTGCTGTCATGGCTTGAATATCCGCATTACCTTCTCACAATTATTTTAACTCTCAACGTCGTCGCCGATATGCTCACAAGTTTTCTATCCGCGTTCGTTATGACGTCTGTTTTTTCTACGGTTAACAGATACGTTATAGAAACGATCGCGTGGATTGCAACGTCTTTTACTCTTTTGATTTTTGGAGAACTCATACCTAAATTCTACGCAAGAGTAAACTCAGAAAAAGTTACGGTTATGTCAGTGCCTGTTTTTTCAAGAATGGAAAAAACTTTCAAGCCTTTTTTATACCCAATTAAAAAACTCTCTGAATTTTTGTCGTCTAAAACTCCAAATGTTAATTCTTATGGATTGAGCAGAGAAGAAGTTGAAAGTCTGCTATCAGAATGCGACTACAGCGGCGAAATAGATAAAGAGACCAGCACTATGCTTGAACGCACGCTTCGCTTCGGCGATTTGTCGGTAAGAAGAATAATGACGCCATTTAAAGATATAGAATCCGTGGATTTATCTTTGCAAAAAGAAGACTTTTTAGACAGAGCTGTTGAGATTTCAAGGAGCAGAGTGCCTGTATATGTGAAATCAAAAGACAATATTATCGGCTATGTGCATATAAAAGATATTTTGATGTTATGGCAGGAAAATAAAGTCCATTTTATAAATTCTCTTGTGAAGTCTCCTTATTATGTCAGCGAGGATAAAAAAATAGATGGTTTACTAAAAGAATTTCAGAGCGGAAAAACTCATATAGCGTTTGTGAAAGACAAAAATAACAATATAACCGGAATAGTTACGCTTGAAGACATACTGGAAGAAATTGTCGGCGAAATTCTTGACGAATACGAGCTTAAAAAATGATGATTTTAATTGTGGGTAAAATTACTCTGTTCGTTTTTCTTTTGCTCGTTTTGGTATTTTTTAACGGAGCGGAAACCGCCATTACGAGTTTACCCAGTGCTTGTTTGCACGAAATAAAGGAAAATCAAATAAAGTACTCTAAAAATATAACTCTTTGGGAATCGCATACGCAGGAGCTGATGACTGCTATGATTATAGGTATAAATTTATCTATTGTCGGCATGGGCATCGTTTTGTCGTCTCTTGCCGTGGATATTTCCATGTACTATGAAATTAAATCCGATATTTTGAACATAATTTTCCCTTTTCTTTCAATAATTCTTGCATTGACAATCGGAAGTGTTTTACCGAAAACTTTGGCAAGGTACAACTCCGAAAGAATAGCATTGACAGTATTGCCAGCAGTAATAAAATTTGCGGCGGTTTTTAAAGTTGTCATCGGGCTTCTGCTTGGAATTTCAAACAGAATTATTAAATTGTTTAGCGCGCGGTCGGAGAGTCAATATATTAAAGCTGATGAAATAGATTTTTTGCTTTCAAATGAAAACACTTCGCCTCTTCCCGGCGACTCTAGAAAACTTGTAAGCAACATAATAGATTTTACTGAAAGAAAAATATCACAGGTAATGAAACCGCTTTTTGAAATTTTTGCAGCAGACCTTGATTTGCCAGAAGAAGAAATAATCAAACGTATTATTGAGACAAAATATTCAAGAGTTCCGGTTTATAGAGGAAACATAAATAATATTGTCGGAATAATATATACAAAGAATCTTGCTGTTGCTTGGCGTAACTCCAAAATTATAGTGCTTGAAGACTTAATATATCCCGTTTATTATGTTCCAAAAGACGCAAAAATAAGCAAGATACTTAAAGAATTCAAAACGGGTCACCACCATATTGCGATAGTCGTCGATGAATTCGGTTCTACAATAGGGATAGCATCTATAGAAGATATCCTTGAAGAAATAGTTGGAGAAGTTTGGGACGAATATGATTCAAAAGAAAAAACTGCAATACCTTTAGAAGGCAATTCGTATATTATACAAGCTTATGAATCGATATCTAATGTAAATAGCAAATTAAATATTGAGATACCCGAAGGGAATTATAATACTGTTAACGGCTGGATTTTAGAGTTGTTTGGCAGAATTCCTAAAGCCGGCGAGAAAATAAATTGGCGGAATTGTTTTATAGAAATAAGAGACGCGGACTTAAAAAAAGTGAATAGAATTGCATTAAGGGTGTGTTCATAAAACAAAGTGTACTACACAATAAAAGGACTAGTTCTCAACGCAAAAATAAAAGATGAGTACGATAAACTCATAACTGTTTATTCTTATGAGTGGGGAAAAATTCAGGCGGTTGTTCCTAGCGCAAAAAAAATTGCAGCAAAACTTTCCTCGTCCACCGAACCTTTAACGGAGAGCGAATTTATGGTTTTTAGTGGTCATTCTTCTGTAAGACCTAAAATTACCGGCGCGAATATAATTGAAAACAATACGAAAATAAAAATGAATTTCAATAGAAATTTGTACGCTTTATATACTGCGGAAATAAGCGACAAATTCGCTCCTTTTAATCTCAAAAATACCGTAAAGTACGACTTAATAGCGAGAATCTGGGAAATACTTGGCACTTGTAAATATCCGAAACGTGCGATTACGGCGTTTACTTTGCGCTTCTTAAAACTTTCGGGATATGCTTTTTCGGATTATTTAAAAAATGGCGGCGCTTTTGTGAATAAAGACATTGAAAAAGCTATAAAAAAACTTTCAAACTGTTCGGGAGATGATATTGACGCGCTTGAAGGAATAGAAGAAGAAAAAACTTGGAACTGTGTTGAAACTTATCTTATAAATTATATACGTCGTCCCGCGTTAAGCATTTTTCTGCAAAAAATCGGCAAAAAGAATTTTCAATTGACAAAATGAGAGAAAGTTGTTATACTTCTCCCTGCAATATGCGGATAACTGAAGTTATTTTGACGTACGTATTCAGGTATTTTAACATCTTTTGTTTCAGAAAAATAGTAAAAAAGCAGAAAGAAATATAAAGGTAAAGGAAGAAATTTGATAGATTCCAGATGCTTTTATGAGGGGGAAACGAAATGATTAATGCCGGAGATACAGCTTTTATGATAATATGCACTGTCTTTGTGTTTATTATGACACCGGGTCTCGCTCTTTTTTACGGAGGTTTAGGTCGCAGAAAAAATATGGTAAATAATATGATGAATTCTGCATTTATCATGGGGCTAGGCATTGTTTTATATGTGCTGATAGGTTATTCGCTGTCATTTGGAGAAGGAGGAGGAAGTTTTATAGGGTCTTTTAAGAATTTCGGACTTTCTGGCATTACAAAAGATTCCCTCGCTGGATCGTTGCCTACGTTTGTCTTTGTAGCGTTCCAAATGATGTTTGCTCTTATAACTCCGGCAATTATAACGGGGTCTGTCGCGGGTAGAATGAGATTTAAAGCATTGTTTTTCTTCATAGCTTTGTGGTCAATATTCGTATATTATCCTCTGGCGCATATGGTCTGGGGCGGAGGATTTATCGGCGGCGAAATCGGGGCTCTTGATTTTGCCGGTGGAGATGTGGTGCATATTAGTTCGGGTACGACGGGTCTTATTCTCGCAATTTTGCTCGGCAAAAGAGTCGGTTACGCTCAGACTTCATACCGTATCCATAATGTACCTTTCGTTCTTATAGGTGTGGCGCTTTTATGGTTCGGCTGGTTTGGTTTTAACGCAGGAAGCGCTTTAGCGGCAAACGGGCTTGCAGCTCATGCGTTCATGACGACGGCTATATCTGCCGCTGCTGCTATGTTAACTTGGATGCTCATAGATGTAATTAAGCAGAAAAAAGCTACTTTAATTGGTGCTTGCACCGGTATTGTAGCGGGTTTGGTGGGCATCACTCCCGCAGCAGGCTTTGTTGATATGTGGGCTGCTTTAATTATTGGCGTAACCGTAAGTCCTGTCTGCTATTTTGGGATAGTACTTATTAAACGGATATTTAAGATTGACGATGCTTTAGATGCTTTTGGATGTCATGGTATCGGCGGTATATGGGGCGGCATATTGACTGGAGTTTTCGTAAATCCCGCAATCAACGGCGGCAAACCGGGACTTATTTTCGGTCAGACTGAACAGCTCTTTTCACAGATTGAGGGTATACTTGTAACTTTTGTGATAGTTATTACAGGAACTTTGTTATGTGCCGGAATCGTTAGGATGTTCATACCTCTTCGCGTAAAAAAGAAAGAAGAACTTATAGGTTTGGATATGTCGGAACATGGTGAAAATGCATATCCGTCGTTTACTGGTTTGGATTAATAAAAATTCTTTCTCTCGCCGCTTTCCATTTTCTCTGCTCTCTTATGTCTTGAGGGTGGACGGATTAAGATGGGAAGAGCAAATATAAAGGAGGAGTTTCATGATAAAAATCGAAGCTATAGTTCGCGAAGAAAAATTGGAAGATATAAAAGAGGCTCTTGACAGAGTTGAAGTAAAAGGTGTTACCATTTCGCAAGTCATGGGATGCGGGAAACAAAAAGGCTATAAAGAATTTGTGCGAGGAACTGAAATTGCCATAACCATGCTTCCGAAAATTAAAATTGAGATTATAGTTTCTTCTGAAGAGTGGGAACGGAAAACAATAAAAGCAATTCAAGAAGCGGCTTATACCGGCGCTCCCGGCGATGGAAAAATATTCAGCTATAACTTGCGCAGTGTTATGAGAGTGCGCACTAAAGAAATTGGAACGTCAGCAATAAATTGACAAAATGTAAAATTATCATATGATAAAAATGTAAAATCAAACTATGCAGAGTAATGTATGCAGGAAAATTATCCAGCCGTTTGAAAAAGCTCTAAGTAAATTGCAAGACGGAAGTCTAGTAGGTCGGGAATATTGTGCGAAAGACAACAAGCCGCTGATGGGCAATCAGTCAAAACAAATTGGCTGGAGCAAGTTTAACCAAGTTGACATTCATACAAAAATCTTATGGAGAAAGCAAACGGATGTCAATTGGAAAATGTAAAAAATTTGAAGGACTTAGGTTGTAATATTAACTATCATTGGTGGATGCAGTTGACCAAATGATAAGCAGAAGGCACCACCTTAATATCAATAAACAAAAAACGACTCACAGGAGACGGACACTTCATAACTGTAACCTAAAGCCGCATTTCTTTTTTTCCTAAAGTTGCATATATTCTAATTTTCTTCAAGATTTCGCTCGTCTTAGATTTGAGCGGGCATTAATATATATTTATATGTATTAAAATGAGGCTAAATAAAGCAAGATAGCCGCGCAATGTACCTATTATCGTACAAGTGTTTGCTTCAGGCAATCAGGCAACAAGCTTTGTAATGCCTTGTTGAGGAATTTCAACTTGATGTAGTAACTCGTTATTTAAAAGTTTGCGATATATCGCTCGTCTTTAACAAATTTTGATATATAATCAGTTGTGTTTGTGGCATTTATCGTATTACTCCGCCGCCTAAAACTATATTGTTTTTGTAAAACACCGCGCTTTGTCCTGCGGTGACAGACATTTGCGGTTGAGTAAATTCAATTTTTGCCGAGAATGTTCCCTGCGGAATAATAAGTGCTTTTGCAGGTTTGTGTTGTTGTCGAATTTTTACGGTTGCTTCAATAGGTTCTTTCGGGGCGGAAATAGAATTCCACAATACCTTTTTAACTGTGAGCGACAAAGAGTATAAATTTCCTTTTGTGCCTACTGTCACAATATTTTGTTTAGCCGAAATATTTATAACGTACAACGGATATTTCGTCCCTCCCGCAAGTCCGAGACCTTTGCGTTTTCCCACCGTATAGTTCCATATCCCGTTGTGTTTTCCTAAAATTTTGCCGTTTTTGTCCACAATATTTCCTGGATTTGCGGAAAACTGTAAAATATTATTATAATCTCCACAGTAAAAATCCTGACTGTCGGGTTTTTCGGCTGATGGAATTCCTGTTTCTTTCGCAATATTTCTGACTTGCTCCTTAGTGTAAGCGCCTAACGGGAAAATGGTTTCTGAAAGAGTTTTCTGCGTAAGTCTATATAAAAAATAAGTCTGATCTTTATTTATATCGGCGGCTTTGTGTAATTGATACATATTGATAGAATCGTCAAATCCTATGCTTGCATAATGTCCTGTGGCAAATTTGCCAAAAGAAAGACCGATTCTTTTAGCGGCAGCAGGAAGAATGCCGAACTTAATATAAGCGTTGCACAGTATGCAGGGATTTGGCGTGCGCCCTTCTTTATACTCATTTTTAAAATTTTCAAGAACAACTTTTTTGTATTCTTTTTGGCAGTCTATTATATGTAAAGGGATTTTAAGGAAATCAGATATTTTGCGCGCCGTTTCAATATCTTCATTTTCTGGTCCGAGACAAGAATCGGCGTTTTTTATTTTCGGCTTCGGAAGAGAATCGTCCCATATAGACATCATTGCGCCTGTCACTTCATGACCTTGTTTTTTTAATAGATAAGCGGCAACTGCAGAATCAACTCCGCCGCTCAAGCCGACTAATATTTTCATTTTTTTGATAACCTCTGTCTCTGGCTTTTACATTCTTTATAGCAAAAAAATATCGGACAGACTAAGTTTTTTATAATTCATATCAAGCTCTTACTTTAATTACATACCTTATATCAACCTAATTCTTCGCCTAACTCTTATTTTACTCGCGGTTGTCCCGCCAAACTATCTTTATTTTCATAAGTGATCCGCAGCTTTGATTTGGCGTTGTTTTGCGGCTGTTCCTATTTCTTAAGAAATATTTTTTCTGGTCATCCTCCAACTCTTTCGTATTAGTGTTGCAATTTTGTATTTTTCGCATAAGCTGTGTCTTGTCGTCTGCATAACTTCCTCCGCGATAATAAGCCTTGTAAAGTAACGCTGGCGCCGCAAAAAAGCAAGCTTAGGTGTAATATTTCTAATGCCGTTGGCGTTTTCCCTGTGGATATTTTTTTATCTTTGCGTCAGAGATAAGTTTTTTGGGCAGACTTTTCGCCATTAAACTATCGCAGCTCATTTTCAAGCCAACCATTAAAACGGCTCTTTCTCTTGCGGCAATATTTAAAACAAAAGTTGTTTTGCCTATGCCGGTTTGTCATCAATAACGTACAGATTATCTTTAGACACACTCCTTCGTCAAGACTCTTTAAAACCTGTTTCCGTTGTGGAAATTTCTGCTTTTTTTTCCAGCTTATTCAAAATTTTTCAGCGTTTCAACAAACAGAACACACCGTCATAATCTTTCTTTCTAGTTCTGGTTTATCCTGCTTCGCCGCCTCAGAAACGTTCTCTGTCTTTGCCATAACTTCAGCTGATAATTTGTCGTATTTTATCTTAAGCTCGTTCAGTTCTGTTATTTATCAGCTCTTTCGTCTCGTCGTCACCTTTGCCGCCACAGAAAGCTAATATAATCTCTAGCATGTTCTCTCTATTTTTTTCTAACTTTTCTATTAAACGCAGCATGCCGTCTTTGTTTTCCAGCTGTACTCCGCAACGTTTCTCAAGACTATCGCCAAGTTTCGAGGAGTTATTGAAGTTTGTTATCAACGTTTGCTTTTTACGTTTGAAACGTTCTTTAAAAAAATCGTCTGATTCTTTGCCTGCCCGATAAGATTTGTGTCCAAATAATTCGGTCTCTTTCTTTTCTGCTTTAGATATAGTATTCTTCTCTGAGAAGATTTGCAAAAATGACGGAATTTTCTGCATTTTTTACATTGATTGGTTTGAAAAGACTGTGTTAAAAAAATTGACTATTGAATAGTATTTAGATGGGTTTTTACGCCAAGAGAAAGTTAAATGATTATCTAAATATAATCCGGAGAGGCGTATTTTTCTATACGCCTTTACTCTTTTTAAACTCCTGTTTCTAAGACTGTTCTCCTGTAATGTTTTCCGTTTAGTCATTCGCTCTTAATTTGCGTCCTAGTATCTCTATAGTCTGTTTAAGGCATGTATCTATTAATTTATAAATGCCGCCCCGCCGCATTATCTGCTCGGTGCATATGTCCTCTTGTGGCGTTGCCTGCCCTTGCGTAAATCCAAATATAATATTTGTCATTTATATGATTGTCGCGTCCTCAATCTCTGTTCCATGCCGGCACTCTTATGCGACCATATATAGCATAATAATTATACCGCAACCACACTTGAATTATATAAATGAGTTATATATAATAAACAGAAATTCCTGTATCGGCAAAGCATGTGCGAATTTCTAATGAGTGACAATAAGTAAATGACGCGCAGAATGCAGAGTTGAGGTCGGTAGCTTTATTTATATAGAAAGTCGCGTTGTGCCTAAAGTATAAAAATATAAACGCGGATTTAACACGAAAAAAATAGTTTTAGCAGCCATGCTGTGTTGTGCTTTATTCGCCAATGCCCAAGCCTTATTTAAATTTAAAGATAAATTGTGTTTTGGAACTTGTAGCGCTGCATATTTTGAATCGTGTTCAAAGACTGATTTTTCTGGTGCATTTGAATGTGAATCAAGCTGCAGAAGAGAGTGTAGCGATAAATGCAACTGCGAGATATAAGAGAAGTTCTATAATTAAAATGCAGAAGTGATTGCGGGTGTCAATATAGCTAGGATAAACATATCACTATATAAAAGTTGGCAAAGAAAATTTATTTGCCAACTTTTTTGCGTGTATGGTTAGGAGTTTTTTTATGAAGGTGTGCAATGGATAATAAAACGCTATCAAAATATGCCGGTAAAACAGCTTTTGGTACTATTCTTTCAAGAATACTCGGTTATATAAGAGATACGCTTGTTGCTAACCTATTTGGCACGGGTATGTTTGCCGACACTTTTTACGCTGCTTTTAGAATCCCTAATCTGTTTAGACGAATTTTTGGTGAAGGTGCGTTTTCAGCAGCTTTTATACCCGTATTGAGCGAGTACCTGCATACCCAAAAAAAAACAGAAGTACAAAAATTCTTGAATGCAGTATTTGCGATTCTTTTAATAATACTGATAACAATATCTGTTTTAGGAATGTTTTTTTCGCCGTTTCTTACAAAAATAGTGGCGGGCGGATTTGTAAATGACCCGGAAAAGATGTTGCTTACGACAGAGCTTACAAGGCTGATGTTCCCGTTTATTCTTTTTATATGTCTTGCTGCTTTTTTATTGGCAATATTAAATACTTTGCATTCATTCTTTATTCCGGCTTTTGCTCCAGCCGCATTAAGTTTTTCTGAAATTTTTTACATACTTGCTGTTGCTCCCATGCTCGTTCCGAGCAATCAAATTAAAGGACTTGCTGCAAGTGTTGTTATAGGGGGAATGCTGCATTTTTTTGCGCAGTACCCTAAACTTAAAAGTTTGGGATGGCATTTAAAATTTAAACTTGATTTAAAACATCCGGGCGTAAAAAAAATTGTTTTTCTCATGCTGCCGTCAATTATAGGTTTATCTGTGGAGCAAATAAATGCTTTAGTTGACAGCAGGTTTGCCTCTTCTTTAGGTGCAGGCTCGGTGTCGGTACTTTATTATTCTAACAGAATTATGCAAGCACCTCTTGCAATTTTTGGATTTGCTTTTGCCAATGCTTCGCTTCCTGCAATGTCAAAATTTTTTGCTCAAAAAGATATGACAATGCTCAAAAGCTCTCTAAATTACTCTATACGCCTTACTGTTTTTACTCTTCTTCCCGCAACGGTCGGACTTATGGTTATAGGGCTTCCTATAGTAAAGCTTTTATTTGAGCATGGCAAGTTTAATCTTTCAGGGTCAATTATGACAAACAACGCGTTATTTTATTATTCTTTAGGTCTTCCCGCTTATGCTCTATCAAAAATTTTTGCAAATGTTTTTTATTCGCTTCAAGACACAAAAATGCCTGTTAAAATAGCTGTAGGAGCTATGATTTTACACATTGGGCTATGCGTTATATTGATACATCCAATGGGGGTTAAAGGACTCGCTCTTGCGACAGCAGTATCATCTTATTTTAATTTTATTTTGCTTGTTATTTATCTAAAAAAACGCATAGGTGAGCTAGGTCTTAAACAAATGTTGTTTTCATCTTCAAAGTCTTTGCTTGCGGCTACTGTAACGGGTATAACGTCTTGGAATATGTGCAGGATTTCAGACAACTTAATCATTGCGGTTCCTATTGCAATAATTTCTGGATTTATAGCTTTTATTATAGTTTCATATATTTTAAAAATAGAAGAGCTAAAAATATTTTTATCAATATTTTCAAAGTATAAAAAATCTTAAGAAAAAGGGCGGATTCAAGGTGATAAAGCAATAGTTTTGTTCCTTAATTTCCGTTGCCTGTATTGGCGGATTTACTTTCGGCGATGCTTATTTCAGGCGATACAGCCCTCAAAACGCCTGCCTTTTCAATCCCAAAAATAAACGATGAAAATGACCGATTACACCGCGGCATCCAGCCATTGACGCTTTTTAATCGTAGAAATAAGCGGGGCAAAGCCTTGCCAGCATAAGACAGCAGATGTTCGATTTCAAGGCTGTCAAAAATCAAATAGAATTCCGCTCCCGTTATAAACGTAACTCCTACGCCCGTAAAATTGACGTAAAGGCGCCAGATTGCAACGTGAAGTTAAACCAACCAATAAACTGCATGGAACCGCTTTAAAACAGACCCATTGTGCTGGATACAATTATCGTGGCACTGATAATGTCAGCTTTTACACTAGGAATGGTTATTTGGGCAGCGTTCTTTCATAAAAAAGCAGAAAAAAAATAATATGTATTAAAGTATGCTACCCTGTTCCAGCGAGAGATATGGCAAGAGAGGGAAGAAACCAATATCAGGCGAAAATATAAAAGAACGGAAGGTCTTCCGAAATCTCTGCATAAACATAAAAATTATATGGAAAATTGTCAAAATACCAGAACAATTAACAACGGCGGATAATGCTCAACAAGTATCGGAACAATCAACAAAGAAAGATAACAATCAACAGCCAGAACTGTTTTCAACTATTGGTAAAACGCAAGCAAAGACTTTGAAGATGAAAACAACATTTGTTTAAGACCTAGCTCACCTATGCG
>JAIXMX010000019.1 GCA_020328155.1 Candidatus Endomicrobiellum agilis | reverse complement strand
TTCTGGCGAACCACTATTCGAAGACGACATACTTGCTTGGGATTACGGACCAGTTGTACGCAGCGTTTATGAAAATTATAAGAAACACGATAGTTCCATAATCTCAGTTAAAAAAGAACTTAAATCTGAAGATATTTCTGCTACTTCAATCGGCGTGATTTCAACAGTTATGGGTGCGTATTCAAAATTTTCCGCTATAGAGTTAATGGGTATGACACATTCGGAGCGTCCATGGCAAGAAGCTTATGCACGTAAAGGTAAAGATAAAATCATTTCTCAAGATAGTATGAAAAAGTATTATAAACAATTTTTAACAAACGAAAAACAATGAGTTCTAAAATTACGCCCAATAAGCAAATTCAAACAGTAAAACCAGCAATAAATCTCTCCTCTAAACCTCCATTATTTTGCTTTCGTGGGATAGCAAAAGATAAAAATTCAAGAAAGAGATTAAAAAATGATAAAACAATTTGTAAAGATTTCCTAGATTCAATTATGACTATATCCGAACTAGAAACGATAGAAAAAATTAAAAAACATAAGGGTTTAAATTTTGAACCGCTAGAAAAACCTACACATTCAGTCAGAGTAACTGATGAATACAGAATACTACTTGATTTTGAAGATATGAAATTTTCATTAAAATCAATAAAACATAAAAATGAATATAAGAAAAATGGTATTGTATAATCTGTTATAATCTATCACAAACAATAAAACCTAAAAAAACAAACTCAAACAAAGCTTTCCTCAAATCTCTAAACGCTCCTAGCACTAATTTTCTAATTTTGTTCATACGTTAGCTTTTAGTCATCCAAACTCGCTTATTTACAGTTACAAGTTTTGAGTAAAGTCTTTTATATTTATTAATACTTCTCTGCCCCATAAGCAACTATCTACGTTTTATTTTAGGATAGCACTATCGTTTTTATCGCTTGCGCATTCTTTGTAAATAATCTGTATTATTGCACATAATTTCATTTTTTCATATAAGGTTTCTCTTTTAAATGCTAACTTTGCCAATCTGTCTTCATTATTCTTAAGTTATTAGACATTGTCACTTCAAAGTTTAATTTTTCCTTTTTAACTTTATTTTCCGTCTATTGAGTGAAATCCATTTTTTATATTTACCACCGACTCAGCTTCACATATAAGTATTGTTGCATAAACAGTATATGAGATTTAACATATAATTCTTGTGATTATTAAAATAAACACAAGCAAGCAATCTATTATCACAATTAGCCACACTTTTTTTTATCAAATCAAGAGATAAATCACTGCTTTTTGTTGTCAATCAATATTGTATTAGTATTGCAGAGCAATTGCTTTTACAGACATTAATAAAACATAGGAAATTATGGAAAAATTGTCTTAGCCGTTTTAATGTTGTGGTTATTTCCAACAAATCTTTTTTTTAATGTAAAAACTCATGGCAACCTGAATAAAAATTATTGAATAAATATGAAAGAAGCGGAAAAGTTTAATTTCATAATAGATTTGATGAAGGCGTTTATGTAGTCTATTTTAGCGGTATTTCAATGCACACAAAATGATACCTTAAAAGATTTAAAAGATAAAAAATTAACAAAGAATTTTACAACTCAAATATGAAAAAACTACATACAAACAGGAAGTAGATTTTCTAAACAAATTCTACTCCAATCTTCAAGGCAAAGTTATTCCCATATACGCAAA
Organism: Candidatus Endomicrobiellum agilis; assembly: GCA_020328155.1. Classification (GTDB taxonomy): domain Bacteria; phylum Elusimicrobiota; class Endomicrobiia; order Endomicrobiales; family Endomicrobiaceae; genus Endomicrobiellum; species Endomicrobiellum agilis. The sequence goes on along the minus strand of JAIXMX010000019.1, from coordinate 12,982 downwards.
TACTAAGTTGACTTTATTGTTCACTTGGCGATGAAGAAATAATTAAACAAGACGAGTTTGCAGCGAATATGATAAAATTTTTGCACAAACAAAAGCAATCCAGAAATAACATATATTAGTCCTTTTAATAGGACAATTTTTTATTTTTACTCTTCTAATTTTCTCATTAATTTAATAGATATTCTTTTTACTTCTTATTCTTCTTGTTTGTGAAACCTTATCATTAGCTTCGTCTTTGGTTAGTCTTTGATTAGTCTTTGATTTCATCTTTAACCTCGTCCTTGATTTCATCTTTAACTTCATCTTTAGTTTCGTCTTTAGCTTCTACAATCTCGTCTTTAACCTCGTCTTTAATCTCGTCTTTAGTTACGGTTTTGTGGTTACGGCTCTTTACTTTTACGGTTCTTGGTTTGTTACCTCTAGAACTTCTTACGGCAAAACTATCCCCTGCGATAACCGCTAAAAGAAACATCGACGATAGAATAACTGCTAAAGTTTTTTTCATTCTTCTCCCCTCTATTTTAAATTTTAGAACTTTAACTTCATTTTTTTTAATGACTCAACATCTACCGAATTGCTCACATCGTTTTTATTACTTACACCTTAGGTCTTCTTTTTATTTCTTGTCCTTCTTTGCTTACTTCGAACGATAATGAGATCTTACATGAGATCCATTTTTGTAGTTATAGCTCTTTACTTTTACGGTTTTTGGTTTGTAGCTTTTAGAACTTCTTGCGGCAAAACTATCCCCTGCGACAACCGTTAAAAGAAACATCGATGATAGAATAACTGCTAAAGTTTTTTTCATTCTTTTTCCCTCTATTTTAAATTTTAGAACTTTAACTTCATTTTCTGATAACTCAGCATCTACCAAATTGTTTACATCGTCTTTATTACTCACAATTATACTGTCATTAAACAACTTTCTCCTCTAAATTACAAGAACACCTTTTCTCTAATCGCTTTTGTTTTCAACTGTAAGCAATACCCGCTCTATTAAATTGCAACAAACATGCTTTGCAATCTTCCTTAAAAGCCCATCTTTACTCCCTTCTCCCTAAAAATAGTCAAACAATCGTTTAAAATCCAAATTGTTCTTTTTAATGTTTGCATATTTATCATAAAGAGCTTGCTTGGCGTCTATTAAAATGGAAGACTTTATGCCGTATTCCAATGCTATTGAAGCTTCAATATAAGCACACAGTTTATCGCACATTTCAGTTAAACTCCCGTCAACAGCATTATATTTATTATCGTCATAATCCGCCGCATTATCAACTCTTTCTACATTGCCGTTTTCAATAATTTTATCTGAAAATTCGTCCTCTATAAAATACTGCATCTCTTTATGCCAGCCCTTTGGAATTAAAGGAAGTATTCGCTCATTAATCTGTTTTTTTTCATAATCCTTTATTATATCTTCAAAACCCGCTATTGAAGATTTCACAGGTTTAATGATATCTTTCGTTAAAATCTCAGGGAGATCGTGAAATAACGAAGAATAAAAATTATTATATTTTCTTTGCTCCGAAGCGTTCATTTCTATTGACAATATATACGCAAAAATTGCGACCGTAAGCATATGTCCCAGCACGGTTGTCTTTGGTATTCTGAAAGCTTGCGCCCATCTCTGTTGAAATCGCAGCTGCCCGCACAAATCTAAAAAACCATAATACTTTTTATTTATCACTAATTTTTTTATGCCCTCAAGATCGTCAAAAGCGGCAATACTTTCCTCTATTTCATTCTTTGTGTTTTCTATGCCGTAAATCATAGAATTCCACGGATAAACTATGCCAAACTCCCACTTTGTTGACAGGCAATGTGCTGCTCTTAAAATCCTCTTTTCGCGCGTGGCATAATCCATTTCTAAAAGATATTTCGAACATCTTCTGCCAAAATCCCCTTTTAAGACTGATAAATCATTATTTAACTTTTCTATTACCCACTTGTTTAATTCTTTTTCCTTTTTTGACATTATTTCGCGAAAGACTTCCGGCTTTAAATCCGTAAGCATTATTCTTTGAAAAAATTCAAAAATTCCGCCTTCAATAAGTTTTATCCAGTCAACCGCCTCACTATCTTCTTCTTCAAATTTTGCAACTATATAAGCAATTATCATTTTGTGAGCTTGTTTATCAAGTTCACAAAAATCAAGAGGGCGTATGTGATCGTTCCATCTTAAAATCTTTGCAGCAGAAAAAATTTTTAAAATCAAATCTTTTGTTATCACCTATACCTCTCAAATACAAATCTCAGCCGTGTCATAATTATGCGATTTAGAAAAAGCAAGTTATCAGTTTAACTGGCACCCGCCGAAAAAACAAATGGCAACGTCAGACTCCAAGCTAAGTTATATCTCTTTTTTCTCTTTCACTCCCAAGCAAAAAAGAAGTAATTGTCATTCTCTCGCCGAACATAGAACAATAGCCTCGGAAGAGAAAAGGATATTATTTCTCACTTTATGCTCTATCTCTTTCCATATAATACTTTCTTTTTTTCGGGGAGAATTTTTCAATTGAATACCTTAACATCATTCTCGGCATCATTTTAGAATACTTATCTAAAAATGAAACAAGCGGTTTTATATCTCTTTTTCCAATCTCTCTAAGCATCCAGCCAGACGCCTTATGCATCAAATCGTGCCTGTGCGTTAAAAACAATTTTGATAATTCCAAAGTTTCCGTAAATCTTCCTTGCTTTATAAAATATAATGTTGAAACCATCGCAATTCTTTCCTTCCAAAGGCTACCCGACTTTGCATATTTCCAAAAATCCTTTAAAGAATTATTATGCCAGTAGTGTCCCATGATGCCCGGCGCAGATAGGTCAACCAAATCCCAGTTATTAATGTACTCAGAATTTCTCAAATATATTCTCGTTATATCAAACTTAATATTACCATCCGCTTCTTTATATTTTTCAATTAAAATCATCAATGCGGTAAGTCTTACTTCATGAACTTTATGCCGCAATAACTCTTCGATGTCTTTCAAATTCATATCTTTCCAGTATCTACGAGATATAACCCGCTGCTGCTGAACTCGAAGACCCCAAAAAAAATCGCCTTCCCCGTATCCGCCTTTATGTGTTTGAAAATATTTTGCATGATGTTTTGCAAAAGCTTCGTTTTTGCACTTTTTTAAATCCTTTAACAAATCTTCTTTGAAATTCATTTTCATTTTGATAAATTGATATATTTATTTAAGAGAAAGGTGAAAACAAGATACATAATCGAAGTAAAAAAGAATAAAGATGCAAAAGCAATTCTAAATTTAAAAATTTTAGTTTTGTAAACTAATAAAAATGCCAACGCATAAAAAATACCGAAAATAATCGCACATACTATAAGATTTAAAAGCATTTTGTTCTCTCTTTTTATCATGCATGAAAGAGTTTTTCAGATTCTGTCCGGCCATTATGATCAGATATAGACTATATAATCTTTTTCATCTCTGTTCTTGTAGTCAATCTCACATTTTGAGTTTGGGTATTGTAGTTCATCACACCCGACATCAGTGTCACTATTAAAAGAAGTGCTATTATCTTTTTCATGACTGTTGAATTCTTTCATTGTATTTAAATTTTTTTATAATTTCTTTCCGATGAGAGTTCAGCGTCCGAAAATACATTTAAGAAATAAGAATCCGCTCATTTTCCGCGTTTTCTCTATTGGGCAAATTTAAGAACAGTATCTACAAACCTTGCTAAATAGGCGCTGAAATTATCAACATGAAACATAGCAAAAATTGTAGCAGCGCTTTTAATATGCATCTCCCGCTTAAGCATTGAGAGAATTCTGCTGCGCTTTATTAACCTCTTCGGATATCCAAAAGGTTTGCTTAACTATAGCTGCAACTTCTTGTAGCTGATTCGCGTAATTTACATACGCAAAGCGGTTTGGCTATAATGCTTCCTAACGCCAAAGTCCAAAGATAAGAATAATCCCGCACGCTATCCCGATAGCCCAAATACGGGTTTTTCTCTATCCAATCGCGTCGTTCGATAAATATCTTGCCTTTCGGCGTCCTCAAATCACCAAAACTCAACTTTGAGGGTACATTACGGTCTAGTTTATAAACTTCCTCAAAAGCCGCAATGACACGCCTTTTTCGCATTGAAAAAATTCGTTCTAACGTCATTTCAAACAATCCGGCGTCACTTAAGCACTATATCTATCCACTGAGAATCCAGAAAAAAAATAAGAGAGGGCGTATTTCAAGAAGAGGATTTTATATTTTCAATATGACAACAAAAGCTTTACACAATCAACTTTTTCATATACTTTCATGTTATACATGACGATTAATGTGATCTTTCAAGTAATATCCCGTAAATGATTTCGGATTTTCCATCACATCTTCAGGAGTACCTTCAGCCACAATCCTGCCGCCTTTTTCACCGCCTTCAGGACCTAAATCGATAAGCCAGTCGGCGGTTTTGATAACGTCGAGATTATGTTCTATAACAAGAACGGTATTTCCGGTATAAGAAAACCTCTGCAAAACATCGAGAAGTTTCCCCACATCGGCAAAATGCAGTCCGGTAGTAGGTTCGTCAAGAATGTATATCGTTCTTCCTGTAGCCCTTTTTGACAGTTCAGTCGCAAGTTTTACTCTCTGCGCTTCGCCACCAGAAAGAGTAGTAGCCTGCTGTCCTGTTTTTATATATCCAAGACCGACATCGTCAAGCGTCGACAAAATTCTCTTAATTGCCGGAATATTTTCAAAAAATTTTACGCTTTCTTCAACAGTCATATTTAAGACTTCGTCAATATTCTTGCCTTTATACCTTATCTGCAGAGTTTCCTCATTAAATCTCTTTCCGCCGCAAATATCGCATTTGACATAAATGTCTGGTAAAAACTGCATTTCAATTTTTAAAGTGCCGTCGCCCTGACAGTTTTCGCATCTCCCGCCTTTTACGTTAAAAGAAAACCTTCCGGGCAGGTATCCTCTCGCTTTTGATTCAGGAACCTGCGCAAACAAATCTCTTATTATTGAAAAAGCGCCCGTATAAGTTACCGGATTTGACCGAGGCGTCCTTCCTATGGGCGATTGATCGACAATTACAACTTTATCTATATTTTCAAGTCCGTCCATATTTTTAAATTTTCCGGGAATTTCTTTTGATCCGTAGAGTTTATGTGCAAGATTTTTATATATTATTTCATGGACTAAAGTAGATTTACCGCTGCCCGACACCCCCGTAACGCAAACAAAAAGTCCGAGAGGAATATGCACATTCACATTTTTTAAATTAAACTGACGCGCACCTTCAATCGTAAGATATCTATCCGAAAGCTGTTTTCTCTTTTTGGGAACTGGTATCTGTAAAGTGCCTTTTAAATACTGTCCCGTCAGAGAGTTTTTAAACTTTACTATTTCTTCTGCGTTTCCTTCCGCCACTATATATCCGCCGTGAACTCCGGCTCCGGGACCCAAATCTATTATATGGTCTGCCATTCTCATTGTATCTTCATCGTGTTCAACAACGATTAAAGTATTACCCAAATCCCTAAGTTTTACAAGAGTCTCCAGAAGTTTATCGTTATCCTTTTGATGGAGTCCTATAGACGGCTCATCAAGCACATATAAAACTCCCGTAAGTCCTGAACCTATTTGCGTCGCCAAATGTATTCTCTGCGCTTCGCCGCCCGAAAGCGTACCGCTTTCCCTCTCTAAACTTAAATATCCCAAACCGACATTATTTAAAAACTGCAGTCTTTCGCGTATTTCTTTCAAAATAACCTTGCTTATAACCTTATCTTTACCGCTGAATTCGATTTTACTGAAAAAATCAAATGACTTTTCGATGGACATCTTTGTAATATCTGAAATTGACTTTCCGTCAACTAAAACTGAAAGAGCTTCTCTTTTAAGTCTTTTTCCACCGCATAGGGGACAGATTTTTCTGCTCATATACTTATTATAAATTTCTTCTCGTACAAAAGCGGATTCTGTTTCATTATATCTACGCTGCATGTTTTTTATAACACCCTCAAAATCGCCCTGCCCGTAAAGCAAAATTTCCTGTTGTTCTCTTGCAAGTTCTTTCCAAGTCACATTTAAAGATATCTTATTCTTTCTTGCGACTTCAGTTAAAAGCTCCCAATAATACCCGCCCCAACTGTTTTTCCATCTATTTGTTCTCGTTGTTATCGGTTCCGACCACGCAATAATCGCGCCATGTTTTATAGAACGGTTCTTATCAGGCACTACCAAATTTTCATCAATTTCTACTTTATTCCCAAGCCCCCCGCATTCAGGGCATGCTCCAAACGGCGAGTTAAAAGAAAACAGTCGCGGTTCAATTTCAGAAAGATTTATCCTGCAGTCCGCGCAGGCATACTGTTCGCTGTAAACTGTTTCAGTAACAGGTTTTCCATCTTTTATTACGGCAACAGATACTACGCCTTTCGACTCTTTTAAAGCTGTTTCAATCGAATTCGCAACTCTTGAACGTAAATTTTTATCAAGCGTTATCCTATCTATTACTACATCTATAGTATGTTTTTTATACCTTTTTAATTTTATTTTTTCATCAAGCGTAAATATCTCGTTATCAACTCTTACTCTTGAATATCCGCTCTTTGCAAGACGTGAAAAAAGTTCCACATAAGTTCCGATTCTTCCTCTTACAAGCGGCGACAAAATATGAATCATAGTAGCGTCAGGCATATCCATAATTTCATCAATTATTTGTTGCGCGGATTGAGGTTGGACTATCTTGCCACATTTAGGACAATGAGGAACACCTACTCTGGCAAATAAAAGTCTCAAATAATCGTAAATTTCAGTTACCGTTCCCACTGTGGAACGCGGATTATGCGACGGATTTCTCTGTTCTATTGAAATCGCAGGAGACAAACCCTCGATAATATCTATGTCGGGTTTTTCCATAAGCTCCAAAAATTGCCTTGCATAAGCAGACAGAGACTCGACATATCTTCTCTGACCTTCGGCATAAATTGTGTCAAAGGCAAGAGAGGACTTGCCAGAACCGGATAGCCCTGTAATTACGATAAGTTTATTTCTCGGTATGTCAATATCTATATTTTTTAAATTATGTTGTCGCGCACCGCGAATTTTGATTATGTCCATAATGTTTTTTTTCTACTTCTTCACTTCACTTTATGTTTATTATCGTGTTTTTCGCATCAGGCAGCATAAACGGATAATCCGTATTAAAATGCAGTCCTCTGCTTTCTTTTCTTTGTATTGCGGAGCGCACAATCATTTCTGCTACAAACGCTATGTTTCTCAGCTCAATTCCGTCCATTGAAAAAGACGCGTTTTTGAAATATTGTTCTATTTCCGTCTTTAAAATACCTATTCTTCCCTGCGCTTTTAAAAGTCTTTCGTCGGAACGAGAAATACCGAGATAATCCCAAGCCAACTGCCTTACTTCTTCTCTCTTACGCGCAAAAACAGCAGGTTCATTTGCTAAAGACTGTGCATTGTTGACAGGTTCGACGTCAATTTCCGAATACTCTTTTCTTAAAAACTGCAGAGAGTCTTCATATATTCTCTCCGCATATACAATACCTTCGAGCAGAGAGTTTGAAGCAAGTCTATTTGCTCCGTGTACTCCGGAACACGCCGTTTCTCCTGCTGCATAAAGATTCTTAATAGTAGTCCTGCCATTTTCATCTATCGCAACGCCTCCGCAGAAAAAATGCGCTGCAGGAACCACAGGGATCATATCTTTTGAAATATCTATGCCGTATTCAAAACATTTCGCATAGATATTCGGAAATCTTTTTATAAGAAAATCCTTACTTTTTGCGGTGATATCCAAATAAACAAAATTTTCGCCGCTGGATTTTAATTCACTGTCTATCGCCCTCGCCACGATATCACGTGGAGCAAGCTCTTTTTGAGGACTGTACTTTTCAACAAACGATTCTCCGTTTTTAAGCTTTAAAACAGCACCTTCGCCGCGCACGGCTTCCGATATTAAAAAAGAGTTGGCATTGCTGCTGCATAAACATGTCGGGTGAAATTGTACGAATTCCATGTTTGCAATATTCGCTCCAGCTCTGTAAGCCATCGCTATCCCATCGCCTGTGGCAACGTCAGGATTTGAAGTATATAAATATGTTCTTCCAGCTCCGCCGCAAGCTAAAACTGTTACTTTCGCTTCAAAAATTTCCGTATTATTATTTTTATTACTAAGAATATATACGCCCCTGCAAACTATATCCTCATCTAATATCAAATCTATCGCCGTATGGTCTTCATAGACGTCTATATTTCTATTTTTCTTTACATTTTTTATTAAAACCCTTTCTATCTCATTTCCAGTTATGTCTCCGGCATGAAGAATTCTTCTTTTACCGTGTCCGCCTTCAAGAGCCAGTTCAAATTCTGAGTCAGAATTATTTTTTTTTGTGAATTCAACGCCGAGCGATATAAGCTCTCTTATCCTTTCTGGACCTTCGGCAACCATTTTCTCAACCATTTTCTCATTGCAAAGACCTGCTCCGGAAACCATCGTATCGCGCGCATGAGCTTCAAAAGAGTCGGACTTATCTGTAACACAAGCAATGCCGCCCTGCGCTTTGCCCGTAGCCGAATCGAACAGTTTTTTCTTTGTAATCAAAGAGACGCTGCCACTTTTTGATGCCTTCAACGCTAAGCTAAGACCCGCTATGCCGCTTCCTATAATTAAGTAGTCCGATTTTATCATTTCCTTACCCGCCTTCTACTTTTTATCATCACAACGTTGTCTATAAGTCTCGTCTTGCCTATCCATATGGCTACCGTAAAAACTGCTTTCTTTGTATTTTTATCAGTCGGCGACAAATCATCAAAATTTACAATCTCCGCATAATCAATTTTACTTCCCGGTATTTTCTTAAGTTTATCTAAGGCATCTTTTTTGACGGAATTAAAATTTCTGCACCTAAAATCTTTTGCCGCTTCTCTCAAAATCCTAGAAATATTCATACTCATCTTTTTTTCATCGACACTCAAATAGGAATTTCTACTTGAAAGAGCAAGGCCGTTTCTCTCTCTTGCAATAGAGCAGGGAACAATTTTAGTTCTGAAATTTAAATCCTTAGCCATTTTTTCTACAATTTTAAGCTGTTGAAAATCTTTCATTCCAAAATAGGCTCTATCGGCGCACGATATGTTAAAAAGCTTCGCAACCACTGTGGCAACACCTCTGAAATGATTCGGCCTAAATGCCCCGCACAAAATATCTTGCAAAGTTTTTACTTCTACAAAAGTTTTATAGTCTGATGGAAATACATCGTTTACCAACGGCATAAAAACATAATCCACATGATTTTTTTTACAGATTTCCTTATCCTTTTCAGAAGGTCTCGGGTACTTTAAGTAATCTTCATTGGGTCCAAATTGTGTCGGATTTACAAAAATTGACACTATAGTGATATCATCGTTTTTCACAGATTTTGCAATCAAAGAAATATGTCCCTCATGCAAAGCCCCCATTGTAGGGACAAGTCCTATTTCATCGCCATCTTTAAGATGTTTTAAAGCAATTTTTTGCATCTGCAAAGTGTTTTTTATAACTTTCATTTATATGTATTCTCTTCTCGTGGAAATTGTCCTTCTTTCACTTCATCTATATAATTTTTCACAGCAGTTTTTATTGTATTACCGACATCGGCATATTTTTTTACAAATTTAGGCGTAAAATCAGTAAACATTCCAAGCATATCGTCAATAACTAAAACTTGTCCGTCACAATAGCGCCCCGAACCTATGCCTATTGTAGGTATCTTCAAGCGCTCTGTAACTTCTTTTGCAAGCTGACCGGGAATAGCTTCCAAAACCACTGCAAATATGCCAGCTTTTTCCAATGCTTCCGCATCGGCAATTAGCTTCTCGCCCGCTTCTTCCGTTCTCCCTTGAACTTTAAATCCGCCAAACTTATTTATTGCCTGCGGAGTAAGACCTAAATGTCCGACGACAGGAACTTTTGCATCTGAAATCGCCTTAACTTTATCTAAAATCTCAATCCCGCCTTCAACTTTTACTGCTTCCGCACCGCCTTCCTTAACAATTCTCGCCGCATTTCTAACGGCATCTTCAACAGTTATCTCATAAGACATAAATGGCATATCGGTAATAAGCAAAGCTCCTGCGTTGCCTCTTTTTACTGATTTTGTATGGTATATCATATTGTCAACGGTAACGGAGAGAGTATTTTCATAGCCGAGCTTGACATTGCCGAGAGTATCTCCTACAAGCAACGCATCAATATCCTGTGAAGAAATAAGTTTTGCAGTAACATAGTCATAACAGGTTAACATCGTTATTTTTTCGCCGATATGTTTCTTCTCCAAAATTGTTAAAACCGTTTTTTTACTCATATCAAACTCCATTCTGCTTCTTTTGTCGCTACCGCTTATTCCAATTTTTCAAACACCGCTTGGCAATATTTATTCGTATGATTTTAACCTTTTGGCATTTAAGTGTCAATAACTTATCATATAAAATAGTTCTGATTTTCCGTCTTAAAACCGGATGCACAAAACTACCAGCTATCTCGTCCAATGGAACTAAAACAAAAAGTCTGTTCTGTACCTCTTTATGTGGAATAGTTAAATTAACCTTGTCAATAATTTTCTTTCCAAAAAACAAAATATCAATATCAACAACTCGCGGTCCCCATCTTATTGTCTTTCTACGTCCTAAAATATACTCCGCTTGCTTTATAAGCAAAAGCAAATCATCCGGTTTCAAGTCCGTCTGCGCTTCAGTTACAATATTATAAAAACTTTTTTGACTGGGTCCCACCGGGGACGTCTCATAGAAAGAAGATATTTTCTTAATATTCAAAAACAGACTGCTTTGCAAAAAAGAAAAAGCGGAAATAATATTTTCCGCTCTGTTTCCAATATTTGACCCTAAACTCAAATAAACTGTTTCTTTCATTTTAATTGATATATATCAGTACAAGTATTTTTGAAAAGATATAAAAATATTTTTAATCTGTTCGACACGTCCCAATTCTTTTCCGCCATCATCAATAGTTTTATACTTCAATTTTATAAGTTCGGGCAGATTATCCTGTTTCAATTCTTCAACACCGGTCTCTACATACTTATCCAAAACAAAGTTTAAGAAAGCTTCTTGTTTATCTTCAAAGCGTTTGATTTCGGATATTTTCTCTTTTGCTCTTTGCGCGCGAACCACTCTTGTCAGAGGTTCAACATTGTAAGCAAGATACTCTAAAGCATCAAATAAATCGCTGTTTTGCGTATTTGTAAGCTGCTGTAAATCTTTTAGTTTTTCATATCCATATCCTGCCTGTTCAAGTTTTTCTAAAAATTTCTTCCGCGTATCAGGGTCAGACCAAATATCCCTCAGCTCTTGCTCATTTGTGAAAAACGCAGGCAACTCACCATATAATTTATGCAAAAATTGTTCGGCAGATATAAGAGTATCTTTATCCCAAAACGACGTTTGCGTCATAAACTGAATTTCCCTTTCTTTACCGTCTGCCAATTTTATTCTGACTTTCCTTTTTTGCGACTGCTCAGACAAAGCTTCATTTTTTACAACATCAAACTGTTTGACATCCTTTATCGTTGTTTTAAGAGATTCCTCTGAAATTCTTTTGAAATTATATCTGTATATTTCCTGCCTGCAAGTACGCCAGATTTAGCTTTTGTCCGCCCCAAATCGTCTAAATATTTCAAAAACAAAATCCAAGAAGTCTGCTCAATATAGTCGAGTTCGCTGCTGCAACCTGCGTCTTTCCGCAAAATATCATCTATATTCTTAAATAATTGTTCGAACACTATTTGTATTTGCCCTTTTAGAAATTAAAACTACATTTATTTAGGCAATTTTAGCATATATGTTTTTAAAAATAAATCTCTCTTTTAAAGAAGGATATTAACAACGGTAAACAGCAGAAATTTTAATCTTTTGGCTTTTATATTAAAAGGATAATAATGCGAGAAGGGCTATTTTGTCAGACATCTGCCACTTTCCGCAATACACTCCCACAAGGATTAGAAAGAACAAGCCGCAAGTCTGCAATGGCAACATTGCCTTTCCCGCTCTCATTTAATGAGAAAAAGGAAAGTGGAGTTGCTTGTATGCCAAATAAAAACACAAAAGCCTAAACAGCGATAATAAGACTTGCAGCTCAATTCTAGAAATTTTATATTAGAAGATTAACAAAAAACGTCGAAGTCCAACGAACTAAGAATTTTGTCTGCACAATACTTTGTCGATAACCGATACTTATTTATCGCTTGAGAAAATACCTTTCTTGTAAACATGTATAAAAAGCGATAAAAAAAAGATTAAAACAGTTAAGAAAACTGAATAGGAAATCTATTTATTTTTAAACTTGAATTGACTTTTATCAGCAAAAACGGATAGAATAACCATATTATTTTGATATTGGCGGCGTAGCTCAGGGGTAGAGCAGAGGACTCATAAGCCTTTGGTCGTAGGTTCAATTCCTACCGCCGCCAGTTCAATAAGAACATGCTCTTATAAAATACTCGCACCTAGACCAAGTATCCTTAAATTAACTTAGCCGTATAAAAGTCTTATTAAATACCGCTGTTTTTAAAGTTTTCTCTTTTTTGTCAAAAGGCAGATTTAAGCAAAACCAAAATACACAAAGCGGAAATCATAATAAAAATCAATACAAATATTTGTAATAAAACTTAGAAAAATGTAAAATAAGTGTAAAATTAAAACAAATTTTTAAGAACTATCTGTCGATAATTCCACATTCAAAGCAATAACTCCTAAAAAATCTTAATAGGGCAATGCGACTATATTAAGATTAATTGTCCGCAAAATTATGAAACAACTAATAACTGTAAATTTAAAAACAAAGAAATACGATATCGTTATTTCGCAATCCGAAAATGATTTTTTTACGGCACTAGAAAAAGCCGTAAAAACAAATATGTTTTTTGTCATAACTGATAAAAATGTAGAAAAACTGCATTTAAAATATTTCACAGATTTATTAAAAC